>CACWSO010000007.1 GCA_902763505.1 uncultured Eubacteriales bacterium | reverse complement strand
AAGTGAGATCATAGATGACCTGAGCGTCAAGGAAATAGAGGAATCCGGCAAGACGCTGGTCGAAATCGTCAAGGAAAGATACGATTACCGGGCAGACCGGATCAACAGAGCGATCGATGAAATGAAGTAGAGAGAAAAGGGAGTCGCGATTATGAAGAAATCCATTTTTATATTTCTGACGGCAACGGTTCTCTCTATAGGGATGATCGTATTCGGATGGATGTCCGCAAGTGATCAGATCGGCAAGGCCAGACTCACAGAGGAAACGATCACGGGAGACAGAGCCGCAGCAGACGGGCTTATCGTTGCATTCAGGGCAGATTCCGCCGATGATCTTCATTGGATCAACGGATTTGATTACAGTACGAACAAAACCGTGTCCTCATTTACGAGAGGTGACATGGGAACCACGGCTGAGACCTCAGTGTATGATGATATGCGTTTCACCGGGTGGTCTGCAGTGCCTTATTATACGCAGCTGAAATATGACGCACTGGAAGGATTACAGGACAAGAAGATCCAGAACTATTACGATAAACTCCAGAAGCAAGCCTTAGCAGACGGCAAAGAGAAAAAAGGCACGATAAGAACCGGAGATTATCTTGATTATTATCCGATTAGCTTCCGGTTCCAGTTTGGCGAGAAGGTGTATAACTCAAGCAGTGCGCTGACCGGGCTGAAGACTTTGGCCGACAAGAAATCAAATACTGAAGAAAAGGCTGCGCCTTACGCAGGAGATATAGAATTGTACACGGTGCTGAATGAGTGGTTCAGGATCCCTGTGCTCGACAATGAGTATCAGAATTACAGGGTCTCCAGCGAACAGGACTCCTCTAACAAGAGGTTTTCCGTCAGTAAGACAACCATAAAAAAGCCACTTGGAGCGGGGAAAGACTATTATGAATTCGACCCCGTTATCTTTCTCCAGCAGGAGAACATCAAGGACGGAAAGAAGTGGGAGCACCCGGACACAGAAGAAAGCATAGAGAGCCAGGATGACAATAATTCTCACAAGGCATCCGAGTATGGATTGAAGAACAGGCTGCTTTTCGTTGTGAACAACAGGACAGTCAAAGGAAACCCGGTAGATGTTTCTCAGATCAAAGGCGGCTACGGCGTGTATGAACTGCCGATCGATGCAGATGCAACCATAAGCATAGGCAAAGGCAGGAAAAACCTTTTCATACCGGATCCTACGCCTCTGTCATATCAGCTTAATATGACATACCCACTGGATGAAACAGCGGAATATGTCGATATCAGTTTGTCAGGAGATCATAGGAATCTAGCCATATTCTCCGTTAAAGAAGGCGATTACTTCGTAGAAATCGTAGATGCGGACACATGGAAGTCAAAGTGTATGGCGAAGATGTTCCCTGCATCCGAGAGAATGTCGTACAGATGGGGAGAGGACGGCACTCTGGCCGCTACAGATCATAACGACCATATTGCGATCCTGACCGAAAATGATAATAGCGGATACAGGCTGCTTTACGCCGGCGGGGTCGCTGAAGGTCTCGATGATGAATTGTTTACGACGGAAATGGTTGCAAGAAAGAATTCCCATGACAGATATGAACACGGGAATGCTGTTGGGCTTGCGGTTACCGCACAGGATGGCAAAGTGGCGTTAGTCCAGAATTCCCCGGCAGGAGATCCAAAGCTTGGTCTTCGAAATGCAGACCTTGAGTGCGCTGTGATAGACAAAACCGGCGTCATCTACAACGGGCTACTGAAAAGCAACATTGTAGATATTGACTACGGCAGTACAGAAGAAGATATTAATGCCATAGAAGACCTTGCAGGCGGCTCCATGGTCAAGAATGTCATAAAGCCTGTTAGCAATAAAAATCGGGCAGAATGGAAGGCAGAAGAATAGATTATTCTTCGTCTGCATCATATCTTTTTTCAAATGTAAAACGTTTCTTGCTTTACCTGAAACATGGGCGGCACTAAAATTGTAAGTAATAGCAGGAGGTGCACCATGGACATAGGGAATAAAATTCAGGCTATCAGAACGGAGAGTGGAATGACCCAGGCGGAATTTGCGGAGAAATTCAATGTCACCCGCCAATCAGTTTCAAACTGGGAAAACAATAAACACTATCCCGATTTGGACACCTTATGCAAGATCAGTGATGAGTACAATGTGTCGTTTGATGTTCTGCTTAAAGAGGATCGTGAGTATGTTTCTCGTATTGATAAGACTACAAATCAGGCAGTCAAAGCAACAAGAGGACTTAAGATACTGATACCGCTTGTAATACTGTTGCTTATTGCAGGTGCAGTGATTATAGTTCATCAGAATAGGACAGACTTAAATGACAGCGTCATTTTACCGGGAGAAAACGGAAAAGATTACAAGTACGCTGTTAATGAGAACGGACAAACATATGGCCCGGACTGGACAGGGGATGATTATGAGAAACATGCTCCCGATCTTATCGCAGCAGAAGGGGTCAACGGTCGAAACGGATATGTAAAACGCATAGATTTGGAGGAAGCAGAGGGTAATGGCCTTGTCAGTTCCCCCGAAGAGGCTGTGGAATACATGAAGCGCAAAGACCAACGCAAAGGCGATAATTATTATATTGTAATTCCAGTATTTAAGAAGGATGGGGTAACGGAAGTTGATCAATTCTGGGTATACAATGGCGCTGGAGAACAATATCCGATGCCATGAAGATGCCTTTGAAACCAAACCAGGGATGACATTTTAATAAAGAATTCTTAATTCCTTTGAGTGTCATTGAGAATGCATATCCAGTATGCGGACAGAGTCAATATTCCCGGCGAGGCACCGGGCAGCGCGACATACTATATGGGATTTGCGCCGGAGGAATACGGCACGAGACTCTATGAGATGGAGTATTACGGAGATGCAGTTGTCCGAAACGCATTGATGGATATCGGAAAGCAGCGGACGCAGCCATACCAGGCTATTTCCTCATCAACTGAATATGAAGATCTGGTTTGGAAGAGCAAAGGCAGGATAATTTACTCCTGCCTTTTTAAGGTTACCTATAAGGATATTGATGTGACCGTCGAGCCTGATTTTGAAACGAAGAGACTCACGCTGCAGGTAGATCCTGCAATCAACCAAAAGCAGAGATCACAGCTCGCTGAGTTCTTTGAGATCCTGACGGAACCGGATTATTACGAAATAAAAGAAATGGAAGAACTCGAGGATGAGCTGCGTATTCCAGAGTTGTTCAGACGCTTGGCAATCGTTGCGGCAGTGATTTTGATAATTACCGCCGCGCTGGATCTGATGGGGATATTTTCAGACATGTCTGATATGACTGCATTGAAAATCACAAACGCATTGCAGTTTGTTTCTGCGCTTTTCATGGCAATATACTGGATATGGATCGCAGTCAAAAAGCGGCAATTGAAACGACAGAGGGAACAAAAAAGAAATAATGAAAAGCCGACGAAGTAAAATATTATTCATTGTGTTTTTAGCGATCGTTGTACTGATGGCCGGCATCGCATACTGTTTGTTCTTACATCCTTTCTGGGCAAACAGTGGTACACAGGCAGAAGATGGGCAATCAGACTATGCCGATCAGTTTCACATTGAACAGTATGTCAGCGATCACGATGAGGATGGCGATGGGGTCGATGATCAGACGGATATGCTGCAGAGCACTCGTGACTATATCGCCACAAAACCAAAGTACAAAAGCAAGTATTATTCAAGTGGCTATCCGGATGACGGATATGGGGTCTGTACCGATGTTGTAGCTTTTGCATGCAAAGGCTCCGGATACGATCTGATGCAGCTTGTGGCAGATGACGTACAGGCAGCACAGGATGATTACGGAATCGAAACACCTGATGCAAACATCGACTTCCGCCGGGTGGGGAACCTGAACACCTATTTTTCCAGACATGCGCAGAGCCTGACCACAGATCTCGGAAATATCGAAGAATGGCAGGGCGGCGACATTGTCGTGTTCAGCAGCCATATTGCCATTGTGTCGGACAAACGCAATAAAAAAGGCATTCCATATATCATCCATCATGTCAGCGCCGCGCAAAAGGCATATGAAGAAGACAAGATGCAGCGCTGGGAAAAGAAAGCAGGAATTATCGGGCACTATCGGATTGGAGAAGTGCAATGAATCTTAGAGAACTGATTGATTACAAATTGGATATCAAAAAAGAAAAGCTGATAGGTCGGGAGTTGATGATTGCCGATAAACCGGTTCTGCTTCTTGGACTACAGGAAGTTCGAAACGAAGACGCATATTATTATAGACTCGAAAATGGTTCTGATTCAGAGGAAGACGAGTATATCACCATATTGTACGTTCTCTATGAGGATGAGCCGGAAGACGAGGACTGGTATGAAGATGAAATCGAAGAACCTGTAACGAGACGTCAGCTCAGAATGGTGGATATCGAAACTCCATATCAACCACAGGTTTCCGGAGTGGAAGTGTTTCTGGCAGGCGACAAGAGCTTCCCAGTTTCGGGAATGACCAATGGGCAGGTATGGGAATTCTGTTCCTATCATCAAGGACATATGATCAGCAACGCTGCAAAGGCCGGAGTGATTCCGGGGCATTGGCTTGATATCGATGAGCAGAGGCTCTGGTGCTGTGAGTATAGACTTGATTCGGAGGCCTTTGGAGCAGAATGGAATGATAAAGAATGTTCAATAGATGTAATCATGGAGAAACCGGACATCGAGGTTTTCGTTGGTAAGAAGTTTCTCATGAATCCCGGCAATAATCAGGAACCTATTACAATAACAATCACAGATCCAAAAGGACAGCCGGCAGAGGTTATTGTTCACGGACTGCATGTGGAGGTATTTCCCGGATGGCCTGATGAAGAGGAGGAAGAAAACATTCTCGCTATCGAATATGAAGCCCCTGAAAACCTGCAAATGAACTTCTTCAGAACAGATTGCCTTGATGCGGAGCAGCCTGATAATGAAGGCGGCATATTCGCAATGATATCTGATAACCAGAATTCAAATGTCCGCTGTGACTATCTTGGTTTGGTTCCGGACGGATTTGATGAGACCATTGAGATTGAGTTGTTTTCGTATTACATCTTTGAACAGGACGAAGAGAATGATAAAGCATCTGATACGGAAAGGAATGGACAGAAATGAAAAAGAAACTGTTTATAGCAGGGCTTGTATTATTTATGGGCTTTCTTATGACAGCATGCGGAAATAGTTCGTCAGCTCAAAACGAAGCTGCGATGAACACGATCCAGTCATATGATCTTTCCGAGGAACAATATGAACTGATGAGCGTAGTTGCCCCTGATGCGTTAGAAGCAATAACACAATTCACCGTAGATGAAACGTACAAGAGCGTTTGTGTCGGCTACGATTATTATGAAAAGGGGCAACTTGTTGCCAAGAATTGTGCTGAATCTGAAATACCTTTTTCTTATGATTTTGGACCCCAGAACACATATGGAAAGATATCTGCGTACATTGATAATAACATTGACGAAGAACTGGCTGTCATTAACATTCTCGGAAAAGGAAGTGATGTTGACGAAACAGATAGCACGGGAAGCAAGTCGCCCCTGTCTAATGACAATCAATCATTTAACGATATGGAAAGCTATACAGAGAGCGTGCTTCTTGAACCTGTTGCCATTGAGAAAAACAAGAAAATATATATCAGGGCAGAAATAGGAGACAGTGACGAGGATTTTGAGGTATCAGGCGATATTTCTTCCCTTATGAGTCATAAAAAGATGCTTGCAAGCATTGATAAAGCATTTGTCTTCTATGCAATCTTTAAGTAGTCGCTACCAGGCGCGTGCCCTCTTTCGTTTATGGGGTTTGTACTGATGTTGTAGATTTCGCATGCAAAGGCTCCGGATACAATCTGATAGAGGTGCTTTCCGAGAGACCGGACTACACATCAGAAGAGGGAGATCCTGCGCCGGTGGTTTATAAAAACGGGGAAATAATATCCAAAATTTGAAGATGCACTGAATGCGGGGCCGAATTATATCGTAGGATTTGGCTTCGTTATGCTGACTTTACTTATTGAAATCCCGATCATATATAATCTTTTGAAGAGACATGTGGACAGCAAGAAGAAACTGCTGTGGTCAATTATAGGTTCTAATATTGTTACAACGGCGATGGTGGCGGTTATAGAGCGGATGGTAACAGATGGACATTGGATGTAGAAAAAGCAATTTGAGGAGAATGAACAGTGAAAAAACGAATTGAGGGAATTATCATAATTGCTATGGCAGTATTGGCTGGTATCGGCTCATTCGTTTTCATGGGTTTAAACACACCATTGTTACTGGTTTTGCTGTTTATTGCAATATTGGGAATCGGCATATCTGTTCTGATTGACGGAAATAGAGCCATTAACAATTCAACTGCATCCAGAACGGATAATGAGGTCATAAGCAGCAGTAAGCTGCACGAAGAAGTGAACCAGGAGTTGAAACAAAAAGGGAAAAGCAGCATTGAAGCGATCAATACTATAGGGGGAGTCAGCACAAATAATCTGGCCAGAAAGGATAAGTCCTGGAACAGCGTTCCTGACTTTTTCTATAAAATGATAAGACCCAGAAATGACAGGTAAGAGGTATGGATTAACTATTTGTTATAGTGTGTTGACATAGAGTTTGCTATAATTATTAAAGGAACAGAGATTGATATTAAAAGGAGGATTGGCAAATGGTATCAGCAAACGAACTGGATTCAATGTGCGGTGTACCGGACGAAGAGCTTACAGAACGATTCAAAGAGGCAATTCGCATAGATAATGAAATAAAAAAGGCAAAGGGTGCGCCAATCGCAGGTTATGATCGTGAAAAAAAGAAAGCATATCTCGAGTATCCGGATGGGAGAAGAGAGTATGTCGAATAATAACAGATTTCCGGAAGTGATTGTATTTGCCGGGCCAAACGGCAGTGGCAAAACAACCATTACAAAACTGGCGAAGGTAATAGAACCGTATATCAATGCGGATGACATCAAGAAAACGGTTCATTGCAGCGATCTTGAGGCTGCAGTTATGGCGGAAAACTTGCGAGAAGATGCATTGGCAAAAGGAATAGATTTTACGTTTGAAACAGTGCTTTCTACGGATAGGAATCTCAATCTTTTACGCCGTGCAAAAGAAAAAGGATACTTCGTTCGATGTATTTATGTTCTCACTGCAGATCCAAGCATTAACGTATCGCGTGTTAGATCCAGGGAAGAAGCTGGAGGGCACGGGGTTCCGGAGGAGCGAATAAGGGTCCGGTATGAAAAGGCATTGAAACTGATTCCAGAACTAGTAGATATTTGTGATGTTCTGCACATTTACGACAATACTGAAATGCCTTTTAGAATCTTCAAAAAAAGAAAGACCGAACTATTTTTCTGGGAAAACGATGAGTGGACAAATGAGCGCATCGAAAAGCTCGTTGGCGTAAAGCTTCCCTAAAGCAAAGACGGCATTTGTCAAACCAGCTTACAAAGTTTTATTGATATCATATCGTGTCTTGCTGCAAAGGGGCTAACTCCCACATTTTTCCCACACTTTTTGCCACCGGTGGCCTCGAGTGATCAATGGTCAGCAGAAGCTATAACTTACTAACAACGTTGAAATTTCAACGTATTTTCGCGGAAACCCAAGTATACCAAGGGTTTCCGCTTTTGCTTCAGAGCAAAAGATTAGTTCTTGGTTCGATTCCGAGTGGGGGTGCCAGAAAGCTTGAAGTGGAAACGCTTCAGGCTTTTTCTTTTTGGAACAAACGTTGAGACGGATTAGTGCAAACACTTTCAAATGTATTTATGTTTTGTTGTTGACAAACAAAGAGAATCTGAATAAAATGGATATAAATTCCATTAAAGTAAAAAGGAGGCAATTCGTATGGGAGTATGGTTTCATTTCAGGGGAGGTCTTAAATTTGAGGAACTCGTTGATCCAGAATTCAAACAGTTTTTTAATTATTATGTCGGCCATATAAGCAGCAATGATCCTTTGCAGCCATATGGGACATGCTGTCCTTGGTATATCAACGAGAATGATGAATTAGCATGCAACTCGACCAAGTGCGGTGACCATTGGACTTGGCTGGAGTACATAGCATCGAGATTCCTCACTCCTTTTGGAATAAAAGCAGAGGGAACGTTGGATTATGTTGTCGCAGATGTTCCGAGAGAGGAAGATTGGCTTCGTCCCGAAAAGTGGCATATAAATACAGCACAATATGTTAAATTCGCAAATCAGGACTATATAATTATGAACAAGGTGCTTGAGGAAGGTAAAAGGTACCGAAAGCATGAGTAATGAGACGGGGCAAAATTGACATATCACAATTGAAAACATTGCCGGAAAGGCATGAGTTGGAAACAGCTGATTACCTTGCGAATTTGGGATATGACATAGAGTTTATTGCTCCGCGAAACAGCCCAAACGTGCACACACCAGATATCTTTATGGATGGTGTTTCTTGGGAAATCAAATGCCCTAAGGGTAAAAGCAAGAGGACGATAGAGAATAATTTCAGAAAAGCTAAACAACAGGCGGAGAATATCATCTTTGATTTGAGGAGAATTAATATCCCCGAAGAAAAGTGCATGCTAGAACTCAAGCGTAGATTTGCTCAAAAAAGAGATGTGAAACGGTTGCTAATCATAAAGAAAAGCGGTGAAATACTGAAGTTTTTAAGATAACGCTTGACAATCTGTGCCATAGTGGTATCGTAATAGCAAGAAAAGCTCGACCCACTGCTGCATAGCGGAGGGCCCAGAGCTTTTTCTTTTTATGAAAGGAAGGTCAGTTCCGCGACGCATCGTTGAGAATGAATATCGCATGTGGTACTATGAATAAAACAGATTGACTGTTACAAGAGGAGCAGAGCTGTGACACTTACGATACTGATACTGATATATCTTTTCGCGGTTTGTTTAGCCCTGAGCTTATTATACGGACCACTCAGGAAAGCGATGGATCCGGAGCACCGCCGTGCAGCTGGAACGATTATGGTGTCGGTAGTACTTGGGGTCCTTTTTATGTTCCCGCTTATCGGTGCGCTCGTGCCGGACGGGCCTGTCTGCTGGTTTTTCCAGAAGTGGGGAAACATCATCGCAGGATATATGATTTACTTTTTCGGCATGCTGCTTGTCGTGCGTATCATTGAAGGAATCGTGCGGCTTAGACGCAGACGCCGTACCGGTGAGAAGCAGCCGATTTCAAGAAAATACGCAATCGCAGTACTGGCAGTATTGTTCATTGGTGCAGTCGCGATAAACGTCTTTGGGTCACTGGCAGCACACGATATCAAAACCACGTTCTATGAACTGCCGCGTGAAACACTCGGGCAAAAGGAACCACTCAGGGTCGTGCTGATCGCGGATACGCATATCGGGGTCAACACAACGCCGGATTTTTCCGAAGAAATGGTTGCCCGCGTCAATGAGCAGAATCCGGATCTCGTCGTTGTTGCCGGCGACATACTGACCAGTTCCTACGGAGCGATGAGGCAGCCGGACGCGTATTCATCCATTCTCAGCCAGATCAAGGCAAAGAAAGGGAAATACGTTATCTATGGCAATCACGATGTAGATGAACCGCTGCTTGGCGGCTTTACGTTCGTAGGAGCGGAAAACGCGCACAGGAATCCTGAGATGGAGCAATTCATCAAGGATTGCGACTGGACGTTGCTGAAAGATGATGTCGTAAGACTGCCGGAGCTTGAGGGCCTTTGCATTGCCGGCAGAAGAGACGAAAGCAGACCGGGAGACGGCGTGAAAGAAAGAGCCTCACTGGAGGAGCTGCTCAAAGATACAAAACCGGAAGAACGTATATTGCTTTTGCAGCACGAACCGAGCGATCTGGAGGAGTTGGATCGTTACGGAATAGATCTGTCAGTTTCGGGACATACTCATGATGGGCAGATCTTCCCGGGGAATGTTTTGACCCGTATCCTAAGCCCGCAGTCTTACGGGATGAAAGAATGGGGCGGCGCGAGTGTGATCGTCACATCAGGAGTCGGGTACTATGGTCCGCCGATTCGTGTCGGAACAATCAGCGAAGTTGTTGTCATAGATTTCAAATAAGAAGGAAAAGCCATGGTAAGCGAAGCGACCTTAAACGAACGAAAACAATGGAAGAAAAGAGCAAAGACAATTGTCAAACGGCATTATGTCTTGTTTGTGATTCTATGTCTGGTAGGGATGTTCTATGGCACAGAATTCAACTATGTCGTAACCCACACAGAAAACACATATCGAGCTATTGTCAACATTTCACATGAATTAGAAGATAAAACATTGCAGGAGTTTACCGAAGAACTGTTTTCGGGTGGCGATGGTGAAACGGCGGAAGGGATTGCAATACTCCAGATGGAAAAAGAGCTGTCGTCAGAAATCAAAGGCAGGGCAAATGCAAAGCTGACAGCCATCGTGGGCGGAAACCGGGGCGCCTTGTCATCTGTAGTAGACATGTTCAACTCGGGGCAGTTGCTCTACATGATCGTCGATGCGACGAGGTCTATGGCCCACGCAAAAGATATCATAAAAATAATTCTGATCATTTTCAGTGTTCTGATTTCGGTGTTCCTGTGGGTGTTTCTCAAAAACGTCTACACAGCAATTCTGCGTAGGATGTTTCTCGAAGCGAGGCTATACGAAGAGGTGCCGTTCTCTCATGTTCTGCACTTCAAAATAGTCGGAAGATGGATCAGGGCATCACTGACGATGCTTTTGAAGACTGTTTTCCTGACGCTCTGGTGGCTGACCCTGGTCGGCGGTGTCATCAAGACATTTTCCTATCGCCAGGTTCCATATATCGTTGCAGAGAATCCGGATATTTCTCCGAAGGAAGCGATTACGCTGTCCCGCCGTATTATGGACGGCCATAAGATGGAAGCCTTCAAGATAGAACTGTCCTATGTAGGATGGCATATTCTGGGCTTTTGCACATTGGGGTTTGCGGAAGCTCTGTGGGTTTTGCCGTACAAGACAGCAACCTACTCTGAGTACTATGCGTATGTGCGCGCGTGCGCGAAGGAAAATGGCGTAGAAGGGGCTGAGCTCCTGAATGATGACAGTCTCTTTGAAAAAGCCGACAGAGAGGTTCTCGAGAAAACCTACGCGGATATAGAAAAACATAAGGAATTTATCGATGCAAACAGAGTCGCCCTTGCGCCTGTAAAAGCGTTCTTTGCGAAGAACTGCGGCCTTTGGATTGGAAGTGACACAGAAAAGGCTCAATATGACGAGGTTGATAACGTACGTCAGCAAATCGTAGAAGAGCGGGCCGCGATCAGGGGAGAACTGTATCCGCAGAGACTCAATCCTCTTTGGAAGGAAGAAAACAACCTGGCTGTCAAAGATGCCAGATACATTCGCACCTATACGGTCTGGGTCATTGTTCTCTTCTTCTTTATCTTCTCTTTTGTCGGATGGGCATGGGAAGTAAGCATCCATCTTGTGGAGGATGGCGAGTTTATCAACAGAGGTGTGATGCATGGACCGTGGCTGCCTGTCTATGGCGGTGGCGTTTCACTGATTCTCGTCGCTCTGGCAAGGTGGCGCCGATCCCCTTTGAAGGAAGTCGTGCTGATCATACTTCTTTGCGGCGTCGTTGAATACATGACATCTTATTATCTGGAAATGACGAAGGGAATGCGCTGGTGGGATTACACCGGCTATTTCCTGAATCTCGACGGCAGAATCTGCTGCGAAGGGCTGATGGTATTTGCGGTCGGCGGAATGGCCGCCGTCTATTTCCTGGCGCCGTTCGTCGGCAGTCTCTTATCCAAGCTGCCGACGAAGCTGCTGGTCACCGCCAGCATCGTCCTCGTACTTGCCTTTGTGGCTGATGTTGTCTACTCGCACTATGTGCCGAACATTGGCGAGGGTATCACCGATTATGATGCGTACAAAGGGTCAAGCACCTTGTTGTTGGCAGACAGCGGCTTAGATTCTGGTTACCACCAATAGCATTTGGTCAGGAAATAGGTTCTATCCCAATCTACGATTTTTCTCTCGAATTCCTTTTCCGGATGAATATCGAATTCATCAAGGACCATCACGTACTTGTCCTCCAGATCGTAGAGCGGCCACTCCTTGGCATTGCCGTCCGGAGAAAGATCTGCGCTGAGGGATGGATTTCCGGTCTTGGCGAACTGAACCCACATTTTACGCAGGGTCTTTGAAAAGGTTTCATCAAAGACCCTTCCTGTTTCGTCAACCATTTCGGTATGATTGAGCACTGACGGAAGTTCGATTCCATGTCCGCTTCTCATCAGCGGCACAGAAGATTCAACCGTGAACAGATAAGTGTAAGATTTGCCGCCGCCCTTTGTCTGGTCCTCCGACAGTCTGATGAGCGGCGCATTGAACATAATCTGGTCAACCAGACGGCTGACATGCTCGAAGCGCTCCCCCTTCACATCCCGACTGAAACTTTCCGCGAGAGCCTTCTCTTCTTCCGTCAAAATTGCGAATCTCTTCTCCTTGTAATCGTTGCCCCACGCAATGAAACCGTCCTCGCCCAGGATGCAAACGTAACAATTCATCTCATCTTTGTTGATGCCATGAAGAAGGTCGATATCCTTTGCCGCACCCTTTGCATAAGCCTCATAGGGATCCAAAGGCAGGTAGTTCCCGTCTCTTTCAGGGGCGACACGCATGGAGGTGACGGCGGATGCATCCACAAGTGTCTGGGCATCGATTTTCTGAAGATCGGAGACGGTTTTGCAGCCGACTTTTTCCATGATTTCATTTGTGCATGCGATGGCCTCTTCTGTGGATCTCGTCAAAGCCGGAGAACCACTTTCGGCAATAACCCGCTTAATATACGCATGGGAGCCTTCGACCAGCGGAAGCAGGGTCACGCTTCCGGCGCCGGCGGATTCACCGAAGATCGTCACGTTGTCAGGGTCGCCGCCGAAGCTGGCAATATTCTCATGAATCCACTTAAGTGCCATCATCTGGTCCATGAGTCCCAGATTCTGCGCATCCGGATAATCTTTGCCGTCCGCAAGGTGGGACAGATGGAAGAAACCGAAAACCCCTTGTCTGTATTCGATTGAAACGGCTATTATGTCTGGGTTTTCCCGGACGAAATTGCTTAGATCATACCATGGATCAACGTATCCCTCGATTTCATAAGCACC
This sequence comes from uncultured Eubacteriales bacterium, assembly GCA_902763505.1. Taxonomy (GTDB): domain Bacteria; phylum Bacillota; class Clostridia; order Peptostreptococcales; family Anaerovoracaceae; genus Lentihominibacter. The sequence continues at coordinate 144,077 of CACWSO010000007.1, read as the reverse complement.
GCCATGGATCCATACCATGACAGGCTTCTTTTCTGCAGACGCTTCATCCGCCTTCCATATATCCAGATGCAGACAGTCTTCGCCCTGAGGGTAGAGAGCCGCGAAGTCGAGCAATCTCTGGTGAGGGCTTTTGCCGCTGTAATACGCTTCATATACGCCGTCATCCGGAGCAATATCAACCGGCGCTTTCCAGCGAAGCCCGCCGACAGGCTGGTTGCCGACATACGGAATGCCCTTGTACGCGATGATATTCTCCGTCTTTCTGCCGACGAACGTGCCGTTGACGCACTTTGCCGCCAGTGATTTATCGTAATTTCCGTCTGTGATTCTTTTGTTCTCACCGTACAGTGAGTTTGCGAACTCTTGCATCTCGCTTAGTTCACTCAGGAACTCCTCCGTCATACATGCAGTGATCGGGTCCTTAATCATGTCACTCATTGTTCCGTTCTCCTTCTGTTACTGGTCGATTTTGTATTTTGAAAACGAAGTAGTCTTTTACGATATCATCATATCACATTTGGAATGACAGAAAACGAGAATCCTTAACAGTTTCGGGTTTTCTATTTCATCTCATTGGGGTATAATCGTCAATAAGAAAGAACGAGAACAAATCGAGTATTAGAGATAACTCTGAGAGGAATAAGAAGAAAATGATTATAATAGACAGAACCAAATGTGTTAGCTGCGGTACGTGCAGCGCCATGACGCTTACCTTCACATGCCTGCAGAACACAGGCGATTACGAGGTCTATGCGGAGCCTCCAAAACAGGACCGCGACTATGTGCAGAGAATCATGCGGGAGTGCTGGGCACACTGCATCTATCTCAGCGGAGACACCTGGGAAGAAGACGAATAATGAAACATGCGTGAAAAACATAAAGCCTGAGATAGAAACATCTCAGGCCTTTTTATTTCAGGAGATACTTGTGGTAAAATAATATTAACTATGAAACAGGAGGGACATCATGAATTACGAAATCATAGGGGGATCATTCCCGGCAGTAAAATGCACACTTGAAAAAGGAGAAGCCGTAAAATGCGAAGGCGGATCTATGAGCTGGATGGACAGCGGAATCAAAATGTCTACAGAAGGCGGCGGCGGTATCGGTAAAGCATTAGGAAGAGCTTTTTCAGGTGAAAAGATATTCTTTAACCGCTATGAGTGTGCAGCAGGGCAAGCGGAAATCGTTTTCGCATCCTCATTCCCCGGATGCATTGTTCCGGTTCAGTTGGCTGCAGGACAAAGCATCATAGCGCAGAAAGACGCATTCCTTGCTTGCGAAGAAAGCGTCAATGTGGCAACTCATATCCACGAGAAGGTAGGTGGTGGATTATTCGGCGGCATGGGATTTATCATGCAGAAATTTACCGGCCCAGGAGTGGTATTTTTAGAAATCGACGGAAGCCTCGAGAAATACGAACTGGCTGCGGGAGAATCTAAAATCGTAGACGGACCGCATCTTGCCATCATCGGGAACAACGTGAAGTTCAGAGTTGAGAGAATCAAAGGCGCAAAGAACATCATGTTCGGCGGGGAAGGCCTGTTCAACACCGTTGTGGAAGGTCCCGGCAATGTTTGGCTCCAGTCTATGCCGATCTCAAATGTTGCAGCACAGATTGCAAAGTATATTCCAACATCGGACTAAATGCAATGACGAATAGTGTATTCATCCGCAGGGCAGCGGGCATTGCGGCATTGGTTGCTTTTGCAGTGCTGCTTGTGTGCGTAGTAAAAGATTGTGCGGCCGGTTTTGATGATCCGGTCAGAGAATGGTTTTACAGCTTGCGAGGACCTGCAATCACGGGCGTGGCTATTGTGATTACAACGCTGGCAAACAAATATGTCATCATTGGCCTATGCCTTCTGCTGTTGATTATTCCGCGCACACGTATGACCTTTGGAATTCCGCTGTCAGTTGGTGCGTTGGTTACGATGCTGACAAACAGCCTCATCAAACACTTTGTTGAGCGCCCTCGGCCTGAAGTGGTGCACCTCGTGACGGAACACGGTTTTTCCTTTCCAAGCGGACACTCGATTACCAGCATGTTCTTTTACGGGTTTGCCATCTGGCTTGTCTGGCGGTATGTGGACAACCCGACGGCCAGACGGATACTAACGGTATTGTTGGCCATTCCGATGCTTCTGGTCGGGCCAACCCGGGTCTATCTTGGCGTGCACTTTCCTACGGATGTCCTGGGCGCGTGGTGCCTGGGGTTCGCCGCAATCGTACTGTTTATTGAAATCGTCTGTATTTATGATAAGAAGAGGACGCCTAAAACAGGAGGAATAAAATGAAAAAGAAAGGGACTTTGCTGACATCACTATTGCTTTCCGCGATGTTATCGATTGGATTCCTGTGCGGATGTGGAAATACAGCTTCCGAAGAGGGGAATGAAACAGCAAACACAGATGCAAATGCAACAGAAGCCGTCGCAGAAGAACCGACGACCGCAGTAGCGGAGGATGGCGTTACGCTCTCAAATGATTCGTCCGACTTTGTCCTGGTGACAGATGTTGTTCCGGATGCAATCTTTGAAATACGTTACTATTCTACTTACAACTTTGTCGGAGACCGTATTGACGGGTATGAAGAACCACTTGCCTTTATGACGAAGGAGGCGGCCGACGCGCTCAAAGAAGTAAGTGATGATGTGAAAGATGACGGGTACCGGTTGAAGATCTATGATGCGTACCGTCCGCAGGAAGCGGTTACGAACTTCGTGGAGTGGGCAAAGGATGAAGACGATACAAGAATGAAGGAGTACTTCTATCCGGAGCTGGACAAAGACGTCCTCTTTCCGCAGGGCTACATTGCAGAGCACTCCGGACACAGCAGAGGAAGCACAGTGGACCTCACACTCTTTGACATGGAAACCGAGAAAGAAGTCGATATGGGCGGAACCTTCGATTACTTTGGAGAAGAAAGTCATCCGGACTACAAAGGCATCACGGAAGAACAGTACAACAACAGAATGATACTGAGAGAAGCCATGACAGAGCATGGATTTAAACCGCTTCCGGAAGAGTGGTGGCACTTCACATTGGAGAACGAGCCATATCCGGATACATACTTCACATTCCCAGTCAACAGTGAGGCCCTGAACTAAAAAAAGCAAAAACAAGGCCCGAGACCATAGCGGTTTCGGGCTTTTGTGTTATAATGCAAGACAGAAACATTAAACGCTTAATACGAGGAGTTTTCACATGGAAAATCAGATGAGAGATAAAGCAGAAGAACAGCTGAAGGAAATCACCCAGAAAATCCTTGACGACTACAGGCAGGGAAGAGATATCGACAAGATGAATGTCTTCGAACAGCCGGAGAGAGACGTGGTCGTCGATATCGTGAATAAGATGCTGAACATTCTGTTCCCGGGATACTATCGGGATAAAACATATAAGTTTTTCAATCTGGAAAATAAGATTTCCGTTCTTATTGAAGATGTCATGTACAACCTGACGGATCAGATCGCCATTGCCCTTGAGTATGATGACGAGCTGAGAAGCCTGGGCGGTGCGCCGCTGATGGGAGACGCCTGCACGAGCGTGCGTGCGCAGATGCTGGCCGTTGACTTCTTCAAGCGCGTACCAAAGATCCGCCATATGGTAAACACAGATCTGCAAGCAACCTTTGATGGAGATCCGGCAGCCGACAACAAGGAAGAAATCGTCCTCTGTTATCCGGGGCTGCTGGCAAGCACCGTCTACAGGATTGCACATGAACTCTATGAGTTGAACGTACCGATTATTCCAAGAATGATGACGGAATACGCACACAACATGACAGGGATCGATATCCATCCTGGCGCCACGATTGGAGAGTATTTCTTCATGGATCACGGCACCGGTATTGTCGTTGGATCCACATCTATCATCGGTGAACACGTGAAAATCTATCAGGGCGTAACCATAGGCGCACTCTCCACCAGCGCGGGACATGCGCTGCACGGCACACGCCGCCACCCGACCATTGAAGATAATGTTACGATTTATTCGGGCGCATCCATCCTCGGCGGCGAGACGGTCATCGGCGAAGGATCAATCATCGGAGGTAACGTATTCCTTACATCATCAGTGAAACCTGGCTCACGCGTAAACATGCAGAATCAGGAAGAGTTCATTTAACGATCACAATTACGTGATATAATCAGTCCATGAAAAAGAACAGCATCAATACAAAACAAATTGTCAATATATTCATAGCGCTGATCCTTGCCATTGCAATGAGCGGTTTTCTTGGCGCGTGCGGCAACGATGATTCCGTAGAGGAAACAGTGGAAATCACGACACCTTCCGAGGAAGCGGAAACGGAACAGCCGATTTACGAACAGGCCGCAACAGAGGAGGATAGTGATGAAGACTCTGACGAGGGCTCCGATGAAGATACTGACGAAGACAACGACGAGCAGGATGACAACGATTCCTCCCAGTACGCGAAGATCTACAATGATTACGACGCTAAAATGAAAGAGGCAACCAATCAGTATGTCAAATCACTGAACAGCGACAAGTTCTCTCTTTCAAAAAGCAAACTATATGATGCAACCCAGGACAAGATCAAGAAGCTCGAAAAGGTATACGACGAAGGCAAAGACAAAATGGTCGAGGCCATGCTTGCCAGCACGGAAGACGATGGAAAAGAGTACAAGAAATACTTTAACAAGATGACAGAAGCATATACGGAATACTCCCGCGAGATCACATCCGTATACACCGATGCCTTCTAGAGAGGAACACAGTTGAGCAAGTAAATAGACAGGAAAAAAGAGCCCCATGCGGGGCTCTTTAATATTCAATTACTCCGCCTAACAGGTCGAAGTCTTTGTAGAAGTCCGGATAGGATTTTGTGACTGCGATTGGATTGGAGATATACACAGGTTCGCGGCAGAGGCAGGACGCGATGGCCGCCGACATAGCGATGCGATGATCTCCGTAGCTGTCCACTTCACCGCCTTCCAGGAAGGCCTTGCCCGTGAAGGAGAGCCAGTCTCCCCCGTAAGAAATATCCGCATCCAGATTGTAGAGCACAGAATAAATCGCTTTTAGGCGATTTGACTCCTTGAACTGGAGCCGTTCTGCATGGGTGATCATGGAAGTCCCCTCTGCAAAGGACATAAGCACGGCAAGAATCGGCGTCAGGTCCGGCATCTGTGCAACGTCCACATCCATGCCCTTGAGAATGGACGCCTTGGAACGAATGGTAACCGTGCCATCTACCTGCGGCTGGATATCCAGATCTGCGCCCATGTCTGCGAGAATACTCAGGATTTCCTTGTCCCACTGGCAGGATTCCAGACGAAGTCCGGTGACGGTAATATCTCCACTCAGTGAGCCGGCCGCCAGCCAGAACGCAGCGTTCGACCAGTCACCGTCCAGGGCGATACCCGGTTTTTCTCTGTACACCTGATTGCCGGGGATCTCATAACGGAAGAATCCGGTCTCTGTTTGCGAGACTTGCACTTCGATATTGAAAGACTTAAGAACATCCAGCGTCATATTAACGTAGCCGGCCGATTCCAATTCTGTCGTAAGCGTAATGCTGCTGTCACCGTCGACAAGTGGCAGTGCGAAGAGAAGTCCCGTGATAAACTGGGAACTCACGTTGCCGGCAAGTACGTAATCACCGGACACGAGTTTTCCAGACACTTCGCAGATCTCCTTGAAGCGGTCCGTATTCTTGTTGGAGCCCATCCGGAAGTGGCAGCCGTGCCGCTCCATCTCTTCCTTTAATGGTGAGAGCGGTCTGTCGGGCAGCCGTCCCGTCCCGAGAAAAGTAGCATGATCTTTGAGGGCCATGACAACAGGAAGCATGAAGCGCAGTGTGGAGCCGCTCTCCCGGCATTCTAGATACGGAGTGTTTTTATCGAGTTGTCCGATGCAGGCCATGGTTGCCTCAATGTCATCGGAAAAAGCGGGAATTTCAATGCCGCCTTCCAAAGCGCCGCCTTGCAGTTCCGACAGTTTCCTTGCGATGAGAAGCCGGTGGGCGTGTGATTTCGACGGCATGGCCTCGATGGTGCCGGCCAATTTACGCGGTGTGATCTTGATTTCCATGATTCTATCTCCCTTGTGCTTTTGTAAGCCCGGATGCAATGAAGACTTCCAAATCGCTGATCGGGAGTTCCTTCATCGCACAGGTGCCGGGCCGGTCGGGATATATGATGGTTATGTTATCTGCCTCGTGTTTTTTGTCGTCTTTCGCTGCAGCAGCGAGTTCCGCTGCGGTGCAGTCTGTATAAACAGGATATGCAAAAGCATCGATGGCGCTCTTGATGAAGCCTGCCATTGGTTCGCTGCTCCATCCGCGTTCGTCCGCGGCCAGCGCAGTCAGGTACATTCCTGTCATCACGGCAAAACCGTGGGGAACAGTGTACTTGCTGCAGGTTTCGATTGCGTGCCCGATGGTATGACCGAAGTTGAGCAGCTTGCGCTTGCCTCCCTCAAATTCGTCTTCTTCCACGATGTCCTTCTTGACTTGTATTGCCTTTGCAGTGGCGGCAGGAAGTCCTTCACTGATGGCATCGAAGATGCTGGTATCGCCGATAAAACCGGCCTTGATGATTTCAGCAAGACCATTCAGAAGTTCTGTTTCGCTGAGCGTTTCGAAAGTCTCTGGATCCGCGATAACGAGAGCAGGCTGCCAAAACGTGCCGAGCATATTCTTGCCGGCTTCTGCATTGACCCCCGTCTTGCCGCCGATAGATGAGTCCGCCATAGCGAGAAGGGTCGTCGGAATCTGTACATACGGTATGCCCCTCATATAGATGGAAGAAGCAAATCCAGCTAGGTCTCCGCAGACGCCGCCGCCCAGAGCGATGATGAAATCGTTCCGTCCGAAGTGATTCTCAAACAGAAAACCGCATAGGTCTTCCGCAGTGCGCAGCGTCTTGCTTTTTTCGCCTGGATCGAAGACATAGACATGGACCGAGTAGCCGGCTTCCAAAAGCCCGGTGAGAAGCGGCTGCGATTTCTGTCCGTATAACTGATGTACTGTTTTATCACACACAACACAGCATTTGCGCGGTGCCGACTTGGCGGCATGACCGTCTTCCGCCGGCGGAAGAACCTTCGAGATGTGTTCCGCGGCAGTCGCCAGAAGACCCTCTTCCATGAGAATCTCATATGCTTTTGTCGTGTGGATGGTGATGGTATGCATGGGCTTTCTCCTGTTCTTTTAAATTATACATCAAAGACAAAAAGCAGTATATAAAAAAGATGTCCCCGGGTTATGCTATAATCGGAAGCAGAGACGACAACACGGAGAAATTATGATGAAGAAAGCGACACTTTGTTATATCAGAAAGAGAATAGAAGTCGGCGCAGACAACGCGACATCAGGTTATGAATATCTGATGCTCTACCGCAATAAGAAAATAGAGGATCCGAACGAAGGTAAGTGGATCGGCGTCGGCGGCAAATTCGAGCCCGGAGAATCACCGGATGACTGCATGCTTCGGGAAGTAAAAGAAGAAACCGGATTGATTCCGAACAGCTATCACTTCTGCGGCGTGATCCATTTCTTTTCGGATGAGTGGGAAGATGAGGACATGTACCTGTATCGAGCGGAGATCGGGTCAGGCGCAGCAGGTTCTGCAGAAGCAGCGGATGCCGTTGCGGCCTGCGACGAAGGAGAGCTCCGCTGGATTCCGGAGCGTCAGCTGATGGATCTTCCTATGTGGGAAGGGGACAGGCTGTTCCTGAAACCACTTATCGAAGGCGCCGACAGCATCAACATGACCTTGCAGTACGAGGGTGACAAGCTGGTTCACTTCAGCAGCTTGCTGTAGTATCCGTCCGCCTGATAGAGAGCGGCAACAGGGTTGTGGCCGAGGACGCGGTCCTTGGTCACCAAAGTGGTGCAAAGGGCATCGGAATATTTATAGAAGAGACTGTCATGACCGACACACAGACCGATCACAATATTGAGGTCGGTCTTTTTTTCGTTCAGAATCTTCGCCTGAAGAATCGGGTTGCAGATATGCGGGCCGAGAGACTCCTGCTCCGGATCGATACCGATGTCCGTTTTCCTGATGGCGCCTACTTTGCAGGCTGCGCCGTATACTTCGAAGCCTTTGCGCCGGAAGATTTCGGCCGCAGTGCGAGCCTCGCGCAGCAGTCCTACACAAGTTGCGATGCCGAGTCTGGATGCACCGATCTTAGCGGCAAATTCACAGATTTCTTCCACGCGGGTCATCTTGCAGTAGTTTTCGAATTCGACAGTGGCAGATGCCTTTGCAATCAGACTGTCCTCCGGATCGTTCAGATACTTGTCCAAAGATTCCTCGCAGAGAGCCGCTGCTTCTCCACCGTCTTTTATAGCCGCGGTAAGGCAGAAAGAAGGATAAGTTCCGTGCTTTCCATCGCACGCGCCGGCTGCGCAGTCGATGCAGCTGGGGCAGATGTTATCAGTTCTGTTTTCAGTGCTCATAAGTGTCCCCTCCGGCTACTATATTAATACAAAACCAACACAAAACCAACATAATCAGGTGCTATAGTATCGTCAAGAGGGGAATATGTATTGAGGGAAAAAACATGGACGAAAACAGAAACGAAAACTTTACAAATTACGAACCGAACTTCGTGATGAAGGATCCGGAGCCAATTGCGGAGAATCCATCCTATGTGACGGCTGATACCGTTTCCGGCGAGGAATTGTTCGGAGAAGACCTTTATGACGAAAGCTTTTTCAAGAAAAAAGGTCCGACTCCTCAGCCGACTACACCGACAGAAGAGGAAGGACTCTACAGAGATCCGAGGGAGAAGTTCAAAAGCGGCACCAGCGCTTCGGCGCGCTGGAGCGGCGGAAAGGCGAGAGCAGACAGTGAATATACAACAGACAGCAGCCATCAAGGCGGCAGCAGCTTTAAATCTGGCATTAGCAGCGGTGGCTTTGGAGGCGGCATCGGCGGAGGAAACTTCAGAAAGAAATTCAAAGACGCAGGAAGAAAGTCAAAACAGGTAACGCTGACGAGGAAATCACTGGCACTTCTCATTGCGTGCTGTATGGTGCTCTCATGCCTGTTTGGATTTGCCGGTTCACGGATTGGAAACAGCATGTACAACGGTTCGAGTTCACCGGTCGCATCGACAGAAGCAATGGATGCAGCGAACGAAGGAACGGTTTCAACGACAGGGTACAACCTTCAGAACGCTACAGGAAGCAATCTGACGATACAGGAGATTACGCAGACGGCGCAGAAGAGCGTCGTTGAAATAAAAACAGAAGGTGTGGTCAGCGATAGCTGGATGCAGCAGTATGTAACGGAAGGCGCAGGAAGCGGCGTCATCATCAGCAAAGAAGGATACATTATGACGAACAACCACGTCATCAATGGAGCCAACAAGATCACTGTTACAACCTATGACAAACATTCCTACGAAGCGACGGTAGTCGGCTCTGATTCAGTGAACGATGTGGCAGTGCTGAAGATTAAAGCGGAAGGGTTGACGCCTGCCGTCTACGGCAATAGCGATCAGCTGCAGGTTGGCGACATGGCAGTTGCGATCGGCAATCCGCTCGGCGAACTGGGCGGAACGGTGACTGCCGGCATCATCAGCGCCAAGGACAGAGAGCTTTCCATCGACGGCAAGACGATGAAGCTTCTGCAGACGGATAGCTCCATCAATCCGGGGAATTCCGGCGGCGGTCTCTTCAATGGAGACGGACAACTAATCGGTCTGGTCGTTGCGAAGTCATCAGGCTCCGATGTTGAGGGCCTTGGATTCGCCATCCCGATCAATACTGCGGCAGAAGTCGCACAGCAGCTCATGGACAAAGGCTACGTAAGCGGACAGCCGTGGACAGGGATGACCTACACGGAAGGCAGCAGCGGCCTGGACTTCCTCTTCGGAGACAGTGCCGGCGGAACAGTCTACATTTATTCCGTTGAAACGAAGGATGCCAAGGAGGCAGGATTCAAGGCGGGCGATGTTGTCCTGGCGGTCGATGAACATCAGATCACATCGATCGATGATCTCTCCTCCATCATCTCATCCCACAAGGTCGGAGATAAACTCAAGTTCACGATTGTACGGGACGGAGAGACGATGGACCTGTCCTTGCGACTGCAGGAGAAGACAAAAGACCAGCTTCAGAATCAGAACAACTGATCATAAAACAAACTGCCGGGGAGCGTTGGATACGCGACCCGGTTTTTTCATATTTTGCACCCATGGTCTGCAGAAGTATGGTAAAATAAAAAAGTTATTGAAAGAAGGGATTTTAGAAGGGATATTTGACGATGAAAGATGTACTGGTAAAGATCAAAAGCCGTCAGGTGAGCAGGGAAGCCGGTGAGGATGAAATGGAATTCATCACCGAGGCCAAGCTCTACAGACGTAACAATACAACCTATCTTCTCTACGAGGAAAGTGAGTTCAGCGGAATTCCGGGATGCAAGACCCGGCTCAGGCTCAGAGAGGGCGATGTGCAGATGAAGCGGTTCGGTGACGGAGCGGGAGCCGGAAGCGAGATCGTTTTTGAAAAGGGCAAACGCAACGTGGGATTTTATGATACGCCGTTTGGACCAATCGAGATTGAGATTCTGACGAACGAACTCAACAACACAGTTTCAGAGGAAGGCAGCGGCGAGTTGAATATCGACTACGAAGTGAGCCTCAAAGGTCTGCTCGAGGGAAGAAACCACATTAACATCACAGTCATGCAGCAGTGATGTCTATTACCATGTTAAATATTGATATTCACATAGATGGAAAGGAAGTGAGGCATCATGCAGAAGATTGGCTTCAGTGCGGAAAAGTATATTGAAGAGCAGTCCAAGTACATTCTGGAAAGAATCGAGCGCGGCGGCGGAGACAGGCTGTATCTGGAGTTTGGAGGCAAACTGGTTCAGGACAAGCACGCCATGAGAGTGCTGCCGGGGTTTGACGAAAACGCCAAGATCAAGCTGTTACAGAAGATGAAGGACCAGGCGGAGATCATTATCTGCGTCTATTCCGGAGACATAACGACCAACAAGACGAGAGCGGACTTCGGAATTACCTATGATCTGGAAGTGCTCAGACTGATCGACGTCTTCAGAAAGTACGATCTGGAGATCAACAGTGTTGTTGTTACAAGATTCGAAGAAGATTCCCCTGCTGTGACTAAGTTCATCAACAAACTGGAACAGCGCGGCATCAAAACTTACAAACACCGCTTTACCAAAGGCTACCCAACAGACGTCGACACCATCGTCAGCGAAGAAGGATACGGTGCGAATCCGTATATAGAAGTGTCAAAACCGCTGATTGTCGTAACAGGTCCGGGAGGCGGCAGCGGCAAGCTGGCCACGAGCCTTTCCCAGCTGTACCACGAGAACATCCGCGGACGCAAGGCGAGATACGCGAAGTTCGAGACCTTCCCGATCTGGAACCTGCCGCTGAAGCATCCGGTGAATGTGGCTTATGAAGCGGCAACGGCGGACCTCAAAGACGTGAACATGATCGACTCCTTCCATCTGGAAGCCTATGGAGAACCGGCGGTCAACTACAACAGGGATCTGGAAGTGTTCCCTGTCGTCAAGAGAATCATCGAGAAGATCACCGGAGCCGAGGCAGAGTACAAATCCCCGACGGACATGGGCGTCAACAGAGCAGGATTCGGCATCATCGACGACGATGTCTGCAGAGAGGCTGCCTGTCAGGAGATCATCAGAAGATATCTCATCGCCGAGTGTGATTTCAAGAAGGGCAAAATCGGCGCCGACGTCCTCGAGAGACAGAAACTGCTCATGGACGACATGGGACTGAAGATAGAAGACAGACCTGTCGTCGTTCCGGCGAGAGAATACGCGGAGATGAAGCGGAATCTGAATCCGAGATATACCAATGTCGTCGTCGTGGCCATGCAGCTCGATGATGGAACGATCATCACGGGACGGAGCTCAAGACGAATGGTTGCGGCAGCCGCTGCAATCTTAAACGCCGCGAAGAAGATGAGCGGCATTGCAGATGAGATCCACCTCATCGCGCCGAGCATTCTGGAGAGAATCCAGAACCTGAAGACGGAACTGCTCCAGTCAGAGAAATCATCCCTGAACTGTGAAGAAGTACTGACGGCGCTCACCATTTCCGCGACGACCAATCCGACAGCGGAAGCAGCGCTCAACAAGATCGCTGAATTGAGAGGATGTAAGGCCCACTGCACCGCCATCCTGAGTGACAAAGACGAAAAAACCCTCAAAGGCCTTGGCATCGATGTAACGAGCGATCCTGAATATGTAACGAACAACCTGTATTACAGCTAAATAAAAGGCAGGAATTCAGATTGAATAAGTAAAGGAAAACAAAATGAACATTATTGCAAAAGTAGACAAAACCGGCATTCCGGCAGAAGAAATAGAAGCACTGCGCCCGCAGGCCGGGCAGGCTCTCGACAGACTTTGGTCGGGCAATGAACCGATGACAGGATGGGTCACCCTGCCGGTTACGAGAAACGAGAAAGAACTTCAGACCATTCAGGAGATCGCCGAAATCATCAAGGATGAAGCGGAGCTTCTGGTCGTTATCGGAATCGGCGGTTCTTACATGGGCGCAAAGGCGGCCATCGAGGCACTCCCGAAAGCAGCATCCGGAATAGAGGTCAGATTCATGGGCAACAACCTGTGCACAGACTACTACTTTGAAACCCTGGGGGCAATCAAAGAGAAGAACACCATCCTGTGCGTTATCTCCAAATCAGGGAACACCATGGAAGTCAGGACGGCCTTCGAAGTGGTCAAGCCAATCATGGTCGAAAAGTACGGAAGTGTGGCAGAGGCGTCCAAGAGAATTCTCGCCATCACAGATGAAGAGACAGGAACACTCAGATCCGAAGCGACGGAATTCGGTTATTCCACACTGCCTGTTCCGGGCAATGTTGGAGGCAGATATTCTATCGCAACGCCGGTAGGGCTTTTGCCTATGGCCGTGAGCGGTATCGATATCATAGAATTTCTGGACGGCGCCAGAGACTGTGCCAACGCAGCAGAATGGGATCACGATCTGGTCGATTATGCCATCGCCAGACATTTGCTGGAGAAGCAGGGTAAGGTCGTTGAAGTTTTCGCATTGTGCCATTCCAGACTGGCGTACCTGGGCGAATGGATGAAACAGCTCTTCGGCGAGAGCGAAGGCAAAGAAGGCAAAGGTCTCATGCCGACGAGTCTCATGTATTCCACGGATCTGCATTCCATGGGACAGTACATGCAGGAAGGAAGACAGATTTTTATGGAGACGCTGATGATCGTCGACGAACCGTCTGTATCCATTGAAATCCCGGGTGGTCCGCAGAAGGGAAAGACCGTTGCGGACATCAACGCGGCGATGATCGGCGGCGTGACGAAGGCCCACTTACAGGCAGGCATCCCGATTGCGGAGATACACATTCCGAAGCTGGACACGAGAAACTTCGGACAGCTCATCTACTTCCTGGAGACGACCTGCGCTATCACAGCCATGCTGAACGGCGTGAATCCGTTCGACCAGCCGGGCGTGGAAGCTTACAAGAGAGAGATGCACAGCCTGCTGGATTAAGGGTTTGGAAGCAAAGGCAGCAGAGACTTTGTTAAAAAATAGTTTAATACTCCAAAAGCCTTTACAAGGCGTGGAGAGCGGTATATAATAACTCTGTATGAAAGAGTTAATATTTTAACAATCTTAACGATTGACTAAGGAGGATAATATTATGAAGAAAATTGGCGTAATGGGAACAGGTACTATGGGATCCGGCATCATTCAGGTATGCGCAGCAGCTGGCTATGATGTAGTCATCAGAAGCAGCAAGCAGGAGTACATTGACGGCGCTCTGGCAAAGATCGACAAGAACCTGTCCAAGATGGTCTCCAGAGAGAAGATCACTGAGGAAGATAAGGCGGCCACACTGGGACGCATCTCCGGCGGCACCACCTTTGATGTTTTGGCGGATTGCGATCTGATCATCGAATCCTCCACAGAAAACATGGATAAGAAGAAAGAGCTGTTTTCAGAGCTGGACAAGGTTTGCAAGGATAACGCAATCCTGGCAACAAACACTTCCGCACTCTCCATCACTGAGATCGCTGCTGTTACATCCAGACCTGCACAGGTTATCGGCATGCACTTCTTCAACCCAGTTCCTGCAATGAAGCTGGTTGAGGTCGTTAAGGGCATCGCAACTTCCGATGAAGTTAAGGACGCAGTAGTTGCAACAACAGAGAGCCTGAAGAAGACTCCGGTAGAAGTAGCTGAGGCTCCGGGATTTGTTGTTAACAGAGTTCTGATTCCGATGATCAACGAAGCAGTTGGCATCCTGGCAGACGGCGTTGCTTCCGCAGAAGGTATCGATACAGCAATGAAGCTTGGCGCAAACCATCCAATGGGACCTCTCGCACTGGGCGACCTGATTGGACTGGACGTTTGCCTGGCAATCATGGAAACACTGTTCAATGAATACGGTGATCCTAAGTACAGACCTAATCCGCTCCTGAGAAAGATGGTAAGAGCAAACAAGCTGGGAATGAAGACCGGCGAAGGCTTCTTCAATTACAACAAATAATTTTACAACCAGGAGACCGCCTGCAGGAGACTGCGCGGCGGTCTTTTTTTGTGCGGTTTTTGCTGGAAATCAAACGGCGCATAGTGTAATATATAGGCGTTAAATCTTTTAAATCAATTCCAGTAACCCCATCTGATTTTATTCTGAAAGGACTCTTAGTATGTGGAAAACGATGGACGAGGCTACTTTAAAGTCGAAAAAAGTAGCTGAACTGAAAGAAATCGCCAAGACGTTTGGCCTGAAGGGCTATGAAAAAATGCGTAAGGCGGAGCTTATTGCGGCCCTTATGATTGATGACGCACCGAAAGAACTGGAACAGGCGGCAGCCGAAGCGCCGAAAAATTCTGCGGAAACGGTAGAGACGCCTGTTGAGGAAGTTTCCGAGGCAGAGAAAGAAGACGCTCCGGAAGAAGCCGCACCGGAGGAAGAGAAGAAGCAGAGAAAGCGCGGCCGCAGAGGTGAAGGCAGGAAAGGGGAAGCCCACAAGGGAGACTCCCATAAAGGAACACGCGTCACAAAAGGCGACAAGGTGCCGGATCAGGTTGTTCCGGATAAGGATGACCGCTATGAAGCGGAAGGCATTCTTGACATGGCGGAGGACGGATTCGGGTTCCTCAGATTCAACAACTTCCTGACCAGCGATAAAGATATCTACGTTGCGCCGGCACAGATTAGAAGATTCAATCTGAAGACGGGTGATAAGGTCAAAGGAATCTGCAGACCGCCGAAGGGCGACGCCAGATTCGGAGCGCTCCTCTATGTGGTAAGTGTAAACGACGAAGAGCCGGGTGCGGCGATCAGGCGTCCGGACTTCAACAGTCTGACACCGATCTTCCCAAGAGAGAAACTCGTCATGGAAGACGGCAGACACGAACTGAGTCTGAGAATCATCGATCTTATCGCGCCGATCGGAAAAGGTCAAAGGGGTCTGATTGTAGCGCCGCCAAAAGCTGGCAAGACTGTGCTTCTGAAGAAGATCGCAAACAGCATTGAGAAGCACTATCCTGAAATAGAGATGATCGTCCTGCTCGTTGACGAAAGACCGGAGGAAGTCACAGACTTCAAACGCAGTCTCATCAACGAGAAGAGCGAAGTCATATATTCAACATTCGACGAACAGCCGCAGCACCATGTCAAAGTAGCGGAGATGGTTCTCGGCAGGGCGCAGAGACTGGCAGAGCAGGGAAAGGACGTTGTGGTTCTGCTGGACAGTATCACGCGTTTGGCAAGAGCATATAACCTGGTGGTTCCGCCGTCAGGCAAGACCCTGAGCGGCGGTTTCGATCCGGGCGCCCTTCACAAACCGAAGAAGTTCTTCGGCGCAGCGCGTAAGCTGGAGGAAGGCGGAAGCGTAACGATACTGGCCACTGCCCTTGTAGAGACAGGCAGCCGCATGGACGACCTGATTTACGAAGAATTCAAAGGCACCGGCAACATGGAACTGTTCCTCGACAGAAGACTGTCCGAGAAGAGGATATTCCCGGCAATCGACCTTGCCAAGTCCGGGACGCGTCGTGAAGATCTGCTGATGAGTCAGGATGAAATGCAGGCAGTCTGGGCTATGAGGAGAGCCCTCGGCGGCAGAGACAATATGGAAGCCACGGAAGCGATTCTCGACAACCTGCAGATGACGAGAGATAATCAGACATTTATTGAAGTAATACAGAAAGTAAGATTTAAGTAGCGCTGCAGAAGGCGGTACAATAACAGAATCAACGAATGGATCTCAAAAAGATTTTCATTAAAGATGCCTGTCCGACCAAAATGGGAGGACAGGCCGTGATGGAAGGCATCATGATGAAGGGCGAGAAAAAGACAGCCCTCGCAGTACGCATTCCAAACGGCAATATAGAGATTGAAACCAAGAAGACAAAGACCTACGGTAAGTGGATGAAAGTCCCGATCGTCAGAGGCGTGGTTGCTTTTGTGGATTCTCTTGTTTACGGTACGAAAACACTGATGAACTCCGCGGATATCCTCAGCGAGTATGACGATGAAGAGTACGAACCGAGCAAATTTGAAATCTGGTTCGAGAAGAAGTTCGGCAGCGAAGCCCTGTGGAAACTGCTGATCTATTTCTCTGTGGCTATCGCGCTTGCCTTTTCGATCGGCGTATTCATACTGCTTCCGACCTGGGTGGCGTCCGTCGCCAAGCTCATTTCGACCAACGTCATCTGGATCAACCTGGTGGAAGGACTTTTGCGTATTGCGCTATTCATTGGTTACATTTGGGCAGTGTCCTTCATGCCGGACATGAAGCGGGTCTTCCGTTTCCACGGCGCAGAACACAAGACGATCCACGCGTTCGAGAATCTGCCGCGTAAGACCATCGCAGCAGATGACGGCGCCGATGGAACGTCCGCCATGCCTGATCTGAAAGGGCTGACTGTAGAGGAGTGCAGACAGTACCCGACGCTGCACCCGCGGTGCGGCACTAGTTTTCTGATGTTCGTGTTCATCATCGCGCTGGCATGTCATGTGCTGCTCGGCTGGCCGGTTCTGTGGATTAGAATTGTGACAAGGCTGCTTTTGCTTCCTGTCATTGCAGGACTTTCCTATGAGCTCCTCAAGTGGGCGGGACGCAGCGACAGCTGGCCGGTGAAGATTCTCAGCATGCCGGGGCTTTGGCTCCAGAAGATCACAACAGCGGAACCGGATGATTCCATGCTGGAGGTTGCCATCGCGGCAGTCAACGCGGTATGCGATGACAAGCCACCGCGCAAATACACAATCGTACCAGAGACGAACTATGAATATCCGCATGTTTGGAATATTGAGAACAGGAGATAGGGAGACAGGAGATAAGAAGATAGATGAAGACTAGAATTCTGATCAATGAAGGAGAATACAGACTGACAAAAGCCGGGGTCATGGATGCGCACATCGATGCCGAAGAGCTTTACTGCTACCTCAAAGGATGCGACAAAGTCGTTCTGTTCCTCATGAAGGAAGAAGAGGCGGACAAGGAAACAGAGGAAGCGTATTTCAAGCTCATCGAGAAGAGGGCGTCCCGGATTCCGCTGCAGCATATCACAGGAAAGCAGGAGTTCATGGGGTTCAACTTCAAAGTCAGCCCGGACGTTCTGATTCCGCGTCAGGATACAGAAGTGCTGGTAACAGAGGCTGCGAAGCTTTTGCGCGATGAGCGCAAGGCGGCGGCGCACAGCAAGTCAAAATCACGCGGAGGACTGTTCAAGTTGTTCAGCGCGCCGCCGGGACAGGAAGTGTTGGATCTT
The DNA here is from genome assembly GCA_902763505.1 of uncultured Eubacteriales bacterium. Taxonomy (GTDB): domain Bacteria; phylum Bacillota; class Clostridia; order Peptostreptococcales; family Anaerovoracaceae; genus Lentihominibacter. The sequence goes on along the minus strand of CACWSO010000007.1, from coordinate 126,324 downwards.
TGCTGCGGAAGCGGGGCCATCGGCATTTCCCTTGCGAAGATATGCGAAGATCTATCTGTCACTGCGACAGATATCAGTGAAGCGGCAATTGAGCTGGCGAAGGAAAACGCAAAGGCAAACCGCGTAGAGGTGGAATTTCTGCAAGGGAATCTTTATGACGCCCTCCGTGTTGCAGATAAGGGCAAGCGCGTCTGGAGCTTTGATATGATCATCAGCAACCCGCCGTACATAAAGACCAATACCATCGCCATGCTTCAGGAGGAAGTGAAGGACCACGAGCCGATGCTCGCTCTGGACGGTGGCAGGGACGGACTGGATTACTATAGAAGAATCGTTGCAGATGCACATTTGTACCTGAAGGACGGTGGCTGGCTCATGCTTGAAATCGGCTATGATCAGGGAGAGGACCTCCGCAAGCTGATTATGGAAACAGGACAGTTCAGTACGCCTGAAGTGATTCACGATTTGGCCGGCCGCGACCGGGTAGTACAGTGTCAGAAAGTGTAGGAAGAAATGCTTAAGGCTGAAAAGCAGATTCGTGAGACGATCTGTGCGCACAATTTGATAGTAGAAGGCGACCATATCGTCATCGGTCTCTCGGGAGGCCCTGATTCGGTGTGCCTGTTTCATGTGCTGCTGAAGATGGCGGAGGAGATGAAACTGACCCTTCATCCAGTCCACATCAATCACCGGTTCCGGCCGGGTGCGGCGGAGGCAGATCAAGCGTATGTGGAAGCGCTGAGCCAGAAGTACGGCCTGACAGCAAGGGTGTTCACCGTGGATTGCAACGCACTGGCGGAGGAGCTCGGCATGACGAGCGAAGAAGCAGGGCGTAAGGCGCGGTATGATGCGTTCCTACAGGTGGCCGAAGAGATCGGCGGCAGCGTGAAAATCGCTGTGGCGCATAACGCCAACGACCAGGCGGAGACAGTGCTGTTCCGGATTCTCAGGGGAACCGGCATGGACGGCATTGCCGGCATGGCCTATGAGAGAGAGGAAAGGTCCAATGCCGCAGATGCAGGCGGAAGGACGTTCTGCATCATCAGGCCGCTCCTTGACACCTGGCGAGAAGATGTGGAAGAATACTGCGCAGAGATGAAACTGGATCCCGTTACCGACCACACCAATAACGAAGAGCTTTATGCGAGAAACAAAATCAGGCTCGACCTGATTCCATATATAGAAGAGAAGTACAACAGCAACTTCCAGGAGGGACTGGTCCGCATGGCGAAGATCGCCGCAGCAGACAAGGACTTCTTCTGGACGGAAACAGTGCAGGCGTACGAACGGCTGAGAGCGCCGACCGCCGATACAGCAGACAGCGCAGGGGTTGTCTTTGCAGTAGCCCTGGACTGGCGGGGCTTGGCGGAGTGCCACGAAGCGCTGCGCCACAGAATCATCCTGAAGGCCTTCAGCGATGTCGGACTTGAGAAGGATATCACCGCGGAACGCCTTGAGGCGGCCGATAAAATCATACTCGGGCGAGTTGGCGGGAAAACAGTCGAATTCCCGCATGGACATACACTTAGCGTTGGGAAAGGAGTTGTTGAAATATCATGAACAAGATGGAAGAAGAGAAATTAAAGGTATTACTCTGCATCGCGAAATGCAAACAGCGCGTCGGCCGGGGTTTGGCAATCGATGTGCTGAAAGGAAGCCATAGTGTGCGCGTATTCAACAGGCGTCTTCAGTTGAACTCTGCTTTTGGAAGCCTGAAAGAATTAAGCGAAGAAGAACTGGAAACGCTGATTCAGGAACTGGAGGAAGAGGGCATGATCGTTGAGACAGAGGATGAATATCCAAGACTTGTTTTAACAGAGGCATCAAAAGAGTTGCTCCACGACCATGTAGGGGAACTGGACCTTTGATTCTGCCTGTAAATTGTTGTGCTATTGGTGGTTTTTGTGATAGAATAACGTGCAAATTTGTTTCTAAACAACAAATAACATGGAGGACAGAATAACTTGAGAAAAGGAAGATTAGGGAAAAACATTACAATTTATGTGTTGATCTTTGCCATTGTGCTGGGATTCTTCTGGTTCTTTAACTCAGATGATGATCAGGGCATGAAGCAGATCAAGACTTCAACGATGATCAATCACCTGAAATCCAATGAGGTGGAGAGCATCAATGTAACAGATACGAAACTCACAGCGAAGTTGGAGGATGGAAATGTTGTCTACTCATTCGTCAACAACTCCGTCGATCTGACGTACATATACGATAAATACATCATACCTCAGGTAGATGCGGGAACATTGAAACTGGAGAGCGATCCGCCGAAGCAGGATTCCGTATGGCTCACGTTGCTGCCGACCCTTCTGATGATCGGCATCATGGTGGCGTTCTTCGTATTCATCATGCGGCAGCAGGGTGGCGGAGGCAAGGCGATGGCCTTCGGCAAATCCAGGGCCAAGCTGGCCAAGCAGGAAGACCTGAAGAAGATCACATTCAAGGATGTAGCCGGACTTAAAGAAGAGAAGGAAGAGCTGGAGGAAATCGTCGACTTCCTGAAACACCCGGCCAAATACAACAGTTTAGGCGCCAGAATTCCAAAGGGCATACTGCTCGTAGGCCCTCCGGGAACCGGTAAAACATATATTTCAAAGGCAACAGCGGGAGAAGCGGGCGTACCGTTCTTCACCATCAGCGGTTCGGACTTTGTTGAGATGTTTGTCGGTGTCGGTGCTTCCAGAGTCAGAGACCTCTTTGACCAGGCGAAGAAGAACGCCCCTTGCATCGTATTTATCGATGAAATTGATGCAGTAGGGCGTAAGAGAGGCGCCGGTTTGGGCGGCGGCCACGACGAAAGAGAGCAGACCCTCAACCAGTTGCTCGTTGAGATGGACGGATTCGCCGAGAACTCCGGTATCATCATTCTGGCTGCAACCAACAGGCCTGACGTACTCGACCCTGCACTGCTTAGACCGGGACGTTTCGACAGACAGATTGTCATCGGCATTCCGGACATTACAGGAAGAGAAGAAATCTTCAAAGTCCACTCCAGAAACAAGCCGCTTGATGAAGGCGTTGACCCTAAGGTTCTGGCGAGAAGAACACCGGGATTCACTCCTGCGGACATCGAGAACATGCTCAATGAAGCGGCCCTTCTTGCGGCGCGCAGAAACGGCATGGTCATCAGGATGGAAGAGATCGAAGAAGCCATTACGAAGGTCATCGCGGGACCGGAGAAGAAGAGCAGGGTAATCAGCGACGACGAGCGCAAACTGACCGCATTCCACGAAGCAGGTCACGCGGTTGTTGCACACTGTCTGCCGAAGTCTGACCCGGTACATCAAATCACGATTGTACCGAGAGGAATGGCCGGCGGATTCACCATGATCCTGCCGAAGGAAGATAAATACTACGGAACCAAGGAAGAGATGAGAGAGCAGATCATTCATCTGCTGGGCGGACGCGCCGCCGAGAAACTCACCCTCGACGATATCAGCACAGGTGCATCCAACGATATCCAGAGAGCGACGGATATAGCCAGGGAGATGGTCACCAAGTACGGTTTCAGCGAGAAACTTGGACCGGTCAATTACAGTTCATCGGACGAAGTATTCCTGGGCAAAGACTTTACGTCCAAACAGGCATACTCTGAAGAGACAGCAAATGAAATTGACGAAGAAGTAAAGGCCATCGTGGAAGAAGCATACGATGCCGCCATTACAATCCTCGAAGAACATATCGATCAGCTCAGAGCAGTCGCTGAGGGACTTCTCGCAATTGAGACCCTCGACGGCGACCAGTTCATCGCACTCTTTGATGGCACCAAAACGCCGCAGGAACTGAGCGAAGATCATGCAGCGGCCAAGGAAGAGAGAAAAGCGAAGGACAAGGAAGAAGCCAAGGCAGCCGCAAAGAAGAGAAAGCAGGAGCGCCAGAAGGCAAAGGAAGAAGCCGAGAAGAGAGCGCAGGACAAACTGGACGAGCTGACAGAACTGATTGAGGAACAGGGAAAGAATGCGAAGTTCAAGCCGAGAGTCATGACCTACAACGACATGACACAGGATCCGACGCCAATCGAGAAACCAGCGGAAGAAGATCAGGAACCGGTGAACCCGGAGGTTGAGGAAGAATTGCCGGATGCGGAATTCGAAGAAGTCGAAGATGCAGCGGAAGAACAGCCGGCAGTAGAAGAATCAGCAGAAGAACCAGTTGACGAATCATCAGAAGACAAAGAGGATGAACAAGAATGAAGCTGACTGTTAAAGACTGTCTGGAATTGAATGCCTTTGCGGGAGCAGAAGTTCTTGCACATGAAAAAGGGCTTACAGGAAATGTAAGCTCTGTTTCTGTGTTCGAGGGTACTGACGAAGAAGATTTGAACCTGTTCAGCAATAACAAATCCGAAATGCTTTTGACAGGTTTTCTCGGCGCGAAGGATGATGTGGCGAAGCAGTGTCGGTATGTCGAGAAGATCGCCAGGAAAGGCTGTCCGGCGCTGGCAGTATTCTTCGATGGGAAAGCTGCAGGCAAAGTGGACGACAAAGTCGTTGCGGCAGCAGAGAAGGCAGGACTGACACTGATAAGAATGGCTCCTGAAATCCAGTACGGAGAAGCAATCGAGGAGATTATGGACAATGTGCTGTATGGAGAGAATTTCAACAATTCCCTCATCAACAACACCGTGTTCCATCTGCTGAATTTTGAGAAACATTCCAGCTTCCCGGATGCCGTCAGAGAGGCGGCCATCAACAATGACTTCCAGCTGATTATCCTCAGCGAAGAGTTCAATCCGGTGCTTACCGTTGAGACGAGGCATAAGGCGACCATCGCCGACGCCATCCGGCTCGGCAGAGAAAGCACCATTGCAGGAAACGCAGGCAAAGTCTACACACAGATCGACGTCAACGGCGTGCTGACATACTGGGGCCCCGTGAACATCGGAAGCGACAAGTACTTCATGTTCATCGTGGACAACGAAGATGTCTACACGGCCGGTGAGATGACCAAGCTGGCGGAGATCATCGAGCTCGCCATGGGCATGTGGAAATACACGCCGGAGCGAGATGCAAAGGCAGACTTCATCAAGGCGCTCATCCGAGGCAATAAATCCTTCGCGTACAATCTGCAGGATGAAGCACGGATCGACGCGCAGGACATCATCTGCGCGTTCTTCTCCAAAGGCATTTCAAGAGATGAAGAAGCGCATGCTTTCGCAGAATTCGAAATGGAAACAGACCTCGAGGTGATGCACATCAACGAGGACGATGAGACATACGGCATGATTCTTAAAACAGAGCACACACCTGCGGATGCGGAGCTTTTGTCCGAGTGCGGCGCGCTGTTCAACAGACTGAAGGAGAACAGGGCCGGTCGGATTTTTCACGTCATGGGCGTCAATGGAATCGAAGGTGTCGGAGATGCGTACAAGCTCATCAACGAGAGCTGGACCTTCGCTCAGAACGTGTTCCCGTATAAGAGAGTATTCACCAAGTATGAACTCACTCTGGTGAACAACTGCATCAACATACAGATACAGGGCGGCTTCGTGCACAAGAACTATACAGAGCTTTTGGAACCGTTCAGACAGATGGGCGGAAGCAAAGGCCGCCAGCTCCTTGAAACGCTGGAGACGTTTGTGCTTGACGCAGGTATGAGCACAGGCAAGACCGCTCAGATTATGGATGTGCACACGAACACGGTACAGTACCGGCTGAAGAAGATCAATGAACTGCTCGGCGTCGAAGTGACCGGAAGCAGAACGACGCCTGGTCTGACCATGGCGCTGGCCCTCAAACGGCTGGAGCGGGCGGTAAGCTAAATGGCTAAGAATTCTGCGCACGGACAGGCGCTTATGCTTGTCGATGTTTGCGGGATTGAGTATAATAGAACTGTTTAAGTATCAGAACAAAAAAAGAAGGAGAGAGGTTATGTATTTTAACTATCTGGACAAGGCTGATCCTGAAGTAGCAGCATCCATCAGACGTGAAATCAACCGTCAGGAAACCAAGATCGAGATGATCGCATCAGAGAATTTCGTTAATTACGAAATCATGGAAGCGGCAGGAAGCGCGCTGACAAACAAGTATGCGGAAGGTTATCCGGGCAAGAGATACTATGGCGGATGCGAATTCGTTGACGAAGTGGAACAGCTGGCTATCGACAGAGCATGCAAACTGTTCGGCGCTGACCACGCAAACGTACAGGCACATTCCGGAGCAAACGCCAACACTGCTGTTTATCAGGCAGTATTGGATTACGGCGATACAGTGCTCGGCATGGACCTGTCAAACGGCGGTCACCTGTCACACGGATCCCCGGTAAATATTTCAGGTAAATCATATAACTTCGTTTCATACGGACTGGGCGAAGATGAGAGAATCGACTATGAAGACGTCAGAGCAAAGGCAAAAGAACACCAGCCGAAGCTCATCGTTGCCGGTGCATCTGCATATCCGAGAGCAATCGACTTCAAACTGTTCAGAGAGATCGCTGATGAAGTAGGCGCACTCCTCATGGTTGACATGGCGCACATCGCAGGTCTCGTTGCAGCCGGGCTGCACGAGAATCCGGTTCCTTATGCAGATATCGTAACAACGACGACGCACAAGACACTCCGCGGACCAAGAGGCGGACTGATCCTCTGCAGAGAAGAGTTCAAGAAGGCCATCAACTCCGCAATCTTCCCGGGACTGCAGGGCGGACCGCTCATGCACATCATCGCTGCTAAGGCAGTATGTCTGCATGAAGCAATGCAGCCTGAATTCAAGGCTTATCAGCAGCAGGTTATCGACAACTGCCAGGCACTGGTTGAAGGCATGAACGCACATGATTTCGAGCTGGTATCCGGCGGCAGTGACAACCACCTGATTCTGGTGAAACTGCTCAACAAGGAAATCTCAGGAAAGAAGGCAGAGAGACTTCTGGACGAGGCGAACATCACAACAAACAAGAACGCCATCCCGAACGACCCTCGTAAACCGATGATCACATCCGGACTGAGAATGGGAACGCCGGCTATGACAAGCCGCGGATTCAAGGAAGATGATGTGAAGGCAGTTACCGATGCTATCGCTCTGGTCATCGACAGCAAGGGCGAAGACGAAGCCAAGATGGACGAAGCAAGGGCAATCGTAAAGAGTCTTACGGACAAGTACCCGCTCCACAGAAATTTCCCTTATTAAGCAAAGGCAATCAACACGGAATGAGGTGTTGTATAACCGAAACCAAAAGAGCTGCTGCGGCAGCTCTTTTTTATTGCTTTTGCATGCCAAAATATAATGTATACAAGGCTTGTTTTTCTGTTTTTTTGGTTGAAATCGAAGGTGCGTTGGGATATAGTATTTGTGGTATGTTGTCGCTTGACATCTGTTTCGTGATGCAGGTGACAAATAGTCAAGAGTACCAATATCCAAAATACTTTTATTAGGAGGAAGTAACCAAATGAACAAGCTTGAAAAACTCCTCGAAAAGAAAGAACATCTCTATATGGGTGGAGGAGAAAAGAGGATCGAGTCACAGCACAAAAAAGGCAAGCTGACGGCTCGTGAAAGACTGAACATTCTGTTCGACAAGGATACCTTCGTTGAGATGGATACCTTCGTTAAGAACAGATGTCCGTTCTATGGAATGCCTAAGAAGGACATGCCTGGTGACGGTGTCGTTACCGGATATGGCCAGATCGACGGCAGACTGGTATTCGCGTTCGCACAGGACTTCACCGTTGGCGGCGGATCACTGGGTGAATACCACGGAGAAAAAATCGTAAAAGTACAGGGAATGGCACTGAAGATGGGAGCTCCATTTGTAGGACTTCAGGATTCAGGCGGTGCCAGAATCGAGGAAGGCGTTGCACCGCTTTCAGGATTCGGCAAGATCTTCCACAACAACACTATTTCATCAGGCGTTATCCCGCAGATTTCTGTCATCATGGGACCATGCGCAGGCGGAGCTGTATATTCACCGGCAATCACAGACTTCATCTTCATGGTTGACCAGACTTCACAGATGTTCATTACGGGACCTAACGTAATCAAGACAGTAACTGGCGAAATCGTTACATCAGAGCAGCTGGGCGGAGCAAGAACCCACAACACAGTCAGCGGCGTTGCTCACTTCATGGGCGCAAACGACGAAGACACACTGATGCAGGTTAGAGAACTGCTCACCTATCTGCCTTCAAACAATAAGGAACTTCCACCAACATATGCATGCACAGATGACGTTAACAGACTCATCCCTGAGTTCAACACGATCATTCCTGACAACCCTAACAAGGCATACGACATGTATGACATCATCAGGGGCATTGCAGACGATGGCAAGATCTTTGATGTCAATGCAATGTACGCGAAGAACATCATCACTTGCTTCATCAGAATTGGTGGATCAACGGTAGGCGTTATCGCCAACCAGCCGGCAGTAGGCGCAGGATGCCTGGACATCAACGCGTCAGACAAGTCAGCCAGAATGGTAAGAAGATGCGATGCGTTCAACATTCCGATTCTGACTCTGGAAGACGTTCCTGGATTCCTGCCTGGAACCAATCAGGAATACGGAGGCATCATCAGACACGGAGCTAAGCTGCTCTACGCATACTGCGAAGCAACGGTTCCTAAGATCACAATGATTCTCAGAAAAGCATACGGCGGTGCTTACATCGCAATGTGCAACAAGGAACTGGGATCAGACATGGTACTGGCATGGCCGTCAGCGCAGATTGCAGTAATGGGTGCTGAAGGCGCTGTAAACATCATGTCATCCGTCAAGGCTGAGCTTAAGGCAATCGAGGACGATGATGAACGCGAAGCGCTGAGAAAGCAGAGAATCGACGAGTACGAAGAGCTGTTCAACAACCCTTACTACGCAGCAGGACTCGGTTATGTAGACGATGTCATCGAACCGGCAACTGCTCGTCAGAGAATCGCAAGCGCACTCGACATGCTGAAGACCAAGAAGGAAACACTGCCGCCTAAGAAGCACGGCGACATTCCGCTCTAAGGAGGTGACAGCATGGATACATCCAACATGAGTTTAATGGAAATATTCTCGAATCCAGACACGATGCATTCACTGACATTCGGGGAGAAGATGCTGGCATCCACGATCACCATGATCATGGGACTGGGTATCACATTTACAGTACTCATCCTCATTTGGATCTTCATTTCAATCATGGGTAAGGTTCTGGGAACTGCATCCAAGAAACCGGCCGCAGCTCCGGCGGCAGCCGCAGCACCGGCACCGGTTGAAACGAAGGCACCTGTGGAAGAGGCATCAGATGACAGCCTGGTAGCAGTCATAGCGGCAGCTATTGCTGCATATCAGGGAGCAAATGCAAACAACCTGGTTGTAAAGAAGATAACACGACTTTCAGGAGACAACACCCCTTGGGGCGTATCCGGACTGGAAGACAGGCTCGACACCAGAAGAAGATAATCTAAGTGAAAGGAAAAAGTAAAATGAAAAAGTACAACATCACTGTAAACGGAACTACATATGCAGTTGAAGTAGAAGATCTGGGCGGAGCTCCTGCACCAGCAGCAGCGGCAGCACCTGCTCCAGCTCCGGCAGCAGCACCAGCTCCTGCACCAGCAGCGGCACCTGCACCAGCTCCAGCTCCGGCAGCAGCACCTGCAGCAGGCGGCGCGGCAAGCATCACAGCACCAATGCCAGGAACAGTTCTGGACGTCAAAGTTTCAGAGGGTCAGGCAGTTAACGCCGGCGACGTAGTACTCATCCTCGAAGCAATGAAGATGGAGAACGAAATTTCAGCTCCTTCCGCAGGAACTGTAGACAAGATCGTAGCAGCTAAGGGTTCCTCAGTTAACTCAGGCGACGTTCTGATCACACTCAAATAATTAAAAGTATTTTGGAATTAAGGATATATAAACAGGGGCGGTTGCATAATACCGCCTCTGCTTGTTTCAGCAAAGCGACTGCGACGAAGGGGGCGCAGCGGTAAAGCGAAAGGAGAAACAACAAATGTTACTTGCCTTTGATGTAGGAAACACAAACATCGTTCTGGGAGTATTCCGGGATGGTCAGATGATCACCAACTGGAGACTCGAAACAGATAACCGGAAGAGCGCTGATGAATACGGTATGATCATCAATCAGCTCTTCCAGTATGAAAATCTTGATTTTGCTGAGGTCGAAGATGTCATCATCGCAACAGTTGTACCTTCGATTCTCTACACACTTCAGCATCTCTCGCAGAAGTACTTCAATACGAGAGCCATCGTCATCGGACCGGGAATCAAGACCGGCCTGATCGTCAAATACGACAATCCTAAGCAGGTCGGCGCCGACAGAATCGTAAACGCTGTCGCCGCTCACGCCAAGTACGGCGGACCGCTTATCATCATAGATCTTGGAACAGCAACAACGTTCTGCGCCATCACGCCGAAGGCAGAGTACATCGGCGGTACGATTGCGCCGGGTCTGAAGATCTCATCCGACGCCCTCTTCGAAAAGACGGCCAAACTTCCGAAGGTCGAACTGGAAGAGCCGGGTCACGTCATCTGCAGAAACACCATCAACAGCATGCAGTCAGGACTGGTTTACGGACATATGGGACTGGTAGAATTCATCGTGCAGAAGATGAAGAAAGAGCTTGCAGAATACTGCGCCAAGGAAGGCGTACGTGAGGAGGACATCAAAGTTATCGCGACCGGTGGACTGGCAACGATGATCGACCAGGGCGTGGACTGCATCGATTACGTCGACAAGCTTCTGACCCTTGAAGGACTTGAGCTGATCTACAGAAAAAACAAGAAGAACCGCAAACAGGTGACCCAGGAAGAAATCGAAAAGACAGATATGCTGTACGAAGGGAAGCTGTAAATGAAGAAAACACTTCAGATCGGCGGAATCGAATTCAAAACACCTTTTATCCTGGCGCCGCTCGCCGGGTACACGGACAAGACAATGCGCGCCCTTTGCGAAGAGCAGGGGGCGTCTCTTGTATTTACGGAAATGGTCAGCGGCAAAGGGCTCAAGTACGGCGACCGCAAGAGCCGCCAGCTTTTGGAGCTGACAGAAGAAGAGACGGAAAGCGGCATAGCGGGATTCCAGCTGTTCGGTGATGAACCGGACGTGCTCTACGGGGCAGCCCGTGAGCTGGCATCCTGCGATAATGTGGTCCTCGATCTGAACTGCGGATGCCCGGTACCGAAAATCGTCAGAAACGGGGAAGGTTCCGCTCTGCTGAAACGACTGGATGTGCTCTATGACTGCGTCGCCGCTATGGTGGCCGGCGCGCAGATGGGAGCGGGAGAGCTGTCCGAAACAGATACTGCGCCGAAGCAGGTGACCGCGAAGATCCGGATGGGTTTTGCGCGGGGTGAGAATGTCGCCGCTGAAGCAGCAAAGGCAATCGAAGCGGCAGGTGCAGCGGCAGTGACAGTGCACGGCCGGACGCGGGAACAGTTCTACGAAGGAACGGCCGACTGGAATGTCATAGCGGAAGTGAAGAAAGCAGTGGATATTCCGGTCATCGGAAACGGCGATGTGAGATGCGGTGAAGACGCCCTCAGGATGATGGACGAAACCGGGTGTGACGGCGTCATGATTGCACGCGGCGCTCTTGGAAATCCATGGATCTTTCGGGACGCCAGACTGCTGTGGGAACTTGGATGGAAGCCGGGTAACGGCTCGCTGGCAGCAGGCGGCGCCTTCGAAGTGACCCGTGAGGAACGCATCGAAATGCTCATCCGTCATTTGGAGATGCTATGCGAAGACAAGGGAGAATCAATTGCCGTCAAAGAGATCCGTAAGTTCGTCGGTTGGTACACCAAAGGCATGCGCGGCGCGCCGGCACTCCGGCGGGAGATCAATCAGATTTCAGATGCGGACACCATGGCGGAACTGTTCCACGCCTTCCAAAACAGATAGATCAAACCTAAATAAAAGACCCAAACTGATGTGATACCAGTTTGGGTCTTTTTTATGATTTGTCTTAATTTGTCTTGTTGCTTTTGCATTAGTGCAGAGTTTGCGTTAGAAGCTTACCTTCGAGGTGTTCTTCCAGATTCCCATCTTTTCAGCCTGCTTGATGAGGTCATCTCTGAAATCAGGATGCGCGATATTGATCAGGAGTTCTGCACGCTGCCAGGTGTTCTTGCCCTTAAGGTTGGCGATGCCGTACTCTGTTACAACGAAGTTGGTTGCTGTACGAGGTGTTGTTACGATACTTCCTTCGGAGAGCATCGGCTTGATGAGAGATTCTCTGGTGCCGTCCTTAAGGGTTCTTGTAGATGGCGTACAGAGGAAGCTCTTGCCGCCTTTGGATGCGTATGCGCCAAGAACGAAGTCAAGCTGTCCGCCCGTACCGGATACTTGCTGTACGCCGGCTGACTCGGAGCAGACTTGCCCGTAGAGGTCGACTTGAATGCAACTGTTAATAGAAATGAAGTTTTTGATTTTTGATACGGTTTCAATGCTGTTGACATAGTCGACCGGTGCGCTGCAGCAAATTGGGTTGTCGTCGATGAAGTCATAGAGCCGCTTGGTACCGCCTGCGAATGTATAAACAGCTTTTCCTTTATCCACAGGCTTGTTTCCGGTGAGCTTTCCTGCTTCGAAGAGATCCACATAAGCGTCTACAAACATCTCAGTATGTGCGTTGATGTTTCTGACATCTGATTCTGCAAGCATGGAGCCGATGCAGCCCGGCAGAGCGCCGATTCCAAGCTGCAATGTACTGTGGGATTCAATCTGGGATACGACGTATTCTGCAATGTACTTGTCAATCTTTGTCGGTGGCTTATTGAACAGTTCGTCCATCGGTGAGTTGGACCCTTCGACGACATAGTCGACGCCGTAGAGGTTGAGCTGTGTCTGATGGCCATGGGCAATCGGCATATTCTCGTTGACCTCAACAATAACTTTCTTCGCACTCTTGATGACGCCCCAGATATCCGCAACCTGCGGTCCGATGTTGAAGTTTCCGTGTTCGTCCATAGGAGCGACCTGGAAGAAAGCGATGTCCAGTCCGCTGTCATTGTGCTGCCAGTAAACCGGCAGTTCATTGAACATCATCGGAATATACCAGCAACGGCCGGCTTTGCACATTTCACGGTCGAAGGAGCTGAAGTGCGCTGATGAGAATCTTACTTTCTTATTGTCATCAGTAGCCAGATACGTTTCGAAAGGGGCGTTGCGCACACCTACAGTACTGATGATTTCTACGTTCCAAAGCTCATCCGCACGTTTTGCCAGAGCCTTGTCGATGTCCTTTACGGTTCCAAGGCCCAGACCGAAATGGATACGGTTGTTATTGTGGACCATTTCAGCAGCCTGCTCTGCTGTAATGAGCTTTTCCTGATACTTCTTTTCGAGCATTGAAGTTTTATACATCTTTTTATCCTCCCGGATTCCACATTGTTATCCTTTAACGCATTCTATTGTAGCACCGTGTAATAATCGAGTAAATAGAAAATTGTTATTTATTTAACAAGAAAGCCCTAAAAATTTTTCAAGAAAGTAGTTGACAAACAATATTATACGTCGTATAGTATTAAACGAAAAATAACATTGCACGAAGAAAGGAGGCGCAAAGTGGCTTTTAAGATCGAATCAAGCTTACTCGACGCGTGCGCCCTGGCAATTCTAAAAAGAGGGGACACATATGGGTATGAGATTACGCAGGAGATGAAGAGCGCGATTGTGATTTCGGAATCGACTCTTTACCCGGTTCTGAGAAGACTTCAGAAAGAAGGACTTTGCAGGACTTACGATCAGCCTTATCAGGGAAGGAACCGCAGATACTACTCCATAACTGAGAAAGGCGAGGCACAGCTGCTTGAGTACAGAAAGCAGTGGAACGATTACAAGACAGCAATCGAAAAGCTTATGGTAGAAGATGAAAGGGGTGGCGAGAATGACTAGGCAGGAGTTTATTATTACGCTGAGGGAAGGACTCAGGAAACTGCCGCCGGAGGAGATCGTTGCAGCAACTGAATTTTATGAAGAGTACTTCGATGAAGTTCTGGAGTCCGGAGAGAAAACAGAAGAAGAGATTCTGGACGAACTCGGCAGTCCGAAGAGAATAGCGACTCAGATCAGAGCAGATTACGCCGCAAGGCTCCTGGATGGAGATGAGACATTGTTAGGCGAAAAGCCGACGACAAAGAAGAAACTCTCGGCAGCATGGTGGGTCATCATCGGAATCGTTTCCGCACCGGTTTCCATTCCTCTCGCGATTTGTGCGTTTTGGGTGCTGTTCGGCGCCGCTTGCGTTGTAGTCGGTCTGGCAGTCGGAATCATCGGATCGGCAGTTGCAGGCCTTGGATGTGTCGTATTTGGAGCTGTCTCCATGGCTGACGCGGTTTCATCGGGAATCATGGTCACAGGAATCGGCCTGATTGTTCTCGCAGCATCTGTAGCCGCGGGTGCGGGACTCTTCATAGGAGTTCGCGCAGCAGTCATCGCAATCGCAAAGGCAATCCGCCGCGGCCGAGAAAAGCACAGAATCAGGAAGCTGGCTGAGGACAAATCCGCCAGGGAAGATTGGGTGTATGTGAACCGTCCGGATGAAGATGAAGAGGCATTCATAAGGGAGATGGAGGCTGACGCCGCAGAGGCAGAAGCAGCTATAGAGATAGAACCTGAGGCAGATCAGATGTTGTTAACAGGGGGTGAAGGAAATGAGTAAACTGGCAAAGTTTTTCATAATATGCGCAGCGGTCTGCGTATTGGGAATCGTAATGACCTTTGCGGGTTACGCTGCCGGCGGAGTCGATGACCTGCAGAAGGTCGCCGATAAGCACGAGTGGCTGAACGTCGGCCCGAATTCGACGGAAACAGATCTTTTTACCGTCGGAGAATTCCAGTCCATCGAAGCAGAAGGCAGCCTTGACATCGCAATCGTCTCACCGGGACAGGATCTGCAGGGCGAAGAGGCCCCGGATTTCACAGAAGAAATCTACGCGGAAGGCGTTGCGGGAACGGTCGCAGTAAGATGGGGCAAGGGCTATGAAATGCCTGAAGTAGTGAATGAAGAAGGGGTTTTGAAAATAAAAGGCAGCGATGAGAGCATCGACCATGTTGAGGTCAATCTCTCAGGCGGAGATCTAAGTCCGGATGTCATCATCTTCTGCGCAGATCAGAAGCTGGACAGCATCCAGATCGAGGACAAGTACGGAGACGTATCCATCGACGGCGTGGAGGCAGGGACGATTACGGCCGGCACAGAATCCGGGGATATCGAGGTCGTAGGCACAACCTGTGATAAACTGAACGCAGCGGCGAATACGGGTGACCTGAATGCAGGACATGTGACCTGCAGCGAGATGACGATGAAGACGAACACCGGAGATATCGATATTCAGGATGCAGTGGGCAATGTCAGCGCGGAGGTAACGACAGGCGACATCGAACTTGAAACCGATCTGCCTAAGAACCAGTATGAAATATCCGTATCGACCAACACAGGCACAATCAGCATCGGAGAGGAAGAAATCGAATCAGAAAACAGCGTTAGTCTTCCAGGCGGCCCGAACAAGCTGACGCTCAAAACAACAACAGGCGACATCGATCTAGACTTCATGGAAGACTGATCAATGATTAGCAGAGCACCCGGATCTGTGACCAAAAGGGGTTGGGGTTTTAGAGGCTATGATTGCGGACACCGCGATCGGGAAGATATACGTGACCGGGAAGCACAGCAGCAGAATCATCACAACAGCGACAGGCTTGCGCATGATGTAAGCGTACATGGAAGACACGAGCATGGCGACCGCGAAGGCGCCGTCCATGCCGACAATCAGAGCGAAGGTGTAGCCGAGCAGCGCGCCGCTGAAGATAATCGGGAAAATGCTCCCGCCCCGCCATCCGAAATTAATGCAAAAGCTGACAAGTGCCAGTTTCACGATGGCGGTGAGAATCATGACGGTCGGCGAAGTCTGCTGCCAGCTGTCGATGAGCGTCTCAAGCTGATGCTCTCCCGAGAACATTGTGAGCGGCAGGAACGCGCCGGAAACGGCAACGGCCGCCGCCGCGATAAAGGAACAGATATAAGGGTGACCAGAGAGCTTACCTGCAGCAATGCGGGTAAGCTTTTCGATTGTCAGATAATACAGAGCGAAGAGGATTCCGATGGCGAGCAGGGGCAAAAGCCACATCCACTGATCGACGCCGACTGCATGGTGAAAGCCGAATCTCGGAAGGCCGGCCGAACGTCCGGTGAGCTTCCCGAGGAGAAGGAACGCCAGCATGCCGCCGAGCGCACCGAAGCAGTAAATGAGGATCCGCGTCCGCTTGCCGGCAATCTTTTGTCCATAGCGTTCCGACCGGTCGTCCGGTTCCAGATTGTGCGCGATGCCGAAGAGCGGGGATCCGAAGATGACGCCGACCACCGCGGCGAATCCCGCCTCGGCCAGCGCCGTGATTTCTTCATTTCTATATTTGAGATTGTCTCCGATCCAGTAGCAAAGGCCGACGACCAGACCGGTCAGGCCAGCCTCAGGACCGAGCGCTCCGCCGAAGAGGAGGGGGAAAAGCGCTGCGATTGCAATGTGGTGGAGATTGCTGTAAGGATAGTGTCCGGTTTTCTTGACGCGCCCCAGGACTTCTTCCATGGTATCCGGAAGACGACCGTAATGCTTTTGACCGAAGGCGATGAACAGTGCGCCGATGAAACAGACGATGAGGTTGTAGAGCAGTACGCCCAAAACCCCTGGCCCGAGCCCCAGCGCGGTTGGGAAGGCAGTCCAAATCAGTCCGATCCCGATCTGCATGATCTGCAGTATGACCCAGACGATACCGCCTGCCGCGAATCCGAGAAGAATCGTCAGCAGGCAGAAAGAAATGTATTTTGTGGCTTTGCCATCCCTCGTCATTTTATCCCCAGAGTTCCTCATCTGTCGGAACGTGGTTGTTCGGCATGAAGCGCGCAACTCTGGAAACGTTCATCAGGTGCGTGTAGTTCAGGTTTTCGGAAATGGAGTTGTGTCCCCATGATCCGCAGCCCAGTGTATTGGTCGGGTTCAGACCGTTAAAATAGGAACCGCCAGTGCTGTTGGAACTGCATTGATTGATGACGAATCTTGAAACGCAAAGGTTTTCGGCAACCTTGGCGATATGTTCTTCGCTGTCTGAGTGGAAGGATACGCTGTGGCCTTTGCCGTCACGTTCCAGATTTTCAGCTGCGATTCTGATGCCGTCGTCCAGATCCTTATAGGCGTAGGCGCTGATGACAGGAGCCATCTTTTCGCCGCCCAGCGCATCTGTTGCACCGGTACCTTCAGCGACAGCTACGATGACTTTCGTGCCGGCAGGAATATCCAGACCAGCCAGCTCTCCGACCTTCTGGCAGTTCTGACCAACGGAGTGTCTGTTGGTTTTGCCGTCCTCGAAGAGGGCGCCGCGGATTTTCTCCAGACCTTCCTTATCGCGGACGACAACTGCACCGTTTGCTTCAAATTCCTTCAGGATCTCTTCAAAGTCCGCTTCCGGACAGATGACGCTCTGCTCTGCAGAGCAGATGATACCATTATCATAGGAGCGGCCTTTGATGATTTTCGGAACAGCTTCCTTGTAGTCATAGCCTTCATCGATAATGCACTGTACATTTCCTGCGCCAACGCCGAGTGCCGGTCTGCCGGAGCTGTATGCGGCTTTCACCATTCCTGCGCCTCCTGTAGCAACGACCACATCTGCGCTTGAGATCAGATTTTTCGTATTTTCTCTTGAGTGCTCATCGAGAATCTGGATCAGGTTTTCCGGGTAACCCAGCTCTGCCAGCGCAGCGTTCATCATCTCTACAACCTTGGTGCTGCATTTTACAGACTTGTGGTGCGGTGTGATGATAATCGCGTTGCCGCACTTGAGCGCGAACATAGAATTGCTCATCGGTGTTACGATCGGATTTGTGCAAGGGGTGATCGCAGCTACGACACCCATCGGTTTTGCAACCGTGGTGATACCGGTTGCTTCGTTTGTCTCCAGGATACCGCGGGACTTCTTGCCGCGCAGGTTGTTCCAGACAATACCAGCCTTCTGTCTATTCTTGGCGCATTTGTCCTCAACGTTTCCCATGCCCGTTTCCTCAACGGCGATTTCCGCGAAGTACTGCGCGTTTTCGTAAACAACTCTTCCGATGGTCTGGACGGCCTTGTCGACCTGTTCCTGACTCATCTTCTCAAATTCGGCCTGCGCCTTACGCGCCCGTTCAATATAACCGTCAA
Source organism: uncultured Eubacteriales bacterium (assembly GCA_902763505.1). Lineage (GTDB taxonomy): Bacteria > Bacillota > Clostridia > Peptostreptococcales > Anaerovoracaceae > Lentihominibacter. The sequence goes on along the minus strand of CACWSO010000007.1, from coordinate 108,184 downwards.
TATATTCCTTACTGTCCATTGTCGTCTCCTCAATATCTATCTTCATTGATATGTTCTGCAGTTGGAGCAGTCAACGCTCCAGAAACAATTATACAACACAGAAGTAGGCTTTCAAGTATTGGCGGACAAACGAAACCGTAGGAAGAGCATGATTTCTATGCATTTTAGCAACCATGGAATATATTGACAATAATAGAATTAAACGGTAATATAGTTACGAAAGGTGATAACTGTTTCATGAACGTATTGATCGTAAAAATAGCAGTAAGCATAATAGTAGGATTCTTCGCAGGGCCTGCGGCGGTCTATGTGTTTAATCATATGCCGGCCAGGTGGTTATGCGAGTACGGAGAGGATCCGGAGAAGAACCCGAAGCTCGCGAAGGAATTGGCGGAGGGAGAGAAACGCATCAAAGAGAACCCGTGGAGATGGGTCTATGCGGTTGGATTTATCTGCCTTTGCCTGAGGCTGTCGCTGATTGAGTACAGCGATGGTCAGCTTAGCGTGCAGCCAGAAGTGACAACTGCGACGACTCAGCTGGCATTGGCAGGACTTATTGCCTGCTGGCTGATGCTGATCATAGCGCTGGCTGATCTCAAGTACATGATCATTCCGGATCAGTTTGTGCTGCTGCTCGCGCTTTCATCGATAGGGTTCATTCCGCTTTGGAAAGAAGAGTTCAGTCTGGCTGGCGGAAGTCGGCTGCCGACGAGCGGATACCTGGTTGGTACGGGCATCGCCTGGCCGGAAGGCTTTTGGCAGCCCTTCATCGGTATGGCAATCGGCGGAGGATTCATGCTTCTCTGTGCGCTTGCGGGGAAACTGATTTTCAAACAAGATGCGTTTGGTTTTGGGGATGTCAAGCTATGCGCGGCAATCGGACTTGTTCTTGGGATTAACGGAACGATTGCAACTGTTGCAGCGGCTGTGATCATCAGTGGGTTCGCTGCTGCGGCAGGACTTGCATCAGGCAGATATAGGAAGAACGATCAGAAACCGTTAGGTCCGTATCTGTGCGGATGCGCCATGGCTTACATAATAATCATCATGCCGCTCATGTAGGCAGACCGCTGCATTCGGACAAAGAGCGGCAAAGGCAACAAGAGAAAAGGGGCAGAAGGAAAGGAGATACAAATGAATATCAATGAGTTTACTGCGTTTGCTGCGGAGGAAGTCTTAAAGTGCCTTCCGGAAGAAATGCGGGACAGCATTTCTGTACAGACAGCAGAGGTCATGAAGATCAATGACCAGATTATGCACGGGTTGGCGTTTCACAAAGGTGATGAACCGGCGCCGACTTTTTATTTGGACGATCTGTTTGAAATCTACCAGCGTGGGGAAGATCCAAAGGAAATCCTCCGTGGCCTTGTCGACACTTACGTTGACTGTTATGCATATGCAGATGCAGGCAGTGAAGAAATCCCGGTTCCGGCTGCGATCCCGGACTTGCGTTACGAGGGAATCAGAAAGATGGTCAGCGTCAGATTGCTGGGCATGGATTACAATAAAAAGTATCTTGAGACGGTGCCTTACAGGGATGTGGGAAATGGATATGCGCTGGTCAGCGAGATTCAGGTTGAAGCATCGGACGACGGCGTATTCAGCACAGTCATCACAAACGCAATGGCAGAAGAATATGCCTACGATATGAAGCGTGTTTTTGATACTGCGCTGGAGAATGTGTGGCGAACCAATGCGGCATCCTTTGTACGGGCGGAAGAGGTTATGAATGGGGATGGCCTGTATGACGATGCGGAGTCGTGCTGGGTGCTTTCGACCAGCAGACAGCGATTTGGGGCAACCGCTTTGTTTTATCCGGGTACGCAGGCTATGATTGCGGATGTTCTGAATGAGGATTACATTGCGATACCAAGTTCGCTGCACGAGTTCATCATCGTCCGCAAAAGCATTGTGACCGATCCGAACCATCTGCGGAAGCTTGTGAAGGAAGCAAACCACATCATTGTCAGACCGGAAGATGTCCTGTCGGACAACATTCTGTATTACTGCAAAAGCAACCAGTGCATATCGGTATTGTAAAGAAAGCCATCAATACGGTATAATAAACTATGTATGGAGAGAAATGTGCTTCTTACAATCGCATATGACGGCAGTACGTTCCACGGATGGCAGAAGCAGCCCGGCGAGAGGACTGTGCAGGGGTATCTGGAGCAGACCATGTCCCGTCTGTTTGACAGGGAGATACTGCTCAGCGGCACAAGCAGGACCGACGCGGGCGTGCATGCCTACGGACAGAGAGCGTCGTTTAAGGCGGACATCGGAATCCCGACGGAGAAAATCGCATTGGTTGTGAACAATGCCCTTTGTGCCAGAGAAGGAAGCGAAAGTGGGCGCGGTGGTTTTGCGAAATCCCCGGTACGTGTTTTGAGCGCAGAGGAAATGCCGTCTGATTTTCATGCGAGATTTGACAGCAAAGGCAAGCGGTATATTTACAAAATCTGCGCAGGCGCTACGGAATTGAAGTCAGAAGAAGCGCAGTACTCACTGGTGTTTGAGCGCAATTATGTTTATCACGTAAACAGTTGGGCAGACAGCGATGCAGCCAATGGACATCTCGACGTGCAGGCCATGCAGGAAGCGGCGAAGTACTTCGAAGGGGAACATGACTTCAAATCCTTTGAAGCGTCCGGCGGGAATCCACGAGAGACAACGGTGCGCAGAATGTTTGCAGCAAGCGTCAGGGAAACCGAGTCGGCGGCAGACAGATTACAGCGTGTTGAATTCACCATCGAAGGTGACGGATTCCTCTACAACATGGTGAGAATCATGACCGGAACCTTGGTCGAAGTAGGTCAGGGGAAACGCAGACCGGAAGAAATCAAGGAAATCATAGAAGCGGCAGACAGGCAGACGGCGGGGCACACGGCTCCTCCGAACGGCCTCTATCTCGCGGAAGTCTTCTATTAATAAACTCAGTTGAACAATTCAATTGAAGTGTAAGGGAGAAGTGTATGGATAACAGACCGAGCTGGGATGAATACTTTATGGATTTCGCAGTCCTGACTGCGAAGAGATCTACTTGTCTCAGGAGACAAGTAGGTGCTGTTATTGTTCAGGATAAGCATATTATCGCAACGGGGTACAACGGCGCTCCGAGAGGAATCGAGCACTGCGGTGAAAGAGAAGGCGGATGCCTGAGAGAACAGCTCGGCGTTCCTTCCGGAGAGAAACATGAACTTTGCAGAGCGCTTCATGCTGAGCAGAATGCAATTATTCAGGCGGCAACATTGGGACAGAGCGTAGAAGGTGCGACAATTTACGTTACGCATCAGCCTTGCGTGATCTGTGCGAAGATGATCATTAACGCAGGGATACAGAGAATCGTAGTAAAAGACGGTTATCCTGATGAACTGGCAGTTGACATTCTAAAAGAAGCCGGACTCAGAATCGTAATGCTGGGAGATACAAATTGACACCGACAAGCTTTAACCTGTGGGCTCCTCTGATCGTCGCAGGTCTTGTGACGGCAATTATTACGCCTCTGGCCATATTCATTGCGCCGAAAGTAGGTGCCATGGATGTGCCGAAAGACAAGAGGAGAGTCCATAACAAACCTATGCCGAGATTCGGAGGCATAGCAATATATGCAGGACTTATGGTCGGGCTGGCGTTGTTTGTATTAGGGAAAAACGCGCACATCCCTGCTGTTATGGTTGGCTGCACCCTCATCTATATTCTGGGGGCAATCGACGATATCAAAGGCATGAAACCGATCATCAAATTCGGAGGGCAGGTTGTCTGCGCTACGGTTGTTTTTGCCATGGGCCTTAGGATCAACTTCATCACGAACTGGTTCGGCGAAGGCAACATGAATTTCGGTATTGCGGTCTGCTATCTCGCAACAGTCGTATGGCTTGCGGGCATCACGAACGCAGTGAATCTGATCGACGGGCTGGATGGTCTGGCGGCTGGCATCAGCGCTATTTCCGCCTTATCCATCGCCTATGTTTCATATATTCACGGCTGGTACATTCCGACGATGGCTATGATGGCACTTGCCGGAGCGTGCCTCGGGTTCCTCCCGTTCAACTTCCATCCTGCGAAGACCTTCATGGGAGACAGCGGATCACAGCTCCTTGGATTTGCAATCGCATCGCTGTCGATCCTAGGTACGGTTAAGAGTGCGACCTTGGTTGTTGTTGTTATACCTGCACTGGTACTCGGGCTGCCGATTCTGGATACGCTGATGGCCATCATCAGAAGGACGATTCGCCATCAGTCGATCGGAACAGCGGACAAAGAACACCTGCATCACAGGATACTCAGAGCAGGATTTGGGCAAAGGCGTGCCGTGCTGCTCATGTACAGTGTCAGCGGCATCATGGGTATCGTTGCGATTCTCTACAGCCGGGGACTCTTCATTGAGTGCCTGGGACTTGCCTTTGTTGCCCTTCTGATCGTAGGCGTTCTCATTACAGATACAGGCACGAATAAGGTCAGCCTCAAGGGATATAGAATCCTCAAGGAAGCACCTGATGCTCCGAGCGCAAAAGCAACAAGAGCAACAGAAAAGATTGAATCAAAAGCAGTGAAAATCATCGATGAAGAGTAGATGACCGAGAATCTGAATACGATAGACAACAGAACATTGATGAAACAAGTAGGCCTCATTGCGGGGCCTATTGCATTGCAGAGCCTGATTGCGTCCAGCCTTAACCTGATTGACAACCTGATGATCGGCGGACTGGGTGAACTGGCTCTGAATGCAGTCGGTGTTTCCACGCAGATGTTCTTCGTCTTCTGGATGCTGGTCTTCGGTTTTACGAGCGGTAATGCTACGTTCATGGCGCAGTTCTTCGGAGCGAAGGATTATGTGAACATCAGGAGAACGACAGGATTTGCCCTGACAGTCAACTTCTGTATGGGATGTCTGTTCTTCCTGGTGGCCTTCTTCCTGCCGGAACATGTGCTGAAGATCTTCACGAATATCCCTGAGGTCATTGAAGCGGGCATCCCATATGTTCGTACGGGATCATTCTGCTTCCTTCTGATACCAATCACACAGAGTTTCACCATCGCCCTGCGGGCTACCCAGCAGACTCATCTGCCTTTGGTTGCCAGCGTGACGGGCTTCTGTACCAATACGTTCTTGAACTACTGTCTGATCTATGGACACTTCGGTCTGCCGCGGCTTGAGATACAGGGCGCAGCGGCAGCTACTGTTGTAGCCAGGATAGTCGAGTTGTCCATTCTGCTCTTCTTCGTATTTGCAAGGAACAACATCATCAAAGGGGAGCTCAGGGAGTATTTCAGCTACAGCAAAGAGCTGGCGAAGCGCATTGTCAAAAACGCTATTCCGACGACCATTAACGAGACACTCTGGGGGCTGGGAACTGCCATGTACGTTGCTGCCTTTGCACGAATCGGCGTCACAGCGGGCGCAGCGTATCAGGCCTGCAATACCATCAGCAATATCTTTTCCATGCTCGCTTTCAGTGTGGGTGATGCCGCCCTTATCATGATTGGACAAAAACTCGGCGAAGGGAAAAAGGAAGAAGCCTATGAGATGGGGAAGAAGATGCTTTTGCTCGCACTTTCGATCGGCATTGTAATGGGCGGTATTTCCCTTATCTGCGGCAAACCAATTCTCGGCTTTTTTAATTTCACGCCGGCAGGAGCGGATATGGCGTGGAAGACATTCATCGTCTATGCCTGTTTGCTCTGGCTTGATGTCTATAATGGAACGATTGTTGTCGGAATCCTCCGGTGCGGTGGCGATACGAAGGTTGCTGCTTTTGCAGATGTGGGCCCGGTTTGGTTGTACGGTGTTCCGATCGCTTTCATCACTGCGCTGAAACTGGGATGGCCGATTTACTTCGCAGTCTTGGCGGTTCGCTTCGGCGAGGTCATCAAAGGAGTTATTCTGACGGTGCGGTTCCTCTCGAAGAAATGGGTCAATATCGTCATCAAAGACCTATAAACAAGTAGGTATAAACAAACCGCAAACTAGTTCAAATCCCGATACAGATACTATTTTAATGCAATTTGGTAAAGTGTTGCACGCCTTGGCATTATTGGAGTTGTTATTAGAATAACAATGGATTTGCGGTTGAAATCATAGCAAAATGATGTATAATTATAACTAACTATAAAAGCGGTTTCATGACACAGAAAGGACGGGCGAGTGACCAGTCTTAAAGAGTTCAGGAATGAGATAATCATATACGCCATAGTCATGGCGGCTGTGGCGGAAGTGGTGTCTCTTTTCATTATAGGGCCAAGTGTCATGTTCCCTGCCGGTCTGGCAGTCGGAACTGCAGTATCCATCATAGGGTTCATTATTCTGGTGAAAACGGGAGAGACTCTCATGGAAGAGTCGAAGAAGTCCCCGATTCTGTTCGGATACATCGTGAGGCTGTTTTTATACGGAATTTCATTCTTCATTTGCATTAAGCTGAGTCTCCAGTGCGGATGCGGATGCGGAATCGGTTTCGTAACAATACACTTCGGGATTATGTTCCTGTATGGCATAGTGTATAAATTCATCAAGAAAAAGAAAAATCCTCTCAACGACTGGACCGAACCGAAAGAATGGAACGATCTCAGCGTTTACGATGATGAGGATGACTGGCCGACACTCTAAGGAGGTGACAGCGAATGGAATTAGGACCACGGATTATTTTTAGAATCGGAAGTGTTCCTATCAGCGAAACAGTATGCTGGAGTATTATCGTAAGTCTTGCAATACTGTTGTTCGCGTTCCTGGCGACACGAAAAATGCAGACGGTTCCTCATGGAGCGCAGCTGCTTGGAGAAATGCTTGTAGGATTTGTCTACAAGATGGTTAAGGATGTTATGGGCGACATCTCAGATAAGTTTGCCCCATACTGCGGAACACTGCTTGTGTTCCTCGGCTTGGGAAGTATGCTTGGATTGCTCGATTTCAGACCGACGACATCCGACTTGAACTGTACGTTCCCTTTGGCGCTCGTCACGTTTGTGCTGATCCACTACAACGCAGTCAAAGCGCAGACGGCAAAGGGTTACATCAAGGAACTTTCATCGCCATATCCGTTCATGCTGCCGCTGAACATCATCAGTGACAGTATGTTCCCGGTCACACTGGCATGCCGACTCTTCGGTAATATTCTGGCAGGCGTAATACTTATGGGATTGGTTTACAGCGGACTGCACACAGCATCGGCAGCTCTGGTCAATCTGTTTGCGGATCCGGATTTCACAAGAGAGTCCATCGTTCCGTTCTTCCAGATTGGATGGCCGCTGATTCTGAACTTCTGGTTCGATATGTTTGAGCCGATACTGCAGGCATATATCTTCGTTATGCTGACCATGGTATTCATCGATAACGGAAGACATCCGGTAGAGAGCTAAAGATGTTATTAAGCCGTGCTGCGGCACATGTGTCCAGGCGGTTAAATATAAATGATACAAAATCAGTTACTAATGATTTAAGGAGGACAATAAAATGACAGGATTTACAGGCGCAGAACTTATTGCTGCTTTCTCATCACTGGGAGCAGGAATGGCAATGATAGCCATGGCCGGCGTAGGAATCGGTATCGGATTTAACGCAGGTAAGACAGTAGAGAGTACAGCACGTCAGCCGGAAGCACAGGGTACGCTTCTGAAGCTGATGCTCATCGGTGTAGCACTTACAGAAACAGCAGGTATATTCGCGCTGGTAATCGCGATCATGCTTCTGTTTGCGAATCCACTTCTTTAGATTGTCGGAAGTTATTGCTCGTATGATTTAAGGAAGGAGGAACAGCCATGGAAATGACCCAGGGATTGATTGAATTCAACTGGTCGTCACTGATGATACTATGTAATGTATTCATCCTGTACATCATTCTTAGGAAGTTCTTCTGGGAAAAGATAAAGAAATTCATGGATGACAGAGCTGCAGCCGTTCAGGATGCAATCGACGCAGCAGAAGCTGTAAACAAGAGAGCCGACGAAAAGATGGCCAACTACAGCAAGCGTATCGCGAACGTCGAGGAGGAAGGCCGCGAGATCATCAAGGCTTCCAAGCAGCAGGCAGATGCACAGGCGCAGATCATCATCGAAGAAGCGCGTCAGCAGGCGAGTGACATTATCGCAAAGGCAGAAAGAACCATTGAGCAGGAGAAGACCCAGGCCATGGAAGAAATGCGAAAGGAAATCGCATCTATTGCGATGCTCGCAGCTGAACAGATCGTTGGCAGAGAAATCGATAACGTCGGACAGGACGCTATCATTGATCAGGCAATTGAGGATGCAAGGAGTGCGAAATGGCAGAACTAGCTGTTGATCTGACATACGGGACTGCACTCGTGGAGGCAGCCCGGGAAGTAGGAAAAGAGAATCAGATTCTCGAAGAAGCTCAGGCTGTTGTCCAGCTCATCGAAGATGAGCCGGATCTGCACCAGTTCATCAATTATCCTGGAGTATCTGCAGACGAGAAGAAAGAAGTACTGAAGAACATTTTTGAAGGCAGGATCTGCGAAGAACTTCTCAATTTTCTCTACATACTCGTAGATAAGAGAAGAACGATGAACTTCGGAAGAATCATCAAAGTCTACAAAAGCCTCGTTGAGAGAGAAGAAGGCGTTTCTTATGGAACGGTCTATTCCGTCGTGAAGCTTTCCGATGAGAGAATGGCCGAGCTGGAAGAGCAGACTTCGAAGCTTTTGCAGATGAATGTTAAGTTGGAGAATGAATTAGATCCCAGCCTGTTAGCGGGGTTCAAGATTCTTGTGGAAGGCAAGATCATTGACGCGTCATACAGGAAGAAATTTGACGAATTGGCAAGTCAAATGAATCTATCTTAGGGAGGAAAGTTATGAATTTAAGACCTGAGGAAATCAGTTCGGTCATAAAAGAACAGATAAAGAACTATAAAAGCCAGCTGGACGTTTCCGATTTCGGTACGGTCATTCAGGTAGGTGACGGTATCGCAAGAATTTACGGTCTGGAGAACTGCATGTCAGGCGAACTGCTGCAGTTCGGTGAGGACACATACGGAATGGCCCAGAACCTTGAAGAGGACAACGTCGGTGCCGTAATACTCGGTTCTGACAGAAACATCAAGGAAGGCGACATCGTCAAGCCGACGGGAGCAGTAGTAGAAGTTCCTGTTGGAGAAGGCATGGTCGGCAGAGTTGTTAACGCTCTGGGTATGCCGCTTGACGGAAAAGGCCCGATACAGGCGAACGAGAGAAGACCGGTAGAAACCATCGCACCGGGCGTACTGCTGAGAAAGTCCGTAAACCAGCCGCTGCAGACAGGTATCAAGGCGATCGACTCCATGATCCCGATCGGCAGAGGACAGAGAGAGCTGATCATCGGCGACAGACAGACCGGTAAGACAGCTATCGCAATCGATACGATCATCAACCAGAAGGGTGAAGATGTTATCTGTATCTACGTTGCAATCGGACAGAAGGCGTCCACAGTAGCGCAGCTGACACAGACACTGGAAGACAAGGGAGCGATGGAATACACGATCATCGTCAGTGCGACCGCATCAGACTCAGCACCGCTCCAGTACATCGCGCCATACGCAGGATGTGCTATGGGTGAGTACTTCAGAGACAACGGCAAGGATGCACTGATTATATACGATGACTTGTCCAAGCATGCGGTTGCATACAGAGCGATGTCACTGCTGCTCAGAAGACCGCCTGGACGTGAAGCGTATCCTGGCGACGTATTCTACCTGCACTCCAGACTTCTGGAGAGAGCTGCGAAGCTTTCCGACGAAATGGGTGGCGGATCACTGACCGCGCTGCCGATCATCGAGACACAGGCAGGAGACGTATCGGCATACATCCCAACAAACGTAATATCCATTACCGACGGACAGATTTATCTTGAATCAGAGCTGTTCTTCTCCGGACAGAGACCAGCGGTAAACGCAGGTATCTCCGTATCCAGAGTAGGAGGTAACGCTCAGATCAAGGCGATGAAACAGGTAGCTTCCAGCATCAAGCTGGAGCTGGCTCAGTACAGAGAGCTGGCATCCTTCTCACAGTTCGGTTCTGATATCGATGCAGAGACGAAGAAGAGACTGGATCACGGCGAAATCCTCATGGAAGTGCTGAAACAGCCGCAGTACAAGCCGCTGCCTGTTGAAAACCAGGTAATGATCATATATGCTGCCATCAACCACTATCTTGAAAAAGTTGGCGTTGAAAATGTCAAGAACTACGAGAAGGAGTTCCTGGAATACATGACGTCCACATATCCGGAGGTAGGACGCAGCATCAAGTCAGAAGGCAAGATCATTGAGAGCACAGAAGAAACTCTCAAGGCCGCTATTGAAAAGTTCAATGAGAAATATCTCCGCGCAATCGGAGTCGACATCATCGAACCGGAGGCAGTAGAGGAAGAGGTTTCAGGAGCTGCTGAAGAGGCTGCAGAAGACAGCGAATAAGAGGGGGTGTGACTCATGGCTACAGAGTCCATACAGGACATCAAAAGGCGTATAAAGTCTGTCACCAGCACTGAGAGAATCACCAACTCCATGAAGCTTGTTTCAGCCGGTAAGCTGAGGAAAGCCAAAGCCATATTCGAGAAGACGAACGAGAACTCTCACTTCATCACGAATACTATTCAGGAGCTGTTCAACTCGGGATCTGAAATACCGCAGGAGTACCTGGCAGGGAATAGAGAGATCAAGACGACAGCATACATTATCGTAACAAGTGGACGTGGCCTTTGCGGTGGATTCAACACCAATATCATCAGAGAAGCACAGCGTGAAATCGATGCTGACTGGGAACCGCCTGTCATCGTAGCAGTCGGAAGCAAAGGCAAAGAATACTTCGAGAAGCGCGGTTACAACATCCACAGTTCGTACCTTGCGCCGCCGGAGAGCATCTCGTTCCTTGAGACGAAAGAGCTTTCCACACCAATTCTCGAGATGTATGACAACAAGGAAATCGATGAAGTCGTTCTGATTTATACTTCCTTCATCAGCACGATGGAGCAGCAGGTGAAGAACGAAGTCATCCTTCCGTTTGAAGTCGAGAAGGATCCGGAATTTATGACGGTCAACAAGTTCGTTGAGTACGAACCTTCCGTAGAAGCCGTATTCAACTACCTTGTTCCGAAATATGTTGAAACGAAGATCTACTCTGCTGTTGTTGAATCAGCTACGTGCGAGCACGCGGCTCGAAGAATGGCAATGGAGAATGCGACAGATAACGCCAGAGAGATGCTGGATGCATTGAACCTGAATTACAACAGGGCAAGACAGTCGGCAATCACTGACGAAATCATAGAAATCGTTGCAGGTTCTGAAGCGCAGAACTAAGCAGCATACGACTTTTGCAAAAGCATAAGGAGACGAAAATGAACAAAGGAAAAATCCATCAGATCATCGGTCCTGTAATCGATATCAAGTTCAATGAGGACGAGATGCCGGAACTGCTGAACGCAGTCAATATAGAGTTTGAAGGGAGAACCATCGTTTCGGAAGTCGCTCAGCACATGGGAGACGACGTGGCAAGATGCGTAGCTCTCTCCTCCACAGATGGACTCAAAAGAGGCATGGAAGCGATCGATACAGGTGCACCGATCACAATCTCAGTAGGAAAAGAAGTTCTGGGAAGAATGTTCAACGTACTGGGTGAGCCGATCGATGATAAACCTGCGATCGAAACCGAGATGAAGTCGGCAATACACAAAGCGGCACCGTCCTTTGAAGAGCAGGACACATCAGCCCAGATCTTCGAAACAGGCATCAAGGTCATCGACCTGATCGCGCCATATACCAGAGGTGGTAAGGTAGGTCTGTTCGGAGGAGCCGGCGTAGGTAAAACAGTACTGATCCAGGAGCTCATCAGTAACATCGCGAAAGAGCACGGCGGTATTTCCGTATTCGCCGGCGTAGGCGAGAGAACAAGAGAAGGAAACGACTTATACTATGAAATGATCGAGTCCGGCGTAATCGAAAAGACCGCCATGGTATTCGGTCAGATGAACGAACCGCCTGGAGCCAGAATGAGAGTAGGACTTACCGGTCTTACAATGGCAGAATACTTCAGAGACGAAGAGAAGCAGGACGTACTGCTGTTCATAGACAACATCTTCAGATTCACACAGGCAGGTTCGGAAGTATCCGCGCTGCTCGGTCGTGTACCTTCCGCAGTAGGATATCAGCCGACACTGGCAACTGAGATGGGTGCCCTGCAGGAAAGAATCACTTCCACAAAGAAGGGATCCATCACATCCGTACAGGCAGTATACGTACCGGCGGACGACTTGACTGACCCGGCCCCTGCTACAACATTCGCTCACTTGGACGCTACAACAGTACTGTCCAGAGCAATCACTGAGCTGGGTATCTATCCGGCAGTAGACCCACTGGAATCCACATCCAGAATCATGGATCCACTGATCCTGGGCGAAGACCACTACAACACCGCCCGTGGCGTACAGGAAGTACTGCAGAGATACAAAGAACTGCAGGACATCATCGCCATCCTGGGTATGGACGAACTGGGCGACGACGACAAGCTCATCGTAAACCGTGCTCGTAAGATCCAGCGTTTCCTGTCACAGCCGTTCAGCGTAGCAGAACAGTTCACAGGTATGGAAGGAAAGTACGTACCAATCAAGGAAACCGTCCGCAGCTTCAAGGAGATCCTCGAAGGTCAGCATGACGACATTCCTGAGCAGATGTTCCTGTTCGCCGGAAGCATAGATGAAGTAGTAGAAAAATACGAAAAGAGCAAGAAAGCATAAGCTCTTTCCCAGTCTGAAACGGAAGGTTTAGATATGGCTAACAGCGTAAGATTAGAAGTAATAACGCCGTCCAAGCTGTTTTACCGCGGCGAGGTTGAACTCGTCATCGTAACGACACTTGACGGAGATGAGGGATTCATGGCAGGTCACGTCTGGGCATGCAAGCTTCTCGATATTGGTGAGCTCTGGATTCAGGAAAAGGGCGCCGCGAAGAATGAGTGGCGGGTCGCTGCAGTTGCAGGCGGTTTTATCGACGTGAAAGACAGCATCGTTATCTATACCGACGCGGTTGAGTGGTCCGAAGACATCGACATGGAGCGTGTCCTCAGCGAGAAAGCCAAAGTCGAAGACTGGCTGGGCAAGCATCCTGACGCCGATGAGGATTCAGCAGAGATGCAGAATGCCAAACGTATGCTGGCCAAAGCCGAGACCCGTACGAACGTCGCAGACGGCGGCCACAGGCATTAACATAAGATGCGTAAGCGACCCGTGTAATGCGGGTCGTTTTTTATTGACATGAAAGACTTTTGCGAGTATACTATCTTCGTGTCGCGCAAGCGGCGCGGATTTTTCGTGCGAGCAGGATTCAGTTCCGGCAGCGAGCACACTAGAAGATATTTTTAGACGCCGAAGCAGTTGCGGACAGCGCGTGAGCGGAGAGCCGACAACCGAGTAGGCAGGACCGAAACAGTTCGGATTTTCGAACCGAGTAGGCAGAAAGGAAGACGAAATGTCAACAAAATCATTCATCGCCAAGCCAGCAGAGGTTGAACGTAAATGGTACGTTGTCGATGCTGACGGCAAGAATCTGGGAAGAATGGCATCACAGATCGCCGCAGTTCTCAGAGGCAAGAACAAGCCGACTTACACACCGCATGTTGACTGTGGAGATTACGTCATCGTAGTCAATGCCGAGAAGGTAGCAGTAACAGGCAAGAAGAGACAGGAAAAGATCTACAAGAGACACTCTGGTTATCCAGGCGGACTCAAGGAGACGAACTTCGAAGACATGATGGCGAAGCACCCGACTGAGGCAGTAAGACATGCTGTTAAGGGCATGATGCCAAACGGCAAGCTCGGCAGACAGATGTACAAGAAGTTGAAGGTTTATGCAGGTCCTGAGCACAATCACGCAGCTCAGAAGCCGGAAGTTCTGGATATTAAGTAAGAAGGGAGGATCTGAAAATGGCAAAGACTCAGTACTACGGAACAGGTAGAAGAAAATCATCAGTAGCCAGAGTAAGACTCGTCCCTGGCACTGGCAATATCACAGTTAACAAGAAGCCTCTCGACGATTATCTTGCACTGGACATCGTGAAGAGAGAAGTAAGAAGACCTTTTGAGATCGCAGGCTGCGAAGGCAAGTTCGACGTTATCGCTACTGTAGAAGGCGGCGGTTACACTGGACAGGCAGGCGCATTAAGACACGGTATCTCAAGAGCTCTCTGCGAAGCAGACAGAGAAGCTTACAGACCGGCTCTTAAGGAAGCAGGCTTCCTCACAAGAGATTCCCGTATGAAGGAAAGAAAGAAGTACGGACTCAAGAAAGCTCGTAGAGCAAGCCAGTTCTCAAAGCGTTAAGGCGACTATTCAAGCAGACAAAGAGATCCGAAAGGGTCTCTTTTGTTTTGCCGACAGGCACAGAGAATCTATGGTATAATTGCAGCATGAGAGTTTTAAAAGGGATTTTGGCGTTTCTGTTGGCAATCATCCTTTTGATCAGCGCATCACTGGCCCTTGGTTCCTACGCGGTAAGCGAGGCCATATCAGAGGATGCTGTTGAGGAGGCCATCATAGAAACAGATGCGGTCGGGCAACTGACTGACAACATCATAGAGCATAATACGATCAATTTAGGCGGTGTTTACGGCGAGACCATGCAGTCCGTCCTCAAATCGGACGCAATGACAGCGTTCTTTACAGAGTACACGGCGCGCTGTCTGCAGAGTCAGGTTTATGGGGAAGAGATGGAAGAAATCGGTTCGGATGATCTGAACAGGGCGTTCAGCCAGAGCATGGATGAATGTCTGGCGAACGGTACGATTTCCATGAACGAAGGCGAGCGGAAGATGTTTGACGCAGCACTCAACGCAGCCATGCCGAATCTTACAAAGGGCGTCAATTATGTTCTGAGTCAGATGGACCTTGATGCCTTTGTAGATGAGGAGACAGCGGAGCAGATCGAGATGGCGCGGACGGCGACCTCCGCCCAGGTGAGGTATGGAGCCGCCGGCATTGCAATCATGGCGTGCCTGCTGATCGTTGTGCTCTACTGGCGCAGTAAAATCGGTTTGATCTGGTGCGGCGCAATCATACTTGTGATCGCAGCGTTCATGTATATTTTATCGATGATGATCGATCAGACAATGGCATCCTCCGGCGATGGGATCGTACTCTCCAGACAGATGCTGTACGTAATGGTGACACATGGGACTATTGCAGCGATGAAAGTCGGTACTGTTGTCGGCGGAGCGATGATCATCGCATTCCCGATATTCAGACTTGTATTCAGAAGCAGATAGGAGGCAGATCATATGAGTTTTGCAGAATTTGAAAAAGAAGTTGCTCTGCAGGGCAAGGTCATGGCAATCAGCCGCGTGTATTTGAAGGACGAGACGCCGACGCATACGTTCGGTTGTATATACAGATTGTTTGACAGGATCCTGGCGGGCGAGACGATCGTTACGGGTCTGGGCTACTGCGGATGCAAAGGCTTCGAGAGCAACAGCGGACTCAAAGATCAGCTGCCATGCATCCCGGGCGGATTTGGAAAATTCCTGACCACAGGTTCCAAGGCGCAGTGGACGCCTGACGGAGAGCGTTTCAAGTGTGATGAAGAAACCGCCTATGGGCTGTACGAAGGGCTGCCAAAGAACGTGATGGAAGACGGGAAGGGCGGTCATTATGACGGCATCAAATTCGAGCCTTACAAAGAAGGTATGAAGTGCGATGTAGTGGTTTGTTTCTGCAACCCTGATCAGCTGTCAGCTGTTATCGTGCTGCATGGTTACGATAAGCCTGAATACGATAGAGTCATCGCCACGACTGCCGCAGGCTGCGCATCTCTGGTACGCATTCCTCTGGATGAGAAGCGCAGAGAAAAACCGAGAGCGGTCATTACAGGCAGCGATCTTGCGCAGAGAAAATTCAGAGGGGAAGATGAAATCGCTATCGCAATCCCAAGCGAAGATTTTGATTATATGATGAGTGTTACGGAGGAATGTTTCTTCCACGCACCGGTATGGAAGCCGGTGAGAAACAGGCTGCGTAAGGAGGAACATCTGCAGGATGCCTGCTTCACGGCACTGGGAACGGTGGAATAAACAGAAGCCGTAGACATATATACGAACAATAAAGACTAGACGAGAGGTGGATAGGAATGTTTGAAAACTTAAAGAAATTCAGTCCGGAAGGAAATGGCGGAGAACCGACTCCAGAAAATTGCACGCACGACTGCGGCAGCTGCCCGAGCGGCGGTTCATGCGGAAGCTTTGACCCGGCGTCACTGATTGCGGCGGCAAACAAGCATAGCAATGTGGGCAAAATCATCGCAGTTGTCAGCGGCAAAGGCGGTGTCGGAAAGACTCTGGTCACTTCCCTGATGGCGACAAATATGAAGAGACGTGGACACAATGTTGGCGTTATGGATGCAGACGTAACAGGTCCGTCTATCCCGAAGGCCTTTGGTGTAACAGAAAAGGCAGAAGGAAGCGAAGACGGAATCTTCCCGCTGCTCACATCCAGCGGCATCAAGACGATATCGGTGAACAATCTCCTTGAAAATGATTCAGATCCGGTGCTTTGGCGCGGACCGATCATTGCCGGGCTCGTCAAGCAGTTCTGGACGGACGTTATGTGGGGAGACGTTGATTATCTATTCGTCGACATGCCTCCAGGCACGGGCGATGTACCACTTACTGTATTCCAGTCGATTCCTGTTGATGGAATCATCATCGTCACATCACCGCAGGATCTCGTTTCCATGGTTGTTTCCAAGGCAATCAAAATGGCGGAGATGATGGATGTTCCAGTACTGGGAATCGTGGAGAACTACTCCTATTTCAAGTGCCCTGACTGCGGCAAAGAGCATCAGATCTTCGGACCGAGCAAGGCAGATGATGTCGCGAAGGAATTCGGCCTTGAAGTTCTGGCCAAGCTGCCGATCGATCCGAAGCTTGCGGCACTTTGCGACCGCGGCATGATCGAAGCCTTCGAAGGCGACTGGCTCGATGAAGCGGCCGCGAAACTGGAGAAATAATGCAAAGGCAACAGCAGCGGAGATAAAAGATGAAAGGTAGATTTTCAAAAACAGGGATCGTTCTGGTAGGATGCATGCTGGTGTGTCTGATCATGTTTCTTGCCGTTGGCGTGCCGAATGGATTCTTCGGCGACAGCGGCAAGGGCGGAGATCTGGACGATGACAATACGCCTAAAATAGGTGAGGTGCTGAACGGCGAGAGCCCGATCCTTGTTTTTGATAAATCCGAAGGCGCGAAAAAACTCATGACGGCCTTTGATGAGGGCAGCATCGAGAGCGTTGAACTTCTTTATGACGAGGGCGGCGCAGGTGAACCATATGAAACGGAAGACCAGGCCGAAATCCGTGAAATCTACAAAGCCCTCAAGAACATTACTGTGACTGGTGAGAGTGAAACATCCGTAACTGACGGCTACCATTATGTTGTTTTTAACTTTGCAGACGGCGGCAGTTATGGCTACAACTTCGAAGGCCGCGGAATCCTCGTTTATGGTGATAAGAATTACGAAATCTCCGGCAGCGATGCGTTCTTTGATTTTATGCAGGAAAAGTGCAATTAAACCTTGACACAACCGCATCTAAACTGTAAAATAGCTATTGCGCACGAGCGAAAGAAATTAATATGCACCATTAGCTCAGCTGGCAGAGCACCTGACTCTTAATCAGGGTGTCCAGGGTTCGAACCCCTGATGGTGTACCAAACGAGGGAACTTCAAGCGGGTTCCCTTTTTTCGTGGTTTTTGAGGAATAAGTCAGACACCCTGATTCTCACAGCAGTTTAAAAGGATCAGGAGGTCTAGAAAATGCCAAGAATTAAGATCAAATCTTCATTGTCATTCTTTTCAAAAGACTTGCTAATTTCAATAACGTTCTTTGCTGTGTTAAGGCAAACAAAGAGGAAGATGAATAATGAGTCTATCGGAATTCAAACAATGATGGAGTACAAAAAAGCCTTTGAACGATATTGTTTCAAAGGCTTTTTTTCTTATGAAATTCTCTTATCAACGGCAGCCATCAGTTTGAAATCCTGGATTTCTTTATCTTGTTTGCTGCAATGAAGATCACGATATTGACGATCAGCGAGAAAATAGAACCTCCCAAAGAGCCTCCCGTAAAAAGCCCAACAACAGCAGCGATAACACCGATGATTGCGAAGATCCATGCCGGCATGATCTTTGCGGCATCCTTAGCACCTCTTATTGAGAAAATACCTTCAAGAAGAGAGAGCAGGCCCAGAATGAAGAGTATGGCCATGCCCGATACCCCGGCACTTAGCGATGGATCAGATGCGATTTCTTCTGGGCTTAACTGGCTGGCTCCCACAAGCACCATAACGCCAAGAATAATGAGAAAGATTCCGCAGATAATGTCGAAGATTCCAAAGATCTTCAATATCCGTTTGCTTGTTTTTAAACTCATTGATCGTTCCTCCTTATAATGATTAACATACTATTACTTTACTATTATAGCACCAGTCTCCTATTCATCCTCTTGATATTCAAGAATGTCTCCCGGCTGGCAATCCAGAGCTTTGCAAATGCCGTCCAGAGTAGTGAACCGCACACCGCTTACCTTGCCGGTCTTTATCTTTGAGAGATTGACATTGGAGATGCCGACCTTTTCTGCAAGTTCGTTCAGTGACATCTTGCGGTCGGCCATCACTCTGTCGAGTCTAAGAATAATCGCCATAGTGACCTCCTTATATTATTTCGTCAGATTCGTTCTGAAGCTCACAACCGTAGTCAAAGAGAAGAGCTACGGCCCAGAGCATCAATCCGATCAGAATCGCCGGAATGATACCTGCTTCGAGCAATACGATTACTGCAACGAATACTGCAATAATCTTGATGAGTTTCACGTTTTCAGGGATGAAAGGTGAATAGTCTTTGTTGATGTTTCTGAAGAGCGTGCCGATCTTTCTAAACAGATAAGCGGTAGCCAGGGTGAGTACAATGAGAAGGATCAGAAAGATCGCCATAGCACTTTTGTATTCCATGGTTTTAGAGAGCATCTGGAATAACTGATCGTTCTCCTGTCCGCTTACGAAATACTTCAGCTTATCCTGGTCGATAAAGAGAACGGGAATGGCAGCGGCGCAAATTGCGGCGCCAACATAGTTGACGATCTCAATGACTCTGGATATAACTGCGAAAACTTTGCTTGTCTTCTGAAGGTTTGCTAGTTTAGTCTCTTTATTCACGATGGTGTCCTTTCCGTATTATTGCTTTAACTGTGAAATTATGCTTACGCAGGATCCTTACAGTGCTTATTATATCCAAAAGTTAATGTTTGTCAACATATTTTTAATGTTTTACGATAAATTTTTTACAAAACAGTTAAAATAGAGTTGTCTGTACGGATCGTATTCTGGTCGGAACCACCAGGCACAACTCAGTGAATCTGGACAAGGGAAATATCAGACACAGCGGTTCCGGCGTAACAATTATCGGGAGCAATACGAATAGCAGCTGCGCAGATGACATCGTGCGTGTTTTTAACGAGTCAGGTCTGGAATCAGAGAAGTCCGATGATATCCAGAGGATTATTTGGAGCAAGCTGTTCGTCAACCTTTCCATCAACAGCTTCACTGCGATTACAAAAGCGCCGATAGGCTCTATGATTGAAAACGAACACGCCTGGTTCTTTGCAGAAAAGCTGATTTGTGAAGCATGAATTGCAGAAAGACTGAGATCGATGCAATCAACGGTTTTGTTGTAGAGCGTGCGAATGTCCACAACGTTCCCGCCCCGTACAACACATTGTTAGTAAACCTCGTCCACGCAATCGAGAGCACTTACAAGGAGCAGGAGCGTTCCATGACAAAGTATGACAGCAGCAAGTCGATCATACAGCAGGGAGACCATCGAGATATCTTGTATAAAGTTATGCAAGGTACCGTATCACTGTATATGAATTATGGTACTGAAAACGAATATCTTCTCGGCGTTTACACAACAGGAAAATGCTTCGGCGTATACAACTGTTACGCTGACCGTCCGAGTCCGTATTCGGCGATTGCAGATGAAGATACTGTCATTATGGAAATCCCTAAGGATGAGCTGCATAGTTATCTCGCGCTCAATCCGAAGAATGCCGAAGAAGCGCTGATAAGCCTGTCAAATCAGATTTCACTGGCAATGAAGCACATCGAAATGATAAATGAAGAATTAATGAAAAAACAATAAAAACAACACAGATGCCGAGCCTTTTCGACATCTGTGTTATTCTACCAGGCCGTATAACCTCCATCAACCACAAGCGTAGTCCCGGTGACAAATCCGGATTCATCGCTGGCCAGATACAGATATGCTCTGGCAATGTCTTCCGCTGTGCCAATCCGACCGATAGGGTGCAAGGCGGTCATATCGCGGGTATACTCTTCGTAAGTCATACCGCGCTGCTGGGCATCCACGGCGTACATAGGACTTTCGATGTAACCTGGGGCAACTGCGTTGACACGAATCTGATACCCTTTCTGGCCGCATTCGATCGCGGCGCATTTCGTCATAGCGATGACAGCAGCTTTTGATGCGCAGTAAGGTGTGAACAAAGGATCTCCCGCAACGCCGTCCACGGATGAGGTCGACACGATGGAGCAGGTTTCCCCGTTTTCCTTCATCGCTTTGATGCCGAGCTGAATCCCATAAAAGACACCGGTCTGATTCGTCGCGATAGTTTGGTCATAATGTTCCACAGATGTGTCCTCAATAAGTTCTGCGAAGCTGATTCCGGCATTGTTGATCAGGATATGAAGCTTGCCGCAATTCTGTATCGTGAAGTCAATGGCACGTTCCCAGCTTTCATAGTTGGTTACATCCAAATGGCAGAACCAAGCTTGCTGATGATTATATTTCGCATTGATTTCATCCGCAATTCCGCGACCGGATGCTTCGTCTCTGCCGCAGATGATGACGCGTGCGCCTTCTTGCGCAAACAGTCTCGCGGTTTCTGCCCCGATACCCTTCGTAGCCCCAGTAATCAGGGCTACTTTATTCTGCAGTCTCATGTTATGAGCCTCCTTTTTTGTGGTTCGCTACAGCGTGATTCCGTTGCTTCCAACAGGAATTGTCGGGTCGATTGCCTCTACTGCGGCAATGATGGATTTGGTCATATCCAAATCAAAACTGCTGCAGAGCTCGATGCCATCCACGCCGGCTTTTGCGAAACGCTCTGCTTCCTGCAATGCCTGCTGTAAATCCTTGATGAAGACCGTGTGCGTGTTCATCTCCGGTGACTGCAGTTCGAGATGAACAGGTTCCTCCACGCCGCCGAATATGATCTGACCATATTCCTTGTACTCTTCCAAAGCTTCCAGTTTGCGGAGTTCTTCAGGAAGGTATGCCGCATAATGAATCTCTACACCTTCAGGTGCGTCTTTCATAAGTTCCGCGATGTGCTCCTCATTAAAATCTCCGCAGAGATTGATCAGACTGTAACCGTCTGCAATCAGTTCCTTGGCGTACTCCAGAACCTGATCCACACCGTTGAGGCCCGCAACCAGACTCAGCCATTCACCGTCGTCAAAAGAGTCGGAGTAAGCATCCACCGACAGATCTGGTACGTTTTCAAGAAATGCGTATTTGTTCATAATTACCTCCCATTGTTTTATCTTTTCAATTGAGATTAACCAAATAGATTCAATGTGATTGTACTCACTACGATCATAACCAAACCAAGCACGCCTGTCTTAGTGAGACGCTGATGATAGAGAAAGTAGCCGGCGATCGGCGTGACAATTGTTCCTACTGCACCCCAGGTCGCCCATGCGATGCCGAGATTCAAATCCATCAGACATAATCCAAAAGCAGCGAAACAGATTACATAAGCGGTGACGGCGATGATTGTTGGCCGGCGTACAGTAAAGCCTTTGGTTGCCGGCAACATGGATGTTCCAATGACTTCACAGACAATGGAAATGGCAAGGAGTATATACGCCTGGATCATGATGCTTCCCCTTCCTCCGGGGTGCCGAAGCAGTTCAGCAGAAATACTCCCAGGCTCATGACGAAAATGGACACCCAGCCGATGGGTGACATGGACTGATGAAACAGGTAAACACCCATCAGTGAAGCACCGACTGCACCGATTGCACTCCAGGACGCGTAGGCCACTGCCAGGTCGATTTCACTCAGAATCTTGCAAAAGATAAAATAGGTTATGAAATACAGGCAGATTGCCAGTACGGAGAACGAAAGAATCGTGTAACCTTTTGAAGCCTCCAGACAGGCTGTTCCAATCTGCTCGGACAGAATGGAAAATGCTAAAAGGAGATAGGCGTACTTTCGTTCCATGTGCCACTCTCTCAGCAATAATGGTCGTTCTTCTCTCATTTGTCCCTCCTGCGGCATGAAACTATGCTCGCAATCCTTCTCGTGGCTGTTATTATACCATAAGCGATGGTATGATATATAAAGATGACGATGAATAAGTATTGAAGCTGGAAAGGCAACAATAAAGAAAACAGAAATGAAACTACGATATTCAAATCAGAAACAAATATTCAACATCCATACAGAACAGATTCCTTATCTGTCCATCAAAATGCTGGATGAACTGGGCGTTCCAAATCTGTATTCCACCAGATTCCAGTCCTTTGATGAGCAGAGAAACAAAGGAGAGGAAGGACTGCGTGTCGTCGTGATGAAACATGAGGACGCTGCTGAAGCGGCGCCGATAGTGTTCAAAAACAGGGACGCCCTGGCCAGGCAGCTGGGGTCGTCCATCGAACAGGAGTCCATCACAGACCAGATGCATACGAATCATGTTTATGTTGTCACAGAGAAAGATATTGGACCCATTCTACGGACAGAGAAACCAGCGCACAGAAGAAACATCGACGGTCTGATTACCAATCTTCCGGATGTGCATCTGACGGCCTTCGGTGGCGACTGCCCGCCGATCTATATTGCGGATCCAGTGAAACATGCCATCGGCCTTGTTCACGCAGGATGGAAAGGAACGCTGGGAAAGATTCCTGCAAAAGCCATCGAGCGCATGGCTACACAGTTTGGAAGCGACCCACGTGATTTATATACAGCAATCGGTCCTGGCATCTGTATTGACTGCTACGAAATGGGCGACGAAGTATACGAACAGTTTTCCGACCAGTGGGGAAGAGAGTCAGCGGATCAGATCTTCCGGAGATATCCTGCTTTTGCGGAAGACGGCAAAGAAATTCCAGGTGGAAAATACCACCTGGATCTGAGAGAAGCCAATCGCATGACTCTGTTAGAAGCTGGCGTAAGGGAAGACCGCATTGCGGTTTCTAATGTCTGCACCATGTGTAACGCGGATATCTTCTATTCCTATCGAGCGCACCGTATGGAGAATGAACAGGCGGCGATGATTGTCAGCCGGTTCAAGATATAGTTTTACTTTAGGAACAGGATAAACGCGAAGTAAGCGGCATAACAGCAGAGCATCACAACACCGCAGACTCGACCGAGCTTTTCGGATTTCAGAGAGAAAAGCCAGAGTACGAGCGCAGCAAATGCAGCGATGGAAGTGTCGATGATAAATGCGCTCCGGAACGCGATTGGTGTGATGGCCGCGGTTAGCCCTGTAACAAATAAGATATTGAAGATATTACTTCCGACGATGTTGCCGATGGCCAGACCGGTATTTCCTCTGCGGGCGGCGGTCACGGAAGTTACCAACTCAGGAAGAGACGTCCCGAACGCAACGATGGTCAGTGCGATCATACGCTGGCTGACACCGAGATCCAGTGCGATTTCACTTGCACCGTATACGATGCATTTGCTCCCGAAAACTATCATCGCAAGACCGAGAATGGTCCAGAAAATCATCCACATGTTGCCTTGGCCATAGGTAGGCCTCCGCTCATCCTCCTCGTTTGATTCCTTCATCGCTCTTCGGAACAGATAGATTAAGTATGCGGCAAATATAGCGAGCAAAATCAACCCTTCCCATCTGTTCACAATGTTGTGTGTCAGGCCTAAGGGCAAAAGCAGGAGAGAAATACCGAGAACGAATGGCATATCCACCTTTACGGCGCTGCGGTCAACGGCAATAGGCGCAACCAGAGCGGTGAGTCCGAGAATGACGAAGATGTTCATGATGTTGCTGCCGACAACATTACCAATCGTAATATCGGCATTTCCTGAAATGGCGGCACTGATACTGACGGCGGCTTCCGGAGCGCTCGTACCCATCGCGACGACGGTCAGCCCGATCACGATTTGCGGCACGCCAAATTTCCGCGCAATCGTCGAAGCGCCTTTGACGAAAAAGTCAGCGCCTTTGATCAACAGCACGAATCCGACAATCAGTATTCCCAGATTGATCAGGATGATTTGCATAAACGTATTCTCACTCTTTTTCTAGTACTTCCTTCATATACTCAGCAAAAGCCTTCATCTGCGGGCTGAGCCATCGAGTAGAAGAATAAACGACCTGAATATATTCCTGGATATCGATCGGCTCAGTATCTATGATACATAATTCTTTATGTTTCAATTCATTCTCTATCATAAACAATGGAAGGTAAGCATGTCCACCATTTGTTTTGATGTAATTTACAACAGAGGCGATAGTACCGAACTCCACAGCAGAATGAACATCGTAGCCTTGTTGCCTAAGATATGTCTCCACAACATATACATTCTGCGTTTCGTTGTCCGTAGATATAAAGTCAGAAACAAAGGAGTCATCCAGAATATCGTCCAGAGGAACATTCTTCTTTCCCGACAGGCGATCCGAAGCAGAGGTCACGAATTTAAAATCCTCCTTTTTCTCTGCGGCGAGAGTACATCCGACGTATTGCCCTTTTGGTGCGAGAAAGACAGCAAAATCTACCCGGTTCTGCCGGACATGATCAAGCAGGATATCTGTATCTTCAGAAAGTCTCACCGAGACTTCTATCTTCGGGTATCTTTCATGAAATGCGTGCAATGTCTTCGACAGAATACCGATCGAAACCGATGATGTGGCCTCAATGATCAGCTTCCCCTCGGGCTCTTTTTCATCCAATGCAAAAGCATCCGCGTCTTCGCTGGCTCTGACAAGGGCTGCAGCATACTCGCGGAATTTTCTTCCTGCTTCTGTCAACTGTATCCCTCGGCCGATCCGGTCAAACAATAAAACACCGAGGTCTTCCTCCAGCTGCTTGATCTGCGAGGTTACTGCACCCTGTGAATAGCCGAGCTGCTCGGCTGCTTTTGTAATGTTGCCCAGCTCCGCGACCTTGATGAAGGTTTTCGCAATTCGTGTTTCCATATCAAATCAAACAATTAATTTCATTAATATATATTATCAAAATCATTAGTTAGACAAATGTATTGTAACATGCTACTCTGTATTTGCAAAGAAATAACGACACTCAAAGAATCTGAAAAGATGATTCCCCTTACTAAATGCGGGCGCGCCACCACCCGCATTTTCATTGGTAAACATAGCATTGATGGGAAAGGAACGGGTTATGACGGGAATGATGAGAACAGTTGCATACAGCCTTCCGATTATCGCCGGTATCTGCTGGGGATGCTGCGGTGTTTTCGTAAGAGTGCTGGATCAAGCAGGCTTCAACAATATCACGATCACCTTTTCCAGAGTGATCATAGTTGTCATCCTGCTCGGCATCGCACTTTTCATATATGATAAAAAACTCTTCCGTGTAGAACTCAGACAGCTTCCGCTGATCGCGCTGATTGGCATTTCTGGGCAGTTTCTGTTCAATATCTGTTACAATATCGCAATACTGAAACTGAGTCTTTCACTTGCGACCATCCTTCTTTGCACGGCACCGGTCTTCGTCATTATCTTCGGAGCCATTCTTTTCAAAGAAAAAATCACTCCGGTCCGCGTGATCTGCATGCTGGCAGTGCTTGCCGGATGTATGCTCCTCAGCGGCGTTGTGGAATCCGGCGGTCTCATGTGGAGCGTACTGGGACTTGCCATGGGCGTGGGAACTGCCATCTGCAACGCGGCGTCAACAATGGCGATGAATGAAGCGTCGGACATCAGGGGAATCCATCCGCTGACAGTTCAGTTCTACGCCGCCTTGTTCGCGCTGATTCCGATGCTGCCATTTACGGATTACGCAGTAGTCGGCAGCTTTATCGCGGCGAACCCGCTTTCCCATATTCCATATCTTATTGTCTATGCACTGATTGCAGCGCTGCTGCCGAATCTGTTGTTCAACATCGCATTCAAGTTTATGGATTCCAGCATCGTATCCATCCTGGCGTCCGGTGCGGAACCGACATCCGCACTGATTTTCGGACTTCTGGTTTACAGAGAAGTGCCGTCTGTATTTGGTCTGATAGGTACGGCCCTTGTTATCGCTGCCATTATCGTTTTGACCAGATCTGTTTCAGCAGAAGAATAGAATATAGTATAATAGGGCATCAAACAAGGAGGTTATCAGCATGAAACACAAGAACGAAAATGCAACGAAACCGGACACATGGTTCGGACTGAATAAACCGGAAGCAAAGGCAACAGATGTCGATGCCGTCATTTTCGGCATTCCATACGACGGAGGTGTCAGCTACAGAGGCGGCGCGGCACAGGCTCCGGATCTGCTCAGAGCGAATACGGATCATGCAACGCCGTGTACAGAGAGGCTGGATTACTTCGATGACTTTACCGTTCTGGATGCGGGCAACTTCGAGGGGGAACGTGACGAGGTCTTCGCGGAAGTGCAGGACTATGTTGAGACACTTGTGAGAAACGGCGTTCGCTTCACCATGATCGGCGGCGACCATTCTGTAACCATTCCGGTAGAACGCGGTGTGAATGCAGCGCTGGATGAGCCGTTCGGCATCATCCACATCGATGCGCATATGGATC
The DNA here is from genome assembly GCA_902763505.1 of uncultured Eubacteriales bacterium. Taxonomy (GTDB): domain Bacteria; phylum Bacillota; class Clostridia; order Peptostreptococcales; family Anaerovoracaceae; genus Lentihominibacter. The sequence goes on along the minus strand of CACWSO010000007.1, from coordinate 81,405 downwards.
TGAGTTATGAGCTGGAAGGAGATCCTCTCTCCCATGGTTCCACAGAACAGAGAGCTTTGGAAATGTCGAACATTACGTCGGAAAAAAACCTCTATTTCATAGGAATCCGATCCATTGAACCGGACGAATTCGAATTCAGCAGAGGCAGAAACATACAGGTCAAAACGGCATACGATTGCTATCACGAAGGAATCGAAGCCGTCGCTGATGACTGCATCAGCAAAATGAAACAGTTCAATAAAGTATATTTGACCTTTGATATCGATGCGCTGGATCCGGCCTATGCAGGCGGAACCGGTACACCGCAGTTCGGCGGATTGACATCAAGAATGGCCATGACGCTCGTGCAAAAGCTCTTCACGGAGCTGAACATCATCGGTTTTGACATCGTAGAGATTGCTCCGCCGCTGGACGACTCACTGGCGTCCATGTACGCGGGCAGGAAACTCCTCACCGAAGGTTGGGGCGTCTGGGCGAAGAATATCGGGAAGCTAAAGCAGTTTTAATACTGCTTTTGCAGTTTTTGCGAAAAATATGCCGCCTGGTGCGCACTTCTTTCGGTGTTAAACAGCGGAAGGGAAGGCTATTATGTGAATACAAAAGAGGGTATTTTCATAATATACAGGAGGCAAAAACAATGAGAACATTAGGTAATATTCTTTGGTTCATATTCGGAGGATTTCTGAGTGGACTGTCCTGGTGGTTCGCCGGACTGATCTGCTGCATTACAATCATCGGAATTCCTTGGGGAAAACAGTGCTTTAAGTTTGCGTCCATGTCATTCTTCCCGTTCAAAAAAGAAATTGAGTTTGGCGGAGGAGCGATGTCCTTTATGGCCAATCTGATTTGGATCGTATTCTTTGGCTGGTGGATGGCGCTGGAGAATGCCATTTATGGACTGCTCTGGTGCGTGACCATCGTAGGTATTCCGTTCGGAATGCAGTTCTTCAAGATTGCGAAGCTGTCACTGATGCCGTTCGGTTCGCAGCTTCCGGCTATGGCGTAGTATAAACCTACTGACGGTTCGCGAAGAATACGCTGATCAGGATGACAATCGCGCCGACGACCTGGAACGGCGTGAACACCTCGTGCAGGAAGACAACGCCGGCGATGATGGAAATGACAGTTGTCAGATTCGCGAAGATCGACGCTTCGGAAACAGTAACGCGTACAGTTCCGTAGTTCAGGCAGATGAATGCCGTAACAGAAGAAACGACGGAGAGATACAGAACGGAGATGATAAACTGCGGCTGTACAAGAGCGTCAAGAATCAGTTCACTGTACTGCCCGTGGCACTGGACCAATGCGAACACACTGTAAACAACACTTCCAAGGGCGAACATCACGTATGTCTGCTCGAGCGGGTTGTAGTCGTCACCGGACTTCTTGCTGAACACATAAAACAAAGCACCGGCAGCGACGGCGCCCAGAAGAATCAGCAGACCCAGTGCAGACGACTTCATTCCTTCCGCACCAATCGTGGTGATCGCAACACCGACCGCTGACAAGACTGCGCAGATAATCTGACGCAGTCTTACTTTTGAGTGCATGATCAGCACGTCAAAGACGATTCCCGCAACCGGAATCACAGCGATGATCGTTCCGGCAAAAGCAGCCGAGGTATAGACAATACCGTAACTCTCGCAGAGGAAGTACAGAATCGGCTGGAAGAGCGCCAGCAGGATGATATAGCGAAGAGGCTTGCCGCGGAGTGAGAACTGAACCAGAGATTTCTTTCCGCCTTGCCCGTCAGACACCTTGATCATTCTTCCGAAGAGAACAATTAAGTTCAGAGCGATAAAAGCCATTACAAAACGCACTGCGATGAGCACGCTTGGGAGCGTGATCTGCAGTGCCATTTTTGAAAAGATAAAACTGAAACCGAAAATTGTGTTCCCGGCGATTACCGCACTGATTGCTTTGGTGTGTGAATTCATAATCGCATTCTAATTCATCCGGGATTACAGCAGCCCGGTGCTGAAGTACCGTTCCATACGGTCCGGGAGAACCGTAGCGATGATTTTATCTTCTCCGAATTTGTGCGCTGCTTTCATGGCTGCCCAGATGTTTGCGCCGGAGGAGGTACCGCACATGAGACCCTGTTCTTTGGCCAGCTTTCTGGTCGTTCTCATTGCGTCATCATCTGTAACGGTGATAACTTTATCTACGATATCAACATCCAGAACAGAAGGGATGAAGCCATCTCCAATGCCCTGAATCTGGTGAAGTCCCGGTTCATCTCCGAGAAGGGCAGAGACATTCCTTGGTTCTACGGCAACGCAGATCAGATCAGGATTCTTTTCTTTCAGAAACTTTGTCGTTCCCTGCAGCGTTCCGCCGCTGCCCAGACCGGAAACGAAGATGTCGACTTTGCCGTCCAGCTGCTCCCAGATTTCCGGACCCGTTGTCATATAATGGATTTCCGGGTTGTGCGGATTTTCGAACTGCTGTGGCACGAAATATTTATCTGATTTCGACGCGATGCGGTTCGCTTCTTCCACAGCGCCTTCCAGGCTGTGTCTGGCGGAAGTGAGAACCAGTTTGGCGCCGAGAGCTTTGATGACAGCTCTTCTTTCGGTACTCATGTTTTCAGGCATGACGATCGTCACATCATATCCCATCTGCACGCCGCAAAGGGCAAGTCCGATGCCGGTATTTCCGGAAGTCGGTTCGATAATGTGCATTCCTTTCTTCAGCTTGCCTTCCTTCTCGGCAGCTTCCAGCATATGTTTCGCAACACGGTCTTTAATACTTCCACCCGGATTGAGGAATTCTGCTTTTGCGAAAATCTTCAGTCCTGTGGATGGTTCCATGTTGATAATCGGTGTGTTTCCGATGAGGTCGAGTACGTTGTTAGTCGGCATTTGTCATATCTCCTTTGTTGTCGTCTTTTTGTCGTCTTCTATACTTTACTGTTTTGGTCTAATCGTGTCAAGGTGCGCACCACCAAAGCGGGCAAAAGCGGAAGATAAGTGTGGACGAAAAAGCCTGCCGCAAGGTAAAATATATCCATGCGTACGGGTAATCAGAACATGACAACAATCATCTTCCTGATCGCAATGGTCTCCATAGGATGGGGCGTTGCGTTTATTTCCCTTGCCATGCTGCTGAAGGTAATGGCGCCGATGCAACTGCTTGCGGCAAGGTGGGGCATCACAGGATTATTGTTTCTGATTTTGATCGCCTGCGGGAAGATCAAACTCGATTTAAAAGGTAAGAAGAATCTGCCGTTTCTCTTTCTGGCGGGGCTGTTTGAACCGTGTGCTTATTCTATTCTGGAAGCTTACGGCGTTAAGATGACGTCCGCTTCGATCAGTGCGATTTTCGTCGCGACCATTCCAAGCATGACATTGATCCTCGGCATCCTGTTTTTTAAACACAAAGCAGATGTGAAACTGGTGCTGAGTCTGCTGATCACCTTCGTGGGAGTCGCTATCGCGACGGTGTTCTCGCCGGCATTCTCCATTGGAGGGACTCGCACGGGGATGGTCTGCATGATGTTCGGTGTCATCGCAGCCAGCATGTATTCTCTTTCAAGCAAAAAAGCATCCGCCGATTTTGACGCTGCGACGGTTACAACCTTCATGGCGTTAGAGGGAGGAATACTATTCAATATTATTGCACTTTGTCAGGGGTATCGTCTTGATACTTATCTCATTCTGTTTACCGACTGGAGCATCATGGGTAACATGCTGTTCCTATCTGTCTTCTGTGCCTTTGCATCTTATGTATGCTATAACAAACTGCTGAGCTATGTTGAGCCGGCGCTCGGCAACAACATCGTCAGCAGTCTTTCAACCGTCATCGGTGTTGTTGCAGGAATTATCGTGATGGGTGATCTGTGGGGTTGGTATACCATATTCGGCATGGCTGTTACATTGGCCGGCGTCTGGCTGGCATCCATGCGGATGCGTGAAGATCTGTAAAAAGACACGCACTCTTACCGAACAGTGTGGTAAGATGGAGATATAAAAGGGGGAACAAGATTACTATGAATAACGCAGAAACAGAGAACAAGATTAAGAACAAGAAAACAAAACGCCGCAAAAAAAAGAAAAAACACAGAGTCCTCAAAGTGATTCTGCTGCTCTTTTTCATTTTGATTCTGGCTGCAGCAGCTGCTGTTTTCGCATTCAATAAATACGCGGAAAAAGTCATAGAAGAATCTGCGATCAAAGATATCGATACACAGGATATCTATTCGCTGATCTATCAGAAGTCAACCATTTATGATGATGTGGGGAATGAAATCGATGCGTTATATCTTTCTGGCGGCAACAGGACGATCATCGCATATGAAGACATTCCGCAGGATCTGGTCAATGCGCTCATCGACACAGAAGATAAAACGTTCTGGGAACACAAAGGCTTCAACTACATTCGAATGATTGGCGCTGTGAAGGAGCACATATTCGGGGGTGGACAGATTTCCGGAACCTCGACCATCACGCAGCAGCTTGCGAGAAACATCTATCTTTCTGAAACAAAATCCGAGAGAACGTTGAACAGAAAAATCCTCGAAGCCTATTACACGATGATTCTTGAGGATGAACTTTCGAAGAAGAAAATTCTTGAGACCTATCTCAATACCGTTTATTTTGGTTTCAACTCTTACGGAGTAGAGGCAGCAAGCCAGAGTTACTTCTCGAAGGATCCAATGGATTTAGATCTTGCCGAGTGCGCAGCGCTCGCGGCACTTCCGCAGGCGCCGGATTCCTATGCACTGGTGAAGAGCGCGTACTCCCAATCCTCAGAAGAACTTCCTGTCATTGGAAAAGGAAACGGATTCGTCTACCTGTACAATGGGAAGGCTTCTGAAAACAGACGCAAACTCATCCTTTCCAACATGAAGGAGAATGGACACATCACGGAAGCGGAGTACAACGCAGCACTTGCCGAGCCGCTGGAAGAGCATATCCAGATTAACACAGGGCAAGACCCGGGCAGCTACTCCTATTACATTGACTGTGCCATAGAAGAGGCAATCAAAGACATCGCCGCGCAATACGAAATCACTGAAGAAGAGGCGCGTACGATGGTCTATACAAAGGGCTATCATATTTACACCTGCCTCGACAGAAATGTACAGGACAAACTGGACAAGCAGATCAACACAGATGCCAATTACGCTGCAATTAACTCTCTCAACACAGACGGCAGCGGCAACATTGTTTCCTCTTCCGGAGAGGTACTCATGCGTCCATACAGCTCGTACATTGACGACGGGAAATTCATCCTCTCAGGGGATGAGTTTAGCAAAGGGGACGACGGTACGATCACACTGTATAAGGATAAACGTCTTGCGTTCTATGCGGTGGATGCCGGAGACTCAGAATATGTGAGTGTGGAATTCAAAGGCATGTACAGAAAGGACGATGGGGCGCTCTACTTCATCGAGGGAGGAACCCTGTCCATTCCTGCGGGGTACACCAGCTTCGATAACGATGGCAACTGTGTTATCTCCGCTGCCTTCAGCGAGGACTTCCCGGAATTTTTCAAAGCAGGAGAGGGGACGCTCACGGTCGAAAGCGACAACTATCAGCTGGGACAAAAGATGCGTCAGCCGCAGGCTGCTGCTACAATTATAGATAACAATACAGGACGCGTCATCGCCATGACAGGCGGCAGAGGAGCAAGAGGAAAGCAGCTCTACAACAGAGCGACGAGCCCTCGCCAGCCTGGTTCTACCATCAAACCAATCGCCGCGTATGGACCGGCTCTGCAGAAGAGCGTAGAAGCGGCAAAGGCAGGCGAGAAGATGGAGCTGCCAACTGATCAGGGAGACAAATGGGGCGACTACATCACAGCCGGCAGCATTATCAATGACGCGCCAATGAAACTGAACGGGAAAGTATGGCCGCTGAATGACAGCGGTGGATTCCAGGGGCAGATGACCCTTCGCAAGGCAGTCCAGCAGTCAGTCAATGTTGTGGCAGTGAAGGTATTCCGCCAGGTAGGCATCGACTACTCTGTTGAGATGCTGCAGAAAGTCGGCATCAGTTCTCTTGTGCTGGAGGGAGACACCTCCGATATGCACGACGCACTTGCGTTGGGCGGCATGACGAAGGGAATCAGTCCACTTGAAATGTCAGCTGCTTACGGAACCTTTGCCAATGGCGGCGTATACCGGGAACCGATTTTCTATACAGAAGTTCTGGACGGCAAAGGCAACCTCGTTGTGGAGAATGAACAGGCTAGTGAGCAGGTATACGATGAATCTGTCGCCTGGATCATGACGGATATCCTCAAGTCAGCTGTTCAGTACGGAACGGGACAGAACGCCAAGGTGGAAGGCTGGGACGTTGCCGGAAAGACAGGCACCACTTCTTCCAAATATGATATCTGGTTCTCCGGATTTACACCTCGCTATAGCATGGCACTTTGGATGGGCAGCGATGTCAATATTGCTCTCGCCAACTATTCTTCCGTTGCGGCAGCATTCTGGTCAGCCATTATGTCCGATGTCTGTGCGGGTATGCCGGCAGAGCACTTTGACAAAATGCCTCCGTCCGTAGTCAAAGTGAACGGGGAGTACTACGCCGAAGGGACGGAGCCAAAAGTGCAGACGGATGATGGAACAGACACTTCAGACGGCATGACGACGCAGCCATCCGACGAGGCTGACGAGGATGATGACGGTGACAATGATGAAAGCATTGAGGACGAAGGTGCCGAAGGCGGTGAAGCTGGCGAAGCCGATGACGAAGAAGTCGACTGGTACTAGTATTTTGAATGACAATGAGCTCCGGCAATTTTTTCTGACGGAGCTTTAATTGAATTTTGAACTTCTGATCAGATACAGGTGATCAGAAGTTATTCCTGCAAAATATGAGATAATGGCAGGGTATCCTCCTGCGGAGAGGAGGAAACATGCCTGAAAAAAGAAAGAAAGGAAAACATCTCACCTGGGAAGAACGACATGAGATCCAGAGAGGGCTGCGGGAACATCGGACATTTGCAGAGATTGCAATGATCATTGGCTGCTCACCGGATACTGTCTCAAAGGAGATCCGCAGGCATCGTTATCACAAGCCAGTTAAGGGCAGTCAGAGATTCTATCAGAATCGCTGCAAGTATCGGGACAGTTGCCGAAAGAGGAACATCTGCGGAAAGAAAGGCTACCGCAAGTGCAAGATTCCATGCAGGCAGTGTAATGCATGCAATGAGAGGTGTCCGGACTTTGTGGACTATCCCTGTCAGATCGAAAAGAAACCGCCGTACGTCTGCAATGCATGCGGTAAGTCACGTAGCTGTCTCTTTGACAAGTACCTGTATAATGCAGACTATGCGAATCGGGAGTACAGGGAAGAACTCCATGAGTCCAGAAAAGGGATCGACTTGACGAAGGACGAATTGATCGAACTGGATGAACTGGTCAGTCCGCTAATCAAAAGAGGACAGCCGATCAGCCATATCTTCGCAGAACATGCAGAAGAGATCCCATGCAGCGAGAGGACTCTGTACAATTACATCGAGAGGCAATATCTCAGCGTCCGCAACCTGGACCTTCGAAGAAAAGTACGGTACAAAAAGCGGAAACGGGAGGAAGGAGCCAAACCGAGTCCGAGGAAGAAGATCAACCATCACTACAGGGATTTTCTTCGCGAACTTGAGGAGAATCCGGGCATTCGTGTTGTAGAGATGGACACCGTTATTGGATCTAAAGGCGGAAAAGTGCTGCAGACGATCTACTGGCGGGGAGAAAAACTGATGCTGGCATTCCTTTTGGACAGCAAAGAACAGAAGGAAACGGCAGGAACTTTTGACCGATTGGAAGAACGGCTGGGGCAGGAAGACTTCCGGAGACTGTTCCCGGTGGTGCTGACAGATAACGGAGCAGAATTCGCAGACCCGGATCTGTTTGAATACAGCCCGGGAGGGAACAGAAGAATGAGACTGTTCTACTGTGATCCAAGGCATTCCGAACAGAAAGGTGAGATCGAAAAGAACCACGAGTATATCCGCTATGTCCTTCCATCAGGCACGTCATTCGATGAACTGACACAGGAGAAAGTGGATCTGCTGATGAACCACATCAATAACACAGCAAGGCCGAGCCTTAAGGGCAGGACGCCCGTTCAGCTGGCCCTGCAGCATTTTGGAAACGATACAGTGGGGAAGCTCGGGATCCGTGTCATCGATGCAGATGACATATGTCTCAAGCCGGAACTGCTGAAATAGAGATTCAGGCAGGAGGATACGAAAAGGATATGTGAAGCACATAAGCCCGAAGTTACTCTTGCACTGTCAATTTCGGACATACTTTTCGTATGCAAAAAATACCGCTGTATCTGGACCGATTATACGGCAGAAACAGCCGAAATTGAAAGAAAAAACGAAGAAAAAAGGCAAAACCGGAAGTTAGTCTTGCAAAAATTAGAGAATCCAGACAAACCCGAAGTTAGTTTTGCAATCAAACTTTTCTGACGGAGCTCATTTTTTCTTGTAACGTTTTGATACTTTCATTTGTCTATCATATAGAAAGACCTGAAAAGAGCGGAACACAGGATTAACCGGAGAGACCCATGCAGATTCTTGACAGAATATATCAGGACAACTTCATAAAGGTTTATCGGTACATTCTGTCGATATCAGGGGATCCGCATCTGGCGGAAGACATTACGCAGGAGACCTTCTATAAGGCGATGCAAAAGCTCGACAGTTTTCGCGGGGATTGTTCGCTGACGACCTGGCTCTGCAGAATCGCCAGGAATCAGTACCTGAATCAGAGAAACCGGCAAGCACGTGCGCAAAATCTGATGCAGCATCCTCCGGAAACGTTGAACGCAGACAGCGCGGAACAGGAAGTGATCCGCAGAGAGCAGGCATCAGAAATCATCGCCGCAATACAAAAGCTGGAAGAGCCCTATAAAGAAGTGTTTTCACTAAGGACGTTCAGTGAATTGTCCTTTAGGGAAATTGGAAAAGAATTCGGAAAGAATGAGAGCTGGGCGAGAGTCACATATCACAGAGCGAAATTAAAGGTAAAGGAGGAATTGAAGGATGAAGATGAAGTGTGAAGTAGTAAGAGACCTTCTTCCTCTTTATGTGGACGGGGTCGTCAGTGAAGAAAGCCGCAAGATGATTGAAGAGCATCTGGAAGAATGCGCTGACTGCAGAGAGTACTGCAGGCTTTTGCAGGAGGACCTGCCGATAGAAACAGAGCCGGAATATGCAGATGAAGCGGCCGTGCTCAAGAAGATCAAGCGCAAGATGTTTCTGAACAGACTGTTGATTGTTGCAGTTACGCTGGCCTTTGCAGTCGTGGTAGGAGCAGTCATTTACGGCATGAACCTGACGGAGTACGAAGGAACGCTGGAAGAAAACGTTTCCTACGAATTGCCGGAAGGATATGTTGAGTCTGAGACCACATTAGATGATGTGGATGACAAAACCTATGTCCGTAAGACAGCTGACAAGTTGGAGACGATCAATGTTTATTACGATGGTTTGGAAAAATCGGAGAACTACATCGTCGATAAAACCGTTCAGTTGGATGACGAAACAGTACTCGGTATCGGCGTGATTGACTGGGATAACACGTATTTGAATGAACTGGAGTATACGATTTATCACGGCGGTGAAAGTTATTACCTGACATATCAGTGCCAGGAAACGGATAAAGACAAATACTACTCCTCATGTTCCGAGGAACAGCAGAATGAAATGATGGAGTTTATCAAGACATTCGATTACCATCGTCCGGACGGTTCGGATATGAACGCTTTTCAGCGGTTGTACCGTAACTTCGGAGCAGGCGGAATCGTTGTACTGGTACTGACGTTACTGTTCTTCATCGGCATCCCGGTCGCCATCGGCATCGGAGGACTGATGGTGTCAAAGGATGACGACGTCAAAGGCAACGAGGCTGTTATCAGCAGCCGTGATCTCCACGATTCCATGAACCGCGAGCGTGCGGCAAAAGGGGAGAGCAGCATGCCGTCAATCAATACGGTGCAGGGCGTCAGCACTAATAATCTGGCCAGAAGAGATCATTCCTGGAGCAGTGTTCCGGATTTCTTCATCAAAATGTTCCACAGAAAATAAAGCGTGGACACAACAGGAAACACAAAAGTATGAACCGCTAATATGAAAGAAGCTGGAGTCAGACTCCAGCTTCTTTGTTATTGTTTGCAGATTGGTGAATACGCGGAATCATTCGCTGACCGCACCGCCCTCGGAATCTTCCTCCCAGAGTGCTTCGTTCAGAAGCTTCCACATCTCGCCGTATCCTTCCGAAGCCGGCGTGACCGGTTTCGGGATTTTATTCTCCATATTGACTTTGATTTCACCGTTCTTCGACATCAGGATGACGCGGTTACCAAGGACAAGTGCCTCCTGAATATTGTGGGTGATGAAGATCACAGTCGCGTTTTCTTTTTCTTTGATCTTGATCAGTTCCGCCTGTAATTTGTTTCTCGTCATGGCATCCAATGCAGCGAACGGTTCATCCATCAAGATGATCTTCGGGTTCAAAGCCAAACCTTTGGCAATGGCGACACGCTGTTTCATACCGCCTGAGAGCTGGTGCGGATAGAGGTCGCCTTTGCCAGCGAGTCCCACCAGTTCCAGATGTTTTTCCGCAATGCGGTCCAGTTCTTCCTTATCTGTGATGCCGTTGATCTTCAACGGATACTGGATGTTCTTTTTGACCGTTTTCCATGGAAACAGCTGCTCGAACGTCTGGAATATCATCATCCGATCAATGCCCGGCTGAGAGACGGCTTTTCCTTCAACAAGGATTTCACCTTCATAGTCTTCAAATCCGGCAATGCATCTGATCAGGGTGGTCTTACCGCAGCCTGACGGTCCCAGGATCGTCAGGAAATCTCCTTCGTTTACAGAGAGGTCAAGATGATCCAGTATATTTCTCGCGTTCGGTCCATCGTGGTAATTTTTCACGAGATCCTTTACTTCCAGGAGAGGTGCTTTGTTTGCTTCTGTCACTGTACCATCCCCCACTTTCTGACTGTACGGTTCTCAACGGTTCTGAAGATGCCGTATTCAACGAGAACTCCAATGATGATGATAACAATGAGGGCTGCAAATACACCGGACATGTCCATGAAGTTTCTTCTCATCATGATATACCATCCGATGCCCGCGCCGGAACTTGTGGTTCCGAAAATCATCTCCACGCTGATCAGGCCTCTCCATGCTCTTGCCCATCCGACTCTCATGCCGGAGAGTACGCTGGAGAAAGCTGCCGGCAGATATACGCCTGTGACGAGCTTCAGACCTCTCAGTCCGATGTTCATACCGCTTTCGATGTACATCCGCGGAATAGAACTGAATCCGTCCATGATGCTTCTAGACATCGGCCAGATAATCGAATGCACTACGATAAAGATGATCGTGATTTCACCGATCCCGAACCAGCAGATCGCCAGAGGAAGCAGAGCAACGCCCGGCAGCAGGTCACAGATGGAAACAATCAGATTGTAAATCGCGTGAAAATGTTTGCTGATCACTGCGAGGCTTGAAAAAATAAAGGCCAGACCAATGCCGATGGCCAATCCCTTCGCAATCAGCAGAAGGGAATGGCCGGTATAACTGAGCATATCATTGGTGGTGAAGGCGGTCACAAAACTTTCGCCAATGCTTCCGACTGACGGAAATGCCGTCGGGCTGAACACGCGCATTTTGTAGACCACATACCAGGCGATGATGAAGCATATGATAAAGATGATCTGGTCCCGAATTTCACTTCGTGTTTCGCTTTTCATACTCTTCCCTTAACCGCCTTTTTTAGTCACCTTCTACACCGTCATATACGAGCTGGCTGATATCATCGAACTGAACGTCTTCCAGGAAGCCTTCTTCCGTCATGAATTTAGCCATAGTGGAAACACCCTTGAGTTCTGTGGAGTAGCTGCATGCAGGATCGCTCAGCCACTCAAGGTAAGTCTGCGCATCGACATCTTCATCGACACAGAGCATCTCGGCAGCAGCTTCCGGATCGTCGTTGATGAACGCAATCGCGTCACCGAAAGCAGCGAGTACTGCATTGTACAGATCCGGGTTGTTTTCATAAAGATCAGTTGAAGCTACAGCAACAATGAAGGAGTTGCCTGCAGGCCATACGGATTCAATGGCTTCTACTTCAGAGATACCATCTTCTGCAGCTTCCTTGAATACGAATGGTGAAGTTGTGAGCTGGCACTTGACGCTGCCGTTCAGCAGAGCGGTCATTCCGTCAGGATGTGCCATGGCTGCGATATTGTTGTCGAGTGCGTGCGCATCGCCCAGCTGTTCCTTGCAGGCCATAGCCAGCAGAATGTGCTGGATACTTCCGATGTTGACCAACGCGATTTGGTCGCTCTCGCCGATGTCTTTCAATGATTTTATGTTAGGGTCATTCGTCATGAGCTTGTGCGGCTGCGCCGAAATGTTTGTGCAGATTTTATAAGGAACACCTTCGTTCAGGGAGCCGGTAATTGCAGGCGCAACGCCCATGAGGCCTACATCCACATCACCTGCTACAAAAGCATCATTGATGGATGCCCCTGAATTCAGTGTTTGGAAATTCACTTCAACGTCCCCGTCATAATTCTCTTCGATCAGGCCTTTCTGCTCAATCACTTTAAGAGGAGCGTAGGCCATGCCATACTGCTGGACGATTGTAAGCGTCGCAGCTCCGTCGCCTTCAGAACTATCGCTGCCGCCGCATCCTGCCATTGACATACAAAGGCTGAAAGCGGTGACTACAGCAACAGCTATAATGACAAATTTCCTTTTCATCTTTTACCTCCAGTTATAATTTCAACAAGTCTAAATAATAAATGGATTATATGTCCATAACTATTTTCTTATGAACACACAACCCATTATACATCAACTTATTAATATACTGTTAATTTTTTTTAATGATTGGAGGATGATTATACGAAGAAAAATGCGGCGCCGATCATAATATAGACGACGACGAGCTGCAATCCCTCCAGCCAGTTTGATTCACCGTCAGAAGCAACACGGTTGGCGATGAGGACGGATGCCACCAGAGCGACTAGTTCGAATGGCGTGAACACGATGCTCATCGGGGTGAAACAGAGGCTGAGCAGCACAAGTACAGGGATGACGAACAGAATGATCTGCAGGCTTGATCCCAATGCGATTTCAACCGCTGCGTTCATCTTGTTCTTGAATGCCATGATGATGGCAGAGGAGTGCTCTGCCGCATTGCCGATGATCGGTACGAGGATGATGCCGACGAAGGCCGGTGAGAGTCCGACACTTTCGGCCATCGGTTCAATTGTTCCGACGAAGATCTCAGAGAGAACGGCAATGCAAATGGTAGAAGCAACCAGCAAGCCGATGGCTGCCGGCAACTTCATAGATGGCTTTTCTCCGTCGTCCTCAGTAAGTGTTTCTTCGTAGAGGAAACGGTGCGTGACGAAGCAGAAGACAAACTGCATGATGTAGACCAGAAGCATTAAAACTGCGATGATGACACTGAGTCCTTCAAACCGTGTGGTCAGCCAAGCCTCCGGTACAGTGTGGGTAAAGATTGCCGGGATAGAGAGTCCGAGCACCGCCAGGAGCAGCATGCTTGAAGTGATGTTGATGGAATTCCGGTTGAACGTCTGTGTCTTGTATTTTAGTCCGCCGACCAGCATAGACATGCCGAGAACCAGCAGAATATTGCCAATAACGGATCCTGCCAGCGACGCCTTTACTACATCGAATAGCCCCGCCTTCATCGCAACAAAGGCGATGATCAGCTCTGTTGCGTTGCCGAAAGTTGCGTTCAGCAGTCCGCCGATTCTCTGCCCGCAAAAGCAGGAAATGATATCAGTGCTTTTGCCCATGAGTCCCGCCAGTGGAATGATGGCGAGGGAACTGCATATAAACAGAAGAGGGTCCGAAAGCCCCATGTATTTTCCGATGATCGTGACCGGAAGGAATATCAGTAATGGATACAGAAATTTCATTTACAAGCTCCTAATCTTCTAGCATCAATCGGATAATTTCTTCATCCGTTGCTCTCATACCGTGTCTGGCTAATTTGCCGACGGTTTCAATGGTTTTCTCAACGCCGTGCTTGACGATACCGTCGCCCCCGAAGAACTCATTGCCGTGTTCGTACATCCACATACCCATGAGCCCCGCGTCGACAGCAGAGGCAATCTTAGCAGCGCAGCTTGCCTTTGCGCCATCGCAGACGATTCCCGAATCCACGGCGAGGGCGTTGACAACGGTATGGCGAATCGCATCCGGATTGTTTTCACGCAGATAGCTGATACCCGCTCCGGCACCACAGCCTGCGCTCACGACACCGCAGTATGCCGAAAGCCTGCCGATCCCGGTCTTGAGATGGATGGTCACGAGGTTTGAGATGACAAGCGCCCGGAGCAGCTGTTCTTCGGTCTTGTCCATTTCACGCGCATAGACGATGACAGGGACGCTGGCTGTAATGCCCTGATTGCCGCTGCCTGAATTAATGACTACAGGGAGCTCGCAACCGTTCATTCTGGCGTCGCTGCCTGCTGCCGCATAGGCACGCATGACATATGGCAGATCATCTTCATGGCCTGCCAGCAGCACTTTGCCGATGTTCGCACCGTAGTCTCCCCGGAGACCTTCTTCCGCAATCGCCATATTGTAATCGATTTGCCTCTGCAGAACCTCGCGGACATCGTCCAGATCTACAGAATTTGCGAAATCAATAATGGCATTGATAATGAGTTCACTTCTGTCTGTCAGATCATCACCCTGCATCGCCGACTCCTTAAGCAGAATCACATCATCGTTTCGTTTGATCTCAACGATGTTGATGTGGTAATCCACGATCCTGACATAGGAAACATTCTCTCCTGCAAAAGCTTTCACGCCGATGTCAAAGATATGATTGCGGTCTACGTGGATGATTTCCATTTCGGCAGACTCGAGATAACGTTCGATTTCTTCAATTTGTTCCCGTGTCACGTTGGAGATGACTTCCAGCTCTGCGTCTTCACTTCCTGCAACAGCGCCGGCTGCAGCTGCAGCCTTGATCCCGCGCAGCCCGCCAGTGTGTGGAACAACAACGCTTTTCACATTTTTTATGATATTGCCGCTTACTTCGATGGTCATTTTATCCGGAACTGTTCCCAGAACAGCCCTGGCTTTTGCCGCTGCATATGCAATGGCGATAGGTTCCGTGCATCCCATGGCGGGCAGCAGTTCTTCTTTCAGAATACTCACGAACTGTGCGTATCTTACGTCTGATTTACGCATGTTGACCTCCTTTGGCATTGGTGATAACAGCAGCTATTTTGAGCTGCATGAAGAGTTCACTGTCGGATGCCGCAGTAAGCCCTGTCAGTTCACGTATTTTCCCAAGGCGGTATCGCACAGTATTCTGATGGCAGTGCAGAGCGGCCGATGTTTTCGTTACATCGCCGCCTGACGCCAGGTATTCTTTCACTGTTTCACACAAATCTGCATTACTATCATACGCGGATGTGATGTCTTTTGCAAAGGCAATTAGCTCAGTATTGCCCATCGACGGCAGAATCACTTGATAGATGCCCGTGTCGGAGAAGTGTTCGAAGGGACTGCCTTCGATGGAAGAGGCCGTAAAGCAGTAATGACTTTCCCGGAAAGCTTTATCCAACTGTGCCGGTTCGTGCACGTCGCTGCAGCCAATCATGAGCCCTCCATCGACATCCAGCCCAAGCAGCTCAAATGCCTCCGCTCGAATGAGGTCGTGCGTTTTCGCATTACCTCGGTCTGAGGTAGTGATTAGAAACAGACCGTCCTCGTATCGAACCATGAGGCCTTTGCTGTGAAAACCTTTGAGCAGATAAAAGCTGCGGAGGATGCGGCCAGCATCGAGGTCCTTGCCTGAGATGTAAATGACGGAGATGTACCGGCGCAGTTTCAGTGAGATTCCTTTCAAAATGATATCCAGCTCTGAACGAGTCATCTTTCCGGAGAGCATGTTGTCGATTTTTTCCTCTGACAGATAGACTTTATCGTCGAACTGTACCGCATACATGATATCGAAAATGATATTCTCGAACCACAGATCCTTGCTGAATGAGAAGAGAGGGAAGTTCTTTTTTTCGGCGAATGCTAATGCTTCGGCGGGCAGCTGATCGTAGATAATCTGCTTGAAGGCGAGACCAGCCATTCCCATTTTCTCCATTGTTTCTATGGAGGAAAGAATCAGGGAAGGGTCGTCTTTGGCAAACAGAAAACTTGTGATGATAAAGCTGCCGGGTTCCATATCATCCTCAAGATTGAAGTTTGCTTCCGGCACGAACTTTATGTCAGGAGCAAATTCATAGTCGGCGATTTCGACAGAAACAACAGGCCGGGTCAGGCCTTTCCCGCCTGCCAGCAGTTTCATACGCTGCCCGAAAGGCAGCTCCAGAATGTCTTTTACGGTCAATGCCATAAGGTGTTCTCCTAAATACTGTTTCCAGTAGGTCTGTCTGTTCTTATTCTATATTGATTTTGTAGAAAACACAATATTATTAAAGAATATTCTCATATTTCACAAAAACTCGCAATCAGGATTCTGCTATACTTCAAGTAAAGAAAAGAAACCAGATGGTTTGAAAGGAGAAAGAAATGGTTGCTTATATCTGGCCAATCGCTTTAGTAGTTTTCGCAAATGTAATGTACCAGATCTGCGCCAAATCCATGCCGGTGGATATCAATCCGCTGGCAGCGCTGACCGTAACCTATATGGTAGCGTTCCTGTCGAGCGGCACTCTGTACTTCGCGCTGAACAGAGGATCAGCCAATCTGATCATGGAGTACAGCAAACTGAACTGGGTGCCATTTGTGTTTGGATTCGTTCTGGTAGCGCTTGAAGTGGGCTTCATCTATGCTTACAAGGCAGGATGGCAGGTTAACACTGCGGCCATCGTGCAGTCGGCGTTCCTGGCAGTCGCATTGATTTTCGTCGGACTTCTGCTCTACCACGAACCGATGACTTGGAACAAACTGGCCGGCGTGGGCATCTGCGTCGTCGGTCTGGTGTTTATCAATCTGAAGTAACATTTCGTCGTATAAGAAAAGGAGATCAACATGGATATCAAAACTTTCAAAGTAGAACGCTGGATGAATGAATACGAAGATGATTGTACATATAATCTGGCAGAGACATGCATAGATTCACTGACCGTAAGAGAGCTGACTGAGATGGCAGGACTGGATACGGCAGAGTTTATGAATGAACTGGCAGACACCCGTCTGACATATGGTCACATCTTTGGCTCCCCGGAATTGCTGGAAGGTATCGCAGGGCTTTACGGGGAATTGGTCAGACCGGAACACGTCGTTCCGATGCACGGCGCCATCGGTGCAAATAATCACGTTATCATGGCATTGATCGATCCGTCAGACAACATGGTTTCCGTCATGCCGACCTATCAGCAGCATTATTCGATTCCGGAATCCATCGGAGCGGAAGTCAGAATCCTCAATCTGAATCTGGAAAACCACTTCCTGCCGGATATCGAAAAACTGAAGGAGCTGGTCGATGAAAACACGAAGATGATTACCATGAACAGTCCAAACAACCCATCCGGATCATTGATTCCTAAAGATGTCATGGAGCAGGTCATCGAAGTTGCCAGGAGCGTTGGAGCCTATGTCCTCTGCGATGAGGTGTACAGAGGGATCTCCGAAGACGGTAGTTACATGTATTCTGTTGTCGATCTGTACGAAAAGGGAATCTCCGTCGGCAGTATGTCTAAATCCTGGTCCATGGCCGGCGTACGCCTGGGCTGGATCGTCACGAGAGATATAGATCTGATTCACAGATTCCATGAGAGAAGAGATTATGACACGATCAGCTGCGCTGTTATTGACGACAAGCTGGCGGCTCTGGCTTTGGCAAATAAAGATAAGATCATCGAAAGGAACCGCGCGATTCTGCTGAAGAACCGTCAGATCCTGGATGATTGGGTAAATGCTACACCAGAGGTGTACTGCCAGAGACCGGTAGCCGGAACGACCGCGCTTGTCTACTACAAAAAAGATATGCCGTCAAGAGAACTCTGTGACAAACTCATGAAATCAAAGGGCGTCCTGTTCACACCAGGAGAATGTTTCGAAATGGAAGGCGCCGTCAGAATCGGATACGCCTTCGATCCGGAAGTGCTGCAGAAAGGACTTGAACTGTTTACAGATTTCCTTCGTGAGATATAAGCAAAGGCAATAGATAAGGAGGTAACAATGAGCACAAAGGTACTGAACAGAAACGAAATTATGCAGGTTATAGAGATGGGACCTACCATCGAGGCTGTCGAAAATGTATATAAAATGAAGAGTGCAGGAGAGGCCGTCGCATGGCCGACAGTATTCCACATCTTCGAGGAAGGCGTCCGGGACATGGATATCCGTTCCGGTTATCTGCCGGGAGACCACATTTTCGGACATAAGACCATTGGCTTCTTTGGCGGGAATGCAGAGAGGGGATTGCCAACGCTGATGGCATCCATCAATCTGTTCGATGAATTCACAGGACAGACGATAGGTATTCTGGAAGGCGCTTATATCACAGGCGTAAGGACAGGTGCAGCGGGAGCAATCGGTGCGAAGTATCTTGCGAAGAAGAATCCTGAGACACTCTTCGTGCTGGGCGCGGGAAATCAGGCGGCTTACCAGATTGGTGCAATGATTACCGTTTTCCCTGGACTGAAGAAAGTCTATGTGGCAGATCTGCTTTTCCCTGAGAATGCAGTTGCCTTTGTATCAAAGATCCGCGACAGACTCGCAGATGAACTTGGAATCGATGCTTCAGGCGTTGCCTTTGAAGCAACCAATGAACCGGAAGTCACGGTTCCGCAGAGCGATGTGGTCATCACAGTGACACCATCAAGAGAACCGGTCATCAAAAAAGAGTGGGTTCGTCCCGGCATGCACTTCTCAACTGTCGGCTCTGACATGGAAGGGAAAGAAGAACTGGATCCGGAGATCTTCGCAAATGCGAAAGTTTTCGTAGATGATATGGAACACTGCATTGAAGCGGGTGAAGTGGAGATTCCGGTCAAGAAAGGAATCATCGCAGCTGAAAATATCCATGAAATCGGAACCCTCATTGCAAGCGGCGTAACGGGAAGAACATCGGATGATGACATCACCATTTACGACCCAGCCGGTATGGCTCTCCTGGATATCGCCGCAGCAAAAGTTGCCCTCGAGCTTGCTGAAAAGAAAGGGCTGGGGACGACAGTAGAGTTGTAAGGGGCATCAGATTGCAAGCAATAACATGTTGCAGCGCCGCTTCGGCTATTGTAACGTGAACTGCAGTACCACCGGATTGTGATCGGCATTCACAAAGCCCAGATCCATTGTTTCCAGCGCATCGATCTGAATGTTATCTGAAACAATATATCCATCAATAAGATAGTATTGGAAGCTGCCAAGGTCGGCGCCGACTAATGGTTGGTCGAGACTGCGGCAGCTTGGTGTTTTTTCGTCCATCAGGAACACCCATCCGTCACCGAACTGTTCTTCGTCTAGCTCGCCCGGAAGCCATTTGTCCGGTTGAGGAGGATAGGCGTTCTTGTCCGCCGAAGAGAAGATCTGATTGAAATCTCCGCCGGCGATGACGTAATTGCCTTTGGCCCGTTCTTCTTTCAAAAGCTTCGCAAGCATCTTTGTCTGGGCAATTTTGCCCGCGCCGCTGTCATAGGCTTCAAGATGCAGATTGAAGATCACCAAGTCCTTGTCGAATCTTTTCTGGCCTTCGCTTCTAGGGCCTGCGGGATCATAGACCGGAATGTGAGTTTCGGTCACGCATCTTTTGAGATTAACCGGGCGAACCGGCCACTTAAATGGGACCGGCAGCTGGATGCGTTCTACATTTTCGGCGTGGCTGTCTGAGAACGTTGCAATGCCTGCAACGATTTTACCGAGCGGTGGCATTGGATATGGAACGAAAGGCGTTTTGTAGTTGATGCCGAAAGTTGACTCGTAGTCTTTGAATCGATCGCGCAGCATCTTCAGTTCATCGATGTGATAAGATCTCGACGAATCACAATCGATTTCCTGTATAAGAAAAAAATCGGGCTTGGTCTGTTCGATGGTCTGCATGATGCCGTCCATATTTTCCATCACACGGTCTTCCTCTGCGGACTTGACCATCTTACCGCCGTCCATGAAGAAGTCGGCATTGTCGCCGAGCGCTCCGTAACCGATGTTCCAAGTCATAATCGTCATAGAGTCGCCGACAGAGTATGTTGCATCTGCGGTTCCTTTGACTTTGAGCGGCTCCACGTCCGCCGGTTTGTATTCGGTTACCGTCAGAAACACAAGCAGTCCTGTGACGAGCAAAAGCACTGCTGCAATGAAAATGATGATTCCTTTGATCACTTTTTTTATAACCATTTCACCACCTCGCCCAATCAAAAAGCGCCTCTGCATTATTTCTAACATACAGAGACGCTGAAATCAACAGACTTGCTATACGAGCTATGCGAACAAGGTCCTGATTGCGTTCAGAACGGCCAGCACCATAACGCCTACGTCTGCGAAGATCGCTGCCCACATGCCGACCAGACCAAAAGCGCAGAGAAGCAGACACAGCACTTTGATGCCGATGGCAAACCAGATATTTTCGTGGACGATGCGCATGCACTTGCGGGAAATCCGTATTGCCTTTGCAATCTTAAGAGGATCGTCATCCATCAGTACAACATCCGCTGCTTCAATGGCCGCATCTGATCCAAGAGCGCCCATGGCGATACCGATGTCCGCGCGGGAGAGGACCGGCGCATCGTTGATACCGTCGCCTACAAAGGCAAGACACTGTTTACCGGATTCCAATAACTCCTCAACTTTCGAGACCTTGTCAGCCGGCAGAAGTTCGCTGTAGATTTCTGTAATGCCCAGCTCGCTGCCAACTGCTTCCGCTACTGCTTTGCCGTCGCCGGTCAGCATGACCTGCCGTGTTACGCCGGCTTCGCGCATCTTCCGAATTGCTTCTGCGGAAGTCTCTTTGATAACATCTGATATGATGATATACCCCTCGTATTTGCCGTCGACCACGATGTGAATCACCGTGCCGGCAATATCTGCCGTTTCCACGGCTGCATCATTTCCCAGCGCAAGCCGCACCATCTTCTGGTTTCCGATGCACACAAGCTTGCCGTCAACCTTCGCGCGAATTCCGTGCCCTGCGATTTCCTCCACATCATCGACTTCGCATCCGTCGTGCTCTTTTCCAAAGGCAACACGAAGCGCCTGTGCGATAGGGTGGGAAGAATGCCGTTCAGCGTGCGCTGCCAAGTGCAGAATCTCCTCCTCAGAGAGGTCGCCGCCGGCAGCAGGATAGATCCCCGTGACTTCGAACACGCCGCGTGTCAGCGTTCCGGTTTTGTCCATGACAACGGTCTTCACCTTGGAGAGCGCCTCCAGATAGTTGGAGCCTTTGACCAGGATTCCCTCGTGGCTCGCTCCGCCGATGCCGGCAAAGAAACTGAGCGGAATGCTGATGACCAAAGCGCAAGGACAACTGATGACCAGGAAGGTGAGGGCTCTGTAGATCCAGGTGCCCCAATTTGGGGCAATGCCAAGTGCGGCCATGCTGATGACTGGCGGAACAATCGCCAGAAGGACTGCGCAGATAACGACGATCGGCGTATAGACGCGAGCGAACCTTGAGATGAAGTTCTCGGAACGCGCCTTCCGTGAGCTGGCGTTTTCAACCAGATCCAAAATCTTCGAAGCGGTCGACTCATCGAATTCTCTTGTCGTCTTGATTTTCAATACGCCGTTCGTATTGATGCATCCGCTGATGACTTCGTCGCCTTCTTTGACAGAGCGAGGCACGCTTTCACCGGTGAGGGCACTGGTATCCAGGCTGGCTTTGCCTTCTTCGACGATGCCGTCGATAGGAATCTTCTCGCCTGGCTGCACGATGATGACGGTACCAATTTCAACTTCATCCGGGTCCACCTTTGTGACCACGCCGTCCTCTTCGATGTTGGCGTAGTCAGGACGGATATCCATAAGCTCCCCGATGTTGCGGCGGCTTTTGCCGACCGCATAGCTCTGGAACAATTCGCCGATCTGATAGAACAGCATAACGGCAACGGCTTCTGTGAAGTCACCGGTTTTGTATACTGCCAGCGCGATGGCGCCGAGCGTTGCGATTGCCATGAGCAGATTCTCATCGAGAGGCTGACGGTTGACGATGCCTTTGCCCGCTTTCTTCAAGATATCATAGCCGACGATCAGGTATGGCACCATGTAGCACGCGAACATAATCGGCCGGTCGAAGGCAACGAAGTGGAGTATGATCAAAAGCACTGCCGCAACGATGATTCTGATTAAGTTGTTTCGCTGTTTCTTGTTCATCAAAGTTTCCCGTTCTTAGCGTGTTTGCTTAGAAGAAGATCTCGCAGTCGTCTTCAACTTTCTTACAGTTCTTCAGAACTTCTTCCATAACAGCCTGCGGATCTGCGTCTTCTTCAAATTCCACTTTCATCTTCAGTGTCATGAAGTTGACGGTCGCTTCCTTCACGCCCTCTGTCTTATTCGCTGCAACTTCCATCTTGTTCGCGCAGTTCGCGCAATCCACATCGATTTTGTAAGTCTTTTTCATTGTTTGCTCCTTTATTGTTCTACTCATAACGATTAAACGATTGTTTAATCGTTTGACTGTATGATAACATGAGCTTATACTAATGTCAATATAAAAGACACTGCATAGAATTGCAGTGTCAGAAGAATGTATGATCCGGAGGTAAAGAAGAGTGAGCAAAAACATAAGCCTGCCACATGATCACGATGTGGATTCAAAAAAACTTATGGAGCGTATGCCGGCGGAAGAGAATTTCCAGACGGTGGCGGCACTTATGAAGCAGCTGAATGATCCCAGCAGGCTCCGCATCTTCTGGATTCTCTGTCATGTCGAGGAATGCGTGATCGATATTGCTGCTATGGCGGGCATGTCAAGTCCTGCCGTCTCTCATCACCTTCGCAATCTGAAAGCAAGCGGTCTCATCGTCTCACGCCGCGAAGGCAAAGAAATGTACTACAAGGCTGCTGATACAGACATTGCCCAAAAGCTGCATCACGCGATAGAAGAGATTATGGAAATCTCCTGCCCGACGAAATAAAGACAGCGTCTTTTATCCGGAAGTCTTTCCATTACCGCTACTTAACTGACTCGACAAGCTCGTTTACAAGCGCTTCCTCAATACCCTTATCAGCGCCGATGCTGTAAGCGAAACCGTCCTGCTGCCACAAGGCTTTATAAATCAGACCATCGTTCCCGCTGAGATCCACACTGACGCCGTGCATCTCTGCGGTTTTGTTTTCGGTGTATTCATTGTAATCGCCGGAGATATCATCACCGAATCCTTTTCGGATCAGGACTGCAGAAGACGTTTCATCTTCCAGATCCTTGTCTGAATAAAACACCTGGATCATTTCGTTTTCCATGGCCTGAATGAAAGTATTCGGATAACCATCGATCCGTTTTGGTGCATCGAAATCAAAGCCTGCAATCTGCGCGGCTTCATCAAGATTCGCACAGTCGACCCATGGATTTGCGATCTCGTTATTTGCTTCTTCATTATTTGCTTCAGTATTTGTTTCGCCGCCGCATGCAGTGAACGCAAAAGCAAGGAAGAGCATAGTAATGGATAGGATCAGTTTTTTCATGGCGTTGGTTCCTCCTTCTCCCATATCGTTTCTTATATTATAGAACAAAACAATGAGACAGTGTGTTTATTCGTGGTAAAATACGAGGCAGAGGAGAAAAATGCAGGCACAGAGCATCCATCAGAAATACCTAAAAAAAGCCGGGCTCATCGCAATGGTGACAGTACTCGGTATGGCACCGCCTCTTTCGACGGACATGTATATGCCGTCCCTTCCGAAGATGGCGGAGTATTTTGACGCGCTTCCTGCTCTTGTGAACATGACGATGGTGGCGTTCTTTGTGTTCATGTCCATCGGTATGCTGATCATGGGACCCCTCAGCGACAGGAGCGGCAGGAAAAAGATCCTGATCATTTCGCTGCTTTTGTATCTCGTCTCCAGCGTTCTCTGCGCGATCACGTTCAATGTTTATTTCATGATTCTGATGCGCATTGTGCAGGGCATCGGGGCAGGAGGCATGGTGTCCCTTTCAATTGCTATCATTAAGGATTGTTTCGAAGGGCAGACGAGGGCGACGGCGCTGGCGGTGGTCCAGAGTATGTCTGTCATCGCACCGATCGCGGCGCCTGTCATCGGCGCGCTCATCATTCAGGTTTCCACCTGGAGGACCGTCTTCATCGTGCTTGCTGCCATCGCGGCAGTTTGTCTCATTGCGGCGTTTTTCTTTGAAGAATCCATTCATGAAGATGAGATCAATCAGGGCGGAGTCATCGATTCCCTGAAGCGAATCGGCGTCGTTGGGAAGAACATCAACTTCTCAGCATTTCTGCTGGCTGTTTCATTTTACTCGGCGCCGTTCATGGCGTATCTGGCGGTTGCGTCTTACGTCTATGAAGATTACTTTGGGCTGATGCCGACGATGTTCAGTGTTTTCTTTGCCATCAATGCGCTGACATCTGTCTTCGGTCCGCTGTTATACATGAAGCTCAACAACAGAATTACTGCAAAAGCAACCATGCGCGCTTTGCTGATCGTCGGTTTCGCTGCTGCTTTTGCAATGTTCCTGTTCGGCAAACTGTCACCGGTCGTATTCCTCATGACCATGATTCCGTTCAGCATTGCGAACAGTTACCAAAGACCGTTCTCGACGAATTTACTTTTGGATCAGGTGCAGGGCGATACCGGTTCCGCATCTGCGCTTCTCAATTTCATGCATACACTTCTGGGGAGCATCGGTATGTTTATCGGATCGCTTCCGTGGAGTTCCTATATCGGCGGCATCAGCTGCACCATGTTGGTCTTCGTTGCGCTGGCGCTGCTCACGTGGATCTATGTCTGCAAATCGAAGAAAATCAAAATGAAAAATGTCTGATGTTTTAGCGCAGTGCTATAATAGCATCAGGAGGATGTACCGATGACCAAGCACGATGTTGTGATCATAGGTGCCGGCGGCGTTGGGTGCGCCGTCGCGCGGGAACTGTCTCGCTATAATCTGAATATAATCGTCCTCGAAAAGGAATGCGATGCAGCCGGCGGAATCAGCGGGAGAAATTCTGCTGTCGTTCATGCTGGCTTTAATAATGCGCCGGGAAGTCTCATGGCGAAGCTTTGTGTGGAAGGAAACCGTGGTTTCGAAGCCCTTTGCCGGGAGCTTGATATCCCGTACAAAAAGACAGGAAAACTTCTGGTTGCATTTGATGAGACTGACATGAATGCACTGCAGGAAATCATGCAGCAGGGCATCCGAAATGGATGCGAAGGATTGCGCCTCGTCGATGCGGACGAGATGGAAAAACTTGCACCGGGAATCGGTGGAATCGGCGGCATGTATTCTCCGGAAACAGCAGTCTTTGATCCGTTCCTCTACTGTATCGCTTTGGCGGAAAATGCGCTGGAGAATGGAGTGACTTTCCATTTCAACAGTGAAGTCGTTGCAATTGAACACGATATGATTGAGGAGCATGGTGAGGAGCACAGCGACGACAGGTTTGTGGTGAAGACGGCAGAAGGCGGCGCATACGCCTGCAGGTTCCTCATCAACTGTGCTGGACTCAGCAGCGGCAATATCTCAGAGATGGCCGGCGGGCCGGCGTATCAGATTTACCCATGCAGAGGTGAATATTTCATTCTCGACAAAGTGGCCGAGGAGCTTTTGCCTATGCCGGTCTATCCGGCTCCGCGCAAAGGCATCGGCGGACTGGGCGTCCACCTGACGCCGACAACGGCGGGCAATATTATCATCGGTCCGAGTGCGGAATATATATCGCAAATAGACGATTTGTCTACTACGCGTCCCGTCATGGACGAACTCTTTGCGAAAGCAAAGGCGTTAATGCCGGCCCTCGAACGGAAATATATTATCGGCAGCTACGCAGGAATCCGGCCGAAACTGGCGCCACCGGAAGAAGGCGGGTACCGGGATTTCATCATACAGGAAGAAGCGGATTGCCCGGGGCTGATCAACCTGATCGGCATCGAGTCACCTGGACTCACGGCGTCCGTGCCGATTGCGCGCATGGTGCGCGGCATCATCGGGGAGAGGATGCCGTTAGAGGAGAAAAAAGATTTCGTTGCAAAGCGAAAAGGTCCAATCAGATTCCGCGACCTCAGTGAAGAGGAACAAGCTGAACTGATCCGGGAGGATTCGGAGTTTGGAGAGATCATCTGCAGATGTCAGAAGGTGACGAAAAGGGAGATTCGAAACGCCATCGAAAATCCATTCGGCGCGAGGAGCATCTCTGCGATCAAATACAGAGCATGGGCCACGACGGGGCGATGCAATGGCGGGTACTGTCTGACGAGGATCGTCGACATGCTCGTGAATGAATACGGAGTCAAACCGGAAGAGATCACATACAGGAGCACCGGAAGCGAACTGTTTTCGGGCAAGGTGAAATAGAATGAAAGCGGTTAGAGTGTGGAAATGAGCGAGACAAAAAACCGCACAAATGAATATGAAACCCGCGGCGTTGTACATGAGACTTGCGACGTCCTCGTCGTCGGAGCAGGACCGGGTGGTCTGGCCGCAGCGAAGAGTGCGCGGGACGCAGGCGCGGAGCACGTGCTCCTGATCGAACGGGACGACCGGGCAGGAGGCATTCTGAATCAGTGCATCCACGACGGCTTCGGAATCGTGCGTTATCGGAAACAGCTCACCGGACCGGAGTATGCGCTCAGGGCCGAGCAGGAGGCGGAGGCGTCCGGAATCGAACTTCTCACGGGATGCCATGTGCTGCGTATCGACGCGCAAGATGAGCGTGAGCGCGCACATACACACGTACACGCGCGCACACATACATCCGCACGCGCGTATGTAGTGACAGCGGTTTCTGCCGACGGACTGAAACAGATTGAAGCAGGTGCGGTCGTCATCGCCACGGGATGCAGGGAGAGAACGCGCGGCGCGATCGCCATTCCGGGATCGAGGCCTGCCGGTGTTTTTACTGCGGGCGTCACCCAGAATTTCGTAAATATCAGAAACATTATGCCGGGTAAAAAAGTTGTGATATTTGGTTCCGGCGATGTAGGCATGATCATGGCGCGTCGGCTCAGTCTCGAAGGTGCGAAGGTGGAAGCGGTAATCGAAATATTCCCTCAGCCGGCAGGCCTTTCAAGAAATGTCAGTCAGTGTTTGTACGATTATCAGATTCCGATTTTCTGCAGCCATACTGTTTCTAAAATCATCGGCAAGAAGAGACTCGAAGCAGTTGAAATATCTGAGCTTGATGAATCAATGCAGCCAATCAAAGGAACCGAGCGTCTGATAGCATGTGATACGCTTGTTCTATCCGTTGGTCTGATCCCGGAAAACGAAGTCGCCCAGACGGCGGGAATCAAACTCGATGCCAGGACAAATGGAATGATCACAGATGAATATCTGCAGACGAACGTCCCCGGAATCTTCGCATGCGGTAACGCGCGGCGCATCATGGATCTGGCAGACTTTGTATCAGAGCAGGGCGAACTGGCCGGCAGAAATGCAGTCGCCTATCTGAATGGCACGGAGATGGGCGAATGGGACGAGGCGCGGACATCATCCATGGCCAAAGGCTTCCCGGAGGAAGGCGTCGTGACCTGCACACTTTGCCCGACGGGATGTCAGGTCAGATACAACGAAGTGCTCGGCGAATACGAAGGAAACAAGTGCAAGCGCGGCGCAGTCTTTGCCGAGCAGGAGAGAGTGGATCCGCGGAGAATCCTGACGACTACGGTGAAGGTGACTGGCGGCAAGCTGCTTCCAGTGCGAAGTGCCGAGCCGGTGAGCAAGCAAAAGCTCCCACAACTTGTACAGGAGCTAAGTAAGATTACGGTGGAGCTGTCAGTCAAGTGTGGCGATATCGTTGCAGAAATTCAGGACGGAGAAAAAACAGTGGCGATTGTAGCCACAGCAGATTGCAGTTTGTAGCCAAATGAAAAATACAGAGAAAAATCCCCGCATCCTATGACGCGGGGATTTTATAGTGGAGTTGTTTTATTTGTATTGCCTTTGTATTATTCAGCTTCACTGAAGTCCATTTCAGGAGGCATCTCTTTGAAGCCCTTGGTCTTGATGCCGAGGATGATGGCGCCAAGTGCCAGGAATGAGAAACCTACGATCTTCGCCATGGCGGAAAGCTGGCACCACAGGAAGAGTGTGCACGCAGCTGCAGCGCCCGGCATGAGGACGTATCTTAGGAAGTTCTTGGTCCCTCTGCGCTTGTCCTTATACCAGTATGAACCGATGACGCAGACATTTACGAGGACCATACCAAGCAGTCCGCCGAAGCTGCAGAGGTTCGCCGCATCCATAACCTGTCCCTGGAAGAGCAGTGCAGAGAGGCCGGCAACGCCTGCCAGAGCGATGTTGAAGGATGGCGTCTTGTGCTTCGGGTGAATGAAACCAAAGAACTTCTTCGGCAGGAATCCGTCTCTCGCCATGTTGTAGAGGATTCTGGATGAGGAAATGTTTCCTGCGATGCAACATCCGATGCAGGCAATCGTATTGATTGGAACGAACACCAGATTCATCCAGCCAAGTCCCAGATAGACGTAGTACTCTGTAATTGCAGTGTTTGGATCGTTGAGCATTCCATCCTCATAAACCCATCCGCAGTTGAACAGATACGCTGTCAGGAAGAAGCTGACCAGTGTGTAAACAACGATGATGATAACAGCTCTTGGGACTGTTTTGGTTGGATTCTTTGCTTCGCCAGCCAGAGTCGTCGCGATATCAAATCCGATGAACAGTTCGCACATGACTGCCGCACTCTGGAGCACGCCTGCCCACTTGATCGTATCCGGTGACATGAACGCCTTCATGCTGAGGAAGGTTCCTGTCGACTGCGGCGCGTCTGTCAGTACGAACTTGATGATCCAAATGATTGTGATAATCAGCATCAGTATCGGCACGATGACGTTGATCGCATTGACGAGCGTCGCCACTTTGACGCCGATGTAGTTGCAGATAAATACGAATATAATCGTCAGGACTGTGAAGATGTTCGCCGAAATTGCCGGGAACAAAATGTGCAGATACAGTCCGCTTGTCAGATAGCAGATCATAGGCATCAGGAAGTAGTCCAGAATCATCAGCCATCCGGACATGAATCCGAGCCTTGGTCCGAAGGTGCCGCCTACGTAGGTGTAAACAGAACCACCTTGTGTATATTTCTTACCCATGTTGGCATATCCAAAGGCAGCCATGAACATAACCAGACCTGCAATGAGTGTTACCAGTGGGAATGCTCCGCCGGACGCCTCATTGATAATGCCGTAGTACATTACGATGCAGGCCGGACAAAGCCACGCCATACCCTGAACGACCATGTCCTTCGTCGACAGGACTCGGTCCATTTCCGTATGGGCGCCCTGTTGCACGGTGCTTTCCGCAGCCGTTGCTTCAGCCATTACTTCTTTTTCTTCCATAACAGCTCTCCTTTCCTTTCACGCTTAACATTTGATGATAATGATGTCTTGTATTATTCCGAGGCTAAGTCAAAGACGACCTTGCCTTTGAAAATCGTTTTGTCAATTTTAATGGCGTAGATATCTTCCGCTGGTGTGTTCTCGAGATCAGCATCCAACACAACGAGTTCCGCGGACTTACCTTCTTCAATGGAACCGGTAAAATCTTCTCCGAACATCTGGAATGCGCCATTGATGCTCAACGCCTTGACTGCTTCTGCCAGTGTTGCCGGTTCCTCATCACCGAGTTTCTGGCCTTTGAATTTGTCGTATCCGATGGATCCCGGCGTGATTTTTCTCGTCATGGCAACACAGATTTCCTGCATCGTGTCAGGCGGAGGCGTGACAGGGAAGTCCGTTCCAAAGGCAACCGTTACGCCGTTGTCGATGAACTTTCTGAATGGGTAAGATTGCAGCGCCTTCTCTGCACCGAACATTTCAATTTCACCGGAAACGTCTGACTCGAGCATCATCCATGTCGGCTGGCAGTTTGCGATAATCTTTTCTTTGCCCATCAGTTCTGCGGTTTCGTCTGGTGTAAGCATCACATGAGCGATGATATTTCTCGGTTGTTTACCAGCGATGTGCTGCGCCTTCGCAAGGCACTCGGCGCTCTGCTTGACGGAGCCGTCGCCCATAGCGTGTACGTGAACATTGAAACCTGCTTCCATTGCCTTTGCAGCATACTCAACGAAGATATCGTCCGGCCAGTAAAGCGGTCCATTGAAATCGTGCGGTACGCCAAGAGCATCACAGTATTCCGGCAGGAACCCGTCTATCATGCAGAAGTTTCCTTCTGCAAACATCTTAACGGTGTCGATGCGAAAATCGTTGCCAACGTTGTCGGTGCCTTTGCGCGCGATGAATTCCGGCATCTGCTGTTCGTAGCTCTCAGGTTTTAAGTGGTATACGGCACGCAATCTGATGGTTAGCTTTCCTTCTTCGGCAAGCTGCCGATAAGCCTCTCTCGCATTGTCGCTGCACATGCAGTCCTGTACGAATGTCACGCCGTAGCGGTTCGCACATTCATGCTGATACCAAAGAATGGACTGCTTATACTCTTCTACGCTGAGGTCGTATCCCGGGACGCCCATCTTGATGTATTCCATGGCTTCGGGATCACTGAACACACCTTGCGGATAGCCGTTTTCTTCTCTATAGATGCAGCCGATCTTCGTATCTGGCGTGTTTTCATCTACCCCTGCGATTTCAATTGCTTTCGTGTTTGCCCAAAGGTTGTGCTGGCAGAAGGATTCGAGAATGACTGGTTTGTCAGCGCATATTTTGTCGATATCATGTCTCGTCGGCATCCGCTCCGCAGGGTTGAAAATCTGATAAACCCAGCCGGTGCCTCGGATGACTTCCTTATCCGGATTTGCGTCAATGTATTCTTTCAGTTTCCCCATTAGAATATCGATGACTTCATCGGCACTCTGACCTTCTTCGCGGTAGACGCCGAACAGATCTGCCCCCGCCATTGACGCTGCAGCGATAGAAGGGTGGCAATGCGCATCGCAAAGACCAGGCAATATGGTGTTGCCGTGGCAGTCGATGATCTGTGTTCCGCTGTCTGCCAGCGCCATGATTTCCTCAGCGGTACCGACTTTGAAAATCTTTCCGTCTTTCACAGCGACGGCATCACCGCGGATGATTTCATCATCCAGTGTTACGGAATATACTTTCCCGTTTGTCAAAATCAATTCAGGTGCATTCATATCTCTGTCCTCCGCATGATTTCACGCATACTATTCTAGTTAAAGCACTTTATTTCTTTACAGTTTTATGATAATATCTAGCAAAATAAGAAAAAATACCTTTTTTATAGACAATTTTGTCTGAATACTTAAGAATTTGACCAGTAAAAACAAATTAGTTTAATGAGAAAGCAAACGAGTCTCTGCGAAACAATAAAACCAGACTATATGCCCGGAACCGGACTGCAAGTGCAGCTTATGAACATCCGTCATATCCAGCCCCACAGGCATAATGACGCGGTGGAGATGCTGTATTGTCTGCAAGGTCATGTCTGGGGGCGTATCGCTCATGACGAATTGCATTTGGGGACAGGAGATCTCGTGACTTTTGATAGGGACGATGCGCACAATGTTATGGCAGAAAAAGATAACCTCTGCATGATTGTGCACATAGATTTGAGCCATCCGGATTACACGCATGATGAATTGTTTGAAACAATCTTTTCATGCACGACACATCCGAATTTCATAAGACATCCGAATGACGTGCAGCGTGTCTGCGACATGCTGCTCGCGGCTATATATACAGCAGCAGGGCAATGGGAAGAAAAAGCAACTATTTGCGAGGACATCCATCTGAATCTTGTGGATATTCTCATGAGAAGATTCTCCTGGTTTTCCATCGCAGATGATTATATTGAGGGAGAAGACAAGTATGCGGACCGGTTCCGAATGATTGTTAAATACATTCTGAATAATTACCGCAGGAAGACGACGATAGCCGAACTGTCAAAGATCATATATCTTAATCCATCCTACATTTCAAGCTTTATGAAGCGGACCACATTCCATTCGTTTTCGGAAGCGGTGAATTATTTCAGGTGTTTTTATGCGGAACATCTGCTTTTGGAAACAGATCTTCCTGTTGGTGAAATCTCTGCGATGGCAGGTTTCTCATCGGAGAAATACTTCTACCGTGCGTTCAAAATGCACTGGCGTACGACACCGCTCCAGCACCGCAAAGAGTATGCACGCCTGAAGCAGATCAAGGAGGAATTCTATGAGTATCCAATGGATGAGGCCAGAGAAATCATCAAGGATTACATTGCAGCCCGGCAGGTAGAGAAGGCTCGTTTTACATAGATTTTACAATTGCCCGTCATTCCATTTGAATTTATAATAGTATTATAAACTCACGGGCATTATGCATGAGGTGAGATAAAAAATGATATTCTGCGTAGAAGACGATATTTCCATCAGAGATTTAATGATATACGCGCTCCGAACATCAGGGTTTGAAGCACGCGGATTCAACGACGGCAGCGAGCTGTTTGAGGCGATTCAGAATGAAGATGAAAAGCCGCAGCTCATCATGCTCGACATTATGCTTCCGGGGGAAGACGGCATGGTGATCCTGCAGAAGCTCAAGGCGGATCCCGCCACAAAAAAGATTCCGGTCATCATGGCTACAGCCAAAGGAACGGAGTTTGATAAAGTTATAGGACTTGATACAGGCGCGGACGATTTTCTGACCAAACCGTTCGGCATGATGGAGATGATTGCCAGAGTCAACGCCGTCCTCAGACGCACAGGCGCGGCGGTGGAGGAAGAACCGATCATTGAAATCGGAAGACTCAGTCTGAACATCCCGGCTCACAAAGTGTCGGTCGACGGTGAGGATGTCATTCTGACACTGAAAGAGTTCGAGTTGTTGAAGTTGTTTATGAAGAACCCGGAACATGTATTCACAAGAGAAACACTCCTTTCAAATATCTGGGGTATCGATTATGTTGGAGAGACCAGGACGGTCGATGTTCATATTGGAACACTCCGAACAAAACTGAAAAAGTGCGGCAAATATATAGAGACAGTCCGCGGCGTTGGATATAGACTTGGCAGTATTGAATAAGTGACGTATTATGGAAAAAAAGAACTTTATCTATGAACGCATCTCTAAAAGAATCGCTTCCGAGGAGAGAAGCAAAGCGCAGCGTGAAGCGGAGAAAATGAGACAGGAATTCACAGCGAATGTTTCTCACGAATTGAAGACACCGCTGCAGTCGATCTCCGGTTACGCAGAACTTCTCAAAAGTGGTATGGTTAAGGAAGAAGATGTTCAGCAGTTTGCGGAACGCATCTATTCTGAGTCGCAGAGAATGATCACGCTGGTCAATGACATTCTGGAATTATCTCATCTCGATGAGGGCATGGAAGACATGATCAGAGAAGATGTGAATCTCTACGAAATTGCTGCCAGAGCAGTAGATTCTCTGGAAGAGGAGGCCGCAGCAGCAGGCGTTACGTTGGAGCTGACCGGTGAATCGAGTGTGATCAACGGGTACTCACAGCTTCTCAGTCTCATCGTTTATAATCTCTGTGAAAACGGGATTAAATACAACAATCCAAAAGGCAGTGTTAAGGTCGACGTCAATGATTTTCGCGACCGCACGGTGCTGACAGTCAACGACAGTGGAATCGGGATATCACTCGACCAGCAGGAGAGAGTATTTGAACGGTTTTACAGAGTGGATAAAAGTCATTCCAAAGAAGTTGGAGGCACTGGCCTCGGACTTTCAATCGTGAAACATGCGACAGCAATCCATAATGGCGAAATACATTTGGTAAGCGCGCCGAAATATGGTACAACTATCACAATAACTTTTCCTAAGGGGGCAAACAATTGACATTTGAATCAGTGCTAATGATGCTGGGCGGAATCGGAATGTTCCTGTACGGCATGAAATTAATGGGTAACTCTCTTGAGAGCGCTGCCGGCGCCAAGATGGAGAAGATCCTGGAAAAACTGACGAGCAACAAGGCGAAGGGCGTTGCCCTTGGAGCCGGCGTTACAGCAGTCATCCAGAGTTCCGCTGCGACGATCATTATGGTCGTTGGTTTTCTCAACGCGGGAATCTTGAAACTGGCGCAGGGCGTCCCGGTCATCATGGGAGCAAACATCGGTACGACGATTACAGCGCAGATCCTTCGAATGGGCGACATCAGCGGCGACAACATTTTCCTGATGCTGCTGAAGCCATCCACATTCGCACCGATCCTCATCGTCGTCAGTGCGTTTATTCTGCTCATGTCCAAGCGGCAGTCCTTGAAGGACAAGACAGGAATCTTCATGGGACTGGGTATCCTGTTCATGGGCATGACCTTGATGCAGAACAGCTTCGCGCCGATGGCAGAATCAGAAGAGTTCAGCAAACTGTTCACGCTGTTTGAGAATCCGTTCCTGGGCGTAGCCGTTGGAATGGCAGTTACAGTTCTCCTGCAGAGTTCTTCCGCAGCAGTCGGTGTTCTGCAGGCGACAGCTTCCACAGGGGTTGTTACCTTCGCGATGGCTGCTCCGATTGCAATCGGATGCAACCTGGGCAAGTGCGTTACCGTTCTGCTGGCCAGCATCGGCGTAAACAGAGACGCTAAGAGAGCCGTCTCCATCGATGTAACCATGTGCGTTCTGGGGTCTATCATCTTCCTGGTTGTCATCTATCTCTACCAGGGCATCATCGGATTTGATTTTTGGAACGATACCGTCAACATGGGTGATGTCGCCAACTTCCATACATTGTTCAATATTGTTGTAGCGGTCATCTTTCTTCCGTTTATCAATCCACTCATCAGACTGGCTTCAAAAATCGTTAAGGATGAAGGCGGATACACAAAGATGGACGAAGAACTGGCAATGCTGGATTCAAGATTCCTCGACACACCAAACGTTGCCCTCGAACAGTGCAGAAAAGTCATCAACATCATGTCCGATACCGGAAGAGAGAGCTTCAATGTTGCATGCGGACTTGTTGATAAATATGAAGATGATAAACGAGATATCATAAATGATAACGAGGCATTCCTCGATAAGACCGAAACAGTGCTCGGCGAATACATCGTCCACATTACCGAACGTCCACTCAGTGCAAGGCAGAACATCTTCGCAACAGAACTGTTGCATACGGTCGGAGATATGGAACGTATCGGCGACCATGTTGACAATCTGGCAGAAGAAGCCGAGATCATGCACAACGATGGCGAAAGATATTCCGACGAGAGCATGGTTGAGTTCAATTGCCTGAAGAATACGATCAACGAGATTCTGACTATGACTTCGAAAGCGTATGAAACAGAAGATCCGAATCTCGTTCTGAGAGTGGAAGCGTTAGAAGAGGTCGTTGACGATATGGTAGACATGATGAAGGTCAACCATGCCGTCAGACTGAAGGAGGGAACATGCACCGTAGAACGCGGCGTATCCTTCATCGAAATGCTTACGGATATCGAACGTATTTCCGACCACTGCAACAATGTCTGTCAGCATCTGCTGCAGAGAATGAATGGACTCGAGCTGAGTACCCATGACAGAGAGTTAAAAACAGAAGAAGAACAAAGCGCATTCAAGGAGCTGTACGATGAATACTTCGCACGCTTCTGGGTAGTATAATACTTCGCAGCCGCGAGGTTAATCCTCTTTGAGCCGGCGGGTTCTCGTCACCATCTGGTCACGCCACAGAAGATATTCTTCATGTGACTTTCCATCCATGAGCGGCGCGAATCCGTCAACGCATTTTTTGATAAAGTCTTCGTCGTAATCGTAGACTTTTTTCTGTTCTTTTGTGAAGAATTCGATCATGTAATCTTTGTATTTGTCGAGCCCTTCGAAGAGGTTCGGCGAGTTGAGTTCTTCCACGCCGAACGGACCGGTGAATGCCCATCTTAAACCGA
Organism: uncultured Eubacteriales bacterium; assembly: GCA_902763505.1. GTDB lineage: Bacteria > Bacillota > Clostridia > Peptostreptococcales > Anaerovoracaceae > Lentihominibacter. Next base: position 45,496 of record CACWSO010000007.1, on the reverse strand, counting down.
GGCCCTCTGTAAGGGCGCGTTCCACGGCTTCTACATTGCAGATGTCTTCCTGCACCAGATAGAGCGCCTCCTGCACGAGGGACAGCTGCAATCTGTTCAAAACATATCCGTAAACTTCTTTGCACTGAATCGGCTTCTGTCCCACTACTTGTTCAAAGAAATCAAAGACAGAATCCTTCACATCCTGTGACGCATTGTCGCCGGAGATTTCCATGAACGGAATCAGGTGCGGCGGATTAGTCGGGTGCGCCACGATGCACCGCTCCGGATGATTGGTTACCTTGCCGGCGATATCTGTGATGCGCAGGCCGGAGCAGCTCGATCCGATGGGAACATTTTCGTCAGTCATGTCGGTCAGCCTTTTGAAGATATCTTGTTTGATTTCAATATCCTCCCACAGGCATTCCTGAATATAATCCGCGCCATCGACGGCTGCGCTGAGGTCATCTGTGATGTGTACATTGCTCATAGCACTGTCGATTTCTCCTTCAGAAATGACACCTTCCTCTGCAAGAAATTGAAGTGCTCCGCGCATTCGTTCTTCAACGGTGTCGAGAGTCTTCGATGGTCTGTTGTACATCCAGGTTTCAAGACCTTTTCTCGCAAAGGCAACACCCCAGCTGTAACCGATAAAGCCGCAGCCGATGACTGCGACTTTTTTGTATTCGTGAATTGGTTTTTTCATTTCTCGTTCCTAATTATTTATTGCCTGCTTCATAAACAATCTTCAGAAGTGCTTCGTAATCTGATACTTCCATTGGACGCGGATTGCTTCCATTGGAACCATTGTTATACGCCATCTGCGCAAGAGCAGGGAAGTCGGCAGGATCAGGATCCAGCGAAGCGAAGGTCGGAAGCTCTACATCCTTGGTCAGCTGCTTGACGTAAGAGACTGCTTTAGCGGCCCCCTCTGCATCTGTGTCGAAGGTAAGGCCGAGTGCGGCGGCCACGCGAGCATAGCGGTCGATGCAGTAGTCCATGTTGTACTCCATGACGTACGGCAGGAAGATCGCGTTGCAGGTTCCATGGGGCAGATCGTACATGCTCCCCAACGCTTCCGCAATGCAGTGGACACTGGCGACGTCGGAGTGACTGAATGAGATGCCGCCGAGCATGCTGGCCATGAGCATGTTGCTACGTGCTCCCAAATCAGATCCATCCTTATATGCTCCGACGAGGTTCTTCGCGATGAGCTCGATGGAATAGAGTGCGGCTGCATCGCCAATCGGTTCGGAGCATGTTGCCGTGAACCCTTCGATGGAATGGGTCAATGCGTCCACACCTGTCGCCGCTGTTACGGCCGGAGGAACGGTGAGCGTCAGCTCCGGATCACACAGCGCGGTGGTCGCTGCAGTGTATGGACTCTTGACGGTCATTTTGTATTTATTCTTCGTATCAGTGATGACTGATGAGAATGTAATCTCGCTGCCTGTTCCCGATGTCGTCGGAATCGTAATGAGCGGTGGGTTCGGAAGTGTCGCTGCAGTTTTTCCTTCGTAAGGCTTAATGTATTCTGCATCGTGGGCAAGCAAAACGCCGACCGCCTTAGCGCAGTCGATCGGGCTTCCACCGCCGACTGCAATCAGAAAATCGGCACCAACTTCACGCGCTGCTTTTGCAGCAGCTTCTGCGTTCACATCTTTTGGATTGGCTTCGACGCCATCGAACAATCCGTATTCGATGCCGGCGTCATCTAACAAGTCCGTTACGATTCTGTCGATGCCAGCCTTGCGGATGCCGGGGTCCGTAATGACAAGTGGCTTTTTGCCGCCGATTTCCCGGATGGCTTCCGGCAATTCCTTCACGCATCCCGGTCCGAAGATGATCTTCGTCGGAAGGGTAAATTCAAATGGGTTCATACATTTATAGTCCATAGTTTCACCTCGTTGCTTTTGCTGTTACTTGGTTTGTTGTTGGTTACATTTTATCATTCGAAGAGTGACAGGACAAATGCGTTCTGTTTAATTCGCCGCGATTCCTACATTAACTTTGACTTTGATAGTGGAAGAGATATAATGAATTGTAGAAATAGTCAAACTATAGAAGTAATGAATCATAATAGGAGAATCCTTTGGCAAAAGTTTGTAATATCATCGGAACAATTTTAATCGTTGCTGTCATCGTCGTTTGTCTGGCGGTCACTGTGCCCAGACTGTTCGGACTCAACTCTTACGTTGTTGTTTCCGGAAGTATGACGCCTGCTATTCCGGTAAACAGTCTCATCTATGTGAAGAGCTGCGAACCATCGACGCTGCAGGTGGGTGACGTGATTCTGTTTTATGACAGCAAGGACGGCACTCCAATCACTCACCGCGTCGTTGAAAATGATACAGACAATCAGAAGATCATCACCAAAGGTGACGCCAACAACGGCATCGATATGCGGCCGGCAATCTACGCCAATGTGGAGGGAAGAGTCGTAACGCATATCCCTGTTGTCGGAGCAATCACGGGAGCACTTGGCACCGCCATGGGCAAAATTGGGGCAGCGATGATTATCCTGGCAGGATACCTTCTGACGGAAATCGGCAGAAGGTCCAAGCGAAAGAACAGGGGGCAGGAGAAATGAAAATCGCATGTGTCGATGACAATCAGGAAATCCTGCAGCAGATGGAAATACTGCTTGAGCGTTTCAGTGCGGAGAAAGGTGTTCCGATCGATTCCGTTTTCTATGACAACACGGCAGAATTTCTAGATGAAGCGCAACAAGAACAATTCAATATCGTTTTCATGGACATCTATTTTGATGGTCAGGAAATGACTGGCATTGAAGCCGCCAGAATACTGCGGCGCAAAGATTCGCAGTGCATGATCATTTTTCTGACGAGCAGTTCCGATCACATGCCGGAAGCATTTGCTGTGCATGCGTTCTCTTATATTATGAAAGACAGCCTCGACAATCAGATGGAAGGGGTTCTGGATGATGCAATGAAAGTCCTGCCGGTGGCAAAGAATCTGAAGGTCAGAAAGGGCAGCCAGGAGCTCCGGATTCCGCATCAAACGATAATATGCGCCTATACAGACGGACATTACTTGAATATTCGAACACAGGGAGAAGAACCGGTGCGCCTGAGGATGACTTTTCGTGAACTTCTCGATCAACTGGAAGCGGAGAAGTGCTTCCTGCAGATCAACAAAGGCGTGCTCGTTAACATGGATCATATCAAGACCATCGAAGAAGGAGACTGTAGAATGATTGACGGCACATGGCTGCCGATTCGTCATAGAGATAGGAGCTCGCTGATTGCCACCTGGCGATCATACCAGTTCAATAAAATACGTGAGGAACAATCATGACTTCACTCACCACGTCGATTTCAACGCTGATTATCATACCGGCTGCGTTCATGTGCTATCTCCCCATGCAGAACCAGCTGCGATTTTCAAAAGGCAGAATCATTCGCGACTGCCTGATTCTGTTCATTTTTGCTGCAGCCGGAATTCTCGCAATAGAGATTGTGACTAACAATACGGACAGCACACTGACGCTGCTTCCGTTTCTTGTAATCTTTTGTATCTATTACATTTATTCCACAAAGGCGTCCGTCAGTCAGGACCTTGGAGTATTTGCCGCGGTATGCGCGATGATGGCGATGGCTTCTGAAGTTACCTACATTATATATAGGGGGCTCTTCGGAAGTGAAGCAATGGCAGATAACGATATGATTTCAAATATCATGCAGGTTGGATTTGCGCTTCTAATGGCGGTCGTATTCTACAGGCCTCTCAAACGGGACGGCACATTTATGGTTGATAATCTGAAACTCGATTGGATATGGCTTAGTTCGATCCCTATTTCGGCGGGTGTATTTGTTGTGCTTGTCATAGCCGTTCCGTTGATTTTTCGTCCGGATGATGATCCTGTCATTTATTTCAGTGTAGTGGGCCTGGCCGTCGTCACGATTTTTATGTACTGTTACATGGTATATCGCTTTCTCGATGTTGGTAAAACGCTCATGACGATCGATCAGCTCAAAGCACAGAAGACCGTTTTCAAAATGCAAAGGCAACAATACGAGACGATGAAGCAGACGCTGGAGGAAAACAGAATTGTCCGCCACGATATTAAGCATGCAATGCTGCTTGCCCAAAAGCTGTTGAGGGAGGGTAAGGTTGAAGAAGTCCTTCGTTATCTTGATGTAAGACTGGAAACCATGCCGACAGATTCTGTACACCAGTATTGTGAAGATGGAATTCTGAATGCGGTACTGAATACCATTGCAGACCGCTGTGATGAATCTGAGATTCCATTTGATTTGAGTGTAGATATTCCAATGATGGAGGAGCAGCAATCTGTAGACGTTGCGAACTATCTGCAGAACCTTGGGGAAAATGCGATCCTCGGATGCGAAACGGTTTCGCCAAAAGACCGCCGATTCGCATTGACGGTCAAAGCGCCGTTTGACAATGAGCTGTTCATTGTTTCCACAAACTCTTTTGATGGACAGGTGCGAAAAGACAAGTATGGTTATCTAAGCACCAGGGCAGAAGATGGCGGGTCCGGTCTGGGCATTCCGTCCATGCGTGCTATTGTGTCTAAATATAATGGTGAGATGAATATCAGCAATACGGATTCCGAGTTCATGGTCGACACCAGAATTACCATTATCTGACGGCAATTTCCAGCAACTGGCAAATTTTTCACGTTTGCGTCAATTTTTAAAGGTTTCTGCCAATTTAGGTGTTTTTTGTATGAAAATAGGGTATAATCCAAATTGGATTATGCCCACTATTTTTTGTGCGCATTAGTTTCCTTATTCTATTAATAAATTTTTATTTTATAAAAATGATTAGGGGCAGGTATTGTTATGAAAGAACGAAAACAGAAGACATTAGCTAAGAGGCTTCTCGTTGCAATGCTTTCAGTCATGATGGCGGTCACGTTCATACCGACATCGCTGTTTGCGTATGCGGCAGAACCGGAAGTCACGCCTGATGACGTTCAGAAAGATGCACAGACTGAAGTGGTTCAGGATGAACCGACAGATACGGTGCAGAAGGATGAACCTCAGACGGAGTCGACGAAAGCTGTGAAGGAGGAGTCAACAAAGGCCACCGAAGCACAGAAGAAGCAAGAAGCGAAAGAGGATGAGTCTGAAAAGACAGCAACAAACCATTTCTCTAAGGAATTAGAGGAAGTCATTGTTGATGTCGAAACAGAAAAAGGTGCTTTTGATGAAGATGTTTCATTGAAAGTGAAACCTATTGCTAAAGACTCAAAAGCTTACAAGAAAGCAGAGAAAGCTTTGGAAGAGAATGAGCAGGTCTACGCAGGCATGCTCGCTTTTGATATTCACTTCGAGAATAGCAAAGGCAACGAAATCGAACCAGACGGTACTGTCTCAGTCAAGATGACTGCAAAGAAGGAAGTACTGAAGGACATCGCTCCAGATGCTTTCGATGCAGATTCCGTTCAGATCACACATATCGGCAAGAAGGCGACAGAAGTCGTAGCCGATACGGTCAACAAGAACAAAATCGATGGAACAGTCGATGTCAAAGCATCAAAGAAGGCAGTCGAAAAGATCGACGCTGAGTTTGAAGTAAAAGACTTCTCAACATTCGCGTTGACCTGGGGTGAGGATAGCGAACACTCAGCAACCATTCATTTCGTTGAACTGAATGAAGACGGAACGATGAAAGATTTGGATCCAAGCGTTAGTCTGGATACCAGCGCAGCAACTGTCAGCTTGAATACGGATTTTCCTGATGTTGCAGGAAAAGAGTATCGTTTTGTAGGTGGATATTATAGTGAAACTGCTGTGACAAAACCAGCTGATGACGCTACAAATATTAATGTTACATTAACGAAAAAAGATGACGGTACGTGGGAGTGTACCCCTGTTGCCCCTGGTGCAGAACCAATTACGATTAAAAACGGCAGCCATATATATGCATCATATAAGCAGTTCACTAAGGCAGGGAAAACACCTGCTACTGGTGATGCCAACAAAATCAAGCCGGATTCCATCAAAAATGTTACAGACAATAATGATGGAACCTATACTGTCAGATTGGATATCAATGGGCATCAGTTCGAAGAGAAGCAGGGTGCGAATGTTCTGCTGATCTTTGACAGAACGTCCAGTATGGTAAGCAACAATATGGGCAATAAGACCAGATTCCAGGCAGCAAAAGACGCTACAAAGGTTCTGGTAAATGCACTTGATCCTGCGACGAATCCAATAAAAATATCAGTCATGTCCTTCGCCAGATTGGCGGATGATAACACGGAGGTCGATCCTGATTATGTAGCATGGACCAGAAACGGTACTGCTATTACCGACTTCACTGACGGCCTGACTGCTGCTCCGTCTGGTTCAACCCAGGGAAAAGGTGGAACAAACTGGGAAGCTGCATTTGTCAAGGCAAAAACGCTTATTAATGCTCTTCCGGAGGCTGACAAAGCCAATCCGACCTACGTGGTATTCTTGACAGATGGTAACCCAACGATTTATGTCGGATCAAATACAATAAGGAATGCTACATCTACTTCAGCAGAATATACTAGAGCGAGAACAGAAGCTTCAGGCTTAAACAGTTCTATTCCGATTTATGGTGTACTCTGTGCGAATGCGAATGATGGCCCATTGCTCAATACATTGATGAACGATTTGAAATCATCTGATTATGGCAGCCATGAAACGCACTACGTTCTTGCGAACGATGAGACCACTCTGACCAATACATTCCACACAATAGCTACTACGATCGTTGCATCGCTGGGAGCTAACCAGGCGTCCACTAATGATGGTGTAACGGCCCTGTCAACTACCAGTGCTACCGCCGGAGCAGCCGGAGCATTTAAGTATTATAAGACGGTCAGACCTGCAGGAATGGAAGATACGCAAATTATTCCACATAATCAGCTCGTTCCGTGGGATGGAGCACCAGCTGCAGCTTACAGTGCTTCGACCGGAGTAACCTGGGATCTCGAGTCAGTAGGCGTATTAGAGGATAATACTTCATATACTCTGGAGTTCACAGTATGGCCGAGCCAGGCAGCGTACGACTTGATTGCCGACCTGAACAATGGTCTTAAAGTATATGAAGAAGGACATTCTAATAGTATTACTGCGGCGGAACGTGCACAGGTATATGAGAGTGGTGGAAAGTATTATCTGAAGACAAACACCAATTTTGATACTTCCTATAACTTTGATAACACCACATACACAGATGATGGAATAACTCAAACCACAGGCAACATGGTTCTGCCGACAGAGACCATCGATATTGAGAAGATTTGGAACAACCTTCTTGACCAGGCAAACCCTCCTGATAAGGCTGTATTAGTCTTAACGAAAGATGGAGCGAATTATCTGGCTGGAGATGATGCGATTATAGTCTCTGCGAATTCAGATCCGGCTAAGAATTGGAAGGCAGAAGTCTTCATTTCACTCGGACAGATCCTTCAGAACAACACAGATAAGACCTATCAGGTTCTGGAGACTGGTCATGATTATGAAATCATCGAGCCTCCTGAGTTGAATAAGTATCAGTGGGAATTGCACAGTGAAATATTCCGTCCAATGGTAATAAACGGCGCTGTCGTTATGTTGATCAAGGATAATAATGCATCCGGCACAGATGGCGTTGATTACTACACTATCGGCGGTAATAAATACAAAAAGGATACTGGAAGCAACAGTCTGAAGGCATGGAATGACCGCCGCAGCTGGTTGCAGCTCGAAAAGAAAGTACAGGATTCAACACCGGCTGCTCCTGCAGATACGTTGTTTGAATACACAATTACTATTAACAACTCAAATGCAAGTCAAGGAAAAGAGAGTGATACGGCTTCAGATTTCTATGTATGGTTCTCCGCATTTGATGGCAGCAGTGCTGTAAAGGATCTTGAGGTATCTAGCAATGTTCACGCAGAAACGGATACAAGTGGTGGTAAGACTGGATACTTCTATGTAAAAAGTGGTGAACAGTTTACGGTCAAGATAAAGAAGGGCTGGACGTTCCGTGTCCTCAACTTGCCTTCTGGTTCTACATATAATATTAAGGAAACTTCAATTCCTGATGGTTTTGCTCTCGTAGAAGCAACAGACAGGCAGAAGGTAGATACAGAGGCACAGCAGGCAGCTCCTGCTAGACCTACTATCAACGGGGCGACAGTTGATGGTACGATTAACGTACCGAACGTCGAGTTCTATGTTGATTACACCAACAAGTATGAAGAAACTGACATAACCATTGCCAAGGTTTGGGAAGTTGCGACTGGTCAGCAGAGCGTGATGAGCCCTGACGCATTCAAGAGTTGCCTGACATTATTGGCAAATGGAACTGCGACTACAGCTTATAATGATAATCTCACGATAACTGATGTCACGCCGGAAGGTCAGACCAATAAGCGGTATTCTGTTAAGTATGATAAGCTTCCGAAGTACAAGAATGGACAATTAGTAGAATACAAAGTTAAGGAATCAACAATTCCGGAAGGATATGAACTGACAGGTTCCGATACAGCTTCTGACGGAGGAACAATTACCAATACCGCAAAAACAGGAGACCTGAAAATCACAAAGAAAATGGGTGAGGATGATGACTATGGTCAGATTCCGGATGGACTGAAGATTGTAGTTACTGGTCCGAATGGGTTCAAAGAAACACTTACTGGAACCATGCTTAAGCAAGGCAACGGATCATACACATTTGAAGATGTTGCCCTCGGCGAGTATACTGCAACAGAACCTGCGGAAACAGCAGATATTGATGGATATCTTCGTGATACCACATTCAGTCCTGAAGGCGGCAAGGTTACTGTTTCGGCTGATGACACAGCAACTGCAGAGATTATCGTAACGAATACATATACATCCAATACTACAAAACTTAAAGTAAAGAAGAACTGGATCGATGCGAACAATCAGGACGGTCTTAGACCTGCAACTCTCATCGTGAAGATCCTGGCAGATAGCGTCGAACTGGTTGAAAAGCAGGTTACTCTTTCAGCCGAAAACAACTGGGAAGCAGAAATAGAAGGTCTTGCCATTTACGGTGCTGGCGGTCAGAAGATCGTTTATACGCTTGTTGAGGTATTAGATGCTGCAACTGCTGCAGCATATACTGCAACTAGCGGCGAAACTGTTACTGCAACAGAAGAATTAGATGAATCCGGCGAACTGAAGAACTATAAGGCTGAATTCACCAACGCACACACCTGAAACGACCAGCATCACAGTAGACAAGGTATGGGAAGATGCTGGCAACCAGGACGGTGTAAGACCTGAAACGCTGACGTACACGCTGACAGGAAAAGCGGGCGGAGAAACAGCGTACACAGATACGCAGACCGTCAATGTGGCAAAGAACGGAAGCGCAAGCTACACATGGGAAGACCTTGATGTATATAAGGGCGGCAACAAGATCACATATGCCGTGACAGAGGCAAAGGTAGGGGAACTGACGGCAGTCAAGGACGAAGCCGGGAAAGTAACGGGCTACAAAGTCGAAGTCACCAATACGCACACACCTGAAACGACCAGCATCACAGTAAAGAAAAAGTGGACAGACAATGAGAACAAGGACAAACTCAGGCCGGATTCGATTGCCGTTCAGTTCAGAGCAGACGGAGAACTCGTTGAGGAAGTAGAACTCAATGAACAGAACAAGTGGTCAAAGACTTGGGAGAATATGCCTGTTTATAAGGAAGGTGAGTCTGGCCAGAAGATCGTTTACACCGTGGACGAACCGACTGTCCCAGAATACTATGACGAGACCGTCGGCGAACTGACACCAGTCGAAGTTGACGGGGAAGTGGTAGGCTACGAGATCGAGATTGAGAACACACTCAAGGAAGTCGTTCCTGCGGCAAAAGGCGCAGTTCTCAATATCCACAAAGTCGATCAGGACGGTAAAGATCTTGAAGGCGTCAAGTTCACACTTGCGAATGAAAATAAGACACTGCCGACAGTAACAACAAATGAATACGGTAATGCAACAATTAATATTCCGGTAAACGCTGACTGGCTGCCTGCAGATGAGAGAGCGCCAAATAAGGACAAATACGAATTCACCCTCGTCGAAGAAGAGAAGGAAGGATTCGAACCTGCAGGACCATGGACAGTAACTGTCGAGACAAAGAAGAAGGCAGGAACTGACGAGACAGAAGTAACATACACCGTCAAGGAAGTCACGGATGAATCGGGAGAAAAGAAGAACATCATCGAAAGATTCATCAGCTGGATCACGGGAAGCGTGGACGGTAAAAGCGTAAACTTCGTGAACGGAGTCGCCACGATCACAAACAAGGCGGCAGCACAGGATGTAGTGGTCACAAAGACATACGAAGGTATCGACGCACTTCCTGATACGTTCGGCATCGATATCGAATACGTCGACTACGATGCGAAGAAGGGCGATCCACCGACGAAGGTAACGCTCAAACCTGGAATGGATCTGCCGACGAATATCACAGAACAGGCGACGGACGGCAAGATCACCTGGACGATCAGCAAAGTCCGCTACGGAACGCAGTTCAGCGCGAAGGAAACAGGATATGCTGCACCGGGATATGCCGTAAACGCAAGTCTGACATCAAAAGCAGGCACGGAAACACATACAGATACGGCGACTGGAGAAGATCTGAGTCACGTAATCGGGAAAGTACCTGCGGCGAAAGACAGCCCTGCAGCAACGTTCGACTTCAAGAATACATACACTCATGTGAATGTGGAGATCGACAAGGAGATCGACAAGCTCGTATCCTTCGATGAAGATGAAGAAGTCAAGAACATCACATTCACGTTCCGTGTAGTCGGAAAGAATGCTAAGAACGAGACGAAGCTGAACACGGTAGTCGCCGTCGAATTCAACGCACAGACAGGGAAGACGACACAGCCAGCCAAAATCGAGAAGATCCCTGCAGACATCACGCAGGTGACGGTAACAGAGATCGACTCCGGCAACTACCAGTCAGAAAAGATCAGCGAGTCAGTGACCGAAGCAGACTTCACGAAGACGTTCAAGTTCAAGTTCAAGAACACGCAGAACGACGACGACTATGACAACGGAGCGATCAATAAGTATGAGAAGAGCGCCAAGGGCTACGTCAAGGCAGGCAGCAGTCAGCCGGCCGCGGAGGGCGGAGCCGGAGATGGCGGTCAGGAATAAGAGAAGGAGGTGGCCGAAATGAAAGCAGTAAATAAGAAATCATTCCTGTTAGTAATTGCATTAGCGTTGGTCTTCTCCCTGACAGTAGGACTGACACTGGCATACTTCAGTGATTACAATGCAGCCAAGGGCGAGAGCACGATCGCCCTTGGAGGCAAGACAGAGATCCACGATGAATACACTTCAGATACGAAGACTGTAGTGATCGAGAACACAGGCGACGTACCTGTAGTCGTAAGAGTCGCGGTCTATGCGCCGATCGTCGGCGATAACCAGACGGCAGATGTTTCCGGAACGGATTGGGAAAAGGTCGGAAGCGGTGATACGGCATACTGGTACTACACAAAGATCATCGAACCGAAGAAATCCTCTTCCACGCTGACAGTCAGCACTACATATCTCAAGAATGCAGATCTCGGAGATACTGTAGACGTTGTAGTAACACATGAGTCCAGCCAGGTCGCATATGACAAAGACGGCAATGTGATCGTGCCAAGTGGCTGGGCCAATAAGATCGTACAGTAGTGAAGGGAGGTAGATAAAAATGAAATTCAAAGGAACAAAGATTTCAAAACGCACAATAGCTCTCTTCGCTGCAGCACTGGTACTGCTGGTCTCCGGCGGGACCATGGGGACAAAGGCAGCACTGAACATCACGGGCGTCCCATATGAGGAAGCCATCCAGACGGATGAAGTGGCAGTGCAGATCACAGAGAACGGGAAAGAAGTAGGAACGAAGGACCCTATCACTGTTGAAACAGCGCCTACAATTTTCACATCAGTACCTGAAACATTTGAACCGGGCAAGACATACGATGCCAAGGTGGGCGTCAGCAACACCGGTTCGGCAGATGCATATGTACGCGTGATGGTTCACAAGTACTGGCTCAAAGAAGGAAAGAAGAGCCTTGCGCTCTCCCCTTCGTATATCGAACCGATAACGACATCTAAATGGAAGGCAGTCAAGGGAGCCAGCGGCGACAAAGAGACTGAGACCATGATTTACTATTACCAGAGCAAGCTTGATGCCGATGCATCAGCACAGCTCTTCACCGGTATCAGGATCAATGAGAAAGTACTGACGAACGGAAGAGTAAAGACGGAAGAGTCTACGGTGAATGATGTTACAGTCATCAATTATATATACGAATATGACGGGCTGACATTCGTCGTAGAGGCCGAGGCACAGGCAGTCCAGACTCACAATGCCGATGAAGCGATCAAGAGCGTATGGGGCGTCGACTCCAGCGTCGTAGGATTATAAGGAGGGAGCAGAAATGAAAAAGATCAAATTAACAACAATTCTTCTGCTGTCCTTCATGATCGTTCTCGGAATGAGCCAGGCAGTCTTTGCAGAACCGACTACTGTGGACGGCGGGACCTACACATTTGACGGGAATAAAATGACATACACAGCCGGAAAGACCACCGACAAAGAAGTTGAGGGTCTGGAGCCAGGAGACGATGTGACGATCACCTTCACATATACTAATAAGAGTGACGACACGACATACTGGTATATGGAGAACACGATCCTTAAAACACTGGAGGAAAAGGCAGAGACGACCGGCGGCGGCTACAGCTACACGCTGACGGACGGCGGCACTGTCATATTCAGCAGTGATGCTGTCGGCGGCGAGAACACACCGCAGTCTGCGGGCATCAAAAAAGGCCTTCTCGCAGTGAATGATGCAATCGAAGGTGATTCAGGTGAAGCATGGTTCTTCATCCGTGAGCTGGGAGCAGGCCAGTCCGGGAAAACGACACTTCGTGTCGCACTGGACGGAGAGTCACAGGTCAACAGTTATGAAAACACCAATGGAAAGCTGCAGGTGAATTACGGAGTCGAGAAGCAGCCGCCGGGCGAAGATACGGTCATCAACAGACCGGGGACAAAGACAGGCGACAGCTTCAATCCGCTGTTCGCGATCGCAGCCCTCACAGCAGCGCTGCTCGCGATCCTGCTTGCGGTCCTGAGCTATTTCAAAGACAGAAAGGACGGTGAGGAAGCATGAAAAAATTTAGAATCATAGCCGTCCTGGCAATAGCATTCTGTTTCTTGCTTGGAACTGCAACTGCATATGGTGCATATGATATTGGTATAACCGTATCAGGAGGCAATGGGACCATAAAGGGCGATATTCCTGCAGGAACAAAGGAGATAACGGTAGATACGACAAAGTCTGAAATCAACGGGTTAGCTGTTACACCGCCGTCTGATAAGTATTTCATGCGCGGCGTAAAGCTTGCAGGCCATGATAATGACGAGCTGTATACCGGAAATGTCAGCATCAATACGGAAGGCACATCGTTCTACAATAAAGATACAGAAATGGTCGTTGCATATGGCCTGAAGAGCAACATGGTCAAGTACACCATCAGCTATGTTGTGGGGAGCACGGAACTTCTTCCGAGCGAGACCCATTACGGTGTCATAGGCGATAAGCCGATTGTATCCTACAAATATGTCGAAGGATATCTGCCGGACGCATACAATGCTACAAAGACGCTGTCGGACGATATATCACAGAACGTCATCACGTTCACGTACACGCCGGTACAGGCAGCGGAAGGCAACACGATCATCAACAATAACGGTAATGCGAATGCTGCAGCAGGCAACGCAGCAGGCAATGCGGCTGGTAACGCTGCAGCAGGCAATGCAGCTGCTGGTAACGCAGCAGGCAATGCAGGCACCGCGATCGGTGACAATGCTACACCGCTCGCCATCAACGATCAGGATACGCCACTTGCGAATGCTGATCAGGAAGAGGAAGGCGGCGGCGGAAGCGCACTGCCTTACATCATCGGCGGCGTTGCTGCAGCGGCGATCATCGCAGCGATCGCGGCATTCCTTGCGAGACGCAGAGCAGGTGAAGAAGAATAAGCGAAACGACACAGCTTATATAAGGAAAGACAATGAGAGTCCGGCTATTTGGCCGGCTCTCATTTTTTCGCCAAAAGATGACTGTCTGACAGGCCAAAATCCTTGGCACAAAAGTGAAATATCAGGCATGAAAGATGACCCACTATACCCTTTAATTGTGTATTTTGTGACGGTTTCAAAGACGCTAATAATTTTACTATGTATAGGGTTTTAGGATAGAGTTGATAAGTATAGTTATTTTTATTGATTAATAAGTTATTTCAAAGTATTAGTTATCGCAAAAGTTATTTAGAGTAAGAGTAGGAGAGACAATGAGTAAAAAAGTCAAAGTATGTCTTGCATTGTTCTTATCTTTCGCGGTACTCGCACAGTACAGCTTCACTCCGCAGGCAATGGTTGCCTACGGATTGAATGGTGACCCTGATACTGTAGCGGCAAGTAGCAGCGAACAGCCTGAGCAGGAAGCAACTAATCCTGCACCAGAACCTTCGCATGCTACCGAAGCACCTACGCAAGCACCTGCTGCAACGACAGAGTCAACTCAGGCGACAGAGTCCACAGAGGCTACTACAGTTCCTGAGGAGCAGTCAGATGACGTGGAAGACGAGAATGATGTAAACACAGGGGATCCAATTGCAGGCGAGGATCAGGCAGCTGATGAAGAAGAAGCTGCCGAAGAGGACGTCGAATATCCGGCTGTCTCATTCACAAGATCTGCAGGTGGAGTAACAGTCCACATCAGCGCACCGGAAGGCGCTCTGCCGGAGGGTGCTACAGTTAAAGTTTCTGCAGTATCAGCAGAGCAGTACATGGGAGCAATTGAAAGTGCTGTCGGCAGCGAAGTCGAAAAGGCAAAAGCAGTAGACATTACTTTCTACAACAAGGACGGCAAAGAAACCAAACCAAAGAGAGCCGTCTCTGTTAGCATGTCTGCATCAGGGATATCTGCAGATAGTGTTGTTCATATTGCAGATGGCGGCAGCGCCAATGCAGTGGGAGCATCTACAAGTGGGAGCACCGCAGCATTCAGAACTGCTAATTTTTCGATTTACGCACTTGTAGATGAAGCACAGGACAGAGCAGAAGACCGTATCATTACAATCACATACAAAGCTGGTAATGGCGGTTCTGTATCATCAGGTGGCGAGAAAGTCAATCTGAATGGAGAATCCGTTGAAGTAAGTGGGTCAACTGCAACAGCGGATAACGGATACGCATTCGTCAACTGGACAGATGGCGAAGGAAACGAAGTATCAACAGAAGCATCATTTACTCCAGATGTGAGCAAACTTGATGGCGTTGAAGGTGAAGTGACATTCACTGCGAATTTTGCTGAGCAGATTGAAGTTACCTTTGACCCTACTACAGACCCAGACGAACAACTTGCACCTATTACTGTGTCTGTGAACAAAGGCGAGAAAATTGGTGACAGTCTTCCTAGCGTGCCAGAGATTCCTGGCTACAGCACAAAGTGGGTCATTAAAGGTTCAAGCACTCCGGTGACAGCAGATACCATTGTGGAAGAGCCATTCACAGCAGGCGTAGATAAGGGAGACAAGATTACTTATACTGTAACATTTGTTCAGGCAGACGGAACGACGACAGAAACCAGAACAACAGATATCGACGCTGGTTTTGCGATTAATGATCTTCCAGAGGTTGCGCCACAAACGAACAAAGTCGGTAAATGGGTATACCCGGGGACGACCAATGAGTTTACCGTTGGAACAGTAATATCTGAGAACCTTACTGTAAATGCTTATTATGAACAGAATATATTCACAGTAACATTTATGGTCGACAATGCTCAGTATGAACAGATGACAACGGCAACAGGCACAACAATCGTGTTGCCATCAGATCCTATTAAGTCAGGTATGACGTTCGAGGGATGGTTCACCGAGCCGGATGGAAAGGGTACTCAGTACACCGCAGAATCAACCGTTAAAGAAGATCTTACGCTTTATGCATACTTCAAAGATCAGGTTCGTGTTAGGTTCCTCGTAAAAGACGATGACGGAAATGTTATCAGCGAGAAGTCCCAGTACTTCATCGATCTCACAGTAGGCGATAAGATTACAACACTGCCTGAGGATCCATTCATGGAAGGCAAGACGTTTGTTCGTTGGGTAGACGGAGACGGTAGTACGGTTGAAGAGGGTTATACTGTTACAGAAAGCTTCGATGCAGTAGCAGAATTCAGCGGTATCAAGAAGTATGAACTTACCGTCAACTATTTCTATAAGAATGACGCTGGAACTAAAGTCCCTATTGGCAACCAGGTGTACGACCTTGTGGGAGGAGATTTTCCATACACCGTGACTGCACCGGGATACACAATCGCAACAGAAGTTACAGATGAGCCAACCTATTATCCAAGCCAGCCGACCATCACAGTGAAAGCTGATCAGTTCGTATACGATGAAGAGAAGGGTATGTTCACTTATAAGGTTGACGATGAATACGTAGCAGCAGATGCCCAATATAAAGTCGGTCATTACCTGAAGGATCTGGACGGTGACGGATATAATGAGCTGATTGAAACCGTAAACAAAGAAGGTGTTAAGAATTCTAGGGTAACACCTGACATTAATAATTATGCGTATGCGGTTTATAATCACCGTGATGAGGATGTACTCATCACCGACGAGCCTGATCAGGAACTTAAGGTTTACTATGACCGTAGAGATTTCACCCTTTCCTATAATGTTGGAGAAGGCGACTATATTGATGCCGTGACAAAGCCGTACGGAACAGAGATTACTCTGCCAACGACTGCAACACGTACAGGTTATAAATTTGACGGCTGGTATAAAGATGACAAATATACGGAAGAAGCTGGAAGCAGCATCACCCTTGAAAAAGACACGACGCTCTATGCGAAGTGGAAGGCAGCGCAGAGTGAGTATAAGATCGTCTACATGATTGAGAATGCGGACGATGACGGGTACTCCTATCTCGCAACTGTGACGAAATCTGCAGAAACAGGCAGCTCTATCACTATGACAGCGCAAACTGCCGGTGCGACCGGAACTAGACCGCGCGATTTAGATACCACTAATTTTACGTTTAAGGATTCTACTACTGAGAAAGTAAAAGCAGATGGTACCACTGTCGTAGTTGTTAGATACAGTCGTAATGTCTATACCATTACGTGGGAAGGAAGCGGCTATGGGCTGTGGTGGGGTAACCCATATTGGCAAACAGGCCAAGGTAGAGCCACATTATCTGCTAAATATGGTGCCAACATTAGCGCACGGTGGACGGCTACATTCAATACGCCGCATCCAGACTGGGCGTGGAACTTCAGTAGGAGTGAAAATGATGAGAAATTCACTAGCCTGGATATCATGCCATCCGGGAATAAGACCGTTTACCACTGGTACTATTCCACCACTAAAACGCAGACGTTGAACTACTGGATGGAGAATTACGACGGTACAAGAACGACAACATATAATGGTCGCACCTACGGTCTGTTCAAGAGTGTCACCGTTCACTACAACTATCTGTATGATACAGATTATCCGGACTATGCTGGTTATACGAAAGGCGGCTGGGTCAGGTCAGATGGCGCTAGAAGATTAACAGATGATACGCCTAATGGCAGTATGACCGCGGACTTCTATTACAATGCCTTAAAGCATCCGCTGACATTCTATAACTATGATGGAACTCTGATCAGTACCGAGCAGGTAACCTTAAACGAAAACATTTACAATAGAATACGGAACGCTATTCCGAGCGCTCCGATGGAAGGTGCAACCTGGAAGGGATGGTTTACAGATTCAGAACATAAAAATGAATATACATATTCAGCTAATACCAAGATGCCTGCAGGACTGGTTCTCTACGGTGATTTCAAGTTCCCTACCCGTACAGTAACATTTGACTCACAGGGAGGCTCAACTGTTGCTGAACAGACTGATGAGTATGGATTCCACGCAACAGCACCTGCTGATCCTGAAAAGGAAGGATATGTCTTCCAGGGATGGTTCACAGCCGCTGATGAGACAGGATCTCCTTATGACTGGCATAAACCAGTAACAGAGGATATCACTCTCTATGCGCACTGGACGCAGAAGACCATCAGCTACACAGTTCATTACTATGAGACGGATTCTACAACTAGCGTCGTACCGGACAAGGTTGTATCCGATCCTAACCTGAAACAGGGTGATGAAATCACTGAGACAGCCCCAACTGTAGCGGGTCACGTTGCAGATAAGGCAGAGAAGTCAATCGAGCTTTCGTTCGATGAAAAGAAAAACGTAATCATATTCTACTATGATGTGATTCCGGATGAACTGACCTATGAAGTGAACTATGTACTGAAAGACCATCCTAATATTAAGGTTGCAGAGTCAAAGGAAGTTACAGTTCCTGGAACTACAACGAACGCCCTTGAAATGGCTGTCGAAGTAGATAAGGCTTACATGAAAAGGCAGACTACGGATGCGAATATTCTCGACCAGAACTACAAGCCGACCGAGACATCTCAGGAACTGCAGCTTGCACTTACTGGCAATGTCATAACATTTGAATACGTACCTTATACATCTGCGAAGATCACAGTGAACTATCTTGATATGGATGGTAACGAGATCGAGGATACAGACACATCATTTGTTGAGGTTGGTGACACCTTTACGGTTCAGAACAAGGCACCGGATGGATACGTTTATCATCATGCATATCTGCACGGTACTAAGACAGCACCGCAGCCAACATACCAGATTACTGGCGACGAAGGCAATATAGAAATCGATATTTATTATCAGAAGAAGCTGATTATCCTCGCCAACAATAAGGCGAAGACTTATGATGGCACGCCGCTGAAGAGCAGTTTTGAAACTGAAGCCGACTATACAATTACTGGCACCCTGCGTGGTGACACAGTAACGTCAATCGAATTTGTTGGAAGTCAGACAGATGCAGGCACCAGCGCGACGACACCGAAGAATGCTCAGATTTCAAAGGGCGCGGATGCCATAACGGATCCGGAAACATACTACAGCATCATTTATGTTCCGGGTTCACTGACAGTCAAACCGGTCAGCGTATACATCAGCGTTTCCGCCGACCAGTGGAACACGCACTCTGGCGGCTCCGGCCCGAACTACTATACTGGTAATACATTTTACGTAGGATTTACAAATCCTGGTAAACAGCACTTCAATGATGAAACGGGTAAATCTGCATATGTCAGCATCACAAGCGGACAGAGAGCGTTGTTCAAGGCGAAGTATGGTGATGCGATTTGGAATGCGCTGTATGGCACAAATGGTGCTCTGATATCCGAGAAGGATGCCGGAACATATACATATAGCGGCGCTCAGCAGAAGGCTTTGCTGTCAGCAGTAACTGTAGGAGGGAAGGCCATGATGTCCGACCCGAACTACTCCATCACGCTCTATGCGCGTGACAGTTTCCTGCAGATCGATCCGCTTCCACTTAACATCAAAACAGAAAGTGCTGAGAAAGAGTACGATGGAACAGCACTGACCGAGAATAAGGGTACAATTGAGTACCACTACTGGACAGCGAATATCGGCGGAAGCTGGAAGGCTGATACGAAGGAGGCTGGTGCAGTCACGCTTGGTACTGGTGACGCGATTACATTCACTGTGGATGGCGAACAGACCGAAGTAGGACAGAGCTACAACACCTATCAGATTGATTGGGGCGATACAAAGTCTTCCAATTACAAAATCAGCGAATCATTAGGTACCCTGACAGTAACAAGACCAGCGCTTTCAATAACAGTTAATGGTAAGTCCTCTGGATATAATGGTGTAGAACAGTCTGGGTATGTATTCCCTGAAAGCATTACAGGTACAGGAGAAGAAATCAGTACAGATGACTATACCGTTAAAGGCCTGATAAAGGGTGACACTCTGAAAGTTTCCTACACTCCAGCAAAAGGCAAAGATGTTAACACTAACCCTTATAACGGATCCTTTGCTGAGGAGTACACAATTGTTGATGCAGATGGCAAGGATGTTAAGAAATCTTACAAGAGCGTAACATGGACGCCGGGAACGCTGACGATTACACCTGCGCCACTGACGATTACCACACCAAGCGCCAACAAGGTTTATGACGGTACGCCACTGACAGCAGAAGGAAGCATTGACGGATTTGTAAACGGTGAGACAGCGACCTTCAAGACGACTGGAAGCCAGACAGTGGCAGGCGAGAGTGACAACACCTACAGCCTGACATGGGACGGTACGGCGATAAAGGGTAACTACAAGATTACAACCGAAACCATCGGGAAACTCACAGTTACAGAAAATACAGATGAAATCGTAGTTACGACGACAGGTGGCACGTTCACTTATGATGGAAAGCCGCATGGTGCAACAGTAAAAGTAGAAGGGCTGCCAAAGGGATATACTCTTGTGAAAGCGGAATCTACAGCAAATGCAACCAATGCAGGGACAACTGCTTCAGCATCATGCAACATTCTGGTCATCGAGAATGCTGCACATGAAGATGTCACCGCTAAGTTGAACATTAAATACGTTGATGGAACGATTACAATCACAAAGGCTCCACTGACGATCACCACACCTAGTGCAACGAAGGAGTACGATGGAACACCGCTGAAAGCAGAAGGAAGCATCTCTGGATTTGTAAACGGCGAGACAGCGACCTTCAAGACGACTGGAAGCCAGACAGAGGTAGGCAAGAGCGACAACACCTACACCCTGAATTGGAACGGTACGGCACTTGAGAGCAACTACGAGATTAAAGCCACTATCGGAACACTCACAGTCGAGAAAGTGTCAATGACAATCACTGTCAACGGAAACACTAGCAGAGTAAAGTATAACGGAAATGAACAGACTCTCGAGGGTTACACACCAACAAGCCCTAGCACCATGTTTGACAAGGAAAAAGTCGATTATTCCGGAAAACCTGCAGTAGCAAGCGGTACAAATGCAGGAGTTTACACTATGGGTCTCAATGCAGAGTACTTCAGCTACAAAGATAGTCGTGTAAATGCGACATTCGTAGTCGCTGATGGCACGCTGACAATCGCTCCGCGCGACGTCACCGTAACATCCGCATCGGCCACAAAGGTCTATGATGGAACAGCTTTGACGAACAATGGAATCACAATTTCTGGTGATGGATTCGTCACTGGTGAAACACCTGCATTCAGAGTTACCGGATCACAGACGGCAGTTGGAAGCAGCAAGAACACATTCGACATTTTGCCGAACAACGTTCAGTCCTCCGCGGTACTTGATTTGGTAACAGCAGCAGCTAATGGTTACGTGGCTAGCAATTACAACATCGATAAGGTTTATGGAACGCTGACAGTAACACAGGCAGCAACGCCTACACCGACCCCGGTTCCTGACAATGATGGAAATAACCCTGGCGGCGGTAACCCTGCAGTTGCAGCAGTAAATCCTATTCCTGCAGCAGCTATCGATGATACGCCGGCACCAACAACCATCAATGATGAACCTGCTCCTAGAGCAGCTGCAGGATTCTGGGCACTGATCAATCTGATCTGCGCAATCCTGACTGCACTCCTCTCACTGATCATGCTGATCAGATACTTCGGCAAGAGACGTGAAGAAGATGAAGAAACAGGTGAAGTCACAGAGATCAAACGTAAGGGCGGCGTCAAGCTCGCGAGCATCATACCGGCAATCGGTGCGATCGTCGCATTCATCCTCACTGAGGATATGACTCTGCCAATGCAGATGGTTGACAAGTGGACTGTTCTGATGGTAGTCATCCTTGCAATCCAGGCACTCGTAGCTTTCTTCTCAAGAAAGAAAGAAGAAGAGGAAGACCAGGAGGATGAAGGAGCCATGGCATAGGTGAAGCACATAGTTTCATGAAAGCTGACTAACATCAGTCACAAAAACCAAAACAGAAAACAGGGAATTCGGAACATAAATCCGGGTTCCCTGTTTTATTGTGTGCAAAATCTACAAAATCCCCTCATCACCTCCTTATTTTACCCCTTTTTAAAATCAACGTGACGGTTGTTTTGATGAAACACCATATATAATGGGTATATCGCAAACAGCTTAACACCAAGGATAAAACAGAAATAATTGTAGCACAAAAGCTAAAAACGTGACGGTTTATATGACGAATATACACATATAATATAGTCACAAAAGAAAAACAAAACAATGACGGTTTATCAAATAAGAGAAAGGAGAAACACAATGAAGAGGAGATATGTAGAAAAGGTACTAGCGATGGCACTGGCTGTCACTGTGGCAACGACACCAGTCAGTGGAATCGCATTTGCAGCAGAAGAGTCTGCAGGTACCAATGAAGTGAAAGTAGAAGAACCGGCAGCGCCGGCACCACAGACACAGGAAACACCAACCGAACAGACATCTGCACCGCAGCAGGAGGCGCAGGCGTCAGAACAGCAAAGCACAGAGAACGTTCTTGCACAGACAGAAGCAGCACCGGCTCAGTCAGCAACCAACGCGGCGCCGGTACAGGAACAAGCCGCTACTGAGCAGGAAGCACCAAAGGCAAAGCAGTCCAGCTACAAGGTCAAGATCGTTCTGGAAGATGTCATGACTACAAGTGGCCCATCAACGGTTACTGCTGTAAGCAGTGTCACGATCAAAGCAGGAGCATCAAAGAGTTACACAGCAACAACAGTGAACGGTTGGGTCAAGACAAAGAGCGCACGTTATGAAGGGGTTACATATAAATACGCAAATGCAATGAAAGATTCCAGCGGAAGAACAATCACAGCGCTGACGATCAACGCTGACGAGCTGGACGGAGATACGACGCTGGTCCTTAGACCGGTCTACACAGAAGTCGCAGATATGCACGTCGTTGTAAACTTCAACAATATTCTGAAGGCAAATGGCGAAGCAACTTCCAACTCGGTAGAGAATACGCTGAGCGCCGGAAGTGGATGGAGCTTCACACAGAAGAAGCTGGATAACATGGTCACAGTGAAGTCCTTCTCCCACCAGGGAGTCAACTACAAATACGCCGGTTACTGGGTGGATCAGGATGGAAAAGAATTTTCTTCTCTGAGCATCAAGAACGACGGATCGGCCAGAGAAGTTGTCTACAATGTCAGCCCGGTTTATGAGAAGACTTATCCGGAAGTACTGGATTTCCGTTACATCGACAACATTTCAACAGGATCCGGTTCCTGGAAGAATGTAGATTCATTCTCAACTTTCACACATACGTTCAAAGAGCCGGATGCAAAAGATCACTACAAGTTCGTAGAATGGAAGAACCTTAAAACTGGTGAAACATTCATAAAGGGGAATAAATTCGAGTATGTAGCACAGAATGGCCTCTCAGAGGAAACGATTACTCACATCAACATCCACGCAATGTGGCAGCCATCCGTTACGGTAGAATACTACAACAGCAATGGCGAACTCCTGAAATCAGTGGAAAAAACAGATGCAAAAATCAAAGCATATGATTACGCAGCAGATACGCAGGAGATGAGAGACGGCGCGAAGTTCCTGGGATGGTATGAAAGCACAGAAGACGGTGCAGCAAGAGTAGCAGAAGGAACAGCATATGAGCTTCCTGCAGTCACAGCAGATCCGGTAGATCAGAAAGTAATCAAACTCTATGCGAAATACTCCGTAAGCTACAAGGTAGAACATTACACAGAGAACATGGATGGAAGCTTCTCACTTGCAGAAGATGAAACTGTAGAAGATGTTCTGGCAGGATCCAAGGTATCCGCAGAAGCGAAATCGTTCGAAGGATTCACCTTCGACAAAGACATCGAAGGAACGCTGACAGAAGCAAAGGCAGAGATGGGCCTGGTTCTGAAGTTCTACTACAGCCGCAACAGCTACAACGTATCTTATGAATACGAAGGCGACATCGTTCCGGCAAAGGCAGACGAGCAGCTCCCTGAAACAGTTACTTATAAGTACGGACAGGACGTGCCGCAGGCAGATGATCCGCAGGTAGCAGGATTCGAGTTCAGCGGATGGAACGGCGAAGTAGAAAACATGCCGGCTGAAGACGTAGTCGTAACAGGCAGCTGGGTGTATGCAGAGGATGCACTCGCATATAACGCAAACAGCGGCGAAGGGAACATGGATCTGACTGCAGGAAAAACTCACAACACCGTAACCGTTGCAGAAAACGGCTTCGAAAGATATGGATATGAGTTCATCGGATGGAACACAAAGGCAGACGGTTCAGGAGAAGCTTACAAAGCAGGAGATGAGTATAAACTGACAATCTCCGAAGACGAACTGTTCGCACAGTGGAAAGTAATCAAAGTAAACTACAGCACAGAGTACTATCTCGAAAACCTGGACGGTGGATATGACCTTCAGGATGAAGAAACAGTTACAGTAGAAGATGTCAACATGGGATCCAAGGCAGAAGCAGAAATCAAAGACTTCACAGGATTAACATTTGACGACAGCATCGAAGGAACATTGACAGAAGCAAAAGCAGAAGACGGTCTGGTATTGAAACTCTACTACAGCCGTAACGGCTACAACGTATCCTATGAATACGAAGGCGACGTCGTTCCGGCTAAGGCAGATGAGCAGCTTCCAGAAACAGCAACTTATAAGTACGGACAGGACGTGCCGCAGGCAGAGGATCCACAGGTAGAAGGATTCGAATTCGGCGGGTGGAACGGTGAAGTAGAAAACATGCCGGCAGAAGACGTAGTTGTAACAGGAAGCTGGGAAGAAATCCCGGCAGCAGTGCCAGCAGTTCCGGCAGCGGATACAGACAACACAGGTAAGACTGATAACATCGTTGATCCGGCTGATAAGGAAAAGCCGGCAGGCGAAAATCATTCATCAAACAAAAACAATGCATCAAACATCGCGAAGAATAACATTCCGCAGGTAATGCAGACTGCAAAAGCAGAAACAGAGGGACAGGCAAACACTGCAGAACCGACAGTCATCGAAGATGCACAGGCGCCTCTGGCAGCAACAGGAGCATGGGCATTGATCAACCTGCTCTGTGCAATAGCAACAGCGATTCTCTCACTGATTCTTCTGATCAGATACTTCGGCAGAAAAGAAGAGGAAGAGGATGAGACCATTGAAACGAAGCACAGATTAGTATCCCGCCTCGTCAGCCTCGTACCGGCACTGGGAGCGATCATCACTTTCATCATCACAGAGAACATGGCGAACCCGATGGTTCTGACAGATCAGTGGACACGCCTCATGGCAGCATTCCTGATGGTACAGGCGGTAATCGTTATCATCGCAGAAAAGGATAAGAAAGAAGAGAAAGAAGAAGTTGAAGCATAAAACTCCATAAACCTCCAAGATATATGATAAACCTTAAGAAAAATACCGTGCTCTAGAGAAGAGCACGGTATTTTTCAAGTTCTGTGAATATCTGATTGAGATAATCCGTGTAATCGATGTCGTTACCTGCCCGCAGTTCTTCGGTCACGGCAGCAATCGGTTCATAAAGGCTTGTCAAAGCGACGTTCCCCATGACACCTTTCAGAGCGTGGGCTCGTTCGAAAGCTGCAGAGAGATCACCGCTTGCAATCGCTTCTTTCAGCAGGTCAAAGTTTTTGTCTTCCAGCGCCATGTTGACCATTCTCAGGTAGAACTGTTCATCATTGACGCAACGGGCGATGCCGCTAGTCGTATCCGCACCAAGTTCTTTCAGGGCATCCAATGTAATCATTTCAGGCTCCTTTCTATAATAAGTGTTTGACAAGAGAGTGACTTCGGAGTGTCAGGATTTTTTCTTCTCTTTGACGTCATACAACAATTGGTCAGCTTCACGAATTAGTTCTTTTGGTGCCTGTCCATCGCGGTGTTTCGCGACACCGATGCTCATATTGAGTTCATATGGAAGGTTGTTGCTGTAACTGGAAAGATTCTCCCTAATCGCGTCTGTAAGAGTTGTGATTTTATCCGGATTATCTGTTTCAACAACGACGATGAATTCATCGCCGCCATAACGTGCGATATATGGTCGCGGGACGAAGGAACCGCATGCAGCTTTGATGCTGCTGGAAGCGCTCACGAGCGCTCTGTCGCCCTCAATGTGCCCGTAGTTATCGTTGATGCTTTTGAAATCGTCCATATCCATCATCAGAAGATAAACATCTTTATTGTGGTTCTTCAGCTTTTGCGTCATGAATTCGAGCAGGTTCTGTCTGTTGTTCACCTGTGTCAGACTGTCGATGGAGACCTGCTGCATCATCGAGCCCATAAAGAGCAGCAAAAGTGCCAGCATGATGATGGCACTCAGAGCAGGAGGCAGCTGATTGGTAAAGGATAGTGCCCAGCCTGTAAATAGACATAATGGGAAGATCGCGGAAACCCTGAGGTTGAATCGGGACATAGCTCCGGATTCCCGGCTGGAATGAATCAGAAGAGCGAGTGCGGGGATGGCTGAAAAGATGAACAGATACATCAGTTCCCAATCGTACCATGGCCCGCGTATGTAGTTAGCTGATTCATCGATATAGAATAATTGATGTGTTTGCAAGTTGAAAAACGGTAGGACGATAGGAGGTAAAACAGGAAACGTCAGCAGAATTGATTTGATGCTGTAACGCTTCTTGAGTGAGCTGCCGTCCCGTATGAGCGATGCTGCATAGATGGCCCAAGTGAAGACGCCAATGATCAGCGTGAGATGCTGCAGTGTCTTGCATATGTAGGACAGTGAGAGCCAGGATTCCACAGTGACGATTTCCGTGATCAGCACAAAGCAGAACCCTAGGGCGTAATAAAGAAGAAAACACCCCAGAAGTCTGGAAAGACACATCTCAACATAGGAACGGATACCGTTCCGTTCAGTCCAGAATAATAATATGCTTATGACAATAAAGCAAAGGCAATATATTTCAGCATGAAGAATTGCATACATAGTTGAAGACTCCACGGATATAGTTATTCATCAAAGACAGGCAGATAGCTGTTTTCCAGAACGATTCCCTTGATGGAATAGTCGATACCGGTGCGCTGTCTGCTGGTCAGGAAACTGTCGTTGATACGTTTCTGTACAATGAGGCAGTTTTCTGCTGTCGTATTGATCAGCAGGATCAGATACTGGCCCTGACCGTACTTGGTCACAGTATCGGTATGACGCACAGAGTTCACAGCGGCGATTTTGAGACGCTCAGAAAGCTCGATGAGTTTCGGACCTTCGCGCATCGGGTTACCTTTGCTGTCTACGATGGTGCACAGCATGAGGAAGATCTTATCGGCGGAACGGCGCATGGTACGTTCGATACTTCTGTAGAGTTCCTGAAAAACAGGAAGGGAACAGTAGTAACCATGTCCGTCGCTGTTGCTGATATCTGTCAGCTTGCCCTGGATCTCTTCGATGCTCTCGTGATCATGGAACAAGTGCTCTCCGAGTCTGCGGATGAAATCGCGGACGTGTTCATTGGACCGGTCACCGTACTCTCTGAGGTACAGTGCCACCGTATCTTCGTAATACCGCTCCGCGTCTGCGAAACGACCCAGTCCCGTTAATGCCTCGACTGCGCATACTTCCCATTCGTTGAAAGGATCAACGCGGACAGCATGCAGAGCGAGGTCGTACATATCCTTATATTTGTTAGCCTCTCTGTAATGATCCATGAGGGCTGTTGTAATCTCATGAAAGAGTGTGCGGTAACGCTCCGCTTCCAGGTAGATCCACGGGATATTCTCGCGGCCTGCAAAGAAACGGCCGGAATAGCTGCGGCAGGCCTTTGCCAGCTTGGAAGCATATTTCT
This sequence comes from uncultured Eubacteriales bacterium, assembly GCA_902763505.1. Classification (GTDB taxonomy): domain Bacteria; phylum Bacillota; class Clostridia; order Peptostreptococcales; family Anaerovoracaceae; genus Lentihominibacter. The sequence continues at coordinate 17,768 of CACWSO010000007.1, read as the reverse complement.
TCGGGTCGGTTTCCGCCAGAGCTTCGTCCGCAAGACGTTCGAACTCGCGGGAATCTTCCACAATGGGAACCTCATTGGTCCAGTAGTAGACTCCTTTTGACTGCTTGACGAACTGCGCATCCGGCAGGCCCTGCGCTTTGAGGGTTTTTCGCATGTTGTAGAGAACGTTCCGGATCGCATGGGAAACATCTTCGATCTCTCTATCCTCAAACAGCGTGCTTCGGATGAGGCTTCTGCTGGCGCCGTCCTCACCGAAGTGGAACATCAAAAGCATCAGCAGACCGATCTGCGACTCATCTCTGGTTCCGATGGCAATTTCAGAACCTTTGTAGCTGACTGAATAGTTGCCCAATGTCTTCACATAAATTGCATCTTTTTCCATGATGTGATCTCCTGATTAAACCCTCTTAGAGACTAATTCATAGTTGTTGCAGGTGTTGAGCAGCGTCTCCTTCGTAATCGTTCCCTTCTGGTACAGTTCAAATAAACTGTTGTCCATGGTCATCATACCTTCTGCTCTTGCAGCTTGCATAGCGGCTTCCAACTGATGGAGTTTGTTCTCGCGGATCATGTTCTGGACAGCAGGATTGGTCTTCAGAACTTCGAAGACCGGAGTGATGCCGCCGTCTACAGTAGGAACAAGCTGCTGACAAACGACGCCTTTGATCAGCTGTGCCAGCTGACCTCTGACCTGTACCTGCTGGGTGGCAGGGAAGACGTCGACGATACGGTTGATAGTATTGGCAGCGCTGCTGGTGTGAAGCGTGCTGAAGAGCAGGACTCCGGTTTCCGCAGCGGTGATTGCAGAGGAGATTGTATCAAAATCTCGCATTTCGCCAAGCAGGATGACATCAGGGCTTTCGCGCAGGGCGGAACGGAGAGACTCCAGATAGCCCGGCGTGTCGATGAACACTTCACGCTGGCTGACGATGCTCTTGTTGTGGGAGTGCAGATATTCGATTGGATCTTCCATGGTGATGATGTGCGCCTCGCGCTGATGATTGATACGGTCGATCATGCAGGCCAACGTTGTGGATTTACCGGATCCTGCGGCGCCGGCAACCAGAACGAGTCCCGTCATGTTGTCCGCCAGAGAGAGGACGCTTTCAGGGATTCCCAATTCTCTGTAGTCAGGGATGCCAAATTTGATGACACGGATGACCGCAGAAAGTGAACCGCGCTGGCGGAATACATTGACACGGAACCTGCCCAGCTCCGGAACAGAGAAGGAGAAGTCGTCATCGATGCCTTGATCAAGAATCGTCTTCTGCCTTCGTGCAACCGCATAGATTTCATCGATGATCGGATCGATGCTGGAAGGTTTCATGATCTCCCCATCCATCCGGTTCTGCGCTCCTTTGACTTTATAGGTCACAGGAAGACCTGCGATGATAAAAATATCCGATGCGCCCTGAAGTGTGGCTTGTTTCAGTATATCCTGCAGTACCATTATTCTGCTCCTTTCCAAATATGCTGGAATGGATCGTCCGCTTTCCAGTTTTTCTTGAGATCCCATTTTTCTATTTCATAATTGCCGTTTGCATCCGGCGCGGAAATCTGTATTTCCAGAGTATAGCCGCTCTTCTCAAGAGTTGCATGTCTGTCTTCGCTTGTAACGGTGCCTGAAGCTGCCTGCTCATCGAAATCGCGCAGGAACTGCTGCCCCTCAGCCTCCAACTCATAACGAGCAGATGTGACGGCAGCAAAACGCTCGGCCATGACTTTGTCGGCGTTCGTAGTCGCCAGGGTCAAAGTAGCCAGTGTAGTGAGTATGATCGCTACGACGACAAGGAAGATAGCGATTGGTCCAAGTCTCATGTGATGATTCATCGCGATCCCTCCTTGAGATAGCTTCCGGTGTGCAGCTGGTAGAGAAGGTTGTCGTCCTCGGCGTATATGCTGATCGTTTCATCCACATAGGTGCCGGATGTGCCTTCTTCAGGGGCGAGGGACACTTCAATGCGGTAACCGTTCTGGGTTGCAGTGACAGTGTCTCCGGTGACGTTGATGTCCGCGGCGCCATCCATCTGCTTGAGCAGCGCTGCCGCTTCAGAAGGATCAGCCGCATCTTTTGTGATCTCTGCAGTATTCTCTGCACAGATGACTGCCTTTGTGAGATCGCCCGCGTCAAGACTCTGCTCCCGGGTCGTCATGCAGACCATGGTGATCACGACGATGACGACGAGCAAAAGCAGGAACATCATGAACAGCTCCACGATGGAGGCGATATTGCTTTTTTTGTTGATCTTATCTCCTAACATTGACGTAGGATGCTCCTTTATCTGTCTTGATTTCAAGAAGATTATCTGAGATGTATTGTATTTCAAACAGGGACGTTTCCCCGATTTTACTTGCGGTTTGCGGATTGACAGGCATGTCTGTCCGGCTGTACTCCTCCAGGAGCTGCCCGTCTGACAAATAGATTTTATGGGCAAAACCCGTATCTCCGTCAGCGATGGAGATGCCCGGATAACCGTCAAAATCCATCGGTGTCACTTCGCCGCCGTCATGATCCTTGACGGCAGTCGCAACATAAGCGCAGACGATGCGCTGGGTGTCGTTTTCATACTGGCTGTCTACGCCGTGCTGATAGGATCTGGCCGTGAAGACAACCAAAAGCAGTATGACAAGGAACAGCACAGCAATGGTCAGTGCTGAGAGAATATCTCCTATGCTTTTCGTGGTTCTGGTTTTCTCCATAGTTACTTGTCCCCCCGGTAAATAACTTTGATCACAGGAGGCTGGTTTTCTGCGAAGAGGTCGTAGACGATGAGGAAGTCTTCTTTATTTACGGTGAGTCCGTAATTCTCTTCGAGGTATGCCAAGCTTTCCGGGTAAGCATTCTCAATGACGTAGCACTGGAGCGCTCGTTCCTGTACGGTTTCCCTGATGGCGTCTTCCCGCTCCGCAATCTCCTCATCTGTGACTGAGAAAGCAGCATAACAAACGGAGCAGATCAGAATGACCGCTACGATCACGCAAGTTGTTATGAACTTGTGATTGCGAATAAGCTGCATGAACAGTGTTTCCTTTCGGGGTTTATTGCCTTTGCATCAGCCGATGGAGCTCATGATGCCGATGAGCGGAACCATAAGCGATATGAGCATCAGGCCCAGTGTAATCATGAGGAAGCCGGTCAGGAACGGTTCGACAGTATTGGCGATCCGCGCTACATAAGCTTCATTGTTGTCTTTGAGGTTGGTCAGGATCTTCTGCAGGATGGAATCCAGCATGCCGCTGCGCTCTGCCGGAATAAGCATCCTGTTGTTGATTGGGTCGTACAGCTTTTCTTCACTTGCAGCCTGTGAGAAGCTGAGGCCGGTCTGCATCTTCTCGATGCAGCGGTTCAGTTTGCTCTTCAGACCGTCGGTCTCTGCCACCGGCAGGCTCTTGGCTACGGCTTCATCCTGCATCTCGCCGCTGGAGATGAACATGTCGAAGCAGGACGTGAAGCGGTAGAGGTCCAGATTGTCGAAGAGCTGCCGGAAGGTGCTGATCTTCGAGAGGAAGTTTCGCACAGTTGCAGCCTTGCCGCCTCTCCACATGAAGACGCCGATCAAAAGCAGGACGACCAGTATGATCATGATCACCATGAGCACCTTGCACAGGGTGAAGGAAATGTTGATGTAGTTCAGCGAGGATGCTGCCAGACTTCCCGTCAGATTATTGTATACGCCATAAAAAGCAGGGAAGACAATGGCGAGCATGGCGATGAGCACAGCGATAACCATGAACAGCAGGATGATTGGATAGCGCACTGCTGAAACAAATGTGTTCTTCATGGAATGCTCTGTCCTGTAGTAATCGGAAAGATGAAAGAGTGTTCCCTCCAGCTTACCGGTGTATTCCGAAGCGTCGACCATGTCGACCGCGTACTGCGGGAATGCGTTGGAATCCTTCATGGCGTTCGCCAGAGAAGATCCCATTGACATGTTCCGAGACATGCTTTCATAGGCGGTGTGCGGATGACCTGACTCCTTGGATTCTTCTAGCAGAAGTCCCACCGCTTCGGAAGGCGTAATGCCTGCCTTTATCATCATACCCATGTTTTCGAAGAATGAGCCCATCTCGTTTGCATTCATTGCAAAGCTCCTTTCGTGTTCTGTTCGTGTAATTTCATTTATATTAACTGTTGTATTTACTGTATTGTTTTAATACTGATAAACATCTTCATAATTCGTGCCGTCACCGATGAAGTTGGCGTTCTGTCCGTTGGCAGAGAAGGTCAGGTCGACACGGGTCCAGTCTCCCGGATCGACGGAGAACTCTACGGTCGTCCAGCCTTCCTCCTCCGTGTAGAACATGTTCCAGGCGTGATACAGATTGTCCGGCGCCACATATCCGAAGATGATCTTCGTAGGGATTCCCTGGCTTCTCAGCATAGAAGCAGCCAGGCTGGCATAGTCGAAGCAGATGCCTTTGCCGGTGCTCATGACTTCGTCAGGATCGGGAACGTATCCGGAGGAAACGGTTGACGCTTCATCGTAGTCATACTTTACGTGCTTGCAGATATAGTCATAGACCTGCTTCACGAAGTCGCTTTCGCTCGATGCGCTGCCGGCCATCTTCGCAGCCTCCTTGACGCAGTCAGAGTCTTTCGAATAATCTGCGTACGCATTCGGCCGCACATACGGTGCAAGGGAACTGCTTAAACTGACGGATGTACTGGTGGAATACATTTCGTAGTAGTTGTTCCCGCCGGCATTCTCCATGACTTTGATGGTATAGGTTCCGTCGCCGCACTGAAGCGGGAAGATCGTTGGTTCCCCGGACTCCAAATCATAAGTATAGGTTTCCGAGTCCTTGAACACCTGCACCTTCATTCTGGAACTGCTGTTTGCCAGAACGCCGAAGTAACCGTCTGAAGTGCATGAAAAATCAACCTGCGCTCCACCGCCGCCTTCTGCGCTGTCTGCGTGGAATTCAGCGTCGTGATATTCGGCGTTGAAGCTGCCTTCTGCGTTTCCGCTTCCGCCGCCTGCACCCACGGAGGCGCCGCTTTCGGAACTTCCGCTGCATGCAGATAGAGCCAGGATTAGTATCAAAATTATGAAGAATAATAATCTGTTACTGTGTTTGTATATATGCTTCATATTATGCGGATATTATACCATAAATCACTGCTTTCCAGCGGTTTATCTACAAATAATAAGAAGTTGATGATTTGATGTTGACAGGCATAAGAAACAGATGTATTATTATACATATATTTTGATATTTATACATTCTTATTCATTTTATACTTATTAACAAAGGGAGAATTACATCATGACACAATTTACAACAATCGACACTGTCATCGTGATCTGTTATATGATCGTGCTGATTTGTGTTGGTATCTGGGTAGCGAAAAAGACAAAGACAACAGAAGACTTCATGGTCGCCGGAAGAAGCATCGGCATCTGGAGATTTACAGCAGCCATGGCAGCATGCGTCATCGGCGGATCACTGACCATGGGAAGCACCAGACTGGCTTATGAATCCGGCATCGGAGCAATTTGGCTGGGCGGAATCTGCGCACTGAGCATCTTCCTGCTGAGTCTGTTCCTCAGAACGAAGCTTTCCAATATGAGAATTCTGACAACAGCAGAAGGATTCGGTGTATTCTACGGACCGCAGGCTCGTGTGCTAAGCGCGGTGGTATTGATGATTTATATGTTCATGGTTGGCGTCGTACAGGTCGTAGCCGTTGGCACCATCATGAACGTTATGTTCGGCTGGTCGACGCAGTTATCCATGCTGATCGGTGGTCTGGTCGTACTGGCGTACATCGTCATCGGCGGTATGTGGGCGGTTACCTATACTGATATCTTCCAGTTCCTGGTCATGACGGTAGGCGTCATCATCCTCTGCCCGATTCTGGCCATCCACGGCGTTGGCGGATTCGGCGCATTCATTGAGCAGGCACCGGCAACACATCTGGATATCACCAATCTGGGAGCAGCAAGAATCATCGCGTATATCCTGCTGTATACGCCTGGATTTATCGTAGGCCAGGACATCTGGCAGCGTGCCTTCACGGCGAAAAATCCGAAGGTCGCACGGCACGGTACGGCGCTGGCAGCCCTGTATATCTTCCTTTATACAGTAGCACTCATTATCATCGGAATCTGCCTCGTGATCGTCATGCCGGATCTGGAAAACACCGACTTGGCATTTGCAACAGCGACGACCACATTTACACCGATGGGCGTAAGAGGCGTTATTATGGCGGCAGCTCTGGCGGCAGTTATGTCAACGGCCTCCAGTGAGATCATGGGTACGGCGACCGTCGCCTACGTCGATTTGATCAAAAACGCGAAGCCGGAGATTTCCGAGAAGACCGGCATCCTGATCACGCGTCTCCTCGCGGTTATCGTTGGTCTGCTGGCCATCATCTGCGCACTGTGGATCCAGAGCGTTCTGGTAGCCCTGGACGTTGCATACGCTTTCATTTCGGGCTGCATCTTCATTCCTTGCGTATTCGCCTTCCTGCTCAAGAAGGTCAGCGCGAAGGCAGGACTGTTCGCAATGGCAGGAAGCTTTATCACTGTTATCTTCTTCATGGCCAAAGATGGTCTGGCGGCCACATCTCCGATTATGGGCGGTATCGTAGTCAGCGCATTGATCTTCTTCATCATCACAGCGCTTGACAGGAAGAAGCACGTGGTGGATATCCATGAGGATGGAACCGTCTATGTTGACGGCGTTCTGCAGGAGCAGAAGAAGAGAAAATCCGCTGAGGTTTTGGGGCAATAGGAGACAGCTGTCAGCGAATCCCAGCGAAGTGACAAATCATGCCGGGCGGGTGTTGCAAAGGCAGCCTGTCCGGCAAGTTTTTTACGGTAACGCAGTAAAATGTGATATACTCAAACAAATGAGAGGGCAATGAGATGATTGCGCCACAGGAGGCATGATTTGAATATCATAGATCTGACACATGAGATTCATACAGGGATGATGGCTTATCCGGGAGACCCTGAGATTTCACTGGAAGAAGCGTGCAGTCATGAGACAGACGGCTGCCATGTAGATTACCTGATGTGCGGCAGTCATGCGGGCACGCACATCGATGCGCCCTATCACTTTCTGCCGGAGGGAAAACGCATCACAGATTATCCGGTTTCCCGCTTCATCGGAGAGGGAGTCGTCATCGATCTGCAGCACAAGAAGGCAGGCGAAGCGATTACACCAGAGGATCTGTTGCCTTTGCAGGAGGTTGTGCAGGAAGGAGATTTTCTGGTACTTCAGACGGGCTGGTGTGAGAAGTACGGAGATAAGACATATCTGAATCATCCCTACCTCTCCAAAGAGGCGGCGCAGTTCATTGTGAAATCAGGGATCAGCATTGTAGCAGTAGACTTCCTGAATGTGGATCCGACCTTGTGGGAGCAGTGGGATACACACCCGATTTTCCTCGGCAGCGAAGTGCTGATCGTAGAGAACGTCAACAACTCATTGCAGCTGGAAGCAGGCAAGAGATACTACTTTTGCTTCGCGCCAATCAAGCTGCAGGGGTCCGATGGAGGCCCTGTAAGAGCCTTTGCGGTGGATATACAGCAAGATTAAAAGAAACAGGAGGAGAGAATGAGCAAAGTCAATGTAGATTTCAGCCGGTGCAAAGGGTGTTTCCTCTGCACCAGCGTATGCCCAAAAGGCGTTCTGGTTCCGTCGACGGAGCTGGGCGCGAAGGGTTTTGAAATAGTGCATATCGATGAAGAGAAGGAATGCATAGGCTGCGGCGCATGCTACAAGATGTGTCCGGACTATTGTATTGAAATTACGGATTAAGGAGGCAGAACAATGGCGAAAGTATTAATGAAGGGTAACGAAGCCCTGGCTGAATCCTGCCTTCGCGCCGGATGCAGATTTTTCAGCGGCTACCCGATCACACCGCAGACAGAGATTCTCGAGTATCTCTGTTGGAGAATGGATGAAGTCGGCGGCGACTGCGTGCAGACAGAATCAGAACTGGCGGGCGTCAACATGCTGCTGGGAGCGGCGGCGGGCGGTATGCGCGCACTGACGACGACTGCAGGTCCTGGTTTTTCCCTGAAGCAGGAGGGAATTTCATACCTGTGCGGAAGTGATCTTCCGGCAGTCATCGTGGACGTACAGCGTATCGGATGCGCCCTCGGCGATATCTTCATGGGACAGGGCGACTACTGGCAGCTCACGAGAGGCGGCGGTCACGGAGATTACCGTACGATCGTACTCGCCCCGGAAAGCGTACAGGAGAGCGTTGATCTAGCCTATGGTGCTTTTGATCTGGCGGAGAAGTATCGTCATCCGGTACTGATTGCGACAGATGCGACCATCGGTCAGATGATCGAGCCGGTGGAGCTCCCGCCGATGATTGAACACGATGTGGACACTTACGACTGGGCCCTGAAGCCTCGTGAAGAAGGCGAACCGCAGAGAGCGATCTGGAACCGCTACTGGGATTGGGAAGACGGCGGACGGAAGTATCCGGCTTACTGCCTTGAAAAATACAACAAGATGGAAGCAGAAGAACAGCGCTGGGAGTGCGTGCAGACAGAAGACGCGGAAATCGTGATGGTAGCCTACGGCACCAGCGCGCGTGTCGCCAAGTCCGCCATCGCAATCGCACGCAAGGAGGGCATCAAGCTGGGGCTGCTTCGTCCGATTACCCTCTGGCCGTTCCCGCAGAAGGCTTTTGATGAACTGGAAGCCGGCGGAAAGGTCAAAGCCATTCTGGATGTAGAGAGAAACATCCTCGGACAGATGAAGGACGACATTGTTCTTGCGACGGGCAACAGGATTCCGGTGGAATTCTACGGAGAATACTGGGACAACATGAACGAGTTCAAGATCGTCGAGTATGTGAAAGAAATGTTAGGCAGATATTAAGGAGGTGCTGCAGATGAATTTCAAAATTCCGAAAGATATAGACATGACACAGCAGGCTTCCTGGTGTCCGGGCTGCGGACATGGGATTATCTGCCGTGTGATTACAGAAGCTGTACAGGAGCTGGGCGTGAGCAACAAGATTCTGACTGTAGATGATGTTGCCTGCGGACAGTTCGGACAGTTTGCCATGAAGTACAATACAGTTATGAGCGCCCACGGCAGAACAATTGTAACAGCTGCGGGACTTAAGCACGCACGGCCTGACTGCCTGGTCATCGCCCGTCCGGGTGACGGATCAGCTTACAGCATCGGCATCGAGTCGACGCTGTACAGCGCCATCAGAAACGATAACATCCTGGCGATCGTCATCAACAACAGCGTGTTCGGCATGACAGGCGGACAGATGTCGCCGGCGTCCCTGCCAGGTATGAAAACTGCCACCTCACCGTTCGGACGTGATGAGAAGAAGAACGGCAGCATGCTGGATATCACGAAGATTCTCGCCAATACCGACATGGCTTATCTGGCCCGCGGCGCGGTCAATACGCCGGCCAATACAGAAAAAACCAAGAAGATGATTAAGAAGGCTCTGCAGAAGAACATGAACGGCGAAGGCTTCTGTCTGATCGACGTGCTGAGTATGTGCCCGACCAACTGGAAACTGTCAGAGATCGATGCCTGTGAATACATCAAGACGACGCAAAGCAAATATCTCCCGCTTGGAGAATTCATTGACAAGGGAGGTGACAAGTAATGATTGAAATTATTTGTTCCGGAATCGGAGGACAAGGCGTCCTTGTAGCAGGAATGGTTCTGGCGGATATCGCCATGGAAGACGGCAAGAACGTATCCTGGTATCCTTCCTATGGATTTGAAATGAGAGGCGGCGCAGCAAACTGCGAGGTCAAAATCGGAGACGAGGATCTGCAGAGTCCGTATTGCTATGAGCCGGATATTCTCTTGACCATGAGCGAATCGGCCATCGACACTTTTGAAGAGAGATTGAAGCCGGGCGGCGTGCTGCTTGTCAACAGCAGTCTGGTCAGTCCTGACCGCAAGTATCGCGATGACATCAAAGTCATCAAAGTTCCTGCGACGGATATCGCCAACGAACTGAACAATCACCGCGGCACCAATATCATCATGTTGGGTGCACTGGCCGGCGCGTCAGACATCTATGATGTCGACCACGTCAGAGCTGGTATGAACCATTACTTTGATAAGAAAGGCAAAAACAATCCGAAGAATGTTGCGGCCTTTGACGCAGGCGCGCAGGCGGCCATCGAGCAGCTGTAGCCTTTGCATGAGGAGAAGAAAGAGAGACTGACAATGGAAAACAAAACCCTTCCTCTTGAGGGAGTCAAAGTCGTAGAAATGGGTACCGTCGTAGCGGCCCCGACCACCGCGCGTATGCTCTGCGCTTATGGAGCAGAGGTCATCAAGGTTGAGGGTCTGGACGGGGATGTCATGCGTGTCGGCGGCGTCCATGAGTACACGCCGTACGCGGATGATCTGAACCCGCTTTTCACAATACACAACAGCAACAAGAAATTCATTTCGCTGAACTATAAGACCGAAGAAGGCAAGAAGATTCTGCTTGATCTGATCAACGATGCAGACGTGTTCATCACGAACGTGCGGGAGAAATCTCTCGTGCGAAACGGACTGGATTACGAAACAATCAAGGAAACGAACCCCTCTCTGATTTATGCCCACTTCAAAGGCTACGGAGACAAGGGACCTTCCGCCAACGATCCGGGCTTCGACATAAGCGCCTTCTGGCTGCGCGCAGGCGCATTGGGCGACTGGCAGACGAAAGGGTCTTTCCCGTTCCTGCCGACCTATGCCTTTGGCGATATGGCCACCAGCAGCGCGTTCCTGTCCGGCATTCTGATGGCGCTCTACGGCAGAGAAAAGACAGGCAAAGGCACCAAGGTCGATATTTCGCTCTTTGCCAATGGCATCTGGTGCAACGCCATCGGCGTTGTGCAGACCCAGTTTGATCATAAGCATATGAATCCGGATCCGCTCCGTCCGACGGACCCGTTCAACCAGACCTATCTTTGCAAAGACGGCCGCTGGATCGGCGTCTACTGCAATGAGTACGAAATGGATAGAGAAAAATGGTACGGACTCTTCGGCATTCCTGAGTACGCCACGGATCCTGACTACGCCAGCATCGCAGTGATGCAGGAGAAGGATACGATCAAGCATATTATCGAGGTCTGCAATGAAATCTTCCTGACGAAGACGGCCCAGGAGTGGAGAGATTATCTGAGCAGCAACAACTGCGCTTGTGAGATCCTGAAAGAGCAGTGTGAAGTCAGCAAAGATCCGCAGGCCATTGAGAACGGATATATGGTTCCGGTGGAGTTTCCGGATGCAGATCATACGACGGTCATGATGCCGTCACCGCCGCTGTCCTTCAGCGACTACGGCAGGAAGGAATACCAGCCGACCGGTCCGCTGGGAGAACATACAGATGAGATTCTCACTTCCATGGGCTATACGCCGGAAGAGATTCAGGCTTTGAAGGATGCGGGCGCAGTACTTTAACTAGATGAGATGACGGAGGTTGACATGAAACATAAATTTATAGCAAAGAGATACTGGAAAGATCAGAGCACGGCAATGGGACAGTCAGATGTTCTCGCCAAGTCGTTTGATGATGTCATCGATCTGAGTCTTGGTGATCCGGATCTGACAACGGATTTCAGAATCATTGACGCGGCTTTTGCAGACGCGAAGAAGGGCCACACGAAGTACACCGACTTCCGCGGCGATCCTGAGCTCAGACAGGCAATCATTGATTATTATAAAGAAGAATATGATATGGATATTGTCGATGAGGAAATCTTCGTCGCAGCTTCAGGTTGTCTGGCCATGTATCTCGTCATGGAAGCGATCATCGACGACGGGGATGAAGTCATCCTGCAGGCGCCGTTCTTCACACCGTATCCGCAGCAGGTGGAACTGGCAAGAGGAATTCCGATCGAGCTGCCTACCTATGAAGAAGAGGATTTCCAGATCAATGTTGAGAGACTGGAGAGCCTGATCACGGAACGTACGAAGGCGCTGGTCATCAACTCGCCGAGCAATCCAACCGGAAACTGCCTGACCGTGGAAACCATGAAGAAGATTGCGGAGATTGCGGAGAAATATGATTTGATCGTCGTCTCTGATGATATCTACACGGCGTTCAGCTACCAGAATCCATTCGTGCCGTTTGCGTCACTGCCCGGCATGAGGGAGAGAACGATTATCATCAATTCCTTCTCGAAGAACTTCACCATGACCGGTTGGAGAGTCGGCAACATCATTGCGCCGGACTACATCATCAAAATCGTGCAGCAGATCAATGAGAACGTTGTGTTCACCGCACCGTCCATCTCACAGAGAGCTGCCATCTTCGCGCTGCATCATCGCGACGAAGTACAGCCGCCGATGATCGAAGAGTACAGAAAGAGAATGTTCTACGCAGCGGAGAGGATCAACGCCATTCCGAAGATCAGCGTCATCTATCCGCCGAAGGGCAGCTTCTATCTGTTCATCAACATCAAAGAAACCGGACTGTCCAGCGTAGACGCGGCGGATATGATCCTGCGCGAAGCACATGTGCTGACGCTGCCTGGCAATGCCTTTGGCGACTGCGGCGAGGGATATGTGCGCATCGCGTGCACCGTCAATGTGGACACTTTAAAGGAAGCCTTTGATAGAATTGAGAAAGTGATGAAACAGCAGTGAGACCGGCAGTAAGTGCTTCAGCGGGCGCTGCCGGGAGAATAACGAGTATGAAATGGCTGCCGTATTGAGAGATCGATGCGGCAGCTTTTGTCATATGAATCAAAAGGTGGTATGATGCTATTAGCAATTAGAGAATGATTCTAACATGGAGAAGACAGATGGCTTTCATGAAAACAGATCCGAATTCCTTTGATTTCGAAAAATGGACCAAGTGCATGACAGAAGTCCTGAGCGAGACGCCGGACATGCTGCTGACAGAAGGCGACAGGCAGGGGGAACCGCTGCTCAGAGAAGAGATCGCCAAATACCTGCATGAATCAAGAGGCGTCGTATGCACCCAGGAACAGGTTGTCATCAGTGCCGGTACGCAGCAGCTGGTCAACCACGTTGGGAGGCTTTTGCGCCATATGGGCATCGAGCATGTGTGCACAGAAGATCCCGGTTACACGCCGGTCAAAAACATCTTCCGCGACTGGGGCTTCAGCATGAGCAGCATTCCGGTCAGGGATAACGGAATCGAAATCGAAAAGATTCCGACGAATATCCGCACGGCGGCATACGTTTGTCCGCACAACCAGTTCCCGACTGGGGCAGTGATGCCGCGCGACCGCAGAGAACAGCTGCTTCAGTGGGCGCAGGCCAACGACAGCATCATCATCGAGGACGACTACAATGCGGACTCCAGGCGTTCGGACATCTCGGCGCCTGCCATGCAGGGCATGGATGAGGGCAAGCGCGTCGTATATATTGGAACCTTCAGCCCGACATTGTTCCCGGCAGTCAGAATCAGTTACATGATTCTGCCGGAGAACATGGTGGAACTTTTTAATAAAATCAAACTGGAATATGACCAGACATCTTCCAAGACAGAACAGCTGACCCTGGCCCGATTTATGAAGGAAGGCTGGTATCAGGAAAATCTGAAGCGCGTCAGATCGCTGTATGCAGAAAAACTGCGTGAGTCTCTGGACGCCATTGCGGAATACGGCGGTAATTTCATGACGGCCGAGAACACCCAGTCCGGCGTCAACATCATTCTGAAGATCGATACGCACGCCAGAACCATTCATGAAGGAACAGTTGGCAGCGCGAGGACCGATGAGATACACAATGAGATGACGGACCGTATGATCGAGGCGGCTGCTGATCTGGGCATCAAGGTACGCGGTATCAGCCAGCTCAGTCACAATGGGCAGATTTATCTCATTTTCAACTACGACCAGATTCCGCTCAGCGAGATCCGCGATTCTGTCCGCGAGATGATTGCGGATTTCAATGCGGCGATCATGAAGGGCGGACTCGATATGCCGTCCATCTATGAAGTCGTCAGGCTGACGGACGGAAAACCGCAGTTTCTGCCGGAACACTTCCAGCGTCTTGAGAATTCCCTCGGCAGCATCGGTATGGCTGTTCCGTTTACCCAGGAGAAACTGGCCGACAGCATTCATGAACTGGCCGAAGATGGAAATGTGCTGAACCACAATTTGAAACTGGAAGTCGACGTGAGCGGTCACTCGATTCTGTACATGAGCCCGACCCACTATCCGTCGGAGGAACAATATCGCAAAGGCGTTCCGACGGAGCTGTTCCACGGTGAACGGAAGAATCCGAATGTCAAGATGATGGACCGCGCCCTGCGGGATGCGACAGACGCAGCGATCAAAGAGCACAGCCTCTATGAGGTGATCCTCGTCGACAAGAACGGGCAGATCACAGAAGGAAGCCGTTCCAACATCTTCTTCATTAAAGACGGAGAAGTTTACACCTCACCGCTCCATCAGGTACTGCCTGGTGTAACCCGCGGTAAGATTATTGAAATCATCAGAAGCAAAGGCATCGCGATCCACGAGGATCCAATCAGCGAAACAGACATTGCATCTTTTGATGCTGCATTCATCAGCGGCACCTCTCCGAAGGTTCTGCCGATATCGTCTATCGGCGATGTGAAGTATGATGTGGACGAGGCGCTTCTGAGGGATATCATGTGCTGGTACGACGAAGCCTTCGCGGCGAACTGATACGAACAGCAGTGGAGGGCTGCAATACTTGGATAAGTGAAAGTCCCGCTTTTCAGCGGGACTTTTTGATTGCTTCATATAATTCTTTCGGCATGCTGCGGGCGCTTCGCACCACGGAGCCGCCGTGGGCTTTGATAAAAGAGAGTGGGTACTTATCCGGCGGGTACTTTTCGATGAGCCGAATCCGCATAGAGCGTTCGTAGCCTTTGCTCTCCTTGAACATTCCGTGGTAATGCAGATCGGAAGCTACGACTTCGCATCGGTAGAGGATGGCAGAATTGGGAGCCGAGGAGTATATATAGACCTCATCTCCCGGTTTGATGTTGTTGTGCTGGTGCCACTCGATTTCGCCTCTGCCGCCCCGGAACCCTGCGTCGACATCATAGATTTTCGGATTGGAAGGGATCATCCAGGCGCCGGTGCTTTTGACCTTGGTCGGCTTGCCGTCCGAAACGAGGCGGTAGCTTTCACGGATCAAATCAAAAGCCTGCGCATCGGTCAGGGTGTCATCGAGAATCACGCTGATCCAATGCTTCTTGTTCATGTGCCATGCGTGGTAGACGCCGGGGATCTTCGTGAGCTCCGGAATCTTCTCCGAATCCGCCTTCAGGTTGATGACCTCCACGACTTCCTCCTCGTCATGTTTGTCAGCGCGGCTCGCTTCGCCGCTGTCGGCAGCGTCTGCATCCTTCGTCAGTTTCCCGTATTCCACAGTCAAAAGCGCAGCGAACCACTTGCTGTTTTCGCTGCACTTAAAGGTACCATTGCCAGGGTATTTCTCCCATGGGAATTCAACATCCACGCCGTACTCTCTGCTGATCCAGGCTTCCGTACGGTTGGCCTGATCGAACATAAAGTGAACAGGAACGAAACACGCGCGGTCGATTTTGGCGAGGAATTCCAGATACATCTCCCGGACGTTTCCGCTGAATCCGCCGATTTGGTTTTCGACTCTGATCGGCAGGTATTCTTCATTTGTTTCCAGATCGATGACCCGGCCTGTGATGCTGCCGTCTTCGGACACGCTAAGTTCCGCGCGGAACTGTCCGTCAGGCAACTCCTCGCTGTAGGTATATGTGTGTCTGTTGTCGTTGCTTCCGGACGCAAGCTGAAACCCGAATGCTTTCAGCTTCCGGAAGTCCGGTCTGCTTCTCTTGAAAAAGTCTGATTCTAACATGGGCGGGATTGACTATGCGGTTGGTTTTGCATCCTTCCACGCATCATATGCGTCCAGTTCCTTTTTCGTCAGGGCGATGCAAGCTGCAACGACAGCTGCGTCGTCGATGAGGCCGACGCCGATGTACTTGTCAGGGATGATGTCCTTCGGATTGACCAGATAGAGCAGCGCCGCTACGATCATGATGAGGGTGCTCTTCGGAATTTCTGTATAATCCTTCTGGATGTAGTCCTTGAGAAGCGCAATCATGCGCGGCACTTCTGCGAGATAAACGCCTGCCTTCGGAACGGTCTCCAGTTTCTGTTCGACCTGTTCGAGGAGCTGATCCATCTTGCCGCCATCTTCAAGGAAAGCGGATGCCTTTTCTTTGCTTCCGGCCAGGATGCCTTCAGCCTGCTTCTTGATATCTTCTGTATTCATGGTATATACCTCCTGATTTATTATAGCATATAGTATCATAAATGGCTTTACCGTGATAAAATAACGATACACAAAGATAGAATTTCAAAACCATATATATAAAGGAGGAAAGAAATGATTTTTCTGAAGAACGATTACAGCCTTGGCTGCCATCCGGCTGTTCTGCAGGCTCTTGTGGATACGAATATGGAACTGCACGACGGCTACTGCGAGGATGATTACTGCAGGAAGGCTGCGGATAGAATCCGTCAGTTGGTCAGATGTCCTGAAGCGGATGTACACTTCATACCGGGCGGAACGCTGATGAACTTGACTGCATTGGCGGCGCTGCTGCTGCGCCCTCACTGGAGCGTCATCTCTGCGGACAGTGGTCACATCTGCGTGCATGAAACGGGCGCCATTGAAGCGACCGGGCACAAGATCAACCACGTTAAGACGGTCGACGGCAAACTGCGTCCTGAAGACATCGAAGATGTGCTGATCTTCCATGAGGATGAACACTATGTGCTGCCGAAAGCGATTTACATTTCTGACTCCACAGAAACAGGCCTTATATATACAAAGGAAGAATTAATAGCCCTGCGGGAGTGCTGCGATAAGCACGGGCTCTATATTTACCTGGACGGCGCGAGGCTGCCGATGGCCCTCAGCAGCAAGAAGAATGACGTGAAGTTTACGGATCTTCCTCAGATCTGCGACGCGTTCTACCTGGGCGGCACCAAGTGCGGCGCCATGTTCGGAGAAGCGCTGGTCGTCGTCAATGACGATCTGAAGGAAGACATGCGCTTCCTCATCAAGCAGCGCGGCGGGCTTCTCGCAAAGGGCAGACTGATGGGCGTTCAGTTCGATGCCCTTCTGGAAGGCGGAAGATATCTTGACCTGGGTGATCACGCCGTCAGAATGGCCACGCAGCTTGCGGAGGGAATCAAGGAGAAAGGTTACGAGTTCTACGTGCCGCAGGAGACCAACATGGTGTTCGCCATGTTCCCGAAGGAGCAGGCGGCGTTCCTGGCGACGAAAGTGATGTTCGAGACCTATCCGGTCGTCACCGAGACCCATCAGTGCATCAGACTGGTTACAAGCTGGGGAACAACCCAGGAAGAGGTGGATGCATTCCTGGCATTAATATAACGGCACAGCGTAAAATGTGACAGAAAATCCCCGGCCTGCCGTTGTGCGGACCGGGGATTATTGTGTGTAAATATGCGTGAAACCCCTAGATATTGTGCATTTTTGGGGCTTTTAAATACCGTGAAAAAACTTTAAAAAACATGAAAAAAAGTTGTTGACAAGGGGTTGCGCGTGGGGTAATATATAAAAGCTCGCGGTAAGCGGGCGGCGGCAAACGCCGTGAACTTTGAAAACTTCATAGTGTAGAAATTTGAGTCATAGACCGGACGGCTGCAATGCCGGAAGGTCACAATGAATCAAGAAACTGTGTATCAAATCAGAAATGGTGAAATGCAGAGTTTCCGACAATTTCTAAAACCAAGCAAAAGCAATAATTCGGATAAAGAATTAAGACGCATAGCGTAATGAGTTTTAGATCAGACAGATCA
>CACWSO010000006.1 GCA_902763505.1 uncultured Eubacteriales bacterium | reverse complement strand
AAACTGAAAGACATTGCATCAACTCAACAGGCATTGCTCGATGCAGCATAAGCAAATATGCGGGATGAGCAATTTACACCACAATTAGGACTTGACCGTGTAAACTTCCAACCACTCTTTAGAACGGAAGCAAGCACACTCGGCCAATCGTTATTTATTTGGAATTCAAGGATGAGATAGGAGCAGCTTATGTTACAGGTATCGAAACGGAGTAAGCGATTGTTTGCTTTTTTGGTCGGCTTCATGATGATTGTCGGCCAGTCCAGCTATCTTTCGCTGAACAAAGTGTATGCAGGGACTAATGATTCCAATACAACGGAAATCGTCTACATGCTTACAGACACATTGAAATCAGGACAGAACTATTTAGTTGCGCGCAGTGACAGTGGTTCCGTTAGTATTCTCGAAAGGGGCAGCGAAAGCGTCACCTCAGCAACGACAGAAGTAATATCCGATGACAACGGCCAATACATCAAAGATCCATCAGACAGCGCTATATGGACAGCGGTGAAAGTTGAGGGCGGTACCTTACTGGTCAATGGAGACTATGTGATTGGACTGGATGAAAACGGGGATCTTGCAGTAGGTAAGAAGTCCGGGGGTGATACTCCTGTTTATTTAGGTTTTTCACAGGACTTTGAAGCATCCAACGATGGAGATGGGTTGTCCCTGTTCGTTGAATCCGAAATCGAAACGGGTCAGGACGGAAACGTAGAAGATACCCGCGGTCCGCCTGAAGAGGAAGAAACAGCTGCAGAGGAAGAAGCAACTGCAGAAGAAGGGGATACGATAGGCACACCGACTAATGGTAAAACGGTATTAGTCTTCACCTCCGACATACACAATTCTTCAGATAACAAAGCTGCCGACAGACTTGGCACATGGCTCGATAAAATCGCATCGATATATACGGGCATTAATGCCATAGGCTTTTGCGGCGATATGGGATCAGCTTCCGCAAATGAAAGTCAGTTCTGGACATACACGCAGGAAGTTATGAATGTTGTTTCCCAAAAGGGCATTTCCAATGCTGTTTATACGACAGGCAACCATGAATTCTATAACGGTAAGTACGCTTCAACAACGAATCCGGTAAAAGAAAACTATAAAAAGGGGGAGGTTGGATTAACGGGCAGCAACTATATTATTTACTGCCTTGGAACAGACAACTGGAACAACAACAGTGATAATTATCCACAGTCACAGATCGATGATCTTATCAGTGACCTTAGCGATCTCGGAAACGATAAGCCGATTATTGTTTTAACACATTATCCATTACATTATTTTGGAAGCAGCAGCGGTTATTATGGCATGGGCGGCAGATCGACCGTCAATGCGGATCTTGTAATCGATGCGCTTAACGATGCTGCAGCGGATGGCAAAAAGATTGTCCTTCTCTGGGGACACAATCATTCTGTATCTGATACGCATTATGATAAAGTCTATGGACCTGGAGACAGCTTGGACTATGCGAATGGTAAAAGCAAGGATATTAACTTCTATTATGCAGCTGCGGGTTGTATGAGTGACAGTGAGTACGGTAGTGGAAGCGCCTTTGTAAAAGGAAAGGGTCTGGTCATTACGATTGACAGCGAAGAGAAGCTGACATTCTCATATTATGATGCAAACGGCGTAAATGTTACCAACGGTGGTACTTTCACTGAAGGGACGCCGATAAATGCTACTGCTATCGCGATTTCTCCAAAAACATTGAAACTGGAAGCAGGTTCCTCGGAAAACCTGACTGTTACATATACTCCTTCAGATACGACAAACAGGAATGTTACCTGGTCAAGCAGTAATACTTCCGTTGCAACCGTAAACTCCGGCAAAGTAACCGGTGTTGCACCTGGAACAGCGACAATCACTGCATCTTATGCGGACGGTTCTCTTGAAGATACATGTGAGGTTACCGTTACCAAGCCGGCAGGCCAGGGGGTAACACCAGAGAATGGTAAGAAGTATGTCATTCTAGCCAGTGATGGTTATGCCTTAACGTCCGAAGACGCTGAGGAAGGATACACAAACGGTTCTGACGGAAACCAGCAGTTCACTTACAATGGCCTCGCAGGGGAGAAATACACAGTAGGAGAAGATGTGGTTCCGGAAAAGCTGCTTTGGACATTTACGGAAAGTGAAGATGGCAGCGGATATTATATTCAGAGTCAGAATGGAGAGTATCTGAATGGTACTTACGTTCCAAATAATCACGAAGGTTATGATGGTACACTGAAACTTGATGATACTTCGGATGTATGGACCATTTCTGCAACGACCTCAGATAGCAAAGCAATTGTAAATATATTAAAAAGCACAAATGCATCCCAGAGTGACGCGGGGGATAAATACCTCACACACGGAAATGGAAATGAGTCTGTGACGAACATTTTCACATTACGGTCTGAAGAAAACGCCACAACTTCCACATTCTATGAATATACCGAGGATGGAACTTATGTAGACGGCGAACCGGGTACGCCAGACGATCCGACACCGGATGATCCGACGCCAACCGACGGAACAGTTTACAAACTGACAGATCAGTTTGCGAGCGGTAAGGATTATTTGATTGTAAGCTCCAACAAAGCCGGAAGTGCGAACGCCCTGACCAATCCTGGCGGAACTACAAGCGGAGCCAATATGGGAAGCACAGACGTCATAATCAAGAGCGGAGATGTTGACGGTGATGGAACATCTGATCAGTATATCTCTGCTGATGAAACCGGCATCGTATGGACAGCCTCTGCCAATGAATCCAGATACAACATCAAGAACGGAAGCGATTATCTGGAAGGCAAGAGCGGAGAAGTCAAGATCTTTAGCGAACAGCAGTATGCTGACAGAGGCTGGATTTATACTGGAAACCAGCTGCAGCATGAAGGTGGCAACAACACTTACAAGGTATATTATGACGGCGGATTTAAGTCGACCTATAATTCGACTGATGGTAAGGTTTATCTTTATGAAAAGGTCAAGGAAGGAATTGTCTCGCCATTCGGCCCGGACGAACCGGATGACCCTACACCGGACGACCCGACGCCAGCAGATGGAACCCGCTATGAAGAAGTAAACACTTTTGAAGACGGTCAGAAATATATCATCGCCGTTACGAAGGATGACGGAAGCGTATATGCCATCAAGAATGCAAGCGATGATATTACTTCAGCTGCATTTGACATTACAGCAGCAACGGAAGATGATCCGGCGTTCATTCTTACAGATGATACGGATGTGGTATGGGAGTACACATCAGATGGCTATCTGACAAATGACGGAAGATACTTCTATCCAACAAGCAGCAATGGCATCATGACCTATACCAGCGGACGGGCAGTATTCTATGCAAACGGCAAGTTATCTTACGAAACGAGCAGTTCAGGAACATATTATGTGACTTGCAGCGATGGGGTCTTCGGAACGAGCAAGGAAGAATCTGAAGGGGCAACGATTCGCCTCTTCGCAAAAGCAGGAAGCGGAGCAAATGAACCTGATGACCCAGCACCTGCTGAGGGAACAATTTACAAACAGACAGATCAGATGACAGACGGAAAGGATTACCTGATTGTAAATGCTAACCATGCAGGAAGCGCATATGCGCTGACCAATCCAGGCGGAACTTCGGGCGGAGCCGACATGGGGAGCACAGGCGTCGTAATCAGGAAAGGAGATGCTGACGGAGACGGAGCATCTGATAAGTACGTATCCGCTGAGGAAGCAAATATCGTTTGGACTGCTGACGCCAATAGAGATGGATTCAACATCACAAACGGTACAGATTATTTGGAAGGCAAGAGCGGAGAAGTCAAGATCTTTAGTGGGCAGCAGTATGCTGACAGATACTGGACGTATACCGACAACCAGCTGCAGCACATCGGCGGTCAGAACACCTACACGGTTTACTACGAAAACGGATTCGCTTCGACCTACAATTCGACCTCACAAACAATCTATCTTTTTGAAAAAGTTGAAGCGGCAGCACATACGCACAATTTCGGGGTTCCTACTTACGAATGGGCAGATGACTTCAGCAAAGTCACCGCGACTCGAGTATGCGCTGAATGCGGTGAAACTGAGACTGAAACAGTTAACGCAGCCGGAGAGGTAACGAAACCTGCATCCTGTGAAGTAAAGGGCGAAACAACCTACACATCAGAGGCGTTCACAAACGATGCTTTTAAAGTTCAAGCCAAGACGGTTGAGAACATCGATGAACTCGGTCACAAGTGGGGAACCTGGGAAGTCGCCAAACCTGCCACATGCACCGAAAAGGGTGAAATGACCAAAACATGTGAACGCTGCAGCGTGACAGAAACAAAGGAACTTGCAATGGTCCCTCACACAATCGTGATCGACGAGGCAGTACCGGCGACCTGCACAAAACCAGGCAAGACGGAAGGAAGCCATTGCTCCGTCTGCGACAAAACAATCGTTGAGCAGAAAGGGATTCCTGCCCTCGGTCACAAATGGAAACACGTGGTGAATAAAGCGGGTTATCTGAAAGACGGCCTGGATTATTATCAGTGCACAGTATGCGGAGAAATAATGAACAGGCACATTCTTAATGGTTACGCCAACTACTATGTTAAATCCTTTAAGGTTAGTAAAGCAAAGAATGCGTTCACAGCTAAGTGGAAGAAGCAGAGCAAGGCAAATCAGAAGAAGTTCAATGGATACCAGATCAGATATTCAACGAGCCCGATCATGAGCGGAGCCAAGTACACAACTGCGGGCAAGAGCTCAAAGAGTAAGAAGATTAAGGGGCTTGCAAAGAAGACCAAGTACTATGTTCAAGTGAGAACCTATACCAAGTATGGCGGCAAGAACTTCTACTCTGAATGGTCTCTGCCGAAAGCAGTAAAGACAAAGTAAAAAATAAAGCAGAACAGGGGATCATTTGATCCTCTGTTCTGTTATAATATGGCTATGAGTAAAGAATATCCGATGAACAACAAAATAGAAGTCATGCGCGCAGAGGAGGAGTGGCAGAGAGCCGGCGCCTATTCGGTGCGGATCGAAGGGATGAACCGCCAGCATCACATCTCTCTGCGGGATGAATTCGATGAACTGGATGGACCGGGAACGAAATACATTGTGCTCTTGGATGACGGTTACCCCGTGGCTACATGCAGGTTTTTTGATGCGGGCGGCGGAATGGCAAACATCGGCCGCATGGTCGTTCTTCCAGAGTACCGGGGAAGAGAGCTCGGCGCAAAGGCAATGTCGGAGGCTGAGAAATGGATTCGCGAGCTCGGATTTAAGAGAATCGGTGTCGACAGCCGTGTCGTTGCAGTTGGATTTTACGAAAAACTGGGATACCGTGTGGTGGATCCCAAAGTATATATCAGCGGACCGTTTGAATGTAAACGTATGGAGAAGGAGGTTGCAATGCTTAAGATTCTGGTAAGTGAATGCCTTTACGGCGGAAGAGTTGTAAGATACGACGGCGGGGAAGTGCCGGAGACACATCCGACATTTCTGAAGTGGAAGGAAGAAGGAAGACTGATTCCGATCTGCCCGGAAGTGTTTGGAGGACTGCCGACGCCGCGTCCTGACTCTCAGCGGCAGGGCGACAAGGTGATCGCCAGCACTGGACCGGACGTGACAGAAGAATACACCAAGGGTGCTCTTGAAGCGGTGCGCCTTGCGAAGGAAAACGACGTGGCGTTCTGCATCATGAAACAGGACAGCCCATCTTGCGGAAGCAAGTTCATCTACGACGGAACGTTTACGGATACGAAGATTCCAGGTCAGGGCCTGGCCGTTGAAATGCTGCGGGATGCTGGTTTTAAGGTCTTTGCGGAGGAGGATATCGACGAAGCAGCGGAATATCTGGAAAAACTGCTGTAAATACGTAAAAAACTACTTGCAAAGGCTCGGACCCTATGATAGTATACTCAAGGTATTAAGCAGAAGTTATCCGCTTCTCACCTTGGGAGCATGGGCGCCCGGGTTGATATAGTAAGTAAGCCTTTAGGCTTTTTGCGCGCGGATACTTTTGTATCCGCGTTTTTCTTTATGCCGTTTGGATACGGTTATGTACGAAGGAGGTACAGAACAATAGCAAAGGAATCTTTGATCAACGAAGAAATTCGTGCCAGAGAAATGAGAGTCATTTCTGCTGATGGGGAACAGCTGGGAATCATGTCCAGAGATGAGGCATTGAGACTGGCTGAAGAGAAAAACCTTGATCTGGTGTGCATCGCTCCGAAGGCGGAACCGCCTGTCTGCAAGATACTTGATTACGGTAAGTACAAGTACGACCAGCAGAAGAAGGAGAAGGAAGCCAAGAAGAAGCAGCATACGACACAGATTAAGGAAATCAGACTGTCTACTTTTATCGAAGATCATGACATCATGGTTAAGGCGAAGACAGGTGCGAAGTTCCTGAAAGATGGCAACAAGCTTAAGGTCAGCCTGAGATTCAGGGGCAGAGAACGTGACTATGTTTCAACAGGACAGGAAGTCATGGAGAAATTTGCTGAAGCCGTTTCAGACGTAGGCGACGTAGAAAAGAAGCCTAAGTTCGAAGGCAGGAGTCTGACGATGATTCTCACGCCGAAGAACGACAAGTAAAGTTTAAGAAATAATTAACATAGGAGGACGATATGGCAAACAAAATGAAGTCTCACAGAGGCGCATGCAAAAGATTTAAGTTAACAGGTTCAGGAAAAGTTAAGAGAAATAAAGCATACAAGAGCCACATTCTTACTAAGAAGAGCCAGAAGAGAAAGAGAGGACTCAGACAGTCCACTACATTAACCAGTGCAGATCACGGAAGAATCAAGGAAGTTCTGAGCAAGTAAGGAGGTATTGAAATGGCAAGAGTTAAAAAAGGTTTAAACGCACATAAGAGACATAAGAAAGTACTGAAGATGGCGAAGGGCTTCTACGGCTCCAAGCACAGCACATACAGAGCAGCGAAGCCTGCAACGATGAGAGCTCTCCGTTCCGCATATGTAGGACGCAAGAACAAGAAAAGAGATTTCAGAAAGCTCTGGATCGCAAGAATCAATGCAGCAGCAAGAATGAACGACATGAGCTACTCAAAGCTGATCGGCGGCCTCAAGAAGGCAGGCGTTGACATCAACAGAAAGATGCTTTCAGAGATGGCAATCAGCGACCCGGCTGCGTTCACAGCACTCTGCGAAACAGCTAAGAAGGCAATGTAAGCTGACATACAAAATGAGAATACTAAGAGAAGGAACGATTGCTCCTTCTCTTTTTTATGGATGTTAAGTATTTCTGCTTGACAGGCTGCATCGCCGCAGTGTATACTACTCGAGTGTCAAGCGGAGAAGCTTGTCAGATTGAAAGGCGCTGAAACATTCAGCTGTTCAGATATGAAGTTCGACGATATTACGAAACAAAGTCTGCTCTATGACTTTTATGGAGAGCTGCTGACAGAGCGGCAGAGGGAGGTCCTGGAGCTGTATAACGAAGAGAACCTGAGCCTGGCGGAGATTGCCGAGGAGTTCGGCATCAGCAGGCAGGGCGTGCATGACGCGCTGCACAAGGCCCAGAAGGCGCTGGAGGATTATGAGTACAAGCTCGGTCTGGTCGAACGGTTCAGCGCAACGAGAGACGCAATCAGCAGCATCAGCGAGGAACTGGATGAAGCGATAGATATGGCAGCTGCAAAGGCAACAGACAGCGTTGCCGGGAAGCTCGAGCAGATCAGAAGCGAGATCCAGCAGCTGGAGATATAGAAACAGCCGTGATGCAGCGGCAATCTAAGGAGAAACAAATTGGCATTTGAGGGATTATCGGACAAACTGCAAGGAGTTTTCAAAGGACTCAAAGGCAAAGGCAGCCTGACGGAAGCTGACATCAACGCAGCGATGAAAGAAGTCAAGCTGGCCCTCCTTGAAGCGGATGTCAACTTCAAGGTGGTCAAGGAATTCGTCGCCGACGTCAAGGAAAAAGCACTTGGCGAAGAGGTGATGAAGAGTCTGACTCCGGCGCAGCAAGTCATCAAAATCGTAAACGATCAGCTCATTGAACTGATGGGCGGCGCCAGCAGCAAACTGACATATTCACCGAAGGGATTTACCGTCTACATGATGGTAGGTCTGCAGGGTACTGGTAAAACAACGACCTGCGGCAAGCTGGCTTTGTGGCTGAAGAAGAACGGCAAGAAACCGATGCTCTGTGCATGCGACATCTACAGACCGGCGGCAATCGATCAGTTGGAAGTGGTAGGTCAGAGTGTGGACGTACCGGTCTTCGCCATGAGAGACACGAAGGATCCTTCCAAGATTGCCAAGGCGGCCATCAAGGAAGCGGAGGTCAAGGGCTACAACGTTCTGATCGTGGATACTGCCGGACGTCTGCAGATCGATGAGGAACTCATGGAAGAACTGAAGGTTCTGAAGAAGGAAATCAAACCGCATGAGATTCTCCTCGTCGTCGACGCACTGACTGGTCAGGATGCCGTCAACGCAGCGGAAGGTTTCAATGACGCTCTTGGAATCGACGGCGTCATCATGACGAAGATGGACGGTGATTCAAGAGGCGGTGCCGCGCTCTCTACGAAGAAGGTCACAGGCAGACCGATCAAGTTCGTCGGTATGGGTGAAAAGATGGATGAACTCGATGAGTTCCATCCGGAGAGAATGGCCAGCCGTATCCTGGGAATGGGCGATATGATGTCACTCATTGAGAAGGCTCAGGTGGACTACGACGAAGAGCAGGCAGCCAAACTCGAAGAGAAGATCAAAAGGAACAAGTTCACTCTCGAGGACTTCCTCGAACAGATGGGCCAGATTAGAAACATGGGCGGCATCGCCAAGATGCTGGACATGCTTCCGGGCGTATCGGGCAATAAGAACGTGAATCTGGAGCAGAGCGAGAAAGACTTCATCTGTTATGAGGCAATCATCCAGTCCATGACGAAAGCGGAACGGGAAGACCCGAGACTGCTCAACGCCAGCAGAAGAAAGAGAATCGCGGCAGGTTCAGGCCAGCCGGTTCAGAAGATCAACCAGCTCATCAAGAGATACGAAGAATCCCGCAAGATGATGAAGCAGATGATGAACCCGAAGGCAGCCGCCAAGATGAGCAGAATGTTCGGCGGATTCAAGGGATTCTAAAAAACGGCCGTACCGGCCAACCAATATCATTAAACCATTCAAAGAATATAATATAAATAAATCAGGAGGAGTAAGTAATGGTAAAAATCAGATTGAAGAGAATGGGCGCACACAAGAAGCCTTTCTACAGAGTAGTTGTTGCAGACGCAAGAGCTTCAAGAGATGGAAGATTCATCGAGGAGCTGGGATACTATGCACCGCTGAAGGATCCTGTTGAAATCAAGATCAACGAAGAAGCTGCTAAGAAGTGGCTGGAAACAGGGGCTCAGCCTACAGATACAGTTAAGAAACTGTTCAAGCAGGCGGGTATTCTTTAAGAAAGTGGTGATCCAATGAAAGAATTAGTTAGTGCAATTGCAAAGTCACTGGTTGAACATCCGGAAGCCGTAGAAGTATCCGAGACCGAGTCAAATGGCACTACTGTTATTCAGCTGCGTGTCGCTTCAGATGACATGGGAAAAGTCATCGGCAAACAAGGCAGGATCGCAAAGGCAATCAGAACAGTTGTCAAGGCGGCGGCCACGAAGGCCAACGCCAAAGTAATTGTTGAAATAGTTCAATAGAGACTGCACATACAGGGGCATGAGGCGTTTCGCCGACATGCCCCATGATAATGTTATGGAAAAAATACTCATAGGAAAAATCGTCAGCGCTGTCGGTCTCAAAGGCGAAGTCAAAGTCTACAATTATTCAGACAGTGCAGACATATATGCGAATACCGAAGCGCTTTACGTGGAAGATGAGCTCATGCCTGTAAGAAGTGTTAGGACGCAGAAGAACATGGTAATCCTGGGACTGGAAGGCATCGACGACAGAACTGCGGCAGAGAAGGTAAGAGGCAGAGAGATTTTCGTCACGGAGGACGATCTTCCGGAGCTTCCGGAAGGCCAGCATTACATCAGGGATTTGATTGGGATGGAAGCGGTTCAGGAAGACGGCAGCCATCTTGGCGTGGTCAAAGATGTGATTCAGAACACCGCCCAGGATGTTTTTGAAGTAGTAACAGATGAAGGAAAACAGGTGCTCATTCCGAGTGTTCCTGCTTTTGTTCTTGAAATAAATGAGGAGACCGGACGCATCACGTTCCGTCTCATAGAAGGGATGCTGTAGCACAGAAGGGATAAGAGTAAGATGGATAAAAAGGGACTTACAATTGATGTTCTGACTCTCTTTCCGGAGATGTTCCGTCCGGTGACAGAAGACAGCATACTGGGCAGAGCGTCGGAGAAAGGTCTGATTGACGTGAGGCTTACGAACATTCGGGACTTTTCCAATGACAAGCACAACCGTGCGGACGATTATCCCTTCGGCGGCGGCGGTGGTATGGTCATGATGGCAGACCCGATTTTCGGAGCCATGGAGCATGTAGATGCAAAGGCAAGAAAAGTGGTCTACATGTCACCGCGCGGCAGGATTCTGGATGAAGAGAAGATCAAGGAACTGGCGAATCTGGACGGCTTCGTGATTCTCTGCGGCCACTACGAAGGCGTGGATCAAAGAGTGTTGGACTACTGGGATGCAGAGGAAATCTCCATCGGGGACTACGTGCTTACAGGAGGTGAGCTTCCTGCCATGGTGCTGATCGACAGTGTGGCAAGACTGATCCCGGGAGTTTTGGGCAATGAGGATTCCGCGCTGAATGAGTCCGTGTACTCAGGGCTTTTGGAGCATCCTCAGTATACTCAGCCGAGGGAGTACAGGGGAATGGAAGTGCCGGAGGTGCTCATGAGCGGACACCACCAGAACATTGCGCTGTGGAAACTGGAGCGGTCTTTGAGACTGACCAAGGTGAGAAGACCGGATCTCTACGAAGCGTTCATCTCTCACAGAAACGATAAAAACGAAGACGGGACGAAGAGGTTCAGTAAAGCAGAGCGGCAGATCATAGACAAGGTAGAAGAGGAGTAAGCCGGAGACGGTCAAAATCTATATCTTGTGCATTGCAAGCCTATTGCTTTTGTTGTAGAATTAATTGATGAGAATAAGGATTACCAAGAAAACAAGGCGAATACTGATTCTATATTTGGCAGTACTCGTTCTACTATATATTGTTGTTTTTCAGATGCCGAAAGTGTCCGATAAGTTCGAGACAACGCAGGTTCTTGAGAACGGAACGCTGGAAGTTTCCTGCGAAGCGAAGGGCTACGTGGTCAAGGATGAGGCAGTGTGCCTTGCTGATAAAACGGGTACCATGGAGTACAAAGTAGAAGACGGCACCGTGGTCAAAAAAGGCACGACAATCGTCAGTATCACAGAACCTGAGGGGGAAAACAAAGAATCGAACATCAGGGGCAAGTACGAGGAAAGCATGGAACTGCTGAAGGGGTATGATCTGGTCAGTGAGACAAGCAAAGCTCCGATCAGCGGCGTTTTAAGCATGTCCATCGATGGCTACGAGAAGTACTTCTGCAGCAGCAACATTGATAAGATTACGAAAGAGGAAGCCGAAAGTTTCAGCCCGAAACAGATGGATCTGAGCAGGGAGAAGGTCAACCAGGGCGAACCGATCTTCAAAATCTCAGATGACGACAACTGGTACATCCTCTGCTGGATCAGCAAGGAAGACGTCAGCAAGTATGAGGAAGGCCAGAAGGTCCGCGTTACGATCGGTGAAGAGACTCTCGATGCCCGCGTGGAAAGCATCAAGCAGGAAGGCGAGTTCTTCAAAATGGTGATTTATCTGGATGTCTACTACACAGATTTCACCAGCGCCAGGGAGGTTGACGTCACTATCGTGCAGAGCAACACAGTAGGATTGATCGTGGATAATGAGTGCATCATTGAGAAGGACGGACAGCCGGGTGTTTACGTAAAGACGAAAGACGGAGACACATACTTCAAACCGATCAAGGTCAAGATCACCGACGGCAATCAATCTGTCATCTATGAGTCCATATATGTCAACGACAAGTATGAACAGGTGGAGACCGTTAGAGTGTATCAGGAAGTCCTGAGAGATCCGCAGGCAGCACTCGAAAAAGAACTGGAAGAGGAAGCCGCTAAGCAGGCGACTGAAAACGCAGAACAATAGGATGAATAACAGCTGGAGGGAGGATAACAAGCTGACATGGAAGATATAAAGAAAAATCTTGAGACAGTAAGAGGAAAGATATCCGATGCGGCAGCAGCATCCGGAAGAAATGGCGAAGATGTGATACTCGTCGCCGTTAGCAAGACGAGAACACCGGAAGAAATCAACACCGCTATCGATGCGGGAACGACGGACATCGGTGAGAACAAAGTGCAGGAGATCATGGACAAGTATGATGCTGTCAAGCCGGTAAGATGGCACATGATCGGACATCTTCAGACTAACAAGGTCAAATATATCATAGACAAAGTCGATATGATCCATTCAGTGGATTCTATCAAACTTGCCAAGGAGATCGACAAACGCGCAAAGGCAGCAGGCAAGACCATGGATATTCTGGTACAGATCAACCCTGCTGAGGAAGAAAGCAAATTCGGCGTTACGATCGACGGCGCAGGTGATTTGGTCAGAGAAATCCTGGACACATGTGAAAATATCAGAATCAAAGGGCTCATGAGTGTGGCACCTATCGCAGAAGACCCGAGAGATGTCAAACCGTACTTTGACGGCGTGAAAGCAAAGTACGATGAACTGGCACAGATAGATGATTCGAAGCTTGACTTCGAATATCTGTCAATGGGCATGTCACACGATTTTGCAGTAGCGATTGAAGCGGGATCGAATTTAGTAAGAGTAGGAAGCGCAATCTTCGGAGAGAGAGATTACGTGCAGTACAGAAAAGATCAGGAGGCGAAGAAAAATGGGAATGTTTAATAAATTCAGAGATCTAATTGGTATCGAAGAATACGACGAAGACGAAGAATTTGAAGAAGAAACATATAAGACATCATCTTATCCGGAGAGGACGCCGGCAGTTCCTAGAACAGCAGCTCCTTCCCAGAAATATGAAACGAAGAATATTGTACCGATGCAGAATAAAACAGTAAAATCAATTACAAATGCATTCAAACTGGTTGTCATCGAACCTGCAAGCTTCGATGAATGCGCCAGACTGGTTGACAATCTGAGAAGCAGAAAACCGGTTATCGTAAATCTGGAAAAGCTGGATACAGATACAGCCAGAAAGATCTTTGACTTCCTCGGCGGCGCAACTTACGCGCTCAACGGAAATGTACAGAAGGTAGCAAACAACATCTTTATCTTCGCACCTGAAAACGTAGCTATCTTTGCTGACGGTGAGAATAAGCCTTACAGCTTCGCCGGTACGGATGAGAATCCTTGGAAGTAATCCTTCAGCTGGAAGTAGGACTTCAGAGAGGAACGATCGATGATTAGACCTATCGATATACAGGAAAAAGTCTTCACGAAAGCGGTCAGAGGATATAAGGAAGAAGAAGTCAACGAGTTTCTTGATGAGATCACGGTAGACCTCGACAGCCTTCTCAATGAACTCCGCGAGACGCGTGAAGAGAATAGCAGACTCGTAGATGAGCTGCAGCGCCTCAAGACAACAGAGGGAAGCGTTGCAGAGACTCTTCAAGCTGCAAAATCACTGATGACGGATATCTCTGCAAGCGCTGAGAAGCGTGCGGAGATTCTGCTCAAGAATGCGGAACTGGACGCGGCACTCATGAGAAAGAACGCCCGTGAGGAATCAGAAGCACTGACAAAGGAAACGCAGAACCTCAGAGCCAGATATGAGGAGTTCAGAAACCGCTATAAGAGAATGCTTGAAAATGAACTGCAGAGATTTGAATCGAGCAGAGGGGAAGAGTTGTCCGTGAGCAGCATTGTGGATTTCGAAGATCTGCCTGTTGCGGAAGATGAAGAACCGCTCGAGACAATTGTAACGCAGGATACCATACACACCGGAAAATTATGATCTGGGCATTGATTATCATCGGCGTCATCATCTTTGACCGCATCGTCAAGTTCATGATGACGAGCGGATTCAGCCCTGGGGAATCAGTTCCGGTGCTGGGTGACTTCTTTCACATCACCTATGTGCAGAACACAGGAGTCGCTTTCAGCATGATGGCCGGGCATGAGAATATCATACTGGTGTCTACGTCGGTTTTGCTTGCGGCAGGACTTATTTATCTGTTCGCTTTCCGCAGGAAGAATCCGCTGTTTTTCAACGTGGGGCTTTCCCTTGTGTGCGGCGGCGGTATCGGCAACGTGATAGACAGAGCAGCATATGGATATGTTGTAGACATGTTTGACTTCGGGTGGTTCCCGGTGTTCAATATTGCGGATATCTGCATATGCGTAGGATGCGGTCTGATTCTGCTGTATGCGCTGCGGGCGCTGAAGGATGAAGCATAAGCCTTGCTGAGGGACATATGACATGGGAAACCTGTTAAAAGAAGAAATCAATATTACAGAAGAGACGAAGGGAACCAGGCTTGACCTGGTTCTTTCTGCAGGTCTCGAAGATTATTCCCGCAGTTTCATCCAGAAGCTGTTCGAGAAGGGCGGCATATCGGTCAATGGTGTGATTTGCACATCAAAAAAATACAAATGCAGCGCAGGGGACAGGGTGGAAATCACGATTCCTGAACCTGAGAAGCTTGAGGCAGAAGCAGAAGATATCCCAATCAACGTGGTCTATGAAGACGAGGAACTCATCGTTGTGGATAAACCTGCAGGCATGGTGGTGCACCCGGCTCCGGGCAATTACTCCGGAACACTGGTAAATGCGCTGCTCTACCACTGCGGCGATCAGCTGTCCTCCATCAATGGCGTCATCAGACCGGGTATCGTTCACCGCATCGATAAGGATACGAGCGGCCTTCTGATGGCGGCAAAGAATGACAGAGCCCACCTCGGGCTGGCACGACAGCTGGAAGAACACAGCATCAACAGACGGTACAGGGCTATCGTCTACAACAATATCAAGGAAGACGAAGGAACGGTGGATGAACCCATCGGACGGGATCCGAGGAACCGGCTCAGGAATGCGGTCATCAAAGATGGCATGCCTGGATTCGAGAGCGCCAGAAATGCGGTCACTCATTACAAGGTGCTCGAGAGATTCGGGAAGTTCACGCTTGTAGAGGCGAAATTGGAAACTGGCAGAACCCATCAGATTCGCGTTCACATGGCGTATATCAAGCATCCGCTGCTCGGGGATGAACTGTACGGACCCGCGAAGAACAAAGAGGGTGCGAAGAGACAAATGCTCCACGCCGGCGTGCTGGGGTTCGTGCATCCGGTCAAGGGTGAGTACATGGAGTTCGAAAGCCCGCTTCCAGAAGATTTTCAGAAAGTCCTGAGCAAATTGCGTCAATCCTTGTCTACTACTTGAGTATCAGGCGGGTATATATTCTTGATATATTGAAGGCAGCCATCGCAAACATACCCCTGTTTGAACGAGAATGTCTCATAAGTGCATCCGCAAAAACTACATTTGTGCTTCATGTCATGTAGCTCCTTTCTGTCAAAAAGTGATGCTGCAGTCAGAGAGGCCGTTTAGCGCCCCGCACAATAAAAGGTAGTGAATAGAGTTCCGGTTGTCAATAAATGTAAACGGCCAGAGTAACAGAAAACAGAAAATATGTAATTAAATGGAAATTGCAGGAGGACTATGAAAATGTATGAAACGTTCACACTGAAGGAAACGGAAAAGGGCATCATTGAGGGCGTCCATTGGCCTCTCACAAATCCGGTCAGAGTCGTCTGTCTCGTTCACGGAATCGGTGAATACGGCGGAAGATACGACAGGGTTGCAGAGCACTTCCGTAAGAAGGGCATCGCCACAGTTGGGATGGACCTCAGAGGTCATGGCAATTCCGTCGGACCGAAGGGTCACTGCGCTCCGAGAGAGGAAGTTCTGAGAGATATCAGTGAACTTTTGCTCTACGCTAAGAAACAGTACCCGGGCAAAGACATCATACTCTACGGTCACAGCATGGGCGGCAATCTGGTCCTTGATTACAGATACAGAGGAGAATTCAATAATCTGCCGGTGAAGTACCTGATTTCAGCACCATGGATCAGACTGGGCAGGCCGATTCCCGGACCGGTCCTTGCCTTTGCAAAACTCATGTGCAAGATTGCGCCGGCTGCCGGCATCAGCAGTGCGGTAGATGAGGAACTCCTCGGTAATCCGGAGTCCGTTAAGCCGTACAACGATAATCCGATGGTGCACAGCCGCATTTCATTCCAGTGCGCGCTTGATGGATTCGAAACAGGCAAAGCCTTGGAGAGCGGAGCCCTTGAAAACAACGGCGCTGCGAAAGATATTCCGACCATGTTCATGCACGGCACGGAGGATGGAATCTGCAATATTGAAGGAACCAGGAAAGCCTTTCAGTATCTCAAGCGCAAAGGCAATAATGTCGACATGATCGAGTGGCCTGGATTCCTCCACGAAATTCACAATGGAAACAAAGTCTCAAAAGGAGACGAAGTCATAGACAGCATGATCCAGTTTATTCTCGGCTAAGAAACAACAAGGATTTGGATAAGAAAATACAAAGACCGGCGCAAGCCGGTCTTATTTATTCAGGTATGACTGGATTATTCAGGGACGACAGGATCAACATAGAGTGTCCTGTTGTGTGTAAAGATGACAAACCCCGGTTTCGCGCCGGAAGGCTTCTTCACATATCTGACTTTGGTGTAATCGACAGGGACATTGGCGGAACTCCTGCCTTTGCTGTGAAATGCGGCAATCTGCGCAGCGATGCGAAGATCTTCTTCCGTCGGTGATTCGCCCTCCGTAAGGAGAATCGTATGGGAGCCCGGAATGTCTTTGGTGTGCAGCCAGATGTCAGAGGAGGAAGCCCTTTTGAATGTCAGGAAATCGTTTTCTTTATTATTCCTGCCCACGAGAACTGTCTTCCCGGAAGGAAGGGTGTAAGTATGCGGCTTCGGTTTCGCGGCGCGGTTTTTGCCGCCTTTGCCGGATCTGTTGCCTTTGCTGCCATCGCGACTCTTTCTATAGCGGAGATAGCCGCCTTCAATCAGTTCTGCTCTGAGGAGATCCACTTCTTCCACAGAACCGGCTGTTTCCGCAAAGGAATATACGGATTCCAGATACTCGATTTCGGCCATCGTTTCATCCAGCTGAATCTGCTTCTCTTTGAGAGCAGTCTTGGCCTTGCCGTATTTCTTGAAGTAGTTCTGGGCGTTGCGGGCAGGGGAGTATTTCGGATCGAGCGGTATCTCGACCTGACTTCCGTCATAGTAACTTGTGACCGTGACGGATTTGTCGCCCTGCTTCACCAGGTGGAGATTTGCATTCAGCAGTTCCCCGCGGAGTCTGTACTTATCCGCATCCATTGCTTTTGCCATGTCCTCGTTGAGGCGCTGTACCTTAAGGCGGAGCTTATCGAGCTGGCCTTTGATGAGACGCTTCAAATCACCGGATTTCTGTTTGATGGTGTTCGAGGATTCGCGGTTGACGAAGAAGTATTCTGCAGCCTGGCTCACGGTATCGAAGTAGAGCGGCTCGTAGGAGTCATCTGCTTCATAT
This sequence comes from uncultured Eubacteriales bacterium, assembly GCA_902763505.1. Classification (GTDB taxonomy): domain Bacteria; phylum Bacillota; class Clostridia; order Peptostreptococcales; family Anaerovoracaceae; genus Lentihominibacter. The sequence goes on along the minus strand of CACWSO010000006.1, from coordinate 102,676 downwards.
GCGGCAAGCGGCACGATGTGGAAATCGGCCGGCGTACCGTCTTTGACGTAAACACGCGGAGCACAGAATTCCGAAGTATGGTCGGGAGCATCCTGATCCGCGGTGATGGATGAACGCATCTCTTCCAGAAATCCGTAAGGAGAATCTGCACAGGCGATGGACTGTGCCAGCGCCGGAGAGATACCCTTGAGACCTGCGAGCAGACTTCTTTCCGGTTGCAGCTGATTGGCCATGAGATAGTCCAGATCCTCCTGCGTTGCCTCTGTGAAAGGAATCTTCTCCTGCTCAGGCGGGTATTCATAGTGCTTGCCCGGAAGAATCTGACGGGCTCTGTTCACGTCGATGCCGACGTGCTTGATGCTTTCGATGATTTTGCCTGTCCCGAGATCGATGAGGAGCACGTTGGAATGCTTACCCATGATCTCGCAGATGAGCCGCTTGTTCACGTTGAATCCCAGTTCATCGACGGTTTCCAGATCGATTTCAATGATTCTGTCACAGCTGTGCTGGGTGATGGACTGGATACGCGCGGCGCCCAGATGCTTTCTGAGCACCATACAGAAAAGCGGGGGATGGGCAGGATTCTCAGGAGAGGCTTCCGTCAGGTAGACGGCTGAGTGATTTCCGGACGCGGAAATAAACAGCTTCCGTCTGCCTTTTGCAGTATGTACAGACAGAAGGAGTTGTTCCGGCTCGGGCTGATAGATTTTTTCGATTTTGCCTTGTGTCAGCTCACGGATGAGCTCCTGCGTCATGGCGCAGGTCACGGCACCGTCATAGGACATTTTGACTAAGCTCTCCTTTTGATTTACAATACCAATAGTATCATAAATTAAGAGAAAACAGGAGAAAATTGTATGATCAGAAGTATGACAGGTTTCGGGAGAGGCGAATTTTCCGACGGGAAAAGAAACGTGATCGCCGAAATCAAAACAGTTAACCACAGGTACGCGGACATCAGCATCAAGATGCCTAAGCGTTATTCATTCGCAGAGGAGAAATTAAAGGCAATCATCAAAAATCAGGTCAAGCGCGGAAAGGTGGATGTTTCCATCATCGTGGAGAATCTCACGGAAGGCGATATCACCATCAGTCTGAACAAACCCGTTGCAGACCAGTACATCGAACGTCTCAGAGAGCTGAAGGACGGCTATGATCTGGAAGGGGAAATCGATATCAAGCTCCTTTCCTCCATGCCGGACGTCCTGAAGATCATTCCGGACGTAGCCGATGAGGAGGAAGTTTCCGCAGCCATCTGCAAGGCAGTAGAACTGGCTGCTGCTAATCTGGACGAGATGAGAACCAGAGAGGGCGAGAAGCTGGCGACAGACTTGCTGGCAAGGGGAGAGATCATCAAAGAAATCGTTCGCAAAATCGGCGAGCGCGCTCCGAAAGTCGCCATCGAGTACAAGGAGAAGATGTACAGCCGCATCCAGGATATCCTGGAGGATAAGGTCGATGTGCCGGAGGAGAGAATCCTGGTTGAAGCGGCCATCTTCGCAGACAAGGCAAGCATCACAGAAGAACTCGTCCGTCTGGACAGCCACATGGATCAGTTGAAGACGTTCCTGACAAAGGGCGGCGGCGCCATCGGCAAAAAACTGGACTTTCTGGTGCAGGAGATGAACCGTGAGACCAACACCATCGGTTCCAAGGCCAATGACATTGAAATCACATCCCTGATGCTCGACGCGAAGAGTGAGATCGAGAAGATCAGAGAACAAGTCCAGAATATCGAGTAAAAATTGCTGTAATTAGAACGTGGAGTGTGGTATAATACGTCGATGACCAGAGGATAAACGATGACTAGAGGAAAATTATTTGTCATATCCGGCCCGTCAGGCGTCGGCAAAGGCACAATCTGCAAGAAACTACTGGAGGCAGACAGCAATATGCGCTTTTCTGTTTCCATGACAACTAGGGCGGCTCGCGAAGGAGAGGTCGAAGGCGTCGACTATTATTATGTGAGCGAAGATAAGTTCCTGGAGCTTTTGGATGAGGGGCAGCTCCTGGAGTACAATAAGTTCGTGGATAACTACTACGGGACACCGAAAGGTCCTATTGTGGAGTGGACTGAGAGCGGACACAATGTACTGCTGGATATTGACTACCACGGCGCGTTTCAGGTGCGGGAATCCTATCCCGAGGCGATTCTGATTTTCATCGCGCCTCCTTCAATCGAGGCGCTCAAAGAGCGTATCAGGGGAAGAGGTTCAGAGACGGAGGAGCAGATTGAAGGCCGGATTCAGCAGGCCATGGACGATATGGCCCAGGCGGATCGATACGATTATCTGGTCGTAAATGACGATATCAATGCAGCTGTATGGCAAGTGCAGCAAATAATGAGAATAGAAAAGGGTAAGGAGGACTAATTATGTTATACCCATCAGTAAATGAAATAAGAACCAAGGCAGACAGCCGTTACACGCTGGTCATTCTGGCTGCGAAGAGAGCCAGAGAGGTCATTGACGGTGTTCCAAAGCTTACGGAAGAGGAAGTAAGCAAGCCAGTATCCATTGCAGCGAATGAAATCGCAGAGGATCTGATCACATATAGAGAAGGTTAAGCCGGCAAGCAACTGCGGCAAAAGGTCTGCAGTCAGGTAACAACAGGGAATAGTCCCGGGTGAGGAATGAAATCGCCCGGGCTTTTTTATTTGATGTGGTGGGTCCGGTGCTGGCCAGATGCAACCTGCCTGATATAGATTATTAGATGGAGGTCTATTTGAAATGAGAACAGAAAAAATGATCTATATTAGAAAAAGGCAAACCAGACTTGCGATCAAGTTGGAAGATATCCTCTACCTGGAAAAGTTCAAAAGGCAAATCATCGTTCACACTGCAGAGGGAGATGACATTCGGGTGTATGGAAAATTCGATGTGTTGACACCTATGCTCGATGAGAGATTTGCGCACCCGCACCAAAGCTACATTATCAATATGCAGCATGTTATCAGGCTCGGAAACAATGAGGTGATCATGTTCGGAGGAATGAGCATAAGGCTCGGGAATCATTGCTTTGCTAAGTTGAAAAAAGCGTACGACGAGTACATTAAAGATAATATAAACATTACAAATTACAGCGACAGAATAGGATGCTAGAAAACTGACCAGAAGAGAATCGACCCAAAGAGTAATTATCATCAGTTTAAGGGCAGAAAAACTGCGTCCAGACGGCACCGGACTATTACACTTTTTTCTTGCATTGCCGTTGCTTTTGAAGTATACTTATTGTCGGCGTCGTCCGCGGATGGCGGTGGTTTTGCTGCGATGCGGAGAACGCCGGAACAATTTAACTTTTTTATTATTCAGCACACGCGGGTTTGAGGGAAGACGGTGCCTTAACGGTCACGATTGACTGTCGCGCAAAAGCGTGCAGAAGGTTTTTTCCCGGAGCGGCCTCGCGTGGAAGGACGAAAAACCGAAAGGAGAAAAAGAATGTCAGTTATTTCAATGAAACAGTTACTCGAAGCCGGTGTTCACTTCGGACATCAGACAAGAAGATGGAACCCTAAGATGGCTCCTTACATTTTCACAGAGAGAAATGGTATCTACATTATCGACCTGCAGAAAACTGTAAAGAAAATCGATGAAGCGTACGCTTTCATGAAGGAAGTTGCTGAGTCAGGTAAGCCGGTTCTCTTCGTAGGCACAAAGAAGCAGGCTCAGGCTGCAATCGAAGACGAAGCTAAGAGATGCGACATGTTCTTCGTAAACCAGAGATGGCTGGGCGGCATGCTTACAAACTACAAGACGATCTCACAGAGAATCAAGAGAATCTATGACATCGAAGCAATGGAAGAAGACGGTACATTCGATAAGCTGTCAAAGAAGGAAGTTCTCAAGCTCAGAGCAGAATACGAAAAGCTCGACAAGAACCTTGGCGGAATCAAGGAAATGAAGGGCATGCCAGGAGCAATCTTCGTCGTTGACCCTAAGAAAGAAAAGATCGCCGTTTCAGAAGCTAAGACTCTGGGAATCCCTGTAGTAGGTATCGTTGATACAAACTGCGACCCTGATGATGTTGATTACATCATTCCTGCAAATGACGACGCTATCAGAGCAGTCAAGCTGATCGCAAGCTGCATGGCAGATGCAATCATCGAAGCAAAGCAGGGCGAAAGCTTTGACGAAGGAGAAGCAGCTCCAGAAGTTGAAGAAACAGTAGAAGAAGCAGAAGAAGCAAAGGCAACAGAGGGTGAAGCTGAAGAAGTGAAGGAGGAAGAGTAATGGCAGTAACTGCACAGATGGTAAAAGAACTCCGTGAAATGACAGGCTCCGGCATGATGGACTGCAAGAAGGCTCTCGTCGAAGCTGACGGAGATATGGATCAGGCTGTTGAAATCCTGAAAGAAAAGGGTCTTGCAAAGGCTGAAAAGAAGGCTGGAAGAATCGCGGCTATGGGTCTCGTTAAGACTGCTTTCTCAGAAGACGGCAAGACAGCTGCAATCGTAGAAGTCAACTCAGAAACTGACTTCGTTGCGAAGAACGATGAGTTCATCGGATTCGTAGAAGGTCTGGCTAAGCTGGCTCTAGACGCAGAGAGCAACGATATGGATGCATTCAAGGCTATGGCTTACGGAGAGTCAACAGTAGGAGAAGCTCTGACAGCTCTCATCGCAAAGATCGGTGAAAACATGTCAGTAAGAAGAATCGACAAGGCTTCCGGAGAAGTTCTGGCGTCCTACATTCACGGCGGCGGAAACATTGGTGTTATCGTTGCAGCTGACGGTGCTGACAATGATGACAACAAGGCTGCACTGAAGAACATTGCAATGCAGGTTGCAGCAATGAACCCTCAGTATGTCAGCAGAGATGAAATCTCAGATGAAGAGCTGGCTAACATCAGAAAGATCACTCTGGAAAGCGCACTGAACGATCCGTTCTCACTTCCTAAGCCAATCCTGAACGGACTTCTCGACAAGGCTATCGAAGGAGTATGGGGCGACGAAGACACTTCCATCCTGGCTGAAAAGAGAGCAGACAAGAAGTTCAATTTCAACTATCTGCCAAACTTCCTGTCAGAAGAAGCAAAGGCTAAGCTGGCAGGTCTGGCTGTAGCAGCTAAGGAAGAAATCGTCGACAACAAGATCTTCAAGGGTCTGGTTGAAGGACGTGTTTCCAAGCAGCTGAAGGAAACTTGCCTGCTTGATCAGACTTATGTAAGAGCGGAAGACGGCAAGCAGACGGTTGCTCAGTATCTGGGAACCGTTGACAAGGATCTGAAACTGACTAAGGTCATCAGATTCGAAGTCGGCGAAGGCATCGAGAAGAAGGAAGAAAACTTTGCTGAAGAAGTAGCAGCTCAGATGAAAAAGTAACTAAAAGGCTAACTTTTCAAATCAAAGGCTAAGCCAATCATTCGAAACAAGCTATATACAAAAGCCCCTGGATATTCAATCTCGGGGCTTTTGCTTTTGCAGGGAAACATGCGGAACATCTTTCGCCGCAGAGGCTTTTTTGTTAATATAAAAACACTGAAATCGGTTTACGAGGGAAATGATTATGAAGGTCATTATCGCATGCAGCTCCCTGCAGGACTATGTAGACGCTGCACAAAGCAGAGCAGGCACAAATCACCCGGTCATATATCTGAATCAGCTTTATCACCGGGATCCGGATGAGATGCGGGGGCATATCAGAGAAGCATTTCAAAAGCTGCCGGAGGGCGCGGATACGGTGCTCATTGCCATGGGCTATTGCGGCGGTTCCTGGGAAGGCATCTCAGCCAGTCAGACACTGGTCATACCTAAAATCGATGACTGCATATCGATTTTGCTGCAGACAGGGGACAGTGTCATAAGCAACCTGAAACAGCCTGATCATCTGTACGTACGAGATAAAAAGCCCGAATCATTCAAAGGCATTTTCGAACGCATGACCGCCCGGGTCGATGCCGCTACAAAAGCACGATACCACAAAGACTGGCAAAAGCTTTACAACATGATGACGATCATCGACACAGGAATCAACGATTGCAGAAGCGACGCGTACAAAAGCGCAGTGCAGGAAGACGCGGACTGGCTCGAAGCAGGTCTCGAGTATGTGGACGGCGGCACGCATCTTCTGGAGAAACTGTTCCGGGGCGACTGGGACGAGCAGTTCCTTGTTCTACAACCGGGGGAAACAGTGCGCAGAGAAGATGTGCTGGTCTAGAATAAGTGATGGAACGGATAAGCACAAACCGGGATTTAGCGGGAGGAACACCAGATCAAAAAGTAACTTTGCAGATGAAAAAGTAAGTATCTGATACGTAATAGCAATCAAAGGCTGCGGAGAGAAAACTCCGGAGCTTTTTCATTTTTCGAAAAAATGACATCATAGAGTTGACACGGTGTCAACCCCATGCTACAATGCACTTGTTGACACGGTGTCAACTACATGAAAGGAGTAATTAATCATGTTTAAGGGAACGCCTGAAATCGTTGCACAGAGAAGAGATGAAATCGTGGGCGCATGCGAACAGCTATACCAGACGATGAGCTTCAAGGACATCACCCTCAAGGAGATCGGTAATGCCACATCCTTCTCACGCCCGACGATATACAACTACTTTCACACAAAGGAAGAGATCTTTCTTGCACTGTTTGAACGCGAATATGACAGATGGAACGCAGATTTGAAAGATATCCTGGACAGTGACCGGAAATATTCCGGGCAGCAGCTGGCCGATTTAATCGCTAAGTCACTTGAGAAGAGGGCACAGCTTCTCAAGCTCCTGGCCATGAACAATTACGATATGGAGTCTAACAGCAGGGAGGAACTGCTGGTATCGTTCAAGAAAGCGTACGGACAGTCTTTGCAGTATTTCAGGAAGATACTTGAGAAGCATTGCTCAGGTATGACAGAAGCTGAAGTACAGCAGATTATATATGTCTTCTTTCCGTTTATGTTCGGCATCTATCCGTACGCGGAGGTAACAGCCAAGCAGAAGGCGGCTATGAAAGATGCAGAAGTAGATTATAAATATCAGTCGATTTATGAAATCACATATCACTGCCTTATCAGGCTTTTGGAGAATTAACAAAGAAGGAAAATAGGAGATAAAGCAAATGAGTAAAAAAGTATTAGTAGCAGTATTCTCCGCAAGCGGAGTTACAAAACGTGTTGGTGAAGAAATCGCAAGAGTAAGCGGCGGCGACTTCTTTGAGATCGTTCCCAAGGAGAAATACACAAGCGCAGATCTGAACTATATGAACAAAAGCAGCCGCAGCAGCGTTGAAATGAACGATCCTTCCGCAAGACCGGAAATCGCAGGTACTGTAGCAGACATGGATTCATACGATGCAGTGATCGTTGGCTTCCCAATCTGGTGGGGAGTAGCACCGCGGATCATAGAAACATTCCTTGAGAGCTATGACTTCTCGGGAAAGACGATCCTTCCGTTCTGTACATCAGGCGGAAGTGGAGTTGGAAGAAGCGATACCGCACTTCATAAGAATGTTAGCGGCAGTGTGAAATGGGCAGACGGCGTTCAGATCAATCGCCCGAACGAGTCAGTCATCAGAAACTGGCTTGATAGTGAACTGTAAAGGAGCATGATTAGATGAAATACACAAAGCTTGGGAATTCAGATCTGAATGTATCGCGCATCTGTATGGGCTGCATGGGGTTTGGTGATGCGGCAAGAGGCCAGCACAGCTGGACCATCGATGAAGAACATTCAAGAGAAATCATACGGCGCGGATTGGAGCTCGGTGTCAACTTCTATGACACGGCGATCGGGTATCAGAGCGGTACCAGCGAACAGTATGTAGGACGTGCGCTGAATGATTTTGCGAAGCGTGACGAAGTGGTCGTTGCGACGAAATTTCTTCCTCGTTCGCTGGAGGAAATAGAACAAGGCGTCAGCGGTCAGCAGCATATAGAAAATATGATCAATACCAGTCTTAAGAACCTCGGGATGGAATACGTTGATTTGTACATCTATCACATGTGGGACTGGAACACTCCGATTGAAGATATTATGGAAGGAGTCGACCGCGCCGTGAAGGCAGGGAAGACAAGATACATCGGTATCTCCAACTGTTTTGCATGGCAGATAGCCAAGGCAAATGCACTGGCAGAGAGGGAAGGTTTTGCGAAGTTCGTTTCCGTACAGGGACACTACAATCTGATTTTCCGCGAGGAAGAACGTGAAATGGTGCCGTATTGTGAGGAAGAAAACATCGCACTCACACCGTACAGTGCTTTAGCCAGCGGCAGGCTTTCGAGACTGCCTGGAGAGGGTGGAACAAAGCGCGCCGAAGAAGATGCTTACGCGAAGTTCAAATACGATGCGACAGCGGAGCAGGACAACGTGATCATCAGCCGCGTGGCAGAACTTGCTGAGAAGCATGGAGTCAGCATGACAGAAGTTTCACTGGCATGGCTGCTCACCAAGGTGACATCACCGGTAGTAGGCGCAACGAAGTTCCATCACATCGAAGGCGCGGCAAAGGCAGTTGAACTTGAGCTGTCTGGTGAAGAACTGGCATATCTTGAGGAACCTTATGTTCCGCATCCGCTTGCAGGAGTCATGGCGCAGAACAAGTCTGCGGCAGCGAAAGAAAAACACGTGTGGTCCACAGGGGACCAGAAGATAGGGAGGTAGGAAAATGAATGAGAAGGATAGGTATCAGAATAGCATCTTCTTTCCAATCGGTGAGGAGAATCCATACGGAGAGTTCTTCGTAGGACAGAGTTACCTCGCACCTGTTTCCACAGAGCAGGTTCCTGTATTCAATGTGACATTTGAGCCTGGATGCCGCAACAACTGGCACATCCATCATGCTAAGAACGGCGGCGGTCAGATACTGATCTGCATCGGCGGAAGAGGCTATTATCAGGAATGGGGCAAAGAAGCAGTAGAAATGACACCGGGTACGGTCATCAATATCCCTGCCGAAGTGAAGCACTGGCACGGGGCTGCAGCGGATTCGTGGTTCTCACATCTCGCAATCGAAGTTGAAGGAGAAGAAACAAGCAACGAGTGGCTTGAGGCTGTTTCGGAAAACGATTACAACAAACTGAAGTAGAAAAAGGAACAGAACGTATCAATCATAAAGGAGTGGACTATGAAAAAGATACTTTTAATACTGCTGACACTTTGTATGATCATCGAGTTGGCAGCATGTTCGGGCAGCAACACTTCTGATGAAGCAGCCGAGACAGATGACGGATCGGCGGTATCTGAAGAACAAACTGGTGAAACAGAAGGAAGCAACTCTGGAAAGGATACTCTTGTTGTGTATTTCTCTGTTACGGGGAACACGAAAGGAGTTGCAGAGAAAATCGCTGGTATCACCGGCGCAGATATATATGAAATCAAAGCAGCAGAAGAATATACAAGCGAAGACATTGACTATGACAATGCAGAAAGCCGTACGACGCATGAGCAGAACGATTCATCTGCACGTCCTGAAATCGGAAGCGATCCAATATCGCTTGAAGGATATACGACGATCTACATCGGATATCCTATTTGGTGGGGTCAAGAGCCGCGTATTATGGATACTTTTGTAGAAAGCTATGACTTTGACGGTATCACAATGATTCCGTTCTGTACATCAGGCAGTAGTGATATCGGACAGAGCGGACAAAATCTGGCAGATAATGCGGGAAGCGGCAGCTGGCTCGAAGGAAAACGGTTTGCCGGCGGTGCTTCGGAAGATGAAATTCGCACATGGATCGACGGATTACAATAACACTGCAGAGAAGAGATATGACAAAACAATAAAAGCCTTGGGAATATTGCATCTCCAAGGCTTTTTGATTATTCTGATAATTACAACAAAAGTATTGAAGACATCATTTCACAATTTTAGAGTATAATGAATCACATGAAAAGAGAGTACAGTCACAACAACATTAAGAATAAACCCTTCGATATTCAGGAATATATGACAAAAGGTGTTGAGCGTGTCATCTCAGATTCTCTCAAAGCAACTGCGAAGAATCCGAGAGAAACGGCATATCTTCTGAAGTTTGCGACCGCGAGCCGAAAGGCATCGCGTATCCGTAAAGAAGCGGGAAAAGCCGGAGAACACGTTCCGCCGCTTCTCATTGCCAGTATCACAAGCAGTTGTAATCTGCACTGCGCCGGTTGTTATGCCAGAGGAATCCATTCGACCAATGATGAGACACCGGTAGCGCAGCTGAGTGCAGGAGAATGGGATTTCATCTTTCGGGAAGCGGAAGAACTGGGCATTAGTTTTATTATGCTCGTTGGCGGAGAGCCTCTGCTGAGAAAGGATGTTATCAGGGCAGCATCAGAACATCCGGATATTTTGTTTCCGATATTTACGAACGGTACTTATATCGATGAAGAGTACTTCAGAATGTTTGATCGATGCCGGAATCTTGTTCCTGTAATCAGCATAGAAGGAGGAAGGGAAATAACCGATGCCAGAAGGGGAGAGGGCATTTATGATCTCCTTCTGGAAAATATGCGTTCCTTCCGTGAAAAGAATATGATCTTCGGAGCATCCATTACAGTGACGACAGAGAACGTCAGAGAAGTATCATCGGATGCGTTTCTCGGGGAACTGGCAAAGTTGGGATGCAAACTGGTAGTCTACATTGAATATGTACCAACGGCAGAAGAGGATGCGCACCTTGCGCCAACTGATCAAGAACGTTCGTATCTTGATTCCGAAATCATCAGACTGCGGCAGGAACTCCAGGACATGGTCTACGTATCATTTCCGGGAGATGAAAAGGCGTCGGGAGGATGTATTGCTGCAGGCCGTGGACTATTCCACATCAATTCCCACGGAGGAGCCGAGCCATGTCCGTTTTCGCCATATTCGGATATTAATGTTAAGGACACATCTCTGAAAGAAGCGATGCAGTCAAAACTGTTCCATGAATTGCGGGAGGGCAGCCTTCTTGAAGATGATCACAACGGCGGGTGCGTTTTGTATGAGAAGCGCGCGCAAGTGGAAGAGATATTGCGGTCGATTTAGTTGCGAGGTGACGTGAAAGATGACGGAATCAAAGATGACGCTGATTACGCCTGATCTGGATTGCATCGAGCAGAACGGAGGCGGTTCAGCAAGATGTATGATCGCTGAGATTTTTTAACGAAACAATTATTTTGGATTATCATGAAAGTCCTGGATTTATTCCAGGACTTTTTTATGATAAAATAATTATGTATAAGTGTCAGGAAGTTTACTGGCAACCACAGGAGGTTCACCATGGCAAGAAGAACAGACATTACACTGGAACACCAGCGGGAATTCATCAGAGAGGATTGCCTTCGGGATGGAATCATCTATGAGGTCGTAGAGCTGGAGTGGAATATGATGCAGGAGATGCGCGAGGCAGAAGGGAACCGTCTCGATGAAGCGGAGTTCGAAACTTTTTATCAGGTCCGCTACAGCCAGCACAGCGCCATGAACTCTGATACACTCGGACTTTACCGGGGAGATCTTACTGTGGCAACACATACGAACAGAAACTTTATGGCTGAGAAGTACGCTTATATGAAAGATCCGGCAAACCTTCCGCAAGACCCGATGGTCAAATCCCTGATAGAACAAATTGTTCCTCTGATGATGGATTCTCAGAATAAATTCGCCGCAGAATATCCTGCGCTGGCAAGTCTTGGCCGTGCGTTCGATCCAATGGAGAATGTTGTGCCGATTGAGGTCTACATTACAAGCGAACTGGTATTCCGCTCAGACACCACGCTGCAGATGATTCTGCGCGATATACGTCTGAATCCGGATTACATCAGGGATATTTTCGAAGTGTTCGTCAGCTTTTTTGGACAGGATTCCCTGCAAAAGGCAGAAGTGCTTGCTGCGTCCCAGCAGATGAAACCGTGTCGCGGCGCAACAGTATAGCGTGCCGGGGTGCGAGACAGTATAGTGCGACAGCATAACGCGACAGCAAAAGCAGGAGACATATGAGGAATCAATAATGAATATCAATGAATTTTATCAGAAACTGGATGGATATTTTGCGCAGCATGACACAGATGCTATCGAGAAGTTTATGATTGACAGTCTGACGGCAGCTCGTACAGAGAATGATACAGCAGCAATCGTAGCAGTCAGCAACGAACTGGCTGGTTTTTACCGGGCAGCAGGGAATATCGATGAAGCGATTAAACTGTCCCAGAAGGTGCTGCAGCTGCTCAAGAATATGGGCGAGGAAACATCAGAGAATTTCGCGGTGGCTTTGCAGAACGGAGCAAACATCGTGATGGTAGCAGGGGAGCATGAGACCGCACTCCAAATGTTCCGCACAGCGGAAGCTATCTTGGCGTACCGCGGATTCGGATCGGATTACCGAATGGCAGCGTTATGCAATAACATCAGTGCCCTGTACCGAGAGATGGATAACTACGAAGAGGCGGAAAAGGCCGCTCTGCGGTCCTTAGAGATCATTGTTTCCATGCCGCAGTATAAACTTGAAATGGCGACGAGTCTTGTCAACCTCGGCGAGGTGCAGACACGTCTTGGCAAATATGAAGATGCAAAGGCTACGTTAGAAGCAGCCATGAGCATCTACGAGCTCGAAACAGGGGGCAGGGATCCTCACTATGCCGCAGCAACAGCTGCGTTGGGGAACCTGTATTACTATTGGCAGAAACCTGATCAGGCTGCGCCGTATTTCAGAAAGGCGATGGAGCTGATTGAACGCGACTACGGCAAGAATGCTTTTTATGAGATGATGGAACGAAATCTTAAAACAGTAGAGGGCAAGTAATGAAGGGAATGGAATTAGCAAAAGCCTACTATGGCGAATATGCTGACACACTGCGCGGTCAATTCCCGCAGTATGCGAACCGAATGGCCTTCGGCCTTGTAGGAGAGGGATCGGAATGCTACGGATATGACGATCAGATTTCCCAGGATCATGATTTCGGGCCGGGATTTTGCGTGTGGATCACCAGAGACACCGCGAGAGCGATTGGAAACGATCTGCAGGCTGCGTACAATGCTCTGCCGAACAATTATATGGGTTATACTCGCCAGAATACGGCAGAAGGAGCAGGCAGAGTTGGCGTAATTCCAATTGACCGCTTTTACGCGAGATTTACAAACTGTACGGATATTCCGCACACCAATCTGGAGTGGCTCAGGATACCGGAACGGTTTTTATCGATTGCGACCAACGGCGAAGTGTTTTCCGATCCGGAGGGAGAGTTTACCAGAATCAGGAGCGTGCTCCAGGGATTCTATCCTCAGGATGTCCTGAGGAAGAAAATCGCCGCCAGGGCAGCGGTAATGGCCCAGAGCGGACAGTATAATGTGCCTCGCTGCATCAATAGGGGAGACCTGAACGCTGCATATTTGGCGACAGCGGAGTTTGTGAAGGCGGCGGTGAGCATGCTGTATCTGCTGGAACGAAAATACATGCCGTTTTATAAATGGGCCTTTCGTGGGATGCAGACATTCAGCCTTTGCGCGAAACCAGCTGCAGAACTTTCTCAGCTGATTGCACTGGGCAACGGCGCGGAAACAGCAACACAGAGACAAGCGCTGATTGAATCAATCTGCACGTTCACAGCAGATGAACTCAGCAGGCAGGGATTCAGCAATACGAGGGATCCGTTCCTCCAGAATCATCTGCCGTCAATTATGGAAGGAATCAGCGACCCGCAGATCAGCAGCCTCCATGTTATGGCAGACGCGGATTAGTACGCGGATCGGAACACAGATCAGAAGGAGAGAGGCATGAGCATTATCAGATCCACCACACCAAAGGATGCGGTCGTCAATGACATCGTGAACCGTGAGTGGGAAATGTTCCAGAAAACGCAGAATATGGGCGGCAGAGCGGCTTGTCAGGATCAGTACGATACATTCTATGCGAATCGGTACAGCCAGCACAGCATTCTGCAGCCGGATACGTTGGAGAGTTATCGGAACGATTTGATTGCGGCCGGTATGATTGGCCGCAACCTCATTACGGAAAAATACGGATATATGATGGAATTCACGGATCCGGATTATTATAATGCGAACCTCAGAGACCGGCTGCCGGCGCTTACGGAGACAAAAGCGCAGTTAATTGCGCAAATCGTGAGTCTGCAGCTGGAAGGGTACAGACAGTACGCAACGGAATATCCGGCGCTGGCCAGAGCCGGCAGACCGGCTGAAGAAAGCAATTTAGACACTTCTATCAGGGATTACAGCGTCGGCGAGTACAAGACCTATTCGGAGGGCACACTCGAGTTGATTTTGCGTGATGTCAAACGCATGGAGAATCCGGTGATGGAGATTCAGAAGACACTCGTGAGTTTCTACGGATTCGAAAGCCTGAAGGCAGCAGAAGAAGCACAAAGGCAGTAGCAGAGAAGACAAAGGCGGGGCGATCATGGCAAGGACAGAATTAGAGAGCAAAGAATTCTATTCCATTGGAGAAGTCAGCAAACTATGCAACGTATCGAAAAAAGCGCTGCGGTTTTATGATGAAATCGGAATCATCAGCCCAGACAAAGTATCACCGTCGAATCACTATCGGTATTATTCGAGAAACAGTCTGCTTGACCTGACCATCGTGAAATATTATAAGCAGATGGGGTTCAAGCTGGAGGAGATGAGAGGTCTGCTGAACAGCGAAGAATACCGTGAGATGGAGCGGGGATTCCTGGTGAAAATCAACGAACTCCAGGATGAGCAAATGGCTGTAAATGTGAAACTGACGTCGGTCAGCGACTGGTATGATCTTCTGGTAGAGGCGCAGACCGTCATTGAAAACGATGTGAGGGAAGTGTCCGTCAAGTTTATAGAACCTCAGGAATACGGTTTCATGGATCAGGACTTTATCGCGGATGACCGGGAGGCCGTCATCAATCTGGAGTGGACCGATTATCTGGAATCAATTAAGAATGAAATCACAGGACCTGTGAATATCACATATCCATCCTGGAGAGACAGATTGGATGGGACCTGTAAGAAGATGAGAATCATGCAGAAACTGGTCTTTCCAAGCAAACCGGAACACCAGATACAGATGGGCGGAGAAATGATGCTTTCCTGTTATCATATCGGATCGCATGACACGCTTCGTGAAACCTATGAAAAAATAGAGCAGTATGCGGCCAATCACGGCTATAAGTTGGCAGAGGACAGTTGGGAACGGTATGTTACAGATTGTTGGACGACGAACAACTCCGATATGTATGTGACGGAGGTGCGCATTGGGGTGAGCAGATAACTCTGGAACATATAATACAAAAGCAATCAATCAAATATAATAATAAAAGAGGAGACCTTTCGGTCTCCTCTTAGCATAAGCTGTAGTTTTTATTTGATGTAGCTGTTGATCAGATCGATCATGTCCTGATCGGACTGATAGAACATAACCAGTTTGCCGTTTTCATCCAGCTCCCAATGGCTTTCTGCAATCAGACCGTTGGACATTGCGGTATGAAGCGCTTCGTCCATCTGATGATCCTTGAAAGCTTTGAAGTTGCCATAAACATCTCTCAGCTCATCCTGCACCATCTGACGGCTTCTTTCTTTACCGTCTGTGTACAGATGCAATACTTCCTGGAATAATGGTCTCATATCTATACACCTCCTATTCCTGCTGCATTGTGGCCTTGTTCTGGGAAATTGCCAGAATCAGGATACCAGCAACCATGACGAGTGCGCCGATCCAGCCAACAGCCGGAAGAACGAATCCATCGTGTCCGAAGATAAATCCGCAGACGATCATGCACCAGAACGGACCCCAGAATGCATACGCACCGTTGCAGCCCATACCGAGAGCAGCACCGCACATTGCAGCACCCTTGTACCAGAACTTGAAGGACCAGGATGAGAATACACCTGCAACGAACAGCATCCAGTAGGAAGGCATGTCAGTCAGACAAGCACCGAGTACGTGCCATCCGGAAGCGATACCGTCGCCACCCATGATGGACAGGATAGAAACGAGGATGATAGCATTTACCAGTCCGGATGTGCACTGACGGATGATGATAGCGATTTCTGTATCTACCATGCAGCATGCGTAGCCGCCAACAGCACCTTCAACACCCCAGCCGATTGCTGCGATGAATGCCGCCAGACATCCCAGAGCTGCGCCGCCGGAGAAGTTCAGATCCGTCATGGAAGACGAACCAATCAATGTTGCTGCTGCGAAGCAGATAATGATACCAACAACCATGCCCTTTGTCGTCTTCTGTTTGAAGGCGAAGTGGCCGATGATTGCGCCGATTGCAGCGTTCAGTGCCGCGATCGGTACGATGATGGAACCAGCCATCTGCAGACCAATTACATAAGCTGTTGAAGCCAGCGGACCACCGATGATTGCAGCGATGATCAGAATCTTACCAGGCTTTGTTGAGAGCGTTCTCTTGAAGTCGCCCAGTCTGCCGATGCAGCCGCCGTAGAACAGTGACCAGATTGCGGATCCAAGGTCAACGCAGGCTGCGCCGATGGCGCTGACTGTGTAGACGATGAAGAAAGCGGAAACGCCAGCCGCAACGCCGGTCGGAACATCTGCGTAGATGTCGTTCCATACGCCGTGCATCATACCTTCAGTCATGAAGGATGTGTAACCACCGTAGAGGAAGCCTGAAAAAATGGCGATGAACAGGCCCTTTTTCCAGAAGGCTTTATCTCTGGCAGTTTTAGCTGCTGCTAATGCAGAAGCGTTTTGTACATTTTCCATAGATTCACCTCTTATTTCACAATGTATATTATAGATAATAACTTGTGTTGATTATAACCTTGACGCAAGGTCAAGGTCAATGCGTTTTTTCTGTTTTTGGGGTCGAAATCATGCCGCAAGGTGAAGGTTTACTATTGATAATAGTTATTATGAGACCGCAAGATAGTACAGAATTTCTCACAAAACCTTGATACTGCTAACTTTTTAACAAAGGATAAAAACATTAAAAAAGGTGAATTATGGTAATTCACCTCTACAATCCTTTCCGTCAACAGAAACGTTTTTTTTCATTAATTAGGCTTCGCCTTTCACATTCATCCCAATAATGCCGATCAGAATGATTCCCATGCCGACAAAATCCGCCCAATTCAGGTTGGAATGCAGCAGGAATACGGAAATGCAGGCAACGACAATAATGGAGACGCCGGACCACACTGCGAAACCGACCGCCAGATTGATGACCTTCAGACTCTTGGCGAAGAAGAAATAGCAGATTCCGTAAAACAGAACGCATAGAATGCTGGGCAGAAGTTTCGAAAACCCATCTGTATAGCTGATTGCCAGATTCCCCAACTGTTCGAAGAAGATGCACAAAGCGAAGTGGATATAAGCTCTTTTTTTACTCATTTTGATTTTCCTCCTTCCCAATCACATCGTACCGAACAAGTGGATGAACACTAAACCAAAAGCAATCAGACCGATACAGATAACCCCGGTCTTTGAAAGATGCTGCTTAAAATAGAACACTGAGATCAAAGATGAAACAATGATTCCAACGGCAACCCAGATCGCGTACGCGATGCTGAGATCGATGGTCAGGATTGCCTTTGATAACAGGAAATAGTTCAGAATCGCCAGAAAGATTCCGGACGCAGACTGAACAGGCTTTGTGAACCCGTCGGATGCAGTCAGCAGCGAACAGGATAATAGATTCGCGGCGATGCATGCGGCCAAAAGAAGATATGCGATCAACATAAGAGACTCCTTTTTGTGCGGGAATAACCAGTTCAACGATAGAATAACCTTTGACGCCGCGACATAGTCAAGAATAATTTTTTACCAGTTTTGTGCTTCGATGACGGTCTCTTCGTCCGCAAATGGCAGGAGTATTTCTGTAACGAATTGATTTTCGTCGCTGACAGAATAGCCGTCCAGAACATGACGTTCAAAGGAATCTCCGCGGAGCGCGAAATGGTGTGTGTCGCACCAGTCAATGATCTTCTGATAGGTAGTCTTGATGTTGCTTCTGTCCCCAATATGGTAGCAGGCAGCCGATAAGAACCCAACGAATGTCAGAGCGTTATCATAACTGTCGGAGTCAGGGTACATGGTCTGCAGAAGCGTCATCTCACGGACAGTGGCGTGGATCCGATCCTCAAAGGATGCATAGTGAACATTGATTGAACCACCAATATCCACCATATCATTGCCGCGCCGTTTGCATTCTGAATAATAGGAGGTTTCGATATAAGCTGTTGTCTGTTCCTCTTCATTCTTAGGCTGATGCCGGAAGAAGAAACAGTTGTGAACAGGAAGATATTTTGTATGGACTGATTGCTCATTATGCTTAAGGACATAATCGCCTTCTGTGAGCAAAGAGTGCCAGGCATTCAGGCTGGCCAGCCTTTGTCTGAGGTACCGCAGCTCCATCTCTGTTTCTTTGATTCGGGTATTGAAATGCTGTTTCATCGTATCAAGATCGTATTTGTGGAGCATCTTCTTGATTTCTTCGAGAGGGAAGCCTTCATCCAGAAGATACCGAATCGTTTGCACGCGAAGTAAAGTCTCATAGCTGTAGTAGCGATACCTGTTCTCCTCATCTACGCGATCAGGCATCACGAGACCATTCTGCTCATAAAAACGGAGTGTTCTTGTAGAGACGCTGCAGATGTCTGCAGCCTTGCCAATTGAGAATAAAGTAGGTTCCATATTATTACGCCCAATCTTTCAGGCCTTTGCGCTGGTTTTCCATGACGCGGTCCAGATCCAAAGGCTGCTTTTCTTCCAACAGATAATCTCTCAGTTCATCGATACCGCGCCCAGTGACACTGTCCACGGGGAAGATCCGTTCACAGCCGGCTTCCTCCAGCCACCTCCGGACCATCGGCACATTCGCGTTCGGCTCGTCGATCTTGGTGATGATGCCGATCATAGGGCGGTTGACAACACCGTTGATTGCAGGATCAAAAAGATTATAGGGTTCATCTGCGCCGCAAAGCAGTCCGACAACATCGGAGTCAAATGAAAAAATGCCCAGAGCCATCGCGAGGGTTTTCGTCTCGGCGTATTCTCCCGGCGTATCAATGGTGATGTCCCAGGTCTTGACGTACTGTGTTTTCTGGTAGTGGACCTGCTCGCCTTTGAGCGCCTGGGTCAGGGATGTTTTTCCGGCCTCTGAACGGCCGCAGAGAAACAGTTTTCGCATAGAAAAGACTCCTTATTCGTGGGAAATCGGGCAGACGGTGTATCCCAGCGTTTCCCCGAAGTATCTGCAGTTCTCTTCAATGGCGCTGTCGACCTCAGCACGGGAGCCCGTGATGATCATGGAGCCGCTGAAGCGATCCATAAATCCGATGTTGATATCCCCCCATTTGGCAGCGATGTCCGCTGCAATGACAACGGATTCCGCCGGATGCATGTGGAGAATCCCGATGGACTTGCCGGTAGGGTCTTCACCGGCGTGGAAACCGATGTCTAGTCCCAGGTTTTTATAGACACTGTAATCAGAGGTGCCGATGACATGGGCCAGAGTGATCTCCTTACCGGAGACCAGAGGGGAGATGATTCTGATCTGCCCGCCCTGCGCATACTGCATGGCCTCGTTGATGAGCGCCTCGATTGCCGCCTGATTTTCAATTGTATCTTTTGCACCGGCCTTGTAGCTCACGGATGATTCCTCCTGAAATGCCTATAAGGATAGCAAAGGCAATTTCCTCGTGAAATTGCCTGGTCAATCAAGATATAAATGAATATGGCGTTATCTTTTCGTGATTGGGCAGACAACATAGCCCAGCGTGTTCTGAAAATAGTTCACGATTTCTTCAATCGCAGTGGTGACCTCTGCAATCTCCCCGGTGATGATCAGCGTACCGCTGAAACGATCCGCGAAGCCCAGATATACATTGCCGCTTTTGACAGCGATATCGGAAGCAATGACCGCAGATTCCGGTGGAGTCAGGTTCATGATTCCGATTGCGGAAGTCCGATAGTCAATATCAGGATTCAGGCCTAACTTCTGGTAAACGATTGGAAGGGGACCGCCAATGATGTGGGCCAGGGTGATTTCTTTTCCGGCTACCAGTTCCTGGACGATTCTCATCTGTCCGGAACCAGGTCTGTTTCCCTGATTGGTATCCATACCGTCAAGCCTCCTTTCTGATGATTGATACACAAAGATTGATATATAATTAACAATCTATTGATATGATGATAACAAACAATGCTCTAATCACAATACCTCAAAATTGTGCATCCGTCAAACAGTTTTGACCATCTGAATTGTGTAAAGAATTCCCCTAAGGGGAATGTTTGTGCGATAATTGGGAATCATACCCAGTTAAAAATTAACTTTTAAAAAATGGCTGTTCTAAACAAAAAGGGAGCACAACCCTTACAATAAAACGGTTTCAGGGAATCGGGTGTAGCACCAGGTCGTGATGATAGGCGGGAGCATGAATTCATTGCTTGACATTACTCTAAGAGTAACTTGTAAAATTACAATAACTATAACTATATATTTATTAAGGTAAATAGTTTATCCAATCCAAACGAAGCAACATATAGAAAGGAGTTATGTCAAATGCCGAGATTTTATGGTAAAGAGGCTGTTGGATTCATCGAGACCATCGGAATGGTTCCGGCGGTAGAAGCATGCGACAAGATGCTCAAGGCAGCAGAGGTTGAACTCGTATCCTACGAGAACATCGGATCTACGCTCGTTACAATCATCGTAACCGGCGATGTTGCAGCTTGTAAGGCTTCTGTCGAAGCAGGTGCAAAAGCGGCAGCAGCAATCGGAACACTGACAGCACAGAACGTTATCCCTAGGCCAATTCCGGAAGTTGGCGATATTGTATCCTGTCACGACGTGGATATCTATTAAGAAAGGAATGAATGAAGATGGCAAGCGCAAGAAGCGGAAGAGCGTTAGGAATGATCGAAACATTCGGACTGGTCTTCATCTGTCAGGCAGCAGACGCTATGGTAAAGGCAGCAGAAGTTGAGCTGATCGGATATGAGAACACTGCATCCGGATATATTTCAGTACTGGTAAGAGGTGACGTCGGCGCATGCAAGTCCGCAGTAGAAGCGGGCGTTAAGGCAGTCGCAGAAATGGGAACAGAAGTCTACAGTTCTGTTGTCATTGCTACACCGCATCCGGACATCGAAAAGATCATCGAGCGTTACACTTTAGATAAGTTATTACCATATTAAGATAGATGCAGGCGGAGGGAGTGATTACAAATGAATATCATAGATAACGATCTTCTCTCCATCCAGGAAGCGCGTATTCTGGCAGAGAATGCATACCATGCTCAGCAATGGCTGGCGCTTTTGCCTCAGGAGCAGCTGGATACATTTGTCGAAGCAATGGCAGATGCAGTACAGCCTCATATCGAGGAACTAGCGGTCCTGTCTGCTGACGAGACGGATTTCGGTAACTGGAAGGACAAATATGCCAAGAACCATTTTGTCTGCACGTATCTTAGAGAACAGCTGCGGGGCAAACGCTACGTAGGTGTGATCAGTGATGATCCGCAGAAGGGGATCGTCGATATCGGTGTGCCGATGGGTGTGATCGCAGCACTCTGTCCGGCAACAAGTCCTGTATCGACAACGATCTACAAGACACTGATCGCGATCAAGTCTGGCAACGCCATTGTGTTCTCTCCTCATCCGAGAGCGAAGGAGACCATCGGCAGAGCACTGGACATCATGATCGCAGCAGGTGAAGCGGCGGGAATGCCCGAAGGAGCCGTGTGCTACATGCACACAGTAACAGCCAGCGGAACGATCGAACTCATGAATCATGAGCACACAGCCATGATTCTGAATACAGGCGTTCCGGGGATGCTCAAGGCGGCGCAGGACTCCAACAAACCGCTGATTTACGGCGGAGCAGGAAATGGTCCTGTCTTTATCGAAAGAACGGCTGACATCCAACAAGCGGTTCGGGATATCATTGCAAGCAAGACATTTGATAATGGAGTGCTTCCTGCTGCGGAGCAGACAGTTGTAGTAGATGCTCCCATCGCGGATGAAGTCAAAGAAGAATTCCGTCGTAACCATACATGGTTCATGAGCAGTGAGGAATCAAAGAAGCTGGCCTCCATCATATTCCATTCTGATGGCAGCGCCAATGAGGCATTGATCGGCATCCCGGCCGAGAAGCTGGCTCAGAAGGCAGGATTCAGCGTACCGGAAGGAACCGTACTGTTGATCTCTGAAGAGAAATATGCATCGACGAGAAATCCGTACACGCATGTGAAACTCGGTCCGGTTATGGCGTACTTCATCGAAGAGAACTGGATGACAGCCTGTGAGAAATGCATCGAATTGCTTTTGACTTTGAAGCAAGGGCATACACTGGTGATCCATTCCAAGGCGGAAAATGTAGTACGTGATTTCGCACTCAAGAAGCCTGTCGGAAGAGTTCTGGTGAACACACCGGCAACATTCGGCAGCATGGGTGCTACTACAAACCTGACACCGGCCATGACATTGGGCAGCGGTACAGCAGGATATGGTATTACATCAGATAATGTATCACCGGGGAATCTGATCTATGTGAGAAAAGTCGGTTTCGGCATCAGGGATATGCAGACAGTAGACGCCCAGATGTTCGGACGGACAGGATTGACAGACAGCCCGTCGAAAACAATTGAACAGCTGCACTATGCAGACGATGTCAAAAGCGTGCAGCAGGTGTTGAGAGATATCATCAATAAGATCGACGGATTGAATGATAAATGAGAATAATTAACCTATAAGAAAGGGAGGTAGAACATTGGATATTCGTGAATTTTCAGAAAAGCTGGCAGCCGCAACGAAAGACATGTCTCCTGAGGAAAGAGATGCCCTCAAGAGAATGTTTGAAGGTGTGACAAGCAATATCGCACAGCGCGAAGCAGCTGCTCCGGCAGCGGCAGCACCAGCACCAGCAGCACAGCCTGCTGCTCCGGCAGCATCCGTTGCTCCGACAGATCCAGGCTGGCAGCCGGATGGACCTACTCCTCGTATTCTGGCACTGAAGGACAACTACCGTAAGCAGGTTCCGTCCATCTCCACATATCGTGCGAGAGCGGTTACAGAGGTTACGAAGGAACATCCGGGTATGCCGAAGATCATCCTGAGAGCGAAAGCGTTCAGACGTTGCTGCGAAACAGCACCTTTGATCATTCAGGACAACGAACTGATCGTAGGTAACCCGACTGGCGGTCCTCGTGTAGGAGCATTCTCCCCGGATATCGCGTGGGAGTGGATGGAAGATGAGCTGGAGACTATCGGCACCAGACCACAGGATCCATTCTTCATTTCAGAAGAAGACAAGAAATACATCAGAGAAGAGCTGATTCCGTTCTGGAGAGGCAAGTCAGTCGCAGAGCACTGCTATGACCAGTACAGAGAGTGCGGCGGCTGGGAACTGTCAGGTGAATCTTATGTATCAGACTGTTCCTACCACGCAGAGAACGGCGGCGGCGACTCCAACCCTGGATATGACGTCATCCTTATGAAGAAGGGCATGCAGGATATTCAGGATGAAGCAAAAGCACATCTGGCTGAGCTGGATTATGCGAACCCTGAAGATATTGACAAGATTTACTTCTACAAAGGCGTTATCGATACGACAGAAGGTGTCATGATCTACGCTAGAAGAATGTCAGAATATGCTGCTCAGCTGGCAGCACAGTGCAATGACCCTGTACGTAAGCAGGAACTGATGAGAATCTCAGAAGTCAACCTGAAGGTACCGGCCAGAAAGCCTGAAAACTTCTGGGAAGCAATCCAGTCCGTATGGACGATCGAATCACTGCTTCCGGTAGAAGAAAACCAGACTGGTATGTCCATCGGCCGTGTTGACCAGTACATGTATCCGTTCTATAAGGCGGATATCGAATCCGGCAGAATGACACAGTATCAGGCATTCGAGCTGGCAAGCTGCATGCTGATCAAGATGTCCGAGATGATGTGGGTAACCAGCGAAGGCGCATCAAAGTTCTTCGCAGGATATCAGCCATTCGTAAACATGTGCGTAGGCGGCGTTACTCGTAAGGGTGAAGATGCAACAAACGACCTGACATACCTGCTGATGGATGCAGTAAGATTCACTAAGATCTATCAGCCATCACTGGCATGCCGTATCCACAACAAGTCACCGCAGAAATACATGGAAAAGATCGTTGATGTAGTAAGAGCAGGAATGGGATTCCCAGCATGCCACTTCGACGATACACATATCAAGATGATGCTCGCGAAGGGTATCGACGTAGAAGACGCCAGAGACTACTGCCTGATGGGATGCGTAGAACCGCAGAAGGCCGGCAGACTGTATCAGTGGACATCCACTTCATATACACAGTGGCCGATCGCCATCGAGCTGACACTGAACCACGGTGTTCCACTCTGGTACGGCAAGCAGGTTACACCGGATCTGGGAGACCTCTGCAACTACAAGACATTCGAAGAATTCGACGCAGCTGTTAAGGCTACCATTTCCTACATGACGAAGTGGACATCCGTTATGACGGTCATCTCACAGAGAGTCCACAAGGAACTGGCACCGAAGCCACTCATGTCCATCATGTTTGAAGGTTGTATGGAAAATGGCCGCGGCGTTGAAGCAGGCGGTGCGATGTACAACTTCGGACCTGGTGTTGTATGGTCAGGTTTGGCTACTTACGCTGACTCTATGGCAGCAATCAAGAAGCTGGTATTCGACGACAAGAAGTACACGCTGGATCAGCTCAACGAAGCACTGAAGGCTGACTTCGTCGGATATGAGCAGGTTCAGAAAGACTGCCTGGCAGCTCCGAAGTATGGTAACGACGATGACTATGCAGACTTCTTCTGCAACGACATCATCGACTTTACAGAGCATGAGCACAAGAAGTACAAGACACTGTACTCCAGACTGTCCCACGGTACACTGTCCATCTCGAACAACACACCGTTTGGTCAGCTGACTGGAGCATCTGCTAACGGACGTAAGGCTTGGACTCCGCTGTCCGATGGTATTTCACCGACACAGGGTGCTGACTACAAGGGCCCTACAGCGATCATCAAGTCCGTATCCAAGATGGCGAACGATGATATGAACATCGGTCTTGTACATAACTTCAAGCTGATGCCTGGTATTCTGGATACGCCGGAAGGCGAGCAGGGTATCATCACACTGCTGAGAACAGCAAGTATGTTCGGTAACGGCGAAATGCAGTTCAACTATGTCAACAACGAAGACATGCTGGCTGCACAGAAGGATCCGGACAGCTACAGAGATCTGGTTGTACGTGTTGCCGGATACTCCGCATTCTTCACAGAACTGTGCAAGGATGTACAGGATGAAATCATCAGCCGTACAATGCTGACTAAGTTTTAACTAGATTGATTGCAGGGAAGGCGTAACATGAGCAGCAAGAATGGAGATTTGATCGAACGTAAAGCGGTCATATTCAATATTCAAAAATATAATATGCATGACGGCCCGGGTGTCAGGACACTGGTATTCTTTAAGGGTTGTCCATTGAGATGCAAGTGGTGCGCTAACCCAGAAGGCTTGCAGCGTAAGACACAGGTGATGTTCAAACGTGACGTTTGCGTCTCCTGTGGAGCATGCGTTCCGGTTTGTCCTGTCGGAATCCATCAGATGGGTCCCGACGGACACTTCGTGGATCGCAGCATCGACTGTGTGGGATGCAGAGCCTGTGAAGACGCTTGTCTCTACAATGCCTTGGAAATCTGCGGAGAACAGAAGACCATATCCGAACTGATGGATATCGTTAAGGAAGACCGTGGATTCTATGATGTTTCAGGTGGCGGCGTTACTCTGGGCGGCGGTGAATGCACTGCCCAGCCAGAGGCTGCACTTTCACTGCTGCAGGCAGCAAAACAGGAAGGAATCAATACCGCAATTGAAACCTGCGGCTACTGTAAGAAGGAAACGATTCTGAAACTGGCCGAGTTTGTGGATCTCTTCCTGTTTGATATCAAGCACTTCGATTCAGATCGTCACAGTGAACTGACCGGAGTGCGCAACGAGATTATTCTTGACAATTTGGCGACCCTGCTTGAGGGCAGGCACAATGTCCAGATCCGTATGCCGATGTTAAAAGGCGTCAACGACAGTCAGGAAGAAATCGAAAACACCATGGAATTTTTGCTTCCGTATAAGGATCTCAAAAATTTCAAGGGAATCGACCTGTTGCCATATCACAAGATGGGCGTAAACAAGTACGGCCAGTTGGATATGGAATATGCGATCACCGATGAGGTGAAGCTGGAACAGGAAGATTTGGACCGTATCGAAGGGTGGATCAAGAAGTATGATCTGCCGGTATCCGTAATCAGGCACTAGCGATAAGACAGAGGATACAGGATGGGATTTCTTGAAGATGGAAAGCAACAACTGAATCGTGTCATCGAAGAGTCGGTACCCGGCAAACAGGTGACAATTGCTCATGTCATCGCTGCACCGGTTGGGGATATCTACGAACGTCTCGGAATCGACGATCTGGGCGCCATCGGAATACTCACACTGTCGCCCTATGAAACAGCGATCATCGCTGCGGATATTGCGACAAAGGCAGCACAAGTGGAAATCGGTTTTCTCGACCGTTTCACCGGTTCTGTCGTTATCGCAGGGGATGTAGACAGCGTGGAAACGGCATTGACTGCGGTTACGCAGACACTGCACGATCTGATGGACTTTACGACAGTGGCGGTGACGAAGACATGAGGCGAAAGATTATGGTCATCGGCGCGGGCAAATCAGGCAAAACCTCTTTGGTCAACGCCATCAACGACTATCACGGTCCGCTTAGAAAAACGCAGGATATGATTTTTGGAAAGTACACCATTGATGTCCCTGGGTCGTACCTTGAGAACCCATGGATGTACAAGCACCTCATATCCGCGGCACAAAACAATGCAGGTCACATCCTGATCCTGGTGGATCAGAGCAATGTTACCGAAATATATTCTCCAGGATTTGCCAGAGTTTTCCGGTGCCCGGTGACTGGCGTCATCATGAAGGCCGATCTGAAACCGGAGAATAGGGCGATCTGCGAAAAGCAGTTAAAAATGATTGGAGTAGAGCCACCGTATTTCCCAGTCAGCCTGACAGAGAATACGGGGATCGAAGAACTAAAAAATCATCTACGTGAGTTCATGATTGAAAGGGACAAAGATCAATGAAGTATATTACTGAAGAAGATTTGAGAACGATTTACAAGGGTACACCGTTCACGAGCTATAAGCTTGATACAGGTACCAGACTGACACCGGGAGCCAGACAGTTCCTGCAGGATCGTCACATCAGCGTTTATTCTGCTGATGGGGAGGCAATGCAGGTTGGCGACGGCGTCGTAGTCGGCCAGTACAATCAGAACAGATCGGCAAATGGAGGAACCCCTGATCTTCTCAACAAAAAACGTCTGGAGGCATCCTTAAGATCGACAGGTGCATTGTTTTTGCAGACGGCCAGCGATATCATCGATCAGGATCCGGTAATGGCACAGAAGGTGCTGGAATTGGGAGAAAACTTCAACGACATCAAAGCGATGAACGAAGAAGGACGCAGTTTCCCGGCACTGGCGTGCACACCGTGCAGTGGTATCAATGGTGAGAACTTCTCCTGCGAACTGGAAGATTGCTTTGAAATCACCAGTTTCCATCTTCAGATGGCGAAAGGCAAGGAGATACTGCATTTGCATGAATTGAGATGCGCATTGCATGAATTTCTGGTCGTTCTCATGGAAGTACGCTGCACCAACAAGGAGATTCCTGAGCGTGTCTGCCAGATCATTAATCAGCTGAATCAGATGATATGCGCAGCGTTCGGAGGAGAAGGATGTCAGAGAAAAGCATAAACTTTGATTACTGTGACACACTGGTAGAGAAGTTTGAGCGAGTAGTCGAACATCCAATCCGTTCGAAGAAAAAAGACCCGATCTATTACGTCGGCGTGGACCTCGGTACTGCCTGCGTGGTAGTCGTGGTACTGGATGAGAACTTCGAACCGGTAGCAGGCGCGTACAAGTACGCCACCGTGGTGCGGGACGGCATGGTCGTGGATTATGTCGGCGCGATCCACATGGTCAGAGAAATGAAAGAGAAACTGGAAGAAGCCCTTGGTGTGGACGAATTGATCTACGCAGCAGCAGCGATTCCGCCGGGAACGGAAAATGTCGACGGCGGCGCTGTAGCAAACGTTGTCAGGGGCGCAGGTTTCGAGGTCAGCAATGTTCTTGATGAACCGACTGCAGCCAATCAGGTTCTGAAACTGGAAAACGGCGCAGTGGTAGACATCGGAGGCGGCACGACAGGTATTTCAATCTTCAAGGATGGCGAAGTCGTCTACATTGCCGATGAACCGACCGGAGGAACCCATTTCTCACTTGTGTTGGCCGGTGCGTACAAGATGCCGTATGAAGAGGCAGAACTCTACAAGCGCGATGTGAAGAATCACAGAGAAATCTTCCCGGTTATGGGACCTGTGATCGACAAATGCGCGACGATCATACGTCGGCAGATCGAGGGACACGATGTTGATTCCATCTGCCTGGTAGGAGGTACAGCCTGTCTGACGGGTATTGAAAAGGCTCTCGAAAAGAGACTTGGGATTCCGGTATACAAACCGAAGAATCCGATGTTCGTAACACCGCTGGGCATCGCACTCAGTTGTAAACAGGAAGAAATGTATTAATTTGTAGTTTAGAAGAGAAAGGAGCGCCATGGATTTCAGGATCATAAAGACGCCATCAAAAGGAACGATCGACATCCTGATGCATCGAAAAGGCTCCCCAAGGGATCAGAGACCCGAAAACATTGATGCAGTAGGGCTCGTTCAGGGGAAACTGATCGAGATGGTCGTGGCGTCCGATATCGCCGAAAAGACAGTCGGCGTTACCGTAGAAGATATTCGCGGCAGCTGTCCGCAGAATATGATAATGTTAGCAATATTCGGAGACACCGCGTCAGTCGAAGCTGCCATCAAGGCAATCAAGGACGATGCGGAGGAAAGACGAAAGAAGGGTGAATAAAAGAAATGCTTACAGCGAGAGTAGTAGACAACATTTGGTCAACAAGAAAGACTGACCTGCTGAATGGATACAAGTTGATGCTCGTCGAAGTCATCGGCGGCAGAGATGAGGGCCAGCGTGTAGTAGCAGTCGATACCGTTGGCGCCGGTGTTGGCGAACGCGTTCTGGTCGCTCTTGGTTCGTCAGCAAGAAGAATGGCAGGTGATGACGCGATCCCGACAGACGCCGCGGTCGTGGGCATCATTGATGAAGATTGCGAGTTTTAACAAGTAGGAGAGGAAAAGATGAGTTTGCTAGATCAGGTAAGGGACGCAGGAATCATCGGAGCCGGCGGCGCCGGGTTCCCGACCCACGTTAAACTGAACGCAGAGGCGGAATATATTCTTCTCAATGGAGCGGAATGTGAACCGCTGCTCAGGGTCGACCAGCAGATTATGGCCATGTACCCTGAGGAAATCATCCGCGGCTTCGAAATGGCAGGCCGTCAGGTCAATGCGAAAAAGGCAATTATAGGAATCAAAGGCAAGCACGGTGATGTCATTCAGATTCTGGAAGACACCATCGCACGGCTCGGCCTGGGAGACTATGTGTCTGTAGGCATTCTGCCTGACATCTATCCAGCCGGAGACGAACAGGTTCTCGTCTATGAACTGACCGGCAGGACAGTTCCGGAAACAGGTATTCCGATCATGTGCGGATGCGTTGTACTGAATGCAGAGACAGCCATGAACGTTTACCTCGCTTCCCAGGGACAGCCGGTAACGGAAACATGGGTGACCCTGGCAGGAGATATTCCTGAGCGGAAGACTTTCAAGGTTCCTGTTGGAACGCCGGTTATGGATGTTCTGAAGCAGTCAGGCATCGAGGATTTCTCAGAGTATGAAATCATCGATGGCGGTCCGATGATGGGTCCGCTGCTGGAAGACAGGAACGGTTCCGTCGTCAAGAAGAACAAAGGATACGTTATCCTGAAGAAGAATCATCCGCTGATTCGTAAAAAGTCATGCACATTGGATCAGGCCCGCAAAGTCAACAGGGCGACATGTGAGCAGTGCCGTATGTGTACGGATCTCTGTCCGAGATTCCTGATTGGACACGATATGGAGCCGCACAAGACAATGCGCATCACGAACTACGGACTGGACGATGTTCAGGGCAAGACGATGGCACAGCTATGTTGCCAGTGTAACCTTTGTGAATACTTCTCATGTCCGGCAAATCTGCATCCGCGTCTGAACAATCTGAGACTGCGTAATGAGATGATGGCAGAGAAGATCAAGTATCAGCCGGATAAAGAAAAACAGTACAAAGCACGTATTTCAAGATCCTTCAGACTGGTGCCGAGCAAGCGGCTGATAGCAAGGCTTGGGCTGAAGGCATTTGATAAACCTGCACCTGTTACGACACAGACAGTTGCACCTGCAGAGGTGAAGATTCCTCTGAGCCAGCATGTAGGCGCACCGTGCACACCGATCGTAAGCGTCGGAGAGAACGTCAGTGTCGGACAGATGATAGGACAGATCCCAGAAAAGGCACTGGGCGCACCAATTCACGCCAGCATTTCGGGACAGGTTACAGAAGTTACAGATAAGTATATTGCCATAAGGAGGGTATAAAATGCAAAGAGCGATAGGAATGGTCGAATTCACCAGTATTGCCCGGGGCATCTATGTAGCGGACCAGATGGTTAAGGTTTCCGAAGTTGAAATCGTATCCTCAACCACTTCCTGCCCAGGCAAATACATCACGATCGTGACCGGAGACGTGGCCGCGGTCCAGACATCTGTAAGACTTGGTGAGGAGCTTGCTGAGGAATACTATGTTGATTCCATAGTCATTCCGAATGTCAGCGATTCAGTGTTCCCTGCAATTACATGTGCGACCATGCCGGACCACATGGAAGCAGTAGGAATCATGGAATCATTCTCACTGGCATCCATGATCATCGCTGCCGATGAATGCCTGAAGGCAGGTGAGGTCGAAGCAATCGAACTTCGTCTGGGCAACGGAATCGGCGGCAAGGCGTACTTCACATTTACCGGTGAGGTTGCCGCAGTGCAGTCAGGTGCAGACGCCGGCGTGGCGATTGCAAAGGAAAAGGGACTGCTTGTCAATGTTGAGGTGATTCCATCACCTTCAGATAGATTGATTGAGTCATTATTGTAAGCTAAGAAATCATAGTTTGGTTGATGAAAGGATGTGAAAGACCGATGAAAACCTTACTCACTGAGAAGAGCATAAAGGATCTCATCGCACAGGGCGGACATTCGGTATGTATCGATGAAAACACCATCGTTACACCGGCAGCTCGGGACGCTATCAAGTACAATGGTCTGGAAGTAACAGATTGTACAGCAGCACCGACTGCGACTGCAACGTATTCAGCATGCATACCAGCACCGACGCCAGCACCGGCAGCCGCACCGGCAGGAGGCGACGCACTGAGCACTGAGATGATATACAATGCTCTGAAGAAAATGACGGAACAGGGACTTCTGAACGATTGTTTCGAAGCTCCGGCTCCCGCAGAAGCAGCCCCGTATACGGCTGAAAACGCAAATGGTTTCAAGCTCGTCCGCGGCGGCGGAATCAAAATGGAAGTTCTGGAACTGGAAAACCCTGCTGACAACGGCAAGGTGCAGTATCAGGAACTGATTGGCGCAGACGTAGACAGCGCTATGAATGCCGGATTTATGACAGTAGATCAGTGCACATTCAACTGGGATGTAGAACCACAGGAAATCTACTATGTCGTAGAAGGCAACATGACCGTCACAGTAGACGGTGTACCACACACAGCATATCCTGGAGACTGCCTGTTCATACAGAAGGGCTCCAAGGTAATATTCAGCAGCGGAAATACAAAAGCTAAAGTATTTTACTGCACGTATTGATCGTTACTAAACTACTAGGAAACGTTATTCTATTGAAAAGGAGAATTCAAAATGAAAGCACTTGGATTTATTGAAACTAGAGGTCTCGTACCTGCAATCGAAAGCGCCGACGCTATGCTGAAGGCAGCTGAGGTTACTCTCGTTGAGAGAACATTCGTTAAAGGCGGTCTGGTAACGATCACCATCGCAGGTGACGTTGCAGCTTGCAAGGCATCCGTTGATGCAGCAGCAGCAGCCGTTATGAGAATGGGCGGAGAAATCGTCTCCACACATGTTATCCCTCGTCCACATGAAACTCTGGATGGTCTCATCGTTAAGCACATCAAGGACGACGATGAAGAGGAGGATGATTAGGCGACACGCCTGATCCGGAACCTACACCAACTGAACCAGCGGTGAAGACACCGGAAAAGGCACCTGAGAAGGCACCAGTAAAGGCACCTGAGAAGACACCAGAGAAGGTACCGGAAAAGGCGCCGGAGAAGGCACCTGAGAAGCCTGCACAGAAAGCAGCAGAAGAGCTGCCTGAACCACCAAAGGACCGTAAAGCTCTGGAAGCAGCCGTCAAAAAGTACGGCGTCGATGCAGCGCTGGAAGCGCTCCAGAAGGTCAAAGTCGTTGACTTGAGATCACTGGCCAGAGAATTCAATGGTGAATTCGGAATTGCCGGCAGAGAAATCAGGAATGCCAACAAGAAGGTACTCATCGATGAGTTCAAAGCGTTCTTGAAAAAATAAGAACGGGAAACCATTACAGTAGTTAGACTTTCCAAGGGGGAATAGCATATGGACAACATGGATTATGATCTTCGTTCCGTTCAGGAAGTCAGAGACATGGCGCGTCTGGGACAGATCGCAACTGAACAGATCGCCACATATACTGAGGAACAGATTGATAAGATTCTGGTCAACATGGTCCGCGTCGCTGAAGAGCATGCAGTAGAACTGGCACAGATGGCAGTCGAAGAAACCGGCTTCGGTAAAGTTGCCGACAAGACATACAAGAACCATCTGGCTTCTACAATACTCTATCAGTCGATTAAGAACATGAAGACATCCGGGATCCTCGAAGAAGACCCGGCAACTGGAATCATTAAGATTGCTGAGCCTGTAGGTTTGGTTATGGGTATCGTTCCATCCACAAACCCAACATCCACAGCGATTTTCAAGGCGATGATTGCAGTCAAAGCAAGAAACGCAATCATCTTCTCACCACATCCATCAGCTAAGAAGTGCACGCTGAGAGCAGCACAGCTGATGGCAGAAGCTGCCGTACAGGCAGGAGCACCGGCAAATACGATCGCATGCTGCAGCATGCCTTCCATGCAGGCGACAGATGAACTGATGCATCACAAGAATGTCAAGGTCATCATCGCAACCGGTGGTCCGGGAATGGTTAAGGCAGCATACAGCGCCGGCAAACCGGCACTGGGTGTTGGTGCAGGAAACTCACCAGCATACATTGAAAGAACAGCAAATGTTCAGAAAGCTGTTACAAACATTATCACAAGCAAGAGCTTCGACTACGGCACGATCTGTGCATCAGAACAGTCAGTCGTATGTGAAGAGTGCAATAAGGACGCGGTCATCGCTGAATTCAAGCGTCAGGGCGGCTACTTCATGTCAGAAGAAGAAACAGACAAAGTCTGCAAGCTTCTGTTCAAGAACGGTGGTCACGCAATGAACGCTAAGTTCGTAGGCCGCAGCCCACAGGTCATTGCAAATGCAGCAGGTATCAGCATTCCGGAAGGAACGAAAGTCCTTCTCGGACCGCAGGGAGGCGTAGGCGATGGATATCCGCTTTCCTATGAGAAGCTGACAAGTGTTCTGGCATTCTATGTCGTAAAAGACTGGAGAGAAGCCTGTGATCTGTCAAAGGATCTGCTGCAGAATGGTATCGGACACACCATGAGTATCCATACAGAGGATAGAAACATGGTTCTGGAATTCTCGGCAAAACCTGCTTCGAGAATCGTTGTCAACACAGGAAGCACAATGGGTGGCGTTGGTGCCAGCACTGGTCTCGCTCCGTCATTCACACTCGGATGCGGAACCTGGGGCGGCAGCTCAGTATCAGAGAACGTTACTCCGATGCACCTGGTAAACATCAAGAGAGTCGCTTATGGTATCAAGGACGTTACAACACTGATTCAGCAGGATCCTACATGGACACATACAGCTGAACTGGAGAGAATCGGCGCCTGCACACCAGCTGCACCGGCACCGGCAGCTCCGGCAGCAGTTCCAACGCTGACTCCGGCAACTCCTGCACCGGCTCCTGTAGCAAACAATTCAGGATTTGTTTCCTACAGCCCAAGCTGCGGCGGATGCGGAACACCGTTCACAGTAAACGATGTACTGAGTGCTCCGTCACCGCAGGCCATTCAGAATCAGGGTGCAACAATGCAGGCAGCACCAGTCAATGTGCCGCCGGTTGGACCGGATCTGACAAAGCCAATTGATACACAGCAGCTCAATGCAATGATCGAATCAATGACAAAGGCTTTGAGAGGAGAATAGTATGGCACAGGATTACGAAGCTTTATTGAAACAGATCTTAGAGGTGGCCGCCAACTACAGCAACGGCGCTGCGCCTGCTGCAAGTGCACCTGCACCGGCAGCCTGTGGCGTAGAACCGATTCCGGTGGGCATCTCCAACAGACATTTACATCTGTCACAGGCGGATATGGACGTTCTGTTCGGGCCAGGATATGAGCTGACCAAGATCAAGGATCTGAAGCAGCCTGGCCAGTTCGCCAGCAAGGAGACAGTTACGATTGTCGGACCAAAAGGAGCGTTAGAGAAGGTTCGTGTATTAGGACCGATTCGTAAAGCAACACAAGTTGAATTACTTCTCGGAGACTCCTTTAAGCTGGGAATCAAGCCTCCGACAAGAATGTCTGGAGACCTGGCAGGTTCTCCGGGAGCGACATTGGTCGGTCCTAAGGGAACTGTCGTACTGTCCGAGGGCGTCATCGTCGCCCAGAGACATATTCACATGACAGCAGCAGAAGCTGCAGCCTACGGCGTAACCAATGGTCAGACCGTCTCGATCGAATTTGACGGACCAAGATGCGGCGTCCTGGGCAACGTCGCGATCAGAGCCGGCGAAGGTCACGCACTGGAATGCCATGTGGATACAGAAGAAGCAAATGCATTAGCAATCACATCCGACACAACATTCAAGCTTATTAAGTAAATCAAACACTTAGATAACAGATAAAATCGTAAAAACAAAACAGTTTTCAGAAACAGGAGGAAACTTAAAATGGCAAAATATGATGCATTAGGAATGATCGAAACCAAAGGACTGATCGGATCCATCGAAGCAGCAGATGCTATGGTAAAGGCTGCTAACGTATACCTGATCGGTAAGAACTTTGTAGGCGGCGGACTCGTTACCGTTATGGTAAGAGGCGACGTAGGCGCTTGCAAGGCTTCCGTAGATGCTGGCGCTGCTGCTGCTCAGAGAGTTGGCGAGCTGCTCCACGCTCACGTAATTCCAAGACCTCACATCGAGGTAGAGCAGATCCTGCCGGATCCAAAGAACCCACAGCAGCCGGATCAGGGCTAAAGAAAGCACTTATTTGACATTCAGATAAAATAAGGTCAGACGGCGCAGGCAGAGAACCTGCCTGCGCTGTCTTGTTGTAGTCTGAAAGGATCATAGAGCAATGGGTAAGACAATATTAGTATTGACCGGCAGCCCGAGAGTCGGAGGCAATTCCGACCAGCTGGCAGATGCCTTTATTCGTGGTGTCGCCGGCGCAGGCAATCAGGTCCTGCGTTTTGATGCCGGCAGAAAGCAGATCGGCCCTTGTATCGGTTGTCAGGCGTGCGCTGAGACAGGCGTTTGCGCTGCTCCAGATGATTTTGCTGAGTTTTCAGGATATCTGATGCAGGCGGACGCAATCGCGATCTTTACGCCGCTGTACTGGTTCAACTGGCCGGCAGGGCTGAAAGCCGCCATCGATAAGTGCTTCTCGTTCTATTGCTCCGGCAAGCAGACACGCGTGAAGGAGAGCATCCTGGTTGTCTGCGGAGAAGCAAACGAAATGGACGTATTTGATCCGCTGGTCAAATCATATGAGAAGACCGCCGAGCTGATGCACTGGGAGAACAAAGGCCACATAGTCGTACCAAGTGTCTTTGAGGCTGGTGCAGTGCAGAACACACCTGCCATTCCGGGCATGGAAAAAATCGGCCGGTACTTTTAGGTACTCTTAGTACTTTTAGGAGAGTTACAATGAGCACAATGGAATTAAGAAAGAACTTCTACTGGGCAGGAATCCTGGACCCGGATCTGGAAGTTTTTGATATCATTATGCACACTGACTTTGGTACGACCTATAATTCGTATCTTCTGAAGGGCAGCGAGAAAACTGCCCTTTTTGAAACAGCCAAAGAAAAGTGGGCAGATGAGTATATCGCTCAGTTGAAGACGCTGATCAATATCGAGGACATCGATTATCTGATCGTCAATCACACCGAGCCGGATCACGCCGGCACAGCTGAACGGATCATCGACCTGAATCCTGGAATCAAACTGGTGGGAACACCAACTGCGCTGAGCTTCATGAAGGCAGTCAGCAATCGTGAGTTCAGTTCGATTCCAATCAGCGATGGCGATGTTCTGCCTTTGGGCGATAAGACGCTGGAGTTCATGATCGTACCGAACCTGCACTGGCCGGATACGATGTGGACCTATATCCGTGAGGACGGCGTCCTGGTACCATGCGATTCCTTCGGAAATCACTACAGTCATCCGGGAATCCTCCAGTCCACCGTAACGGATCTGGACAACTCCATGCGGATGATGAAGTACTATTACGACAATATTATCGGACCGTTCAAGCCGTATGTTCTGGAAGCCCTTGAGAAGATCAAGGACAAGAACATCACGATGATTTGTCCGGGACACGGTCCGGTCCTTGATCAGGATATTCCGCACTGGATCGAGGTTTACAGAGACTGGTCTACAGAAGTCAATCCAAACCAGCATCCGGTCGTTGTCATGCCGTATGTCGCGGCATATGGTTATACAAAGACTTTGGCAGATGTCATTTCAGATGGTATCCGCAAGGCTTGTCCTGACATCGAAATCAAGGCCTACGACATGGTCTATGCAGATGCAGGAGAAGTTGTTGGTGAAATGTACTGGGCAGACGGACTGCTCTTCGGAACGCCGACTGTCCTCGGAGAGGCCCTGAAACCGATCTGGGATCTGACGACGTCGATTTTTGCAGGTACGCACGGCGGCAAACCGGCGTCAGCATTTGGCGCATACGGATGGTCCGGAGAGGGCGTGCCTCATCTGATTGAGCGTCTGCATCAGCTGAATATGGATGTCTATAAAGAAGGCTTCCGCGTTCAGTTCAAACCGTCCCCAATCGAGATGCAGCAGGCCTTTGATTTCGGTTATGGATTTGGCTTAAAGGCAAAGGCTCACTGGGATGCGCAGAAATCCGGCAAGAAGGAAGCGCCTGCAACAGGCGGCGCACAGGCATGGAAGTGCCTGGTCTGCGGGGAAGTCGTTTATGGCGATGTACCGCCTTCCGCTTGTCCGATCTGCGGAGTGGGACCGGAGCAGTTTGTGCCTGTCAGTGTTGCGAATACCGGATTTACCAGCACGGAGCCTTTGAACGTGATCATCGTAGGCGGCGGCGTAGCTGCCCTTACAGCGGCAGAAGCAGCACGTGAGAGAAATCATGCAGCTTCTATCGAAATCATCACAAACGAAGATCTGCCGTGCTACAACAGACCGATGCTGACCAAGAACATCCTGGCAAAACCGGACGTTCTGGGATTTATTACAAAAGCACCGGATTGGTATGTCAGCAACAACATCAAGGTCACCTTCGGCACTGCCGTAACGGCGATTGACAACAATGCGAAGACGCTGACGCTGTCCGACGGCAGCGGCAGAAGCTTCGACAGACTGGTCTATGCGACAGGCGCAGAGAGCTTTGTTCCGCCGATTCCGGGCGCAGATCAGCCATTCGTGAAGGTAATCCGCAAGGTGACAGATATCATCGATATCCAGAATCTGCTGCCGCAGGTAAAGGACATCGTTATGATCGGCGGCGGCGTACTGGGACTGGAAGCAGCTTCTGAGTTCATCAAGACAGGACGGAACGTCACAGTCGTTGAAATGGCGCCTGCTCTCATGGGACGTCAGCTGGATCAGACTGGCTCACAGGTTCTGAAAGCAGCGGCGGAAGCCAAGGGTATACGCGTTCTGACCGGCGCTAAGATCAACGGCATCGAAGCCGACGGCGTGCAGCTGGAAACAGAGAAACTGCCGGCGCAGCTGGTTGTCCTGTCCACAGGCACAAAGGCAAATGTACAGGTATTGCAGAATGCAGGTGCCGCTGCAGAGCGCTTCATCAATGTCAATGACAAGATGGAAACATCACTGCCTGGTATCTATGCGGCAGGAGATGTGGCAGCCGTGGGCGGCGTATCCATCGGCATCTGGAATCAGGCCGTCGAGATGGGCCGTGTAGCCGGAGCCAATGCAGTTGGTGATGACCTCGTATACGAAGGCATTACACCTGCAGTCAGCTTCACTGGATTCGGCATCGACCTCTTCGCCATGGGAGACACCGGCAAGAAGGAAGGCGAATTCTACAAGACCCTTGAAGTGGACGACCCAAGGACGCTGACCTACATCAAACTGTACTTCCTGCATGATGTATTCGCAGGAGCAGTTGTGATTGGAGATACTTCCATCAGCGCAAAAATCATGGAAGCCTACCAGAGCAAGGCAGATTACGAAACGACACTGGCTATGCTCCACGGGTGGAAATAGCGATACGTATTAAAAAACACGATGTCATTCGTGCGAAAAGCCTTGGAAGCATTACGCTTCTAAGGCTTTTTATGTTTTTGCATTACAACAGATGACAAATCTTTCACTGTTGGCGTTTTTGTGATAGATTAAACATAGAATAACACCACATATGTGGTTGAAAGAGAAGAAAGAAAGCTGGTGAACAAAAATGAAATTCATACATGAAATGAACCGCATCTACGGAGTAGATGAAAACGGCAAGGTATTGGCGGAGATCACATTTCCGCTGACAGAACCAGGAGTCTATACCATCGAGCATACAATCGTTGACGGATCGTTGAGAGGACAGGGCGTTGCAGGAAAGCTCGTAGAAGCAGCTGTCGAAGATATCAAAAAGAACGGCGGCGAGGTCCGGGCGACCTGCTCTTATGCTGTGAAATGGCTGGAAAAACACGGCGGAAAAAAGATTACGTTTTTTTATCTGCCGGGCTGTCCATATTGCGCAAATGCAAACAAGGCCATAGAAGAGCTGATACAGGAAAACCCTGCATACGGGAACATAGAAATTGAGCGTATCAATGAGCAGGATCCACCTGCCGGCATCTCCGGCTATCAGTATTACTATGTTCCAAGCATGTTCATCGGTAAAGAAAAAATATACGAAGCGAATCCGTCACAGGGATACGACGACATCAAGGAATCCGTCAGGACTGTTTTTGAAAAAGCAATCTCATGAGTCAATGAAGAGAGATAAGGATGATTTTATATATCAACGCGTGCATATGTCAGGACTTGATATCATAGGGACCGACGTTGAGAAGATACTCGAGCAGTGCGCAAAGGACTTTGGAGGCGAAGAAATACGATGAGGCTTGCGAGCATCAAACTAAACGGTAAAGAAATCGCGGGGATCGTCACTGATGGAGGAATCCTTCCAATCAGGGAAATCAACGCGATAAAAGGCACTGTGTGGAATGAGACAATGTTTGAGCTCATCCAGACAGGGGAACTCAAGAAACTCACGAATTGGTACAGGAGTGGCGGAAAGGAAGAATGCGAAGGCATTCCAGGAGTGGTTCCTTACGGGGAAGTTACGTATGCACCGCTGTACCGCAATCCGAAACGTATTTTCGGGATTGGCCTCAACTATTCAGATCACGCAGGGGATATCGGAGATGCTCCGCCGCAGGGGTTTCCCGGCAGTTTCTTCAAAATGGCGGATACACTGATCGGACCGGGTGATGAAATCATGCTTCCGACCCTCAGAGAGGCCTGCAGAACCACTGCGGAGGCGGAACTGGGAATTATCCTTGGAAAGGACTGTCGTGACGTTACAGAGGAAAACTGGCTCGATGTGGTGGCAGGGTATACGACGATTCTCGATATGACGGAAGAGAGCATTCTCAAAGGCAACGAGTATGTGGAAGGGAATCCGCGATATCTTACCATCGTGAAGAATTTTCCGACGTTTTTTTCCTTTGGCCCTCAGTTGGTTACGCCGGATGAAGTACCAGATGTGCTGAAACTGGAGGTTCAAAGCGTCTATAATGGTGAAATATATGCGAAGAACGTGGTTGCCAACATGACGCACAAACCTGCGCGTCTGGTGTCTTTGCACAGCAGCATTCAGGGTTGGTATGCGGGTGATGTTCTGTCCACGGGAACGCCGCGGGCATTCGCAATCAACAACGGTGATAAAGCAGAGTGCCGTATCATAGGACCGGATGGTTTCTCGATGGAACCGCTCGTCAATCCGGTGATAGGAGAAAAGAGGTAAAGGAACAAAAGAGCAAAGGAGCAGAGAAAATGGAGTACAGGCAAAACCGAAAAACAGGTGACAGATTCAGTGAAATCGGACTTGGCACAGCATACCTGTTTGAATCGGGAATGGA
Source organism: uncultured Eubacteriales bacterium (assembly GCA_902763505.1). Lineage (GTDB taxonomy): Bacteria > Bacillota > Clostridia > Peptostreptococcales > Anaerovoracaceae > Lentihominibacter. Next base: position 62,222 of record CACWSO010000006.1, on the reverse strand, counting down.
GGAAGGCGTCCGTGCATTACAGCACGCCGTCGAAGGAGGCATCAACATTTTCGATCTGGCAGCAGGTCATGGCGACACGTATCCGATCTTTGGCGAGGCACTTGCAGGTGTCCGCAAAGATGTTTTTTATCAGATTCATTTTGGAGCGGAGTATTCGCAGGGCGTCTATGGATGGTCTCTGGATCTGGATACAGTGAAACGGTCCGTTGACAGCCAGCTTTCACAGCTCAAAACAGATTATATCGATTACGGATTCATCCATTGTCTGGACGAGGAAAAGGATTGGAAAACCTTTCAGGAGAACGGCATCCTGGATTACATCTACGAACTGAAGAAGGCAGGCGTCGTACATCATATCGGCTTTTCATCGCACACGCCATCGGTCATACAGAAGGTTCTCGATGAAGTCGGACCTGACCTGCTCATGTTTTCCATTAACCCGGCTTATGACAGTGGGGAAGGAGAATACGCCAAGGGCAGTTTAAGCGACAGGAACAGTGTCTATCGTAGATGTGAGGCTGAAGGCCTTGGCATCACGGTCATGAAACCGTTCAGCAGCGGGCAGCTGCTGGATGCGAAGCAATCGCCGTTCAAAGTCGCACTAACGAAGGCGCAGTGTATTCACTACGCACTCGACAGACCTGGGGTGCTGTCCGTGCTGGCAGGAGCACGCAACAAGCAGGAAGTGGAAGAACTGCTTGCCTATCACGATTTGTCTGAAGAAGAACGAGACTATTCCGTGATTGCGTCCTTTGATCCTGTCGATACGGAAGGGACCTGCGTCTACTGCAACCACTGCAGTCCTTGTCCGGCAGGGCTGGATGTCGGTCTGATCAACAAGTACTACGATCTTGCAAAGGCAGGAGACCTGCTTGCGGCAGAACATTATCGCACCCTCGAGCACACAGCAGCAGACTGTACTGGCTGCGGTCACTGCGACAATAGATGTCCGTTCAGCGTTGCACAGAGTAATAGAATGCAGGAAATCAGGACATATTTCGGGAGATAAGATGATGAAAAAAGTACTTACAATCATGGTGATTCTTGCTTTTGCATTATGCGCAGCAGGATGTGGCGCATCGGAGCAGGTGGAAGAACCGACTTCTGACCAGGCAAGTGCGGAAACAGAAACAGAATTAGAGTCAGAATCAGCGATACAGAAAGAGAGCATGGAAATGAAACTGTTCATCGGAGATGAAGAAGTAATGGTCGATTGGGAGAATAATGATGCAGTTGCTGCGTTAAAAGAGGAAGTCCGCAAGCAGCCACTCGTGATCGACATGTCCATGTACGATGATTTCGAGCAGGTCGGCGAGTTGGGGATAAGCCTTCCGACAAGTGATAAGCAGATTGAAACAGAAGCCGGGGACATCATGCTGTATGCCGGGGACAATATCGTTGTGTTTTACGGATCCAACACATGGGCCTATACGCCTTTAGGTAAGATAACAGATAAGTCACCTGAGGAAATGGCGGAACTTCTCGGCCAGGGAGATGTTACGATTACAATAAAAATGGTATAAATATTACATCAGTGGCTGGTGATAAAAAGATAGGGGTTACAAAATGAGTAAGAAAAACATGACATACAGTGACGTCAGAAAGAACGAAGAAATCAATACATATATAAGGCAGGCGGATGCTGCACTGTCAGCGCTGGGATATACGGAACACAGCTTCGCCCATGTCACGATGGTTGCGGAAAAAGCAGGGTACATTCTGCAGACTCTTGGTTATTCTGAACGGAACGTGGAGCTGGCAAAGATAGCGGGTTATCTGCATGACATAGGCAACCTCGTCAACCGCATTGAACACAGTCAGTCCGGTGCGGTGATGGCATTCAGAATTCTCGATCACCTGAACTTCCCGCCCGAAGAGATCTGCACGATTGTGTCGGCCATAGGAAATCATGATGAAGGAACCGGCGTACCGGTCAGTCCGCTTGCTGCAGCGCTGATTCTGGCAGACAAGAGTGACGTCCGCCGCAATCGCGTCCGCAATGAAGACATCGCAACCTTTGATATACACGACCGGGTCAACTATTCTGTTACGAGCGCGGAGCTGATGATCGATGATGATCACAAATCTATCCAGTTGACACTGACAATCGATACCGAGTACGGCTCCGTGATGGATTACTTCGAAATATTCCTGGACCGCATGATCCTCTGCAGAAAAGCTGCCGAGAGACTGGGACTGCAGTTCAAGCTCGTTATCAACGATCATCCGCTGATTTAAGATGAACCATATGATGATATATGCCGTGGGGTTAGTACAACTCACGGCATTATTTTTTTCCAAAATGCTTGACAGTTGATTTATATTGTGTAAAATATAATTGCATCAAATATAATTGCTAATTAAGAAGGCAGATTGCAAAGGCAACAGAAAGAGTGCTGCGAATGAACAAGAACAACTACAAGGAAATGATGAAACTGGAAAATCAACTGTGCTTCCCGCTGTATGCGGCGGCGAGATGCGTGACGGGTCTTTACACACCATGGCTGAAAAAGCTGGGACTGACCTACACGCAGTATCTCGTCTTCCTGGTTTTGTGGGAAAAAGACGGAATCCCGGTCGGTGAGATCTGCGAGAAGCTGATGCTGGACAACGGAACCGTTTCTCCGCTTCTGAAGAAGATGGAGCAGGCAGGGTACATTTCCAGATCACGCAGTGAGGAGGACGACAGAGTCGTCGTGATCACGCTGACGCAGCAGGGAAGGAAACTGCAGGAGCAGGCGAAAGATATCCCTGAAAATGTTGGCAGCTGCATCGATCTGCCACCGGACAAAGCACAAAATCTATATGAACTGTTATATGAATTATTAGGGAGTTCGAAAGGAGAATAACAATGACAACAATATATGATTTCAACGTAAAAGACAGAGCAGGTAATGAAGTAAGTCTGAAGGACTACGAGGGCAAGGTGCTGCTGATCGTGAACACAGCAACCGGCTGCGGATTCACACCGCATTATGACCCGCTGGAAGCAATGTACAAGGAAATGAGAGATCAGGGATTTGAGATTCTGGATTTCCCTTGCAACCAGTTCGCAAATCAGGCACCGGAATCCGATGATGAGATCCATCAGTTCTGCACCATGAAATTCGGAACAGAGTTCCCGCAGTTCGCGAAGATCGATGTCAACGGCGAAACAGCAGATCCGCTCTTCGCATTCCTGGCAACAGAGAAGCCATTCGAAGGATTCGGTAAAGGCCTCAAGATGGCTGCTCTGAATAAATTCGCAAAGGCAAACAACAAGCAGTTTGGCGACAAGGCATACATCAAGTGGAACTTCACCAAGTTCCTGGTCGACAGAGAGGGCAATGTCGTTGCCAGATTCGAGCCGACAGTAGACATGGATGAGGTCAAGAAGGCAGTGGCAGCAGCCCTGTAACGGCAATCACAGACGCAAAAGCAATCGTGGAAGTGACAACAGAAATTGGAGACAAAATGGACAGAGAAAAAACCATCGTCAGAACTAGCATTATAGGCATCATCATGAACGTGCTGCTGGCAGCATTCAAAGCAGCCGTAGGTTTGATTTCAAACTCCATCGCAGTAACGTTGGATGCGGTAAACAACTTGTCAGATGCATTGTCATCAGTCATTACGATCATCGGGGCGAAGCTCGGCGCCAAGCAGCCGGACAAGAAGCATCCTCACGGATACGGAAGGATCGAGTACCTCAGTTCCATGATCGTCGCCGCAATCGTCCTTTACGCCGGCATCACGGCACTGGTGGAATCGGTAAAGAAGATTATCCATCCGGAAGCAGCGGATTACGGAATGGTCTCACTGATCATCATCGCCGTCGCCATCGTCGTAAAACTGATTCTGGGAAGATACGTGAAAAAACAGGGTGAAAAGGTCAATTCCGGTGCACTGATTGCTTCCGGCAAGGACGCATCCTTTGACGCGATTCTCTCAGCATCAGTACTTGCTTCTGCAATTGTTTACCTGATCTGGGGCATTTCTCTGGAGGCGTACGTAGGCGTCGTCATTTCCATCGTAATCATCAAGGCAGGTATCGAGATGATGATTGAAACGCTGAACGACATCATCGGGCAGCGCGGCGATGCGGAGATCGGCAGCCAGATCAGGAAACTACTAAACGAAGAACCGGAGATCCGCGGTGCTTACGATTTGAATCTGTTCAATTACGGACCGGAAAAATTCTACGGCACAGTCCATATGGAACTGCCGGATACGATGACGGTCGACCAGGTGGACGTGCTGACAAGAAAACTGCAGCTCAAAGTCTATCAGGAAACCGGCGTGATTCTGACAGGCATCAGCGTGTATTCCTTCAATACAAAAAATGATGAAGCGGCAGCCATCCGGAGCAAGATTCAGAAGACAGTCATGGAGCATGACTGGGCCATGCAGCTGCATGGATTCTACGCGGATACCGTGAAGAAGACAATACGCTTCGATGTGGTTGTCAGCTTCGAGATTGACCACGAAGAAGCACTGGGCATCCTGCAGCAGGAAGTACAGGCACTGTATCCGGATTATGAACTTCAGATTGTTATCGACGTGGATGCAGCAGACTAACAGGACAGGACATTTTAGAAGACTATGAACGGCGTATTTATTCAGGCAATCGGATTTGTAGCAGTACTGTTTTTCATCTTTTCCTATCAGATCAGATCCAACAAGATATTGTTTCTGATGCAGCTGATAGGGACGGCGATGTTCTGTTGCCAGTTTCTGCTCCTCGGCGCGACAAGCGGAGCGATGAATTTGGTCGGCATCATCGTCAGGAACGGACTGCTTATGAAATACCGCGACTGGAAGTGGGTTCGTTCGAAGTGGACGGTGATCATATTCCTCGTTTTCTTTACCGCTGCCTTTGTCATGACATGGCAGGGACCAATCAGCTTGCTGCCTTTTGCAGCAGTTGTGGGAACGACCATCGCCTACTGGACGGATAACGCACAGAAAATCCGCCTGGGAAATCTGGTTTGCGGCTCCCCGTGCTGGCTCTGCTATGACGCCATCATCGGCTCATGGGCAGGCGTGCTGAACGAAGCCATCACACTGGGATCCATCCTCATCTCCATCTGGAGATACGGCTGGAAAGCCATGGGCAAATCAGATTCCGGGTTTTAAGCATACAATTTGACCATTCATACAGTTCGAGCAGAAGAGACCAAGGAGGCTAGAATATGGAACTGAAAGAATTACTGGAGCACTTCAACAACGGCGACACATTGGGCGAAGACTTTGAGGTGATTGAACTGATGCGCTACTATAGCCGTCAGGCGCAGAAAATCACCATGCAGATCAATACACAGTACCACGAGCCGGAGGAACTTGCATCGCTGTTTTCAGAGCTGATCGGCAAACCGGTCGGCGAGGGGTTCGGACTATTTCCGCCGTTCTATACAGACTTCGGCAAGAACATCACCATCGGCCGGAATGTTTTCATCAACGCCGGCTGCAAATTCCAGGATCAGGGCGGAATCACCATTGATGAGGGTGCATTGATTGGGCACGGCGTCGTGCTGGCAACCTTGGATCATGATTTTGCACCGGAGAAGAGACAGCAGCTTCATCCGGCGCCGATTCATATCGGCAAACGCGTCTGGATCGGTGCGAACGCCGTCGTGACGAAAGGTGTTACGATTGGCGATAATGCCGTTGTTGCAGCAGGTGCTGTAGTCACACAGGATGTTCCTGCAGATACCATCGTCGGCGGTGTACCAGCCAAGATCATCCGGAAATTGTAATCAAGAGAGGGAACGGAAATGATTTCAGCAGCAGAAGCAAAACAAAAGCTCATTGAGGGCAATCAGAACTATCTTGCCGCAAAGGCAGGAGATGCAAAGGCAAGAATCGGCGATGTATCAGCAGAGATGCGCCGGAAGACGGCGTTGGAAGGCCAGGAGCCGTATGCAATCATCATTTCCTGTTCGGATTCCAGAGTGATACCGGAAAGCATCTTTTCCGCTGGAATCGGGGATCTGTTTGTGATCAGAGTCGTAGGCAATGTACTGGACAATCATCAGCTTGGCAGCATCGAATATGCGGCAGAACATCTGGGAACAAAACTGATTGTCATGCTGGGACATACCGGATGCGGCGCTATCAAGGCGGTCATCGAAGGTCATTCTGGCGGCTTTATCGATTACATCCTGAAAGATATTGCCTTTGCTATAGGCGATGAAAAAGATGAATACAAGGCAACCTGTCTGAACGTTGAGCACGGCGTGCAGAGAATCCGGGAGGAATTAAAGATTCACCCAATTGATGACGACAAAGGGGTTGAAGTCGTGGGTGCGATCTATGATATCGAAGACGGTACCGTTACGTTTATGTAATTCAGTTTTGTGATCCGTCGGGATTGCAGAAATAGCATTGCAGAAATAACAGAAAGGGGTTTTCAAAATGGATAAAGAAAAGAACACAACAAACACATCAAATGCATCAAGCGCTGCGAAATCACTTGCTGCAGCAGGAGCTGCTACTGCATTTGCCGGAGTTGCATTATATGCAGTAGGACAGGTTCTCTCGTTTCTCTTCCGTGACGTAGATCCGAAGAGAAAAGAAAAGGAGAAGGAAGAAGAGTAAGTGCACTTCGCCAGGGAGTAATAACATGTCAAAAATCTACGAAATCTATGGTACAGATGCCCATGAGATGACAAAGGCGCTGATGCAGGCGGCTGGCATAGCAGACAAAATCGCAGCCAGTTTCCCGCGGAATGCAAACATTGCGCTGAAGCCGAATCTGATCCTCGCAGCAAACCCGGAGGAAGGAGCGACAACCCACGCCGGGGTTCTTTCGGGATGCATTGAATATCTGCAGGAAGAGGGATTCACCAACATCTCCATCATCGAGAGCTCTTGGTATGGCGCGAAGACAGAGGCATCAATGAAGGCCTGCGGCTATGACAAGGTGTGCGACAGGTATGGAGTGCCGTTCTTTGACTTGAAGAAGGATAAGCTCAGACGGGTGGAGACACCGCTGCGGCCGATGGATATCGCCTGCAGAGCGCTGGATGCAGACTACCTGATTGATTTGCCGGTGCTGAAAGGCCACTGTCAGACTGCAATAACCTGTGCGCTGAAGAACATGAAGGGATGCGTGCCGGATCATGAGAAACGGGAGTTCCACGCAGAAGGACTGTTTGAGCCCATTGCCGCATTGTCGGCCGTGCTAAAACCCGACCTTGTCATCGTTGACAGCATTTGCGGCGACCTGGATTACGAGGAAGGCGGAAACCCAGTGCAGACCAACCGAATGTTTTTGGGAACGGATGCGGTACAGATCGATGCCTACGGATGTCAGCTCATGGGACTGGATACGGAAGATGTTCCATACATCGGCCTCGCAGAAGAGTGGGGCGCAGGCTCCACTGCGGTATCGGCAGAAGACATCAAACGGCTCAATGAACCGGCTGCAGCGCGGGAATACCCGCAGCCATCCGGGAAAGTGCAGAAACTGACGCGCAATGTACATGCGGACAGTGCCTGTTCCGCTTGTTTCGGAACCTTGGTCAGGGCGCTTCACATCGCAGACGAAGAGGGCATTGGAAGCAAAGGCGGGGCATACAATGGCAGGATATACATCGGACAGGGCTATCAGGGAAAGACTTTGGACGGACTTGGCATCGGAAAGTGCTGCGCCGGCGCAAAGCGGTGCGTGATGGGCTGTCCGCCCACGGCGAACGCAATTCTGGAAGAATTAAGGCACACCAACGATTAGGCGAAACATAATAGATAGATATATAGATACATACATAGATACATAAATTCATAAACTCATAAACTCATAAACTCATAAATACAAGGAGAAGGGATTACATGGATATCAAAGAAGCAATCAACACAAGACACAGTGTGAGACAATATCAGGACCGGCCGATCGACAGCGAATTGGTCGGGAAACTCAATGCGCTCATTGAAGAGTGCAATGAGCAGAGCGGACTCCACATACAGCTGATTCTGGATGATCCGGACTGTTTTAATTCATTTCTGGCTCACTACGGGAAGTTTGAAGGAGCAAAAAACTACATTGCGCTGATTGGACGCAAAAGCATGAACGATCTGGATGAATGCTGCGGTTATTACGGACAGCGCATTGTGCTGGAAGCGCAGCGAATGGGGCTGAACACCTGCTGGGTTGGCGGCACCTACAGCAAAGGCAAGAGCGCTGCGGAAATAGGCGCAGGGGAGAAACTCGTCTGTGTCATCACCATCGGTTATGGGCAGACACAGGGAGCAGAGCGGAAATCCAAGCCGGCCTCCAAGGTCTGCAATGTGAAAGAAGCAGACATGCCGGACTGGTTTAAGGAAGGTCTTGACGCTGCACTGAAGGCACCGACAGCAATGAATCAGCAGAAGTTTTTGTTGTCTTTGGAAGATGGGAAAGCGGTCATTACAGCGAAGCGCGGTCCATTCGCGAAGACGGATCTTGGAATCGTGAAATATCAGTTTGAAGCGGCTTCTGGACATAAGTGCAGATAAGAGCAAATCACTTTGGCGAGAATTACAGTTTTTCTGTTCCGAGAGCATGATTTGTATTATAATGACACTGTAATTGGGATTAAAGGTATTAAGGATTGGAACCTATGAAAAAGGTGGCTGGAAATACAATCATAACAAAGCGCAGAGCAGGCACTTTAGTATGCCTTTTGCTTGCGCTTTTTTTGGTGTCGATGACGGCCTTTGCCGATGATGAAGCGGCGGAAAAGGAAACGGTAGATCCTATCGAAGATGCCGATCACTATTCGGCGGTCGTTTACGACAACGCCAATGGTTTGCCGACAGCTGTCGCCAACGATATCGCACACACGAAAGAAGGATTTATCTGGATTGGAAGCTACGGCGGACTGATCCGTTATGACGGGACTGATTTCGAGCGAATCGATACAAAAAATGGTATCACAGGCGCCGGATGTCTGTATGTGGACAGCCAGGACCGCATGTGGATCGGTACGAACGAGGACGGAATCGCGCTGATGGAGCAGGATGAATTTCGCTTTTTCAGTGAGGAACAAGGTCTGCCCGCTGCAAAGGTCCGCGATATCACAGAGGGTGAGGATGGACGGATTTATGCCGGCACCATTTCAGGCATTTCGGTCATCTCTTCCAACTATCATGTTGAGACTTTGGACCATCCGAAGATTGAAAACGTGTATGTGGAAGAACTGGAAACCGGAATCGACGGAACCGTCTACGGCATCAGCAGCGAAAACGATTTATTCTCAATCAAGAAGGATAAACTGGTCAGTTATCTTGATCATTCAAAAGCCAACATCAAAGGCATCACCAGCATATTCCCGGATCCTGAAGATCCGACAATGATTTATTTCGGCACAGAGGGATCCGAAATCTATCACTGTAAAGCCAAAGGCAATCCGACCCCTTCAGAAACAATCGACATTTCACCGCTGAGCAGCGTCAGCTATATCAAAAAGATTGACGATAATTACTGGATCTGCGCAAACAACGGCATTGGTTTGATCGATGAGAAAGGGTTTCATTATCTGGACAACGTGCCATTTAAGCATGCGATCACCAACGTCATGGAAGACTACGAGGGGAATCTGTGGTTTTCTTCATCGCGTCAGGGCGTCATGAAGATAGTCTCGAACCGTTTCACAAATCTGTTCGAGAAATACGACATCCCAGCGGAAGTGGTCAACTCAACTTGTATGGTTGAGGATAATCTGTACGTCGGAATGGAAGATGGCATGGTTGTAATCGGCAAAGACGGTCCTGTGTCCGAGGTGCCTGTTACAGAAGCCCGATATGCATCCGGCGACGAGATTCAGACTGATGATCTGATCCAATATTTGGACGGCGTGCGTATCCGTTCTATTTCGCGAGATACCAAAGACAGACTTTGGATCGCCACATGGCAGTCTCTGGGCCTGGTTCGCTATGACCATGGGGAAATGGTGGTATTCTCTGAGAAGGAGGGAATTCCTTCTGACCGTATTCGTGTAATGGATGAGACACCGGATGGATCCATCCAGGTAGCGTGCACCGGCGGTGTATGCGTCATCAAAGGCGACAAGGTGACTGATTTCTACGGTGAGAATGAAGGAATCAAAACGAAGGAACTTCTGACTTTGGCCAATGCGCCGAACGGGGATATTCTGGCCGGCTCCAACGGCGGCGGTATCTATGCCTTGGGGAAGAATGGCGTCCGCTGCATTGATAAAAAAGACGGCCTGTCCTCAGGCGTTGTCATGCATATCTACTACGATTCTAAACGTGATGTGTTCTGGCTCATCACAGGCAATTCCGTTGCTTATATGACGACGGACTACAAAGTAACAACGGTAAAACACTTCCCGTATACAGATAATCTGGATATCTTTGAAAACGACAGAGGGGAAATGTGGGTCGCCAGCAGTGATGGCCTTTATGTTGTATCCGCAGATGAAATGCTCGCAAACGAGAAAATCAATTACACGCATTACGGAATCGCCAATGGTATGTCGGGTACTGCAGTCAGCAATTCCCACAGTGAACTGACGAAGGACGGCGATTTGTATCTCTCAGGAAGTACCGGCGTAATGCATGTCAACATCAACGAACCTGTGAAGGATTTCAGCAATATTAAGCAGGACGTTCCGTTTATCGTTGCAGACGGGAAGTATTATTATCCCGACGAAAACAGAGAGTTTACCATTCCATCCGATGTCAGGAAGCTAACGATATACGGATATGTATTTAATTACTCGCTGACAGATCCAACCGTTTCGATGCAGTTGGAGGGATTTGACACGCATCCGATGGAGTATAAGCAGAGCGAAATGCACCCGATGATTTACACAAATCTAAAGGGTGGCTCATACACATATGTGATGAAGCTGAAGGATGAACTTGGCAATGACAGCAAGACTCTTTCAGTGATCATCAATAAGAAAAAATCCATAACGGAATTTGCATGGTTTTACATCGTTCTCATAATGCTTCTGATGGGGCTTCTGTTCCTGCTGTCCAGATGGTATGTACAGCGCAATCTGAAGAAGATGGAACAGAAGCATCGTGAAGAAGCCGAAAAGGAACGTATCAACGGCGAACTTCAGATGGCGAACCGGATTCAGATGAGCGTTCTGCCGCACGAGTATCCTCCGTTCCCTGACCGGGATGATTTCGATATCTTTGCAAGTTCGGAGCCTGCCCGTGCAGTTGGAGGTGATTTCTACGACTACTTCCTGATCGATGATGATCACCTCGGTCTGGTGATGGCAGACGTCAGCGGAAAGGGCATTCCTGCGTCTCTGTACATGATGAACACGAAGGTCGTCATGAAGAGTTTTGCGAAGATGGGCCTGTCCGTTGAAGAAACATTGAACAAAACGAATGAGACTATTTGCGACAACAATCCGATGGAGATGTTCATCACTGCATGGATGGGCATTCTGGAATTATCAACAGGGAAACTGACTGCGGCCAACGCCGGCCATGAGTATCCGGTACTCAAACGCGCTGATGGGCTGTTTGAGTTATACAAGCAGAAACACGGATTTGTTCTCGGCGGCATGGATGGAGTGAAGTACAAGGGATATGAGCTGCAGCTCAAACCGGGCGACAAGTTCTTCGTATATACAGATGGTCTGCCTGAGGCGACCAATGCTGATCTGAAGATGTTCACCATTGAACGTGCGCTCGATGCTCTGAATGCAGATGCACAGGCCGCTCCGGAACAGCTGATTCATAACGTACATGAAGCAGTCAATGACTTTGTCAAGGATGCAGAGCAGTTCGATGATCTGACCATGCTCTGTCTGGAATATAAAGGACAGCAATCATAGTGCGGTAGATATGGCTCAGCAAGTGCAAAAAAACGTTATACCGCAGCTTTTGCTGTTGTTCCTGATCTGGGGATTCAACTGGGTCGTCATGCGTGTGGCGAATGATTATTTTCCGCCGGCCTTCTTTGTGGCGATCCGGTTTTCTATTGGCGCAGTCGCTCTTCTGATCGTTTGCGCGGTGCGCGGCAAACTGATTCCGCCGCGGCAGTTCTGGCCGTGGATCGCCATTACCGGCGTCCTGATGATGTCCATCAACAATACAATCGTGCAGCTTTGCACCAAATTCATCGGCGCGGGGCTGACGGCAGTCCTGGACTACATGCAGTCCATCTTTGTCTGCGTTCTCGCCGTTTTCTTCCTGCACGAAAAATTCACCCTGCGCAAGCTGCTGGGTATTGTATTCAGTGTCGTCGGGCTGTTCATTCTGATGAATGTAGATATGACGGAGCACCTTTGGGCAGCCTTTCTGGCGTTGGGAGCAGCCGTTATCTGGGCTGTATCCAACATCATCATAAAGCTGAAACTGACGGACTGCGATATGCTCCAGTACACGGCGTGGCAGATGGCCTGCGGGTCGTTCGTACTGCTTTTGTATCTCTTTATCGGTGCTCCCGAGGCCCTCGCGGGTGGGACAGCGCTTCTTTCGGAGACGGCAAAGACTGCGGCGCTTGGAATCGGCACACTTCTGTACAACGGACTTATCGCGTCAGCCTTTGCCTTTCTGTTGTGGAATTACATTCTGACCCATATGGAGGCAGGGCAGGCGTCCATTGCTATTATGGGCGTACCTGCAGTCGGCGTATTGTCCGGCGTCGTCGTTCTTCATGAACCTATGAGCTGGTCCATCGCCCTCGGCATGGCGCTGATCTTCATCGGCATCTTCATCGTACTCGGGTTCGGCACCGGGAAAAATCGTGCTGCAGCGGCAGATCAGACGAAACCAGCAGATCAGGTGAGACCGGCAGATCAGGCGAAATCGTAGCTTTTGCAGAACTCAGTAAACGTCCTGACCAGAAGGGTGGTCTCTTTGATTGGAAGGGTGGCAAGCCCGATAGTGCGGTGCTGCGGCGGATTCAGCGGAATCGCGGCAAGATCAAAGGCACATGTCTTAATCATCATCTCTGGCACCAATGCGATGCCCTCATCCTGCGCAACCATTCCCATTACAGAAATGTCATCATCCAGAGTATATTTTGTCTTTGGACGAATCTTCGCTTTTTTGAGAACCTGCTGCATATCGTGATTGGAACCCTGGAACTGCGAGATGAAAGGATACTTTTTCAAATCATGCAAAGGCATGGATGCTGCTTTTGCAAGAGCATGTTTCGGTGACAGAATCACCATCATCGGGTCATCGAACAGAGGCGTGAAGTCCAGAGGGTCGTTTTCAATAGCGCTCAGGAAGCCGCAGTCCAATCGTCCTTCTGCGATACCGTTCTCAATATCTCTGTAAACCCCATTGGTCAGTTCGATTTTCACATCAGGGTACTGCGTTGTGAAGTCTTGGATGATTCTGGCCATCCAGATTGCTGTGAAGCTGGTAAAACTTCCGATGCGCAGGGTGCCGGCGACGCGGTTGGACAGGGCATCCATAGCTTGATCTAGAGAGTGTTGTTTATTTACAAGCTCCTGCACCAGAGGGAGTAACTGCCGGCCGTTTTCCGTCAGCGTCACGCCGGTCTTGCTGCGGTGAAACAACGTGCAGCCGGCTTCCCGCTCCATAGCGGCAATCGCGTGGCTGACGCCGGACTGGGTGTAGCTGAGCGCATCCGCCGCAAGGGTGATATTGCCGAGCTCTGCGACCTTCAGGAATATCTCATATCTGATCTGTGAATTGTTCATTTCGGACTCCTTGCTTTTGCATCATGCAACCTGACATGCGACTGGTTTATACATGAGAACTTGTAATGTTTAACATTAATATCATTCGCTTTTCAAATGTTTCATCATCAGTATAATCATAATTGAAAGAAGAATCAACTAGGAAATCAGGAGCAGAAAATGATCCACCTCATCGCAAACGGATTCGGAGTACTGTCCACACTGTGCTTCATCGCGTCCTTCCAGGTCAAATCGAATAAAGGACTGTACGTCATCCAGTCAGTTGCCAACGTCTTCTACGGCATCCAGTTCTACCTGCTGGGCGCCTACGGCGGGCTCTTCAACATGGGTATGCAGATCGTGCGGAATCTGCTGCTCTGCAAAATCGACGACTGGAAATGGCTAAATTGGAAAGGCATGGCACCGCTGCTGTGTGTACCATCCCTGATTTACATGATCGCGACCTGGAGCGGTCCGCTGGACATCCTTCCGTTCATCGCGATGACGGTTGGCACCCTTGGCTACTGGACGAACAGTGCCAAAAAGCTCCGTTTGGCGGAACTCTTCTGCGTCTCACCGGCGTGGATGACGTATGACCTGATTGAGGGAGCATACGGCGGCGTACTGAATGAGTTAGTAATACTTGCTTCCATCGTCTTTTCCATCATCCGTTTCGGCTGGAAGGGACTGGACGATCCAAGTTTCGCAGGGAAAGGCACACAGGACAGAACAGGAGGCGAAATATGCCAGGCGTAGGAACACTTATAGATATGTCGGGAATCATCGCAGGCGGCGCAACAGCGCTGGCCTTTGGCAGACTGTTCTCCGAACAGATGAAAAACATGATGATGACAGTCTGCGGCATCTCCGTATTTGTCATCGGCATCACAGGAATCATGCAGGGAATGCTGACGGTATCCGGCGGCACCGTATCCGTAAACGGATCCATCCCACTTCTCATCAGCCTGGTAGCAGGCGCGGCCATCGGTGAAGCGATCGGTATTGAGAAGGGGATCAACCGGTTGGGATTGCTTTTGCAAAAGCAGGTCAAACAGGGTGACGGCGAAGGGTTTGCCAACGGATTCGTGAAGGCATCCATGGTCGTCGGCATCGGTGCGATGGCCGTCATGGGTCCGATCACAGAAGGTCTTTACGGCGACCATTCCATGCTCATTGCAAAAGCTGCGATTGATTTTGTATTCATCATGGTGCTGACGATTCCGTACGGCAAAGGGTGCATCTTTTCTTCCGTGCCGGTAGGAATTCTGCAGGGCAGCTTGACGCTGGTGGCTTGCCAGACGAAAGCACTGCTGACAGATGCAGCACTTGCATCTTTAACTACGACAGGGTCCATCATGATTATGTGCATCGGGATCAATCTGATTTGGGATAAAGAAATCCGGGTAGCAAATATGCTGCCGATGGTCATAATCGGTGTGGCATTATCATATATCCCTGGGTTATAATTGGGAAAGAACAGGAGGGAATAAACATGTTCAGGAAAATGAGAAGATTTAAGCAGCAGATCACAGATGCAGAATGCGTTGAAGTATTGAAAGGCGCGAAGCGCGGCGTGCTCAGTGTCTTTGGAGAAGACGGTTATCCATACGGTCTTCCGGTCAGCCACTGGTACAACGAAGAGGATGGAAAAATCTACTTCCACGGCGCGAAAGTCGGCCACAAGGTTGACGCGATCAACGCCAACAACAAGGTGTCATTCTGCGCTATGGACGAAGGATATACCGAAGGCGACGACTGGGCGCTGAACATCAAGAGCGTCATCATCTTCGGAACCATCCGCAGCTTCCTGTATGAAGAAGAACCGGAAAAGGTGCGCGAGATTTGCATCGGACTGAGCGCTAAGTTCACCGATGACCCGAACTACGCAGATGACGAAATCGCAAAAGTCGGCAAGAACGTCCGCTGCTTCGAGATCACCGTCGACCACATGACCGGCAAGCTGGTTAATGAAGCGTAATGCAAAAGCAACAAAGCGCAGAGACAACAATGCAGAGACAACAGCAACGCAAAGACAACTCCAGAAAGGAGAAACAGAAATGGCAGAATTCAAACACATGAGACTGGCTGAAAACCAGATGACCGAAGAA
Source organism: uncultured Eubacteriales bacterium (assembly GCA_902763505.1). Classification (GTDB taxonomy): domain Bacteria; phylum Bacillota; class Clostridia; order Peptostreptococcales; family Anaerovoracaceae; genus Lentihominibacter. The sequence continues at coordinate 46,516 of CACWSO010000006.1, read as the reverse complement.
GACGCCAGAAAGCAGCTCGAGATTGCTGATCACGGCACATTGGCATTGGTCGGGGACAACGGATACCCAGTGACCATTCCAATCAACTTCGTGTACAAAGACAATAAAATACTGTTCCACGGAGCCAATGATGGCCAGAAGTATAACCTTATAAAGGCAGAACCAAAAGCATCCTTCTGCGTCATCACAAAAGATGACATCCGCCCGGAGTTCATCACAAGCCTGTATGAGAGTACCGTTGTCTTTGGAACCGTTCGTGAGATCAAAGATGACGAGGGCAGAATGGACTGTTTGGTCAGCATCCTTGAGAAGTACATGCCACAGGTCATGGAGGCCGGCAAGAAGTACATCCAGGATGCCTGGGACGCCGTCGCCTGCTTCGAACTCGACATCGAACACATTACCGGCAAGTTCGGGACGGAATAAGACGCATCAATGGCAGCAGATCACAGCGCACAACTGTATGAATTCATGGTTCGCAAAGGCTACCCGGAGGAGTTTTCCGCCGTGGTGGCCAATGAGCTCCGTACGGAATTCACCACGAAGAGAATGATGGGGTATCTGGCGAAGAGCGATGTGCTGCCTTTGGAAGAGGTGGCAGATGAGATGCTGGCCATCCTGAGCGACCGGGACCGGATCATGCAAAAGCATCAGACGGAGTATGCGCAGGCGAAGATCAACGAGATGTACAGGAATCAGGAGTAGGTATGAACGTATTGGATGAACTGGAGCGCTTCCAGGAAGCGGCGCTGAAGGACAAGTCGCTCCGCGAGGAGATTAGGAATACAAAGACAGCAGAAGAGCCGCTGTCAGCTTTTTGCAGGCTTGCCCGGGAGAAGGGGTTTGAAATCTACGAGATGGATCTGGTGTACGCCGGGGAAGAGGCCTACGCCGGGATGCGCAGGGCGACCAATGGCGGCGGCGAAAACTCCCCGATGCTGGAGAACGAAGACGACTACTACAGTCTGTTCATGGCGGCAATCGAAGAGTGAGCCGACGGCAGCAAAAAGAGACCGGACGGCGATCGAGTGCTAGATCAACAAATCAGAAAATACGCTGGCGGCGTAGGACTGGATGAAGTTCTGCGCCGTTTTTTCGTTTAAATAGGCGATTCGGTCAGGAGTTTTGACGTACTCGGAGAACCACTGGCGGTATTCTTTCGGGGTCATCTTCCACCAGTAGCGGAAGCTTTTGTACATGTATTTCACATCGGAGAAACCGCAGCGCTGGGCGATGTCGATGACAGGCATTTCGGTGGTGAGCAGCATTTCCTGACTATAAAAGCAGCGGACGTATCCGAGCAACAGGCTGAAGCTTCCGTATGGACAGTGTTTGAAGAACTGCGAGAAGTAGTTCTCGCTGATATGGACGGACTTGGCCAGACTGGAGATGGTCAGTTTCTCCATGTAGTGGGATTCACAGTAGTCGATGACCTGAAGCATGCGTTCATAGAGTTCCGGTTTGCTGCTTGGGTAATTATCTCTCAGGTTAAACCAGTTAAAGTAGTCGAGCAGAATGCGCGCAATTTTGTTGGTGGCACTGATTGTAGTTTCGCTGTCGAGGGTGCCGAAGTATTGTTTGTAAATGAGCGCCAGAAGCATGGCTTTGACCTGGCGGAGTGGTTCCGTTTGAAATGATTGGCAGGAGATATCCTCGCAGGCAATATAAGAATTCTCAAGACCGCTGACAGTGAGGTGGCTACTGCTTGTATCGATGTGGATGAAGGCCACAATGTTGTCCGTATCCGACCAGAAACAGTGGATGTCCCGAGCGACGATGGTGTAGATTTCTCCTTCAGAGAGTGTCAGCCATTCGTGGTTGCAGCAGATGTTCACTTCGCCCTTCAGGCAAAGCGCCATTTCCAAAGAAGCATCATGACAATGCACCGGGGAATGGGTGATCCGGCAGAGTTCGATTGCGAGAGGGCTGTCATTCTCATATTTGATTTCCTCATGCATTAAATCCAGTATCTTGTGTATCTTTCTCATAGTTGCCGCGCCTCCTGTATCTCCTGCTTCTGCATATCGGAGCTTCCTGCTTTTGCAACTCTAAATATCCTGCTTTTACACGTTCTATTATATGACAAATATTCGTTAATTACGACAAAAACATGTGGAAAAAGTCAGTTGTTATGAATTTTGCACAGTACTAAGATAAAGTCAGAAATAATATATGTATTATCTCGAAAGGAGCACATTATGGATACCAAGAAACCAGGTGTCGGGAAGTATATCGCTTATGGCGTTGGACAGGCGGGAGATACGATCCCGTATTGCATGTTCTATACGTTCTTCGTTTACTTTCTGACTGATACAGTCGGACTTCCTCCGATTGTTGCAGGCGCTGTATCGCTGATTGCGGTATGCTGGGACGGCATCACCGACCCAATCGTAGGATTCCTCTCCGACCATACGAAGAATCCGGAAGGCAGAAGAAGACCGTGGATGATCAAGAGTATCGTTCCGCTGGCAATCGTCATCTTCCTGCTGTTCGCACCATTCCATTTCCCTGGAACAGTTATCGCGACAATCTACTACGTCATTATTGCAGCACTGTTCTGGACTCTGTACACGACCTACGTTATTCCGTACATGGGCCTCGGCGGTGAGATCACAACAGACTATAACGGCAGAATCTGGATCAGAATGTCGAACATGATCTTCGGCGGACTGTTCATGCTGCTGTGCACGTCAGGACCTACGGTAGTCGCAGGATGGGGCGCAGAACATGGTCTGTCCGACAGCGCATCCTGGGGTATCTCAGGTGCTGTATTCGGAGCGATTGCACTGATCTTCGGCGTCATCAGCTGGGCAGCCACAAAGGGTACAGAAACACCTTTGGCAGATCTGGAAGAGACAGCAAGACCAGAAAACAGGGAAAGCATCATTCAGACTCTGAAGGAGACGTTCCACATCAAGTCCTACAGACAGCTTTGCATTGCGACATTCTTCTTCTTTATCGGACAGATCGCTTCCGGCGTAGCGCTTGTATATCTGCTGATCTACAACTGCGCTATGGATGATACGCAGCAGGCGCTGTTCTGGGTTATCTATGCTATTGCATATACAGCGATGGTACCGGTTGGAAGCGTACTCGCGGCGAAACTGGGCAAGAAAAAAGCATTCATTCTTGGTCAGGCTGTTACTGTTATACTGACGATTCTCTTCTTCATCATCAGAATTGACAGCTTCGCGGATTCCATCATATACGTAACGATATTCCAGTTCGGAAGCACGCTGTACTGGACGACCTATCTTGCCTTTGCATATGACTGCGTTGAAATCGACGACTACGTAAACGGCAAGAGACGTGAAGGATCCATGTGTGCGATTGTATCCTTCGCACAGAAGTTCGGTTCCGCCATCGGTACTTATACAGTTGGCGCAATGCTGACTGCAGTCGGATATGACGCTATGGCAGAGGTGCAGACACATTCTGCAGAAACAGGCATTCTCGGTCTTTGCACGCTGCTTCCTGCAGCAAGTGCAGTCATCGCAATTCTCCTCATGTCCAGATATCCGGTCAATCCGAAGGAGTACAACCTGATACTTCAGGCGATTGAAGATAAGAAGGCAGGAAGACCAGTAGACGAGAGCGGATTCAAACACTGCCTGTAAGCGAGGCGATAATATGTTTTTTGAAGAAAACTATGTGTTAACAAATATCACGATCATAGATGGCATTGACAATGACCCGCAGAGCAACATGTTCCTGCGGGTCAAAGGCAGAAACATCGAGCAGATCGGCAGCATGGATGAATACAAGGCGGACGGACGGCAGGAAATCGATCTTGCCGGACACTACGTCATGCCGGGGCTCATCGATGCTCATATTCATATGGCCGGCGGGCGCGGCATTGGGGAGTGGGGAGATACAGAAATTCTCTGTGAGCCGAAGGAAGTCCGCGCCATGCGTTCCATCTACGAAGCGCAGAAGATGCTGAAAGCAGGGTTTACGACCGTTCGCGACATCTCCTGGAACAGCCTTTACATGAAGCGCATCTTCTTTGACAATACGCTTCCGGGACCGAAGGTCATCGCCTGCGGCCCGGGTTTGGCGAGAGCAGGCGGGCACTGCGACAGTCCACAGTTTCCGCTGGACTTTGTGAAACAGAATCACTTCTGGGCGATCATCGCCGATGGGGAAGATGAATGCCGCAGAGCGGTTCGTCAGGTGCTACGCGAAGGCGCCGATCAGATCAAATTCTGGGCAACCGGCGGCGGCAACTGGGGAACGGACCGGATCACCGATACGCATTATTCCCAGGAAGAGATGAACATCATCTGCAAAGAAGCCCACATGATCAAAGGCACAATGGTCTGCGCCCACTGCGAGACGGAAGAAACCATCCGCATGGCGATAGAAGCCGGCGTGGATACCATTGAGCATGGAGAAGAACTGACTCCTGAGCTTTGCGATTTGATGGTGGAGCGGGATATTATTCTCGTGCCAACACTGTTCCTGCTGGCGAACTGGTATGATCTTCTTCCGATTGGCGATATCGATGAGAGCAGACTCATCCGTCCGGACGCATTTCTGTACCGCGACTACTATCATCCGATTCCGCGCGCAGAGCAGGAAGCGTATATGAAGCAGGTCATCGACAGCTTCAAGCTGGCTCTGAAGAAAGGCGTGAAGATCGCACTCGGCTCCGATACGGTTTACGAGCCATCCTGCGAATACGGAGAACAGAGTCTGGTTGAATTTGCAGAACTTGTAAAGCACGGTATGACAGTCAAACAGGCCATCCGTGCGGCAACGTATACTGCAGCGGAAGCTTGCGGCATGCAGCGGGATATCGGCAGCATCGAAACAGGCAAACTTGCAGATCTCCTGATTTTGAAGGATGACCCGACAAGAGATGCGGAAGTGCTTTGCAATACGGAGAACATCCGGTGCATCGTAACGGATGGCAGACTGACAGTGGAAGAAGGCAGATTCGCATGGTAAACGAAAATCGCATGGTAAAGGCAGATACAATACTGATCAATGGAATAATACTCTCGATTTCCGCAGATGGAACGAGAGCAGAAGGAGAGGCTGTCGCAGTTGCGGACGGCCTCATACTTGCTATAGGAGACAATGAATCGATACAGCAGTACGCAGGTGAGGGGACGGAGATCGTCGACTGCAAAGGCGGGACCATTCTGCCTGGGTTTATAGACGGACATCTTCATTCTGCTCTGGCTGCAAGTGTGTTCGGCAACTGCAGTCTGTTCGAGGTTTCCTGCACACAAGAGGAATCCTCAGATGACGCCATCAACAAATACGTGGCTGAAATGGAGCATTTCATCGCGGAGCATCCGGAGCAGGCAGTCTACCGCGGAACTGGATGGGACCGCGCCTACTTCACAGGAGGTTACAAAAACACCCGGTGGCCTTCGCGAAAGGATCTGGATCGGATCTGCTCGGACAAACCAGTGATCATGGAATCCTACTGTCAGCATGCTCTTTGGACGAATACAAAAGCAATCGAGCTGGCAGGTCTCGATGCGTCCACACCGGATCCAATCAACGGATCTTTCACCAGAGACGAGAACGGCTATCCCGACGGGACATTTCTCGAGATGGAGAGCAAGGCTCTCATTATCGATAACATGCCGAGATACGACTACACCGTCGAGGAATACAAGACATCTTTCCTGCGTTTTCAGGATGAAATCGCGTTGCCGTCAGGCGTAACTTTCGTCAACGACTGCATGAGCACAGAGAACTATATTGAGGCCATGAAACAGCTTGCGGCCGAAGGAAAGTTGAAACTCAGAGTACGCGGCGTCTACTTGCTGGACAACATCAATGACACAGCCCGTGTCGCCGAGATCGATGGGCGCAAAGGCACCGACAACGTGGATGATCTGTTCGGCATTGAGACCATCAAGCTGTTCTTCGACGGCGAATTCGCGACGATTGAACCGTATGAGCAGGAAGCCATCGAATCCAACGGATTCCCAGAGGGATACTGCGGTGAGTGCTTCTACACGGATGAGGAAGTCAACGAAGGACTTGCAAAGGCAATGGAAACGGGTCTGCAGATCCACATCCACGCCTGCGGAGACAGAGTCACCAGGCAGGCGGCAAGAGGGTTGGCCTATGCGCAGAATAAGACTGGCTTCCATCGGCGGAACGTGATCGCGCACCTGATGCTGGTGCAGGATGACGACAAAAGAATCATGGGAGAAAACGGCATTATCTGCAACGTCCAGCCGCGATGGATGGTCTACGATCTGGATTCCACGGGCAATTCCGAAGTCATGTTCGGCAAGAAGCGGGCTATGGAGTTCTATCCATATAAGAGCCTTTTGGAAGCGGGATGCCATGTTGCATGCGGAACCGATTTCCCGGTCATTCCTTCCATGAACCCATTTGAAGGAATTGAAACAGCAATCACAAGGTGCATCTACGAAGGCGCAGCGCTCTATGCACCGCAGTTCAAAGGCGTACCGCTGGGACCACTCGATGATCCGACCAAAGAATGCGTTGGATTGGAAGACGTGATTCGCAGCTATACCTACGAAGGCGCTTACCAGAACTTCATGGAAGATATTACCGGCAGCATCGAACCCGGAAAATCGGCCGAGCTCGTTGTGCTCGGCTGCGACCTTGAAACGACACCGGCCGATGAAATCCACTTCATCCAGCCGGAGATGACCTTCTTCAAAGGCAAGCTCGTATATCAGAAATAAGGCATGGAAATATGTATCCGATAGCTAGTCTGTCGGAATCGCACAGAGACTCCTCGGGGTCTCTGTTTTTCATCTGTTCATCACATTGCCAGCTGGAGAGGATGATATGATTGACGAAAGCAGGCCAATTCTTTGCCATTGAGCGTACTTGCAATATCGTGATACACTATAAGATAAGGACAATAAGCAGGAGAATGACCGATGAACGAAGAACTGAAAAAACTCAGCAAGGAACAGCTCATTGAGCTGGCGGAAATATATTCGAAGGACTGGCTCGCGTGCGACGGGCTTTGGTTCCAGGCAGTTGAGAAACGGCAGGGAATGGACGGCGCCATGGACTGCGACAAGGAAATCTGGCGGTCCTTCACCGTGATTGAGGCGAAGCGGGTCAAGGAGTTTCTGAAACTGCCAGATAGAGCAGGACTTGAGGGTCTGGAGAAGGCCATGCGGTTCCGCCTCTACGCCAACCTCAACGATGAGGAATACATTCAGGATGGCAACAGGATGATCTACAGAACGCTCAACTGCAGAGTGCAGCGGGCGCGCAGCCGCAAAGGCATGGAGTGGCATCCTTGCAAAGCTATCGGAGAAATAGAATACGCGGATTTTGCGAAGGTCATCGACGATAGAATCTCATGCAAATGCATCAGCTGCTACCCGGACATCACGGAGAGCGAGCGGGAAGGCTGCTGCGCGTGGGAGTTCACGCTGGAGGAAGATGCAGGCAAAGAGGAAATCACCTACAGGCAGGTGCAACCGTCAGACAATCCGACGCTGAAGTTTCTGGTCCAAAACGGACTGAAGAGCAACGGTCTGGCTATTCCGGGCACGGCATACTTCGACCCGAATCTGGATGATCTTTGCGGGTACTATATGGCTATGCCAGAGAAGCGGAACTACTTCGTGGCGGTCAATCCGGAAGGCAGAGTCGTCGGCGGATGCGGCGTGGATGTCTTTGAAGGACTGGAAGACTGCGCGGAGCTGCAGAAACTCTATGTAGCAGAGGACTGCCATGGACACGGCATCGCCACCAGACTGGTCAAAATGGTTGAAGAAGAGGCAAAGAGACTGGGCTACGGCAAAATCTATATTGAGACCCACTCCAATCTGCAGGCAGCGCTGAAACTGTACGAGAAAGAAGGGTATACGCTGATTGACCGGCCGCCTTATGCAGTGCATGAGACGATGGACAGTTTTTTGATCAAGGAGCTGTAACAGGATCGAAAACAGACAACAGAGGAACAGAGAAATCACATGAAGACAATCAAGTTCGAAATAAAGACATCAAAACATACACAGATGCTGGACATCACCCACCAGGTGCAGCGGGCTGTCACAGAAAGCGGTGTGCGGGACGGTATCTGCACCGTGTTCATTCCGCATACGGCAGCTGCGGTGACGATCAATGAGAACGCGGACCCGGATGTGGTCAGAGACTTCACCATGGAGCTGGGCAAAATCGTGCCGTGGGAAGACGGATATCATCACATGGAAGGCAACTCGGCGGCACACCTGAAATCCAGCATGATCGGATTCTCCGAACAGATCATCATCGAGGATGGGAGGCTTTTGCTCGGCACATGGCAGGGCATTTACTTCTGCGAGTTTGACGGACCACGCAGCCGGAAATGCTTCGTGAAAATCATGGAAGGGCAGGACGGAGTCAGACTGCTATGACAGGAGCAAAAGCAACGGCAACAGCTAAAGACACCGCGCCGATCGTCCTGAAAGATGCGGACATCAGAGAGCCGCTGTTCCTCTATCTGGAGGAGCGGTATGGCAAAGTCAGATTCATCGAGGAGAAGGTGACGGGCAAAGCCCGCGCCGACGTTGTGATGGTTTTGCCTGACAAGCTCTGCGGCATTGAAATCAAGAGCGACGCCGACACCTATGTACGACTCGCGGATCAGGTGAAGTACTACGACAAATACTACGACGAGAACTACATCGTGGCAGGTTCAAAACACGCCATGCATGTGGCGAAGCATGTGCCGGAGTACTGGGGTATTATTACGGTGGAACTGATCAAAGGCAGGGTGGACTTTTACCGCGTGCGGGAAGCCCATCCGAATCCGAAGGCGAAGCTGAAGCAGAAACTCAGTCTGCTTTGGAAGTCCGAGCTGGCGCACATCCAGGCGAAGAACGGCATGCCGAAATACACGAACAAAAACAAGAAATTTATAGGAGAAAAGCTGATTGAAAAAGTGCCTGCGGAGGTTTTGCATGAGGCGATCAGCGAAGAGCTTTTTGAAAGAGATTATACACTTTTGTAACAGGGGTAGGGTAGAATGAAAAAACTGATTATACTGATTTTAATCGTACTGGCGTGCGGGTATGTGTTCCTGCACGGCTTTCCGGACTTCATCGTGAATCTGGTCAACGATCACCAGACCGGCGTGGCGGAGGAAGAACAGGAGAGCACAAGCGGCTCGGTTCTTTCATCCGCGGAGGATATCAATCTGCACGATGTGGATGGCGCCGGGAGGAACTATGCCTTCACATACAATGGACAGGAGTTCAGAGCTTTGTATCAGTACGATTGCTGGACGATTTACGATTCTTACAGAATCACGGACAAGGATGATATGGAAATCATCTGCCAGGCACTCATCGATGTCCACCCGGTGCACGGCAAGGATATGGTGTCCTACCGTACGGCGGAGGATATGGCTTATGAATGGGAGCAGCACAATTTGGCGTATAAGTACCTGCCGGAGGATCATTCTTTCCGGGAAAGCGCAGGTAATGTAGATCTGGATCCATACGACCAGGGTAGAACCTTTGAAGAAATCTACGAAGACCGGACAGGACAGAAGTTCAGCATCAAGGAAGAAATCAAGGAGAGTCTGGAGGACGGAACATTCTTTGATAAGGTGAAGAGGGTCGTCTTTCACTGATGGGCAGTGCGCTGCCTTTATGTTAGGAGGTTAGAAATGCCGAACACATTACATGTGGATTATGAACTCATGACCCATGATGAAGCGGTAAAGATCATCGAGGAGGCCATGGATATCGCCCGTCAGGAGATCCCGAAGGGCACAGTAGCAGATTACATTCCAGAGCTTGGGAAGGCAGATCCGAACCAGCTTGGCATCTGCATCTATCCGCTGGCGGGGGACAAGATCCTGCTCGGTGACTGCGACAAACGATTCACAGTGCAGTCCATCTCCAAGATCATTTCGCTTTGCGTTGCGCTGGAGCTCTTCGGTGCGGAGAAACTCTTTGAGAAGGTCTCGGCAGAGCCATCGGGCGAAGCATTCAACTCTCTGGTTGAGCTGGACCTGAACTCTAACAAGCCGTACAATCCGCTGATCAATTCAGGTGCTATCGCAGTGGCCGGCATGCTGATCGAGGAAGTTTCATTCCATGACATGCTGCGTTTTGCGAAGGAACTCTGCGACGACAAAGACATCGTCATGAACAAGGATGTCTATGAATCAGAGATGGGCACCTGTTCCAGAAACCGCGCCATCGCGTACCTGCTCGAAAGCAAAAACATCATCCAGTCAGATGTTGAAGATGCGCTTCGTTTCTACACGAAGATGTGCTCACTGGATGTGACCGCTGAGTCTCTGGCCAACTTTGCAAACCGCCTGGCCAATGACGGCGTCGGGAACATCTCCGGCAAACGTTATCTGTCCAGCGAAACCGTTCGAATCGTCAAGACTCTCATGCTCACATGCGGCATGTATGATGGATCCGGAACTTACGCGGTCGAAGTCGGCATTCCGACCAAGTCGGGCGTCGGCGGGGGATTGCTGGCCGTATCCGATAAGCGCGCCGGCATCGGCGTATTTGGACCGTCCCTCGACCCGAAGGGGAACAGCATCGCAGGATGCCGTCTGCTGAAGGAAATCGCAGGCAAACTGCGCCTGTCCCTGTTCTTCGACACGGATATGATCTCCGCAGACAGGATACACTACTCGCTGAGTGATTTCCAGAAGAAATAGAGCATGCTGTCATCAAACGTAGTCACAAAAGGACCTCTCACGAGGTCCTTCTTTTTATGCTTTGCGTTTTGCGACGAACCAGTCCAGACACGCCAGGATGGCCGGCAGTACGAAGATGACGAGAATGGTCGCTATCAGGCAGCCGATCGCCAGGATGCGGCAGATCTGCCGGATCGAAGGGTCGTAGAAGGCGAAACTGAGCACGCCGACTGCCGCGGTCAGGATCGTGGCAGAAGTCAGGATCGTCTGCAGGGAGCCCTTGTAGGCAGCACGAATCGCTTCAAGCGGGCTCAGCAGGGTCCGGTTTTCGACATAATAGGTGGTGTAGATGATGGCGTAGTCGATGGTCGCGCCCATCATGATGCTCTGCACGACCAGAAGCGCCATGTACTGCATATCCACATGCAGCAAGTTCAGGACAGCCATTGTCAGGAAGACGGCGCACTGGATCAGCAGCACGAGAATGATAGACGTTGCCAGACGCCGGAAGGTGAGCAGCACGATGAACAGGATGAACAGCGCCGTGATCAGCGTGATCTTGTTCAATTCATGGTGGAAGGTCTTGGACATCTCATAGGCCATCGGGGTGTTGCCAATCAGGTACATATCGTTGTCGAAATGGCTGCCCGTCCAGCCGGTCAGATCGTCCATGAAGGCCCGCGTCTCGTCGGAGTCTTCTTCCATCACTGCGGTGATCATCATGCGCCCGTAATGTTTTCCATGCAAAAGCTCCGCAGCTTCATCCATATCACCGCGCATTTCATGCACGTCTTCGATATCCTCCGCGTCCATATTCTTCGCAAAGGCAGGTCTGCTGATCATATTCTCATCCAGATGGGTCACCAGCTGCATGATATCCATGGTCCACGTATCATCATAGAAATGACGGGAACCGTAGAGCGTGTAGAGCAGGGAAATGTCGTCAGGATCAAAGTTGGAAGACCCGCTCGAAGTATTGCTGTAATCATCGAAGAAGTCAGCCAGCGCAGAGTGGGTGAATTCCTTACCGGCAACCACGCTGTTGATGAGCTTTTTCGCGAGCTTCAGATCCGAGGCATTGCCGCCGATTCTGGATTTCATGGACTTGTCCGAAAGCACTTTGTCCACGAGGAAGTTGATAAACTGTTGCGGCGTCAGCTTCCAGGAACCGGTCCTGCCGCTTTTGTACTGGTGCAGCAGGTAGATCTTGTTCACATCGGAGGATTTCATTCCGAGAATGGAACCCATCGTTTTTGCGGAGAGTTTCTTGCCGGAGACGGACGCATCAATAATCTGCTTCAACGTGCTGAGCTGCTTTTTCTGCTCTGAAGACAAGGAACTGCTGGTGTCCGTATCGTTCAGTATGTAAGAGATGAGATCCTGTACGGAAATCGTGTGGGCCGACGGATCGGCGGACAGATCCCCATAAGCATAGGCAAAGGCAATACTGCCTGCGTCAAGGGGCATACCGTATCCCTCCAGGGCCTGCGCCATTCCGTTGACATCATAAGAGGACGGATCCATCTGCCCAATCTGATTCAGGCCTCCGATGAGCTGCGCCGTTTCCTGACCGCCAAACTGGTCGGCGAGGGCAGGGTCAGCCGCCATGTCGCTGAAAAGAGCGGCGAGATCTGAAATGGAACGCTGAGAGGATACACCCGCCTTTGCATAGTGATTGACGTAGATCAGGCGCATCTGGGTCTCGTCTATGCCGAGAATCTGCGCCGTCTGGGCGTACGGCAGCGGGGCAGTCATGGCGCTTTTGTCAGTGAAAGGCTGCAACTGTTTGAGCTGGTTCAGCTGGGATTTGCTGATCATCTTGCCGTATTCGGAATCCGTCGCTACATCGTTGATGAGGAAGTCGACGAAATTCGGCAGGGTCATCGATTCGCCGGACTTGCCGTTTTTGATCTGGTAATAAAGCAAAAGCTGCGCAGCCTGTGACTTCTTCATACCGAAGAAATCCGCCAGGCCGGCGGCTGTTTTTTTCGTGGTGAGGGCGCTGCGGTCTGTGAACTTGACCATGTCGTTGATTTGGTCCTTCGTCTCCTGGTCGATGCTGTCGGCGAAATCCGGGTCGTTGAACACGTCGCCACGCAGGAACGCAACGAACTCCGGAATCGTCAAAGTGAAGTCCGGATCGCCCATATGGTAATCATAGTAAATCATCTTCAGCATAGCGTTGCTCAGGTCCATGTCGCTGGAGGAGTCTGTGCCGCCTTTGCTGTCGCTGCTGCTATTGCTTTCGTCCCGCAAATCGTCGATGAAGTCGTGCATATCAGCCACGAGCCGCTGTTTGCCGAGAGTGCTCTCGTAGCAGACTGCGCTGCGGACTTTCGAATCATCTTCGAGGGAGTCTGCCAGCTCTCCGGCTTTTTCGCCGTCTTCTTCATCGTAGACCATGACGATGGTATTGGTATGTCCGAAGACCTTGTCGATCTGCGTCAGCCAGCTCTGGGCGTAGGAGAAGTCCACGCCGTTTCTCAGACCAAAGGAGCCAATCAGCATCGCGGCGAACAGAATCGTGAGCGGAATGCGCAACTTATGCTGGAACCGGGAAAGCCGCGGCAGATCGAACGGCGGCGTGCGCTTGACCGTGCGGAGCATCAGATCGTCGAAGCCCAGAATGAGTGCAGGCAATGCGGTGAAGATGCAGAGCATGCTGATGATGACGCCTTTTGCCAGAGACAGACCGATGTCCGCGCCGATGGTAAAGCTCATGAACACCAGAGCCAGCAGTCCCGCGAATGTCGTAAGGGAGCTGCCGGTAATTGCGCCGAAGGAACGGGAAAGGGCTTCCCGCATGGCTGCATGCTTTTCATCAGTTAACCGCCGTTCCTGACGGTAGCGGTTCAGAAGCATGATGGAATAGTCCATGCTGAGACCCAGCTGGAGAATGGCGACAATTCCGAAGGTCGTCTTCGAAATACTTGGGAAGAATACGTAGGTGCCCATGTTGATGAGCACAGCGATCCCAATGGTGATCATGAACGCAAGGGGCTCGATCCAGGAGCTTGCCATGATCAGCAGAATAACCACAACAAGAGAGACTGCGATCACGAGAATCCAGAGAGGGAGCTCGTTCTTATTGGCGGAATTGATCGTGCCGCCGAGCACCACGTTGCGGTCTTCGTCAACGTCCGGCCCATTGACATAGGTTTCCATGACGTCGTTCCACAGTGCCGATGCTTCCTTGGAGTACTGGTCGTACTCGCAGTTGATGATGAAGCGGGTGTACTTGCCTTTGTTGTAGAAGTGATCCTCGTCCTCATCGACGGCATCATAATCCACCGAGTCCGCGTACTTCATGGCTTCCAGCTTTTGGAGTACATCCTGTTTCTGCGCGTTCGTCTTAAGGTCATCAAACATGACTTCAAGGTCGCTGGAATTCTCATCGCCGAACTCGGTTTTCATCAGGTCCAGACCGTGGCGCATGGCAGAGTCCTTCGGCAGATACATGGTCATATCTTTGTTGACATTCACGAAAGGAATCAGTGCGCCGCATCCCAAAGCCAGGATGATGAATATGATTAAGATTGTCTTGCTGTGCGCAACGATGAACTGCGCAAAACGCTGTTTCATATCTGTATTGCCCGAAATATCTGAAAGTATGGTACGGTGCTATTATACGGCTCGGCCTCTTAGGCGGTCAATATGAAGGAATTTATAGTTTTATCTATGCTCAAAGGTACAATATATGGTATTATTAGTATATATAACTAATTGGCTTTCAAGGAGGATCAGTAATGAAAACAAGTTTATTCAAAAGAATCACTTTAGGGCTGATGCTCTTTGCATGCCTTTGCTTCACAGCAGGCTGCGGTGCATCAGGCTCGGCGGAAGAAGAGGCGGCACAGGATACAGAAAGCGCTGCTGTTGTAGCAGATCCTATGGATGCAGAATTTGATATGGCGACAGCAGAAGATTCACCGGAGTGGGTCAGCAGTCTCGACGAAGCAAAGGATGCCAACCAGCTGTTTATCGTAGCGGGCATCGGACCGACGACAGCTTATGTGTCCATGCATCAAAAGGATGAAGATGGAAACTGGAAGCAGGTTATGACAACACCTGGATACATCGGCAAATACGGACTGGGCAAAACCAAGGAAGGCGATGCCATGACGCCAATCGGAGTATTCCATTTCAATGCCGCATTTGGTATTGCAGATGACCCAGGTTGCGCGATCGAATATCAACAGGTGACAGAAGACGATTACTGGTCCGGCGACCAAAGGGAAGGCTACCATTACAACGAGATGGTCAGCATCAAAGACTATCCTGACCTGAACACAGAGGATAGTGAGCATATCGTCGAGTACGTCAATCAATATCAGTACTGCCTGAACATCAGCTGGAATGAAGAGGGTACGCCGGGTGCAGGTTCCGCCATCTTCCTGCATTGCCTCGGACCAGCCAAACCGTACACAGGCGGATGCGTCGCAATTCCAAAGAATCAGATGATCAAGGTCATGCAGAACGTGCAGCCTGACTGCGTTGTTCTGATTGATTCACTGAAGGTAATCAGCCCTGAACAGTGGGAAGAATGGGAACTGTAAAAGAAAAACCGGAACTGTAAAGGAAGTGGGAATGAGATGAAGCGACTATTGTTTAGAAAATTCATTTTCATACCGATGTTGGTGGCTTGCCTTTGCGTTATGACAGGCGGCGGGATTTCGTATGCTCTGGAAGAACCGCAGGAGTCTGAAGTGACGACGGAAGAGACAGCAGCAGTGGAAGAAACAGAACCAGCTTTCGACATTGCGACGGCAGAGAACTCTCCGGAATGGGTCATTGAACTTGCAGCAGCGAAGGAAGCAGAGGCGGCAGTGGAGTCAGAAGAGGCGGTGAATGTCACCCAGCTCTTCGTCGTAGCCGTCACTGGCGGCACGGTTGCAAATGTTTCCATGCACCAGAAGGATGCAGAAGGAAATTGGAAGCAGATCTTAGAGACAACTGGGTACATCGGCAGAAACGGTTTGGGCAAGACCAAAGAAGGTGACGGAAGAACGCCGATTGGAACATACCGGTTTACTCAGGCCTTTGGTATTGCGGAAGATCCGGGCT
Organism: uncultured Eubacteriales bacterium; assembly: GCA_902763505.1. GTDB lineage: Bacteria > Bacillota > Clostridia > Peptostreptococcales > Anaerovoracaceae > Lentihominibacter. The sequence goes on along the minus strand of CACWSO010000006.1, from coordinate 30,840 downwards.
GTGCAGCAGGATACTATCAGGTCACAAAGGATGATTACTGGTCAGGCGATCAGCGGGAAGGATTCCGCTACAACGAGATGATCAGCATCAAAGACTATCCGGACCTGAATAAGAGTGTCAGCGAGCACCTCATTGATTATGTTCCTCACTATCAGTACTGTCTGAACATCAGCTGGAATGAAGACTGCACGCCTGGCAAAGGCTCCGCAATTTTCCTGCACTGTCTCGGATACAATCCGTATACGGCCGGTTGCATTGCGATTCCTGAGAAAGAAATGGTGAAGGTATTGCAGAATGTGCAGTCAGATTGCGTTGTTGTCATCGACTACCTGGAAATGATCAATCTGGAAAACGGAGATTAGTAGGACAGTAATATGAAACAGCTTGCAACGGATTCTTCTGGATTCGTACTTCTATCGGACTATGTTCCGGGAGTGGTCCAGGAGATCCGGTACTTTTCGACATACAATTTTGTAGGTGATAAGATCGACGGTTATGAGGAACCGGTGGCACTGATTACTGTGGAAGCGGCGCGGGCGCTCAAGGCTGTTGCCAATGAGATGAACGTGCAGGGCTACCGACTCAAGATTTTTGACGCCTACCGTCCGCTCTGTGCAGTCAAGCATTTCGTTCTTTGGGGTATCGAAGACACGGACATCCGCATGAAACCGTATTTCTACCCGGAGCTCCAGAAACAGGAGCTCTTTTCCAAAGGCTACGTTGCCAGCAAGTCCAGCCACAGCCGCGGCAGTACGGTTGACTTGACTTTGCTCGATATGGCTACCGGCAAGGAACTCGACATGGGCAGTCCCTTCGATCTGTTCAGCGAGGTTTCGCATCCTGACTGCCACACCATCACGGAGGAGCAGTACGCCAACCGCATGATTTTGCGGAGCAGCATGCTGCGCAATGGATTCGAGCCCATTGACTGCGAGTGGTGGCACTTTACCCTGAAGGATGAGCCGTATCCGGACACGTACTTCGAATTTCCGGTTTCCGTGAGCGTTTTGAAGCGGTAGCTTTTGCGGCTGGTCCGCGAACAATCTATGAAATTAAAAATCACAAAGAAAGAAATATCCTCGGCGCTTAAGACTTCTTCTCCGATCATGGTGACCTTCATCGTGCTCGGGATTGGCTTCGGACTCCTCATGCAAAAGCATGGATTCGGACCGCTCTGGTCTCTCGCATCGGGGATCATTATTTTTAGCGGTACGGTCCAGTTTGTCAGCATCGCGTTGATGAGCACCGGCTCTGTCTTGATGTCCGGACTGACCGCATTGATGGTCTCAGCCAGACACATCTTCTTCAGCATATCCATGATTGGACGCTACAGCAGGGAAGGCGCCCGGAAGTGGTATCTTTTTTATGCTTTGTGCGACGAAACCTACGCCATGCTGAGCAAAGACAACGTGCCGGAAGGGGTCAACATCAGCGGCTACCGGCTGTTGGTCACCTTGTTTGACCAGCTGTCCTGGCTGCTCGGCTGTGTCCTCGGCGGATGCGTCGGAACGCTGCTCAGCTTCAATTCCACGGGCATCGACTTCGCCATGACGGCGCTGTTTACGACGGTCTTCCTCCAGCAGTGGATCGATACCAAAAATCACATTCCGGCGCTGACGGGGCTCTTCGCCACGCTTTTGTGCAGGCTGATCTTCGGACCGGACATCTTTCTGATTCCGGCTATGATTATCATCGTCCTGACTATGACGGTGATGCGGAAGCGGATCGATGCGTCAGAACCGACAGCGGCGGTTAATCAAACGGCGGATCAACTTGAAACGGGAGGTGATGGGGATGCCTGATTACGGACATGCTTTGATCATCCTGCTCGTCATGGGAGCGGCCACCTTCGCCACGCGTATCGTGCCGGTCATCATCTTCGGTCGCAGCGCTAAGGTGCCTGACTTCATCCTCTACCTGGGTAAGGTGATCCCTTACACCGCTATGGGGCTTTTGATCGTGTACTGCCTGCGGGATGTTTCGATCCTCGGAGGCACCCACGGCATTCCGGAACTCATCGCCATGGCAGTCGTCGTCGCGTCCTACTTGTGGAAACGCAACACCATCGTGAGCGTCGTACTTGGGACCGCCGTGTATATGCTGCTTTTGCAGATGGTGTTTGTGTAGTAATATATTCAGTGGAGGTGTAGGCATGAGAAAAAGCGAACGAGAAATCAAAGATTTTCAAGATATCGTCACCGTCATGGAAAAGTGCGACGTCTGCAGGCTCGCCCTTAACGACGATGGATTTCCATACATCCTGCCGCTGAACTTCGGTATGACATACGAGGATGGTGTGATTGAGCTTTTCTTTCACAGCGCAACAGAAGGCTATAAATTAGACCTTATCCGCAAAGACAACAGGGCTTCTTTTGAGATGGATTGCGGGCATCAGCTCCAGTATTTCGAGGACAGAGGTTACTGCACATTTGCCTATGAGAGCGTTATCGGCCGCGGACACATCACGATTCTGGAAGATGATGAGAAGGTTGCCGTACTGGACCAGCTGATGCGCCACTATCACGGCGGGGAAGTCGCCCATTATGATCATGCGGCGCTGCCGCGCACCGTCGTGTACAAGCTGACCGTGGAAGAAGTCACCGGGAAGCGGAAAGAATTGAAAAAATAGAAGGGAAATAACAAAGGAAGACAACAAGGGAGACAATTCATGACTTACATCGTAATACTGGCAGTGAGCCTGCTGCTCTGCGCAGTGGGATTCTGGAGATATGTCTATTTCTTTTCGGTAGGCTACGGGTACGCGGTGGCCGGCATCGGCATCGTGTTGCTGATCATGTACCACGGCATCATGACGCCGGTGACATGGATCGCCTGCATCCTGTTCATCGTGTATGGGGTGCGGCTCGGCGGGTATCTGATGATCCGCGAGATGAAGAGCGCGGCCTACAACAAGATCTTAAAACCTGAGAACGACAGGAGCAAAAGCATCGCACCTGGTGTGAAAATCGCCATCTGGGTTTCCTGCGCGATTCTGTACTTCCTGCAGACGAGCCCGTTCACATTCCGGTTGGAGAACACGGCGAACCTGATCGAAGAGGGCGCTGCGATGATTGCGCCGGATATGGCAGCCGCATGGATCGGTCTGATAATGATGATTTTGGGCGTGTTGCTGGAAATCGCAGCCGACATGCAGAAGAATGCAGCGAAAAAAAAGAATCCATCCCGCTTTGTGGACACAGGTCTGTACCGTATCGTCAGATGTCCGAACTATCTGGGGGAACTGCTGCTCTGGGCAGGGGTGTTCATCGCAGGCATTCCGTACCTGCAGGGAGCATTGCAGTGGATTATCGCGATTCTGGGACTGGTTGGCATAACCTACGTTATGTTTAGCGGTGCGCGGAGGCTGGAAATGCGTCAGGACCGCAACTACGGCGACGATCCGGTCTACCAGAAGTACGTCAAGACCGTGCCAATCATGATACCACTCATTCCGCTGTACAGCGTGAAGAACTGGAAAGCTTTTGTCGCATAAGCGGCGGGACCGGAATAAGGAACAGACAGAAAGAAAAGGAGCAAGAAATGAAAACACTGACTCAATTCACATACAAATTCTCAAAAGACAACACGCCGATCGATTACGCGGACCCGGGTGAAACAGTCAAATTCGTTACCAAGGACTGTTTTGAGGGTTTTGTGACCGAAGACAGCGATGTGCCATATCATGCAGACTACAGCCATTCCAATCCGACGACGGGACCTTTGTACATCAACGGTGCGGAGCCGGGTGACGTACTGGCTGTGGATATTCTGGATGTAGAGGTGGCGGACCACGGCGCCGTGATCATCTGCGAGGACTGTGGGCCGCTCTGGAAGAACAGCGAGCCGCGCACGAGGATTCTCCAGATCGAGAACGGCCAGGCTATCTACAAAGACGTGAAGATTCCAATCGATCCGATGGTCGGAACCATCGGGGTAGCGCCGAACGGCGAGGACATTCCTTCGGCCCATGCTTCCAACTGCGGCGGCAACATGGACAGCAATATCATCACAAAGGGTGTGACCGTGTGGCTGCCGGTTCGTGTTCCCGGCGGACTTTTGGCCATGGGCGACATTCACGCCTGCATGGCGGACGGAGAAGTGGTCGGAACGGGACTGGAAGTCGACGGTGAAATCACCGTTCGTGTGCGCCTTTTGAAGAACTTCGAGCTAAACTGGGCCATGACAGAGACGGAGGATGCCTGGTATGTGAACACCAATGCGCCGACCTGCGACGAGGCCATCACTCTCGGCTACCTTGAGATGCAGAGGCTGATTGCACAGGCCTACGACTGGGATTTGAGCGACGCGTCCATGTACATGACGCTCACCGGAGATCTCAGTGCCAACCAGGCCTGCATCGAAGCGACAGCAGGCGGAAACACGTTCCGCGTTGGAACGCCGAAACAGCCAAATAAGAGGGGATTGCTCTTCGGGGAGATTCTAGGCTAGCTACTGCGCACGCCATTCCTTGCGGATGACACGTACCAGCAGCGTCACAGACGCGGCCATCATGATGACTTCCGTGATCGGCTGTGCCCAGATCATGCCATCAAATCCGAAGGCGTGATTGAGGAGCAAAAGCAACGGAATGTACAGAATCAGCTGCCGCACCAGCGTAATGCCGAAAGCGTACTGGGGTTTGCCCATCGCCTGGAACGACATGCGGCTCATGGACACAGCGCCGACGAATGGCAGAATGCACATGATTGCCCGGAGGACTTTGCTCCCTGTGGCAATGACCTCAGGCGAATTCGTAAAGATATCGATGAGAAACGGGGCAAAGACCCCATAGATCAGCATCACAAACAGCTCAATACCACTTACCACCAGAACGCCTGCTTTCAGTACCTGCAGCATCCGGTGGTAATTTTTTGCGCCGTAGTTGTAGCCCATGATTGGCTGGGATCCGGCAGCAAACCCTTGGTAGATATAGTTGCCCAGGGACATGATCTTCTGGGCGATACCCATGGCCGCAACGGTCAGCTCCCCGTAGGCGACGGCCAGGTTGTTGTTTACGATAAAAGCGATGGACGTGAGCAACGTCTCTAGTGCCGCAGGCACGCCGACCCAGAAGATTTCTTTCAGAATCTCGCCAGTCGGACGGATGTACTGCACCGCCGGCCTCAGCAGCGTCTTATTCGCTGCGTAGTACCATACGGAAATGCCCATGCCGATGGCGTTGCCGAGTACCGTCGCGATGGCGGCGCCTTTGATTTCCAGATCCAGACCGAAGATGAACAGAGGATCCAGGACGATGTTCGCCACCGTACCTACGATCATCCCCGCTATGGAATACTTCACAGAACCCTCGCTGCGCAAAAGCTGCCCGAAGGTGTAATTGCCCATGACGAAGATGCTTCCAATCAGAATGATCATCACATACTGGGACGTGAAGCCGAAGGTGTTGCTTTTGGCCCCCAATCCATCGACGATGGCAGGCAAAAGCAATAAGCCCAGCGCAGCTACGACGGCGCTGTTGATCACCGTCAGCAGAAAGCCCGCTGTCAGCGTGTGGGATGCCTTCCCGAAATCCCCGGCGCCCATGCTTCTGGAAATCAGCGACGACGCGCCGGCGCCGACCATATTGGAAATAGCGATCATGATCATCATGACCGGATAAGCCAGATTGACCGCCGCCATCTGGTAATCGTCGTGCAGCAGCCCAATAAAAAAGGTGTCCACCAGATTGTAGAGAACCATAATGGACATACCCAAAACCAGCGGAACGCCCAGGCTCACGATTGCCTTTGCCGGCCGCTCCTCACTGAGAATATATATGCGTTTGTCGTCTTTGCTGCTGTTGCCTTTGCTGTCCTGCATGCGTGTCGTGCCTCCCAAGCCACGAGAAGTGTAACAAAACAAGGGAGAAAGTGCAAGGACTCGGGCAGTTGACTTTCATTCTTCACGCCCATGGATTATAATAAGCCCAGAGCATTACGCTGCAAATACTAGATTGAGCTAACCATGGAGGGCATAATGAGACAGTCAAAGGAGCCAGGAAAGGAACGGAAACAGAGAAAGCATAATTTTCTGAATAAACACACCATCGTGGGAGTTATCGTGGTGATGTTCGGCGGATTCATTATTATAGAAGGAGCCGTCGGTATGAGCATTGCGGTATTCTTGAAGAAGACGATGGGTGCCAGCACAGAAAGCGGATTGGGAATCGGAGCGATGATCGGATGCGCAATCGTGCTGATTCTGTGGTTTCGGTATTGGTCACCAGAGTACAAGTGGAAGCAGCTGCAGGGAGACTGGATGAAAACCTGGAAGCTGATGATGCCTCCGATGCTCGTATTCTGGATCCTGCTATTCGGTATGTTCGCCTATTGTGCGAAGGGGTTCCCGTTCGGTCTTGTGGGACTGTCAGGAATACTTGAGGCGATTATGGCAGGCACCGCAGAAGAAGTCGCATTTCGTGAGATCGGTCTTTCCTATCTGGCGAGACAGTGGAGGGATGAAAGAAAAATTATTCCGATGGCTATGATTCCGGCGGTGGCGTTTTCGCTGATACATGTTGGCAACTTGGTTCAAGATTGGGCACTCACGGACGGACTTATTCAAATCATGTTGACACTGTTCTTCGGGGTTTTCTTTTCAGCGGTTTATCTGCGCACCGGCAACATTTGGATGCTTATCATCATGCACTCACTGCACGATATACTGGCTACCAGCGCAGGCAATAGGTTGGATGCACTGGGAATGGGTCTCCCTGACTGGATTACAGCGGTAATCTGTTTGATTGAGCTGTTTCTTTGTATTTGCGGCATCTACATGCTGCGCAAGTCCAAGAGAGCTGAAATCATCGCTCTATGGGATCGTAAGTGGAGCCGAGAAACGGAAGAATAAAGAAAAGAGGGTAGTAATGAGTATCAAGGATAAAATCACGAAACAAACGCCTAAAGCAAAGGCAACAAAAGGGGTGAAGGCGGAACCGCGCAAGGCGGCGAAGCAGTCCAAGCTGAAGAAGGCAAAGAAGACCGTCGGCACAGGCGGATTTTGGGTGCTGTAGGTGTCACGAATTTAAGGGAAAGAAGGGATTGCAATGAACAAGAACATCAAACTGTTTTCAGTAATCAGTTATATTACGTGGATCGGCTGGATCATCGCGTTTGTATTTGGCGACAGGAATGACCGCATTCTGAAACAGCACCTGAATCAGGCGCTGGCGCTGAACATCGTCGGCATTCTGGTGTCCACTGGCAACCGCATTGGCGGCATCATCGGGTATGCAGCGGGAATCATCGCCATGTTTGCGTTTGCCTTTACCATCTGGGGCATTGTCCGCGCTGTGAAGATGAGCGACGAACCATTGCCGTTCATCGGGAACTTCAGGGTGTTTTAATCATCCGTCAGCTATTCGAGAAGGCACATAGTGCTAGGAACCACACATAGAAAGTGCGGTTTCTAGCACTTTTTTATTGTTTCAGCGGTGTGAAAGGAGAATGGTGCTAGTAATTCTGTAGATTGGCAGTGATTTCTAGCACTGTTCTTCCGACGCGATGGGTTTCAGGGGAGAAAGTGCTAGGATTCATACTGCAAAGGCAATAATACTAGCACAGTGTCCTTCTGAGGCGGTAGTACAGACCCAACAGCCTCAGGCATCCATTACAAGACAACAAAATAATACCGAATGACAGCAAATATATAATTGAGTTGTCACGCTTTAATAGATTACATTAGAGTTAAGAGGGGTCAACAAAGATACTATGGAAACCAATATCGACCAAAAAGACAAAAAACTCAAAACAGAAAAGAAAATCCTGAACTTATCTCTGGCAGGGAGCATCATGTTCCTGCTGGCAGAGATCTTCTTTGCTATCTACACAGGTTCAAAAGCCGTTCTGATGGACTGTGTTTACGACATCGCCGACTTGATCATGATTGGACCATTCATTGTGCTGGTGCCTTTGCTCTATAAGCCGATGACAGATCGGAAGCCGTACGGATTCGCGCAGGTGGAGTCGCTCTTCGTGCTGATTAAGTACTGCATCCTCCTGGGTGTGGATGTAGTGCTCGTGCTGAACTGCGTGAAGACGATCCTCTCCGGCGGTAACGAAGTCGACGCGAACGTGGTCGCTGTCTTTGAATTGGCCGTATCCGCGGGATGCGTGCTCATGTATCTGGTGCTCACGCGCTTTCAGAAGAAGTACTCCTCGCCATCCATCAAGGCAGAGCTGTTCATCTGGAAGCTGGACGCCCTGAGCACGTTGGGCGTGGGATGCGCCTTCTTGCTGAACCTGATTCTCATGCGCACATCGCTGTCCTTCATCTGCCCGTATGTAGACCCGGGCATCGCCATCATTCTGGCCATCATCCTCATCAAGGAGCCGATCGAGATGATCCTTGACTCTTTGCGCAGTCTGGTGCTCTTCGCTCCGGATAAGGAGATCAGGGATAAGGTCGAAGAACTCTGCAAAGCCACCCTCACGGCAGAAGGCTGCGAGATCACAGGTATCGATGTCATCAAGACCGGCCGCAAAGTCTGGGCGGAGATTTACTTCCTCCCGACCGGCAACACCGTCGATCTGGTCCGTCTGAAGGAGCTGCACAAGCAGATCAACGACAATGCAAAGACCCACTTCGACAGTGTTTACATCGACCTGCTGCCGGATATGGAAGAATACCACGTCGTGCCGGCAGATGAAGTCATGGCGCGCCGTAATGAACTCATCCGCTACATGGAAGAGGAAGAAGAGCGAAAGGCCCTCAAAGAAGAGCGGAAACAGCAGAAGAGAGAGAAGAAAAAGCAATAACATACACAGACGCCGGAACAATCACCCGTTCCGGCGTTTTCTCTTTACAACGGGTGTATAATGCTTTTGTAAGATAAATGAAAAAAGGAGGTTCAGTAAAATGAATAACAGAACAAAGCTTTTGGCTGTTATCGCATGCCTGATACTGGCGTTTAGTTTCTGCCTCTATGGTTGCGGCGCATCTGAGTCCGACTCTGAATCCGCAGCCACATCTGCTCCAGAAAAACACCTGTTAGGATATCCTGATGGTTATGACACTACATCCGGCGGCGGTTCCAGCTACGATGGATGGTGCGACAATCCTGACACACCATACTTCAAAATCAACGACTACTACAACATGGAAAGCGATGGAACGCTGCACATTCTCACGAACTTTGCATCCTATCAGCAGTCAACAGAGTACTCCTGTGGACCGGCCTGCGGCGTGATGGTCCTGAACTGGTTCGGCGGTGATGTCAACAAGTACGACGAACTCACCATCTGCAAGTTCAGCGGTACCACGGAAGATGCTGGCACGGACGCGAAAGGTATGAACGGCTTCTTCAAGGATGAACTTGGCTGGTACACGGAGTTCAACTTCTCAACGACAGAAAAGTTCAACTGGGACGACAGCGAAGATCCGCTGCAGGACTTTGAAGACTACTGCGTAGAGATGATCGACAACGGTGTTCCGATCATGGTCGACTGGTCCGACTGGGGCGGCCACTGGCAGTGCGTCATCGGTATCGATACCTGTCAGGAAGAAAATTCTGCGGATGACGTGCTGATTCTGGCGGATCCATATGACACCAGTGACCAGTACCAGGACGGCTACTACACTTACAGTGCAGAGCGGTTCTTCTACCAGTGGCATGAAGGGGAGGCCTCGACACTCGACGGCCCTGCACAGCAGCCATATCTCGTCGCCATGCCGATGGAAAAAGCTGAAGAACTTGGACTGAAATAAAATGGCACAACAATCGGTCAGCTCATGGAGCTGGCCGGTTTTATTTTGCCCCTGTGATTTGGTATAATACAAGTAGCATTTGGAGAAGAGAGAAAGTGAGGTTCACCACATGAAAACGAAACGAGAATATTCCGAACGGAAGTTGAGGAAGTCCCTGGACGAAAACAAGGAAAAGGCCAAAGCTTTTCTGGCTGATGACGAAAAGATGGAAAAGCTGTTCAGAGACTTCGAAAAAAAGCTGAAGCTGATTCCGAAGATCGGCAAGAGAGCCAGCGATGTTGCCGTACTGCTTTCCATGCTCCGGGCATATATCAAAAAGCAGTACACTGACGTTTCTATTGCCACGATCATAGCCGCCGTTGCGGGACTCATTTACGTGGTCAATCCGATGGATGTGGTTCCTGAGTACGTTCTGGGCGTCGGTATCCTGGACGACGCGGCCGTCCTCGGCATTATTCTGCAGGCGATGCACATGGATCTGAACAAGTATAAGAAGTGGCAGAAAGCCAACGGGAAGAGATAAAGGGAAGTTTTTTGGACACATCTTTTGCGATACTAGCATCAAGAGGGGAGCAAATAAGGAGGTAGCAAAGATGTTGTTTGGATTAATGGTAGTGGCATTTATCATGGCGCACCCGATCATAACGTTGTTGGGCATCGTTGGTGTGACTGCGCTAATGAACATTGGCGATATATACAAGGAATTTATAAGTTGAGCAGAGCATTCGTTACAGATAAAGAAGACTGGGTATATTGTGCAAAGGCAGGAGAACGCTGCATGCACGCAGAAGAGGGGAAAGTGTGCAGCGAAACCGACTGCGAGTATTTTAATAGGGTAGTAAAGACTCCGGGTCGCAGCACCAGCTCTGTTAAGGTTGTCAAACGCAAGCCAAAAGCTGCAAAAGCAACAGCAGAAACGAAAGCCGAACCGCGCAGAGCGACGAAGAAATCCACTTTGAAGAAACCCAAGAAGTGGGGAGGACGGAGCGGAAGCTGATTATAGGATGTGATTGATACCTTCAATTTTTACACAAAATAGATGAGTAAGGGCAATTAATGGTAAATGATAGTCGGATGGTGTCATATGGGTAGTTTGTTTAACAGTGACTTAAAAGAGTCTGAAATCATTGGCGATTACTTAGATCAGTATTTCTACAATAAATTGGTATCTGACAAAGTTATTAGTGGGTATCACAGGAATGATGATATTCAGGAACAATATGAAGGCATTGACGTTATAGTGCATAACCACGGACGTAATTACTATATTGACGAGAAGGCTCAGGCACATTATAAAGACGGTCCTCTTCCTACTTTTGCCTTTGAAGTTTCGTACTTAAAAGATAGAAGATGGAAAGAAGGGTGGTTGACTTCAGGCAAAAAAAACGACTTTTGGTTGATGATTTGGCCGCAAATCAGTAATTCGGGGAAGGAGGGTTTTAGTATTAAAGCGATAGAAAAACTTGAACTGATGCTGATAAAAGTAGAAAGAATGCGGCAATATCTGGAGGCACACAATTGGTCACGGGATGATATCCTAAAATTTGATTACTTTCTTAGAACAAATGGGCATGATAAAGAAACGGGTAAAGTAAGCGCACAAGTATACGAAGCGTGCGGGAAAAGGTACGACCCTGGAAGATTTTATTGGTATACATCCGCATTCCTGGAAGAAAAGCCCATCAATGTTGTTGTTAGAAAAAATGAGTTAAAACGGATTGCATCCAGCCATTATATTGTAAGAAAAGAGTTATATGAGAAGCAAAACATAATTGATTTGAAATGAAGCACAGAAAACTAGAAACCACATCAGATATATCTAGGCGCATGGGTAATGTTCATTTGAAAGGGGGATTCGCTGAAACAGTATTAGCCAAAGCGTTGTGGAGCAAAGGTGTTAGGTATCGTAAAAACTATAAAAAACTCCCAGGTTCACCGGATATCGCTATTACAAAATCAAAAGTAGCGGTATTTGTTGATGGAGAGTTTTGGCATGGTGAGAACTGGGACGAGCGCAAAAAAAAGCTAAAAACAAATCGCGATTATTGGATAGAAAAAATAGAAGAAAATATGGCCAGAGATAGAAGAAATGATCAGTCACTTATAGCGATGGGGTGGATTCCAGTTCACTTTTGGGAGAAAGAAGTAATGAACGATCTTCAGGGTTGTGTTAATAAGGTCGTTGATGCAGTACAAATACAATTTTCTAGACACATTGAACTTTGATTGCAAGAGTTATTGTGCTAATTGCATGATATAATTTGATAGTTGCATTACCGATCCATCTATTGATGGTGCTAACAATTGTGATGCAGATAAAACAAGTGGGATGACAGATATGTCAAGGAGGACTTTATGAAAAAAACAATGGTTGAATTGTTTGCTGGCGTAGGCGGTTTCCGTCTTGGTCTTGATCGCCTAGAAAGCGGTTGGGAAACCGAATGGTTCTCACAGTGGGAACCCGGAAAGAAAAGACAATGGGCACATGATTGCTATGTTTACCATTTTGGTGAATGCAAAGATTTGTCGGGGCAAGTAACAACAGGAATGGACATAGCTGATGTGAACAAAAACAATGTGCCAGATCATTCATTACTTACCGGAGGTTTCCCTTGTCAGGATTATAGCGTAGCTCATTCGTTGTCATCATCTAAAGGAATTGAAGGAAAAAAAGGTGTTCTTTGGTGGCAAATAAGAGATGTTTTGATTGCAAAGAGACCCCCTTTTGTTTTACTCGAAAATGTAGACCGTTTGTTAAAATCCCCAGCAGCTCAACGAGGAAGAGATTTTGGAATCATTCTGACATCATTTGCTCAGCTGGGGTACCGAGTTGAATGGCGTGTTGTTAATGCGTCAGAGTATGGAGCGTATCAGAGACGTAGAAGAACATTTATTTTTGCTTATGAGAAGGGTACCAACTATGCCAAACGAATGGATAGTTATGATGAATTAAACATCGTAAAGAAAGATGGCTTTATGGCAAAGTCTTTTCCGATTGCTACTATTCATGAAGTGAGATGTGGTGAAGTAAGGCACAATGATATCTCAGAGGAAAACATCCAGACTCTTTTGGATTATGGGACTGTAGATAGTGATGACGATCTCATTAATATGACAGATAATTTCAAATTTGAATTTGGAAATGCTGGTTATATGAGAGATGGTTCAGTAATAACTGCTAATGTTGATGCGGATTCTATTGAACCTGGACTGCTTAAAGAAATTGCGGAAGAGGGGGTTGATGAACAGTATTATATCAAGCAGGAAGACTTGCCTAATTGGACATATATGAAAGGGGCAAAAAAAATACCACGAAAATCCTCTAGTGGACACGAGTATGTATTCTCTGAGGGTCCGATAGCGTTTCCCGATCCGCTAAATAAACCATCGAGAACGATGTTAACTAGTGAGAGTACAAAAAATAGAAGTACACACGTTATTGCTGATCCTGGAACTGGAAGACTTAGATTGATAACAGAAAAAGAAGCAGAAAGATTACAAGGATTTGACGATGATTGGACGAAAAACTGTCTAACAGAGGGTAGTATTGTTGAAATGCCAAAAAGAATGCGATACTTTTGCATGGGCAATGCATTAGTGGTTCCAATGATTACACGTATGGGGAAGATATTGGATGAGATAGTGGCTGCAGAGTAATTATTTGAAAATGGGGGTTTGATATGCCAACTTTATTAACAAATGATGCACTGAAAAATAGTTTGCATATGGAATATGATAGCAAGAAAGTTTTGGGTGAAGCTAAGGATAAACGCAAATTGAATATTGAATCCTTCTTTGGACTTGGAAGAGGAGGTTTGGAATATCGCAATAAGGAAGCTAGATTGCAGTTATATGAGACGTTGGGAAATGAACACATCTATATTCAATACCCAGGAAAAGAAAGTATAGGAAATCCTGCTTTTCCGTATGATTTTAGACCAAAAGTAAAGATGAAAAATGGAGCGATGATGCAAGATGCCTCATTTGGTTTCATTTGGGATATTCTCGATAGTATCAAAGATGAACACAAAGCATATTTGAGTTATATAGCGACATTATTCATTCATATGAGCTATCTATATAATTATCAGTTAGTAAATAATCACTATCCTTGTGAAAGCGTGAAGGTTATTGATGGACACGAAACGTTCTCAAATGTTGAAGAGGTCGAACTTGAGTGGTATACATTAGGAATTAGTGATGATGTTTGGTATACATTAAACGATAGAATCGGATTGATTCAAATACCAGATGGAGAAATATCATTTGAATGCTTTATAAAATTTGTTGATTTGCTATTCCAAAATGAGGATTGCAAGTACTTTTTCAAAAAAGAAATTCTAAGCAATGGGGTGTTTGACTGGAACGGTACAGGCAGACCAAATACATGTAACACTAATTTGAAAATACTATATTATTTAGAAGGAGAAGAAACACTGTCAAACTTGTTGAATAGCATACAAAAGGGACGAGGAGTAATGAGTTTTAGGAAGGCAGATTACAGCGTTGTGTCTAATAATATGGTGGTGTTTCCTGTAGAACGAGTGTGATATTTGTTCTGCCACAAAAGAATGAAAAAATAGTGATGACACCGGATAAGTGATTTGCAGATGTTGGAGTAGTTGAAATGATTAATAAACAGGAAATGGTGGCTTTGAATTTAACAATCAAAGCCACTTCTAATAAAAAAATTGATATAATGAGCGACCATCAACTAACGGTGTTAGATAGAGAACTAGAACGGGTCAATGAAGAATTGAATCATTACACCAGTCATGCTGACAAGCAGGATTATGCGATTGCTGTAGCCAGCGGAATCTTGACGGGTATTATTGACTCTGTTTATGTTGGTGAAACGTCAATTACATCTGATTCGATTGGTCTTTCGCATAAATCGGTAAACAAATTCATAGGACAGTATGCTAAAGGTCAAGGCTTTGAGGGAAAGAGATTGAAGGATCAAATTGCTTTTTTGGAAAAAGAATTTGTTGTCGCTCAGGATAATGTGTGGAAAGGTGCCAATATTGGTGTCTCGGCAAAGAATCATCACCTGGCAGACCTAGCACACCATCCAACACCACTTGGATTGGTAGCCGCAATCGTTGTTCAATTTTTACGTGTAGGTGTTTTCATCAATAAGGATGGGGAATGGCATTTCAAAATAGTTGAAACAAAGAAAGAAGACATTATTGAAATCCTTGCGCCTGCAGTTTTGACCGGTATGTTGAATTGGATGGTTTCCATTTCTCAAAAAGAATTGGAAATGGAAGGCGAGGATATCCCTGAAGCTGTCAAGAAACTAGCGAGAATCATGGCTTCATATCCCATGATAATTGAAATAGCAAAATGTGCAGACAATTGGTTTGGCCATCTTGTCAGTGATATGGGAGGATCAAAGAACACAGCAGGCAGCGGGATGGGAATACCCGGGGTGTTTTTATCAATGCTCTATGAAGTTGCTGCGCTTCCGTTCTTGAAAGATTCAGGGTTGCCTTTGGTTTTGAACAATATGTATGAAAAGCAAAAGCTTGACCTAAGACATGAAGTAGTAATATACAAAGCTTTGGGCAAACAAGCAATTCCGGTAGTAATAAATGAAATCTTTGTCAGAGCCATGTATTTTCTGTCACATTTACTCCGGGAAGTGAAAGATCATGACGGAATTAGGGGAATCGACTGGAATAATGTTGTTCCATTCAAAAACAGGACGATAGACAGAATGATGACTGTCTCAACAATGACATTCTCGTTGGCTGATACCACAGATGCAGCTGTACATGCAGCAATTGAGTCGGGTGGTAATTGGGTGTTGTTTGCAGGCCGGTTTGTTACTAGGTTTAATTATGTCGGTGCAGGAAGAGCGACTGTTGCAATAATCAAAGAGTTTTCAAATGAACGAAAAGAGGAACAACTGATTCATGAAAAACGCTTGTTAACAGAAGCGAAAACGGAAATCGTTTTGGAACAGCTGCAAGAATACAAACAGCAGCTGGAGGAAAGAGTAAGCGAGTACCTTGCAGAAGATATTAGCGCATTCCTGGAAGGCTTTGATTATATCAACGAAGGAATAATGGCGGGTGATTCAGACATAGTTATTCATGGAAATGTTGTAATTCAAAGAGTTCTTGGAAGAGAACCGCAGTTTACAAGTCAGGAAGAATTTGACGAATTGATGGATTCGGATGATGAATTTCAATTGTAGAGTTGGAGGTATTGAGAATGGCAAAAGAAAAAAATACAGCAAGAGAGAGAATGCAAAATGATGCGGATTTTTATGATGCCAAAGAGCATATTAAAATTCAAGAGGCAGTAAAGACTATAGATAAAAGCCTTAAAAGGACTGTTAATAATGCAAAAGAGAAGATAGATGAAATTGATTTCCCAGATATAAAAAAGGATGATAAAGATATCGCTCCGACAACAATTGATGGGGCTAAAGTGCTATCTACAACAAGTGCATTGAGAATCATATACTATTTGATGGCAGTTAATGGTGAAATATATCATTCAGAAGAAGAAAAATTTGATTTAATAGGTAAGGAGTTGGATCCTGAATTCATGTCTAATCGTGAAAAGATAGTAAAGAGATGTAAGACACAGATGAAGAGAGTAGAGGAACGGGATGATTATTATGACACAATCCAGAGAGGCGTTACCACAGCTATATCATTGTCTAAACCAACCAAAGATTCATTCATTACACCTAAACTGCTAGTCTGGGATTTGTTATCCGTAGCATATAGTGATGATCATTATGATGAATCAGAAAAGAAACTGATACGATTCATTGTCAAGAAACTGAATGTCAATGAAACGGAGTTCCTGGAGATGGAAAGTAGTTTTTTGACACTGATGGATATACAAAAAGAAAACGATTGGATCAAGACAACAAATCGACAGTACAAGGAAATAGAAAAAGTTGTTAATGAACTTGCTGACCGAAAAGCAGTCATCTTAGAGAGCGTACATGATTTAATTACACTATAGGAGAACAGATTATGGCATTACCATTATTATTTATAGGCATAGCAGCAGCAACTGGTGGCCTTGGTATAGGCAAAAGCGTCAAAGCGGGAGTTGATGCATCACAAGCAAAAAAAATTAACAAGAGCGCAAATGAGCTTGTTGAAGAATCCACAGAACTGCTTAACAAACAGAGAACTGCTTGCGGTAATTCACTTAGTCATCTTGGAGAGGAGAAGCTGTTTGTTTTAAACAACAGCATGACACAGTTTCTGGACACATTTACGCAAATAAAGAATGTTGACTTCAACGAGTCTGAAGGTTTGGAAGAACTGAACAAGATGCATATTGATGAAGCAGAGTTTGAGGAACTTCGTGAGATGGTCAATTTTGCGGGATCATTTGCTGGGGGAGCGGCTGCCGGAACTGCAGGTGGAGCTTTGGTCGCATTTGGCGCATATGGAGCTGCGCAGACGTTAGCGGTTGCATCAACAGGAACTGCTATTTCTGCATTAAGTGGAGCAGCAGCCACTAATGCGACACTTGCGTTCTTTGGTGGGGGCTCACTTGCTACTGGAGGGCTGGGAATGGCTGGAGGTGCGGCTGTTCTTGGAGGATTGGTTGCCGGTCCAGCGCTCATGGTGATGGGATTTGTTGCTGGTGCTGCAGCAAAAAAAGGACTAGAAAAGGCACAGACTAATCAGGCTGAAGCCATACAGATAGCAGCAGAATTAGATGCGGGATCACTTCAGTGTGAATCAATTCGTCGCAGGACATATATCTTTTATAATTTATTGGCAAGGTTGGATGCCTACTTCCTTCCGTTAGTTTATAAAATGGAAGACATACTTAAAACGGAAGGGGATGACTATAAAGATTATAGTTTGGACTCGAAAAAGGCAATCGCATCATGTGCAAGCCTGGCTGTTACTATTAAATCTGTGCTTGATACACCGTTACTTACTGATGATGGGATGCTGACAGACGAATCTGAAGAAACGGTAAAACGGATTGAAAACGTAATTGATAACTAACTTAGTGAGGCAACTATCAAGTCTTTTGATGTATAATTAATTATAAAAAACTACATGTAAGGTATTAAAGAGGGAACAGTATGTTTGATGAAGACAGAGACATTATTGAAGAAGTGCGTAGCGTGAAACGAAGGCTTAAAGTACTAATAGTGGTACTTGTAATTGCTGCACTAATCTTTTGTATCTTATTCACACTTTTTAAGTTACTTCCAAATCGTGAGGGACCAATTGATGTTGTATCAGAACATAATGTAATGGAAACGATACAGAAAAGCGATTTAACAACCGTGGAATATACATACAATTCTGTTGTTACGCAGAAAGATAAAAAAGGAAAAGATGATGCATATTATGTAGCATATAAAGGAACAATAGAGGCGGGTATCGACCTAGATAAAGTTGACGTAAAAGTTGATAAAGAAAACAAGAAGATAATGATCACCCTACCAGACATTAAGGTTGATCCGCATGTCGAAGCGAGCTCTTTAGATTATATTTTCAAGAAGAAAAAGTATGAGACAGAAAAGATTTTCTCTGAAGCACTTAAATCTTGCGAGAAGGACTTAAATAAAGAGTCGAAAAGAAAAGATATATTGGAAAAAGCTACAGAAGAATCGGAAGAAAGTATTAGGGCGATGATAGAACCTTGGGCTGAGGGATATACAGTCGATTTCAAGTAGAGAGGCTAGTGATAATATGTTAAAACGGATATGCACGATAATAATGGTAGTAGTAATTGCTATAGGTATTACCGCTTGCACGAACCCTTTCAGTTTTGAAAGGCCGCAATTAAATACGATAAAAAAAATCTGTGAGTTGGAAACACTTACAGTTAAATGTAATGATGTAATTAAGGCAGAGAAAAAAGCAGGTGAAGGATGGCCGCATATTTTAGAGACAGATCGAGAATATTGGGTCGAATATACTGGGATTGTTGAAATGGGTGTGGATGCGGAAGAAACTGATATTAAAGTAAAAAACAATAAAGTGTATATAGATTTGCCTGAAGCAAAGGTCTTAGGTGTACACGTTGACAGTGATTCTATTAATGAAGACTCTATTTATGCTAGCAACGATAGATTTATTAATCCCAATAAAATCAGTGCTGAGGATCAAACAGAAATAATGCAGAAAGCAGAAGAACAACTAGAAGCTGCATTTGAAAAAAATGAAGAGATAAAGGAAGAAACGACAGAAGCTACAAAAATAGCGATAGAGAATTACATCGATAAACTTGGAGAAAGTTTCGATGTTAATTATGAGATCATCTGGGAATAGAGAATAGAACAAGAGTTGAAACAACAGAGCCGCAGATTACACATCTGCGGTTTTTTCATGCACCTAAACAAATCCTATGCTCGCGAAATTTTCAACTCCTATAGTGAGGAGCAACGCACAATTAAGTGTTGACCTCGTCGTTACAACGAGATGTAGAGTAAGGAAGAGAGGTTTGCGATGTCACTATGGAGTATGAAAGAGGTAACTCGAATAACGGGGGCGACAGAAAGCGCTTTGCGTTACTACAATGCAAAGGGCGTACTATCGCCGACGGTAAGAGAGAATACGGGCAGGCGTCAATGGCTATATGACGATGAGGCTGTTGGGAAACTGAAAAAGATGTTTCTGTTGAAGTACATCGGCGTTTCAATTGAAGAAGCCGGGATGGCCATCTGTGAAGAAAAAGAATTTCGGAGAACAATCATGAAAAGCCTGGAGGAACTAAAAAAGGAACGTGACAAGCTGGAACTGCAGATATTCATTGCTCAGACGCTGGCACTGTCTGATGGTATGGATTTGTTAACTGTCGATGATGAAATGGATGAAGACAAAAAGTTACTGCTAAATAGCGTAATAAGGGAATGTATCAAGGAAGGAGCAATCAAATGAAAAAGAAACTACTTGCTATTATCATGTGTACATGTATGTTGTTCTGTGTTTCTGCATGTGGTGGGTCATCGGGTGATTCCGGAACTACAGGAAATGAAGAAGTTGCTACCGAAACTGACCCAGCAGAGGTTGAGGTCCAGAACAAAGAACTACCAGGTGGTACATATGTAATTGGAGAGGATTTTCCGGAAGGCAAATATAACTTCACATATAAGACTGATATGTCAGAAGAAGACTACTGGGGGAATGATTACTTTTGGATCACAAGAGCAGGATCAGAGGGAACCGAAGAGACTCTTGGAGGGATAAAGTATGATGAAAGATTCGGTGGATTTGAGTACGGCGCAGCAAGCAACGGAAAGACATCCTTTGCGAATCTGAAAGCAGGAGACACCATTGTAGTTGATGCAGACGAGGGAAGCTGGACATACTGATTTAGGAGCGAAATTGGCCGAGAGATAGCGTATGCTATCTCTCTTTTGCTTTATTACGGCAAATGGTTGTGGTAATCTTATAGCAGAAAGTACTAGGAGTTTATCAATGCACAACCCATTCCACCCCGGTGACATAGTTCAGCATTTCAAACGCGAAACGCTGGACGAAGAAGCCTTAGCACAAAACAAATATCTATATAAGATCATAGACGTCGCTACTCACAGCGAAACCGGTGAGCAGATGATGGTGTATCAGCCTTTGTACGAGGATAAAGGAATGTACGTAAGGCCGCTTGAGATGTTTTTGAGTGAAGTGAATCACGAGAAGTATCCGGACATCAAGCAGAAATACAGGTTTGAGAAGGTCGAAGACAAATGATCACCTACAAACACGACATCCCCGCAACGGAATACAACAATCTGCGCGTCGGTGCAGGCTGGCGCAGTCTCTCTCTAGAGCAGGCTGAAGAAGGCTTGAGCAATTCTGCCTTCCTGATTTCTGCATGGGATGAGAACAAGCCTGTCGGCATCGCTAGAGTGATTAGCGACCGGGGATACATCTATCTGATCGTGGATGTGATCGTAAACCCAGACTATCAGGGGAAGGGAATCGGACGGCATATGGTCGAAGAAATAGATGCGTGGCTTTTGCAGGAAAAGAAGGGGAAGCCGACCATGATGGTCTACCTGATGGCAGCGGAAGGGAAAGAAGGCTTCTACGAGCAGTTCGGATTCAAACGGCGACCGGGTGAAGGCCATATGGGCGCAGGCATGACGAAGTGGATGGAATGAAAAGATTAATTGCATTTACAATTATATGCTGCATGTTGCTTTTGTGCGGGTGCGTGGATGAGCCAGCAGTGCAAGAAACGGAGACTGAGACGACGACAGAAACCGTGCAGACAGAAAGCTATCCTGCTGCAGAAGACGGAGAAGTTCCGCCGAATGCGGAAGAATTGCTTGTGCCTTCTCAGGACGAGATTGACGACGCCATGCTGCATGAAGCACAGGACGCGTATGATCAGTATATGGTGGACATGATGGAGCAGGAAGATGCACAATATCCACCATATTACTAATAAGATAATTAATTCTGTGTTACAATAAAGCATCAAAATGTCATACCATATAACTTTCATAATAGAGAGGGGAGAGGTTACGAAATGAAATCAAAAGGTGAATATTCAAACAGAAAACTGCTCGATTCGCTGAAGGACAACATGGAAAATGCGAAGGCATACTTAGACGATGACGCGAAGATGGAAGGATTGTTCCAGGATTTTGAGAAGAAGCTGGGGCAGATTCCGAAGATCGGCGGTAAGGCAGCTGACATCGCTGTGCTGTGCTCCATGATCAGGGCATATGCGAAGAAGCAGTACACGGACGTTTCCATTGCAACGATTCTGTTATCCATCGCAGCGCTGATTTATGTGGTCAACCCGATGGACATCGTTCCGGACTTCATGATTGGTATCGGACAGCTGGATGACGCTGCAGCCATCGTGCTTGTCCTGCAGATGATTCAGATGGATCTGAACAAGTATAAGAAGTGGCAGGAAGAGAACGGAAAGAGATAGGCATAACCGAAACCAAGGAGAACGACCCATGGCAAAGGGACCCAACCAGAAACTGAAGCTTTTGTACCTGATGAAGATCTTCATGGAGGAGACAGACGAACAGCACGGACTGACCATGCCCCAGCTGATCGAGAAACTGAATGCCTACGGTGTCAATGCGGACCGTAAGACCCTCTACATGGATATGGAGGAGCTTAGGACTTTTGGGCTGGATATCATCAGTGAGCAGGATGGGCGCAAGTGGTACTACTACGTGGGAGCACGGGATTTTGAGCTGCCGGAGCTGAAGCTTCTGGTCGATTCCGTCCAGTCGTCCAAGTTCATCACGGACCGCAAATCCAAGGAACTGATCCACAAGATCGAATCCCTGGCCAGCAGACACGATGCCAAAAAACTGCAAAGGCAGGTCTTCATCACCGGCCGTGTCAAGACCATGAACGAGAGCATCTACTACAACGTAGATAGGCTCCATGAGGCCATTGCGACCGATAGTCAGATCCGTTTCAAATACTATCAGTGGAACGTGAACAAGGAGATGGAGCTGCGCAGGGATGGCCAGTGGTATCAGACGAGCCCGTGGGGACTCATGTGGGACGATGAGAACTACTATCTTGTCGCCTATAACTCTGCAGACGGAACGATCCGCCACTACCGTGTGGATAAGATGCTGAATATCGAAACCGTCGATGAGAGGCGTGAAGGCAAGCAGGAATTCAAGGAATTCGATATGCCGCACTACACGAAGAGCCTCTTCGGCATGTTCGGCGGCGAGGAGCGCAAAGTGACCATCAAGGCGTCCAACGACATGGTCGGCGTCATGATCGACCGCTTCGGCAAGGATATTATCATCATTCCGGAGGACGAAGACCATTTCAGCATCAATGTGAATGTCGCTGTCAGCGAGCAGTTCATCGGCTGGATCATCGCTTTGGGAGAGAATGTGAAGATTACAGGACCGGATGACGTCGTCAAACAGATGCAGCAGGCGGCGAAGCGGCTGGTAGAGCAATATTTGGTCTAATAAGAGGATAAAGGAAATGTCGCCCGCCGGGCGACCATTTCCTTTTTTTGACGCGGTATAATAAGAGTGTAAGGTAGATCTGAAGAGACGAAAGGAGGCACACATATGAATAAGGAATTGAGAAATGCGGTATATGGGTTAGCGATTGGAGATGCGCTGGGTGTGCCCTATGAATTCAAAGAGCGCGGAGAGTTCGAATGCACCGAGATGACAGGTTTTGGAGCGCACGGTCAGCCGGAAGGGACCTGGTCGGATGACACATCCATGACCATTGCCACAGCGAAAGCCCTGAAGGACAACGAGGGGAAAGTGGTGCTCTATGATATGGTGAACAACTTCCTGGCATGGAGTGATAGTGAAGATTTCAACTGCAATGGGAAACTGTTCGACATCGGCAACGCGACAAGCAACGCGCTGGATACAGGCCTTCCGGGAACAGGAGAACGCAGCAACGGCAACGGATCTCTCATGAGGATTCTGCCCCTTGCCTTTGTGGACTGTACCGATCATGAGATCAGAGAGGTTTCGGCGATTACACATGCACATAAGATTTCAAAGGAGGCCTGTGTCATCTATGTGCACATCGCCCGCAGACTGCTGGCAGGAGAGACGATACAGGATATCATCCCGACGCTGCAGTATGACGCGCCATTTGACAGATTATGCAAAATCAATGAGCTGGAAGAGGATAAAATCAAGTCCAGCGGATACGTTGTCGATACTCTGGAAGCATCCCTGTGGGTTTTGGCAAAGTACGATAACTTCAAAGACACGGTTCTCGCAGCGGTGAATTTGGGGGATGATACGGACACGACAGGAGCCGTCGCAGGGGGACTTGCAGGGATCGTATACGGGCTCGATGATGCCTTTGTGCAGGATTGCATGGACGTGCTGCGGGGCAAAGAAATCATCGACAAGTGCCTTTGGTAAGAGAAAAAGGGGAGGTGGAGATATGATTATCGCAATGGACGGAACAATTAAAATCGACGGAGAACCGAACGAGGTTTACGCAGAAGCAGCGCAAATCCTGCATATGATCTACGAAACGGTCAGAGAGCATACGGATGAGGAATACGCTACAGCGAAACTCAACGACATTCACGAAGTCGCAATGATGGAAAGAGAGGAATTAGAAAGGTGCGCCTACGGGGTGGTAGCAGGCAGCACCTTGCAATAAACGAAACTATTTAACTTTATCTTTGATCAGTCGATAGATGGCCAGACCTTGTTTCTGGCCATTTTCTTTGATGATTCCGCGGTAGATCTTCTGTTTGTATCCTTCCTTGCCGATGTTCTTTGAAACAAAGGATGCCGTGGAGTTGACCACTTCCTCCGGGAATCCTTCCTTGCTGAGTATCTTCTGGATCTCGTTGTTGGCTTCAGCGCGAGCATCAGAAGCCTTCTGCTTTGCGGTCGTTTTTTTCTTCGGTTCGGCCTTCTTCTTTGGCTCAGCTTTCTTCTCTGCAGCCTTCTTCTTCGGTTCAGCCTTTTTCGCCGCATCCTTCTTCTTCGCCGAAGTCTTCTGCTTGGACTCGGCTTTTTTCTTCTGCTCTGCCTCGTTTCTGGCCTTCTTTGCTTCTACGACGGCCTTTGCAATAGCGGCAGCTTCTGCAAAAGCATTCGGCTTCGGAGCTTCCACAGGTTTTGGCTCTTCTGGCTTTGGAGTTTCTGCCGGTTCTACTGGCATCGGAGCATCTACTGGTTCCGCTGGCGTTGAAGCTTCCTGTTTCGGTTCCTCTGGATCTGGCTCATCTGCAGGCTTTGCTGCCTTTGCATTGGATGCCTTTGCGGCTGTAGATTTCCGTCCGCCTCTGGAGCGGGATCTGGAAGCTGGTTTCTTTTCTTCAGCCGGTTCGTCGATGATCTCGCTGTCGGAATTCAGATTCCGGCAGAGGACGATGTGGCGCTCAGGCCAGAAACTCTGGACGTTACGGTAGCCTTTATCCTTGCTGATGATGTAGTACTCCGTGTCATCCGGCTCCGTTCCGATCAGATAGCCAAGATAAGAGGCGAGCTGGATGTCCAGGGCCTGCTTGCCGTGATGGACCTCGATAATCGACAGCTCCGCTTTCATGTCGCGCAGCAAATTGACCATTCCCAGGTCGATTTTGCTGGAATTCTTCGTATAGAACAGGATGATCCGGCTGTCTGCACCGAGGTCACGGACGCCGTCCAATCCAGTCGAGTTGACGTTTTCATAATCAAGAAGATAGTATTTCATATTTTTACCTGCTTTTTCTAAAATATTACTGTCTATACCATCATACACCAAAAAGAGGAAGGAATAAACAAACTCTGACAGGTTTTACTTTTGCTTGATAGAGTTGTGATATAATGCAGGCAGAGGAAAGAAGGGCTGTTATGACCATCGATGATATCTACATCCGTTCATATGAGGACTTGAAAGAAGCGGTGCAGGAACTGGGTTTTCTGCCGTTCTTTCCGTGCAGTGTACCGGGATTTTCCATTGAGGAGAATGTGGATCCGAAGCTTTGGTATTCCGCAGACGGCGACTGGAAAATCTGGGACTGGAAAGGACCGCTGATCAATGACCTGCAGTGCGCCTACGGGAAGTTTTTTGGAAAGAAAGCCGTCTATATCAGCAAAGAATGGTTTCCGGACTTTGCGAACTACCGGCGGGACGGATACGTTTTCGACGCGCGGTATGAGGACGGTCTAGCGAGCTTCCGGGACAAGGCGTTATATGAGCTGGTCGATGGGCACGGACCGGTGCTCTCAAAGCGTCTGAAGGCCCTCGGCAACTACAGAAAGGGCGGCAACAAGGGCTTCGATACGAGTATCACCCGGCTGCAGGCCCAGGGGTATGTGATTATCAGCGACTTCGCCTATATGATCGACAAGAATGGTAATGAATACGGCTGGGGCGTGGCGGAGTACGCGACGCCGGAGCAGTTCATGGGGGATGCCTTCACAGACGAAGTATACGCGAGGACGCCGGAGGAATCTTATGAGCGGTTGCTCGACCACTTGAAGTCAATTCTGCCGGGCGCCGATGAAAAGGATATCAGAAAGTTATTGAAACGTTGAGGAGGAAGGAAATGAAGAGTTTGAACAAGATTATCGCAGCAATGGCGGTCATGATTATGTGCGTTGCCTTTGCAGGATGCGGTGGCGGTTCAGGCTATTCCGAGGGAGAGCAGTTTCAGCTTGGGGAGGACACATATGCTCTCGAAAAAGTAGTAAGGGCGATAGATGAGGATACTAGTTCAACAGAATGCTACGGAGTAAGCCTGCTGCATGTCGGTAATTCAGCACCGGTTATTATCAGCGGTTTGGGAACTAGCGGAGCCTTGAGCACGCAAAGCGCCATTGATTTGACGCTAACGGATGGAGATACGACCTATTCGCCGAAATCCATATCCTTCGCAGCCACCGACGAGGTGGAAGGCTATGGAAGTAGGGTAGTGTTCTATTTCGACATCCCGACAGGAACGGCGCTTCCAACGAGCGGGACGCTCAAAGGCACCAGCGACGAGGAGACTGTAGAACTGAATCTGTCCGGCATGACACCGGAAACAGAGACAACGACCACCACGACAACATCATCAGGATTACCGGAGGGTGTTCCGATTGCGCCTGATGCAGGCAACGAAAACTACGATGGTATCGGCAACACAGATGTGTATGAAGGAATCGGAGATACAGATATCTTCAATGCGGATGACACGATACAGGACGATATCGTGCAGCCGGGATTCTAGGAGGCAGATATGAGAAAGCTGTTGATTGTGACGCTGATGGTTGTGGTATGCGTTGCCTTTGCAGGATGCGGAGGAGATGCGGCTGTGCTCAATCCAGCCGCGGATAAAGAGGGGGTAACAGATGACAGCTGGTCAAAGGACGTCTGGGACAGTGCTGTTCAGGACATGTTTGACAAAGGCTATGCAGAGAAAAATCCGGACGAGGGTGTGATTTTCAAATGCCAGGCGAACGGGGAGCTCTTCCTTTCGGAAGAAGGGAAAGCTGCACTGACGGCAGATGACTTCCGGCTGGAAGAAGGTAAGGTGATCTGGGGTTCTGAGTACGCGACTCAGTCGGAGACTGAAGCACCGCGCGTTGATCCATGCGTCAGGCCGAAGGAAGGGCAGGAAGAGGAGCTTCCGCATTATGTTTCAGAGAATGCAGTAGCACCGACGAAGCCGGAAGCTTTTGCAGATACAAGAGGGCAGTGCAAGTACTTGATTCTGATGACGGCCCTCTGTTTCAATGTGGCTCATGATTATTATGTGGGGCCGCTTGACAGATTGGATATCGTGACCTATGTATTCGTGATTGACGCGGTAAACAAGGAAGTCGTGCATATACACTACATCAACTACAGCGTTCCAGGAGCGGTCGCGCATAGCTATATGGGTGAAATCTATGAAGAAACGGCGTATCATTATATGAATTCGCTTTGCCAGTAAGGAGGTTGTGATATGTTATTTGTATGTTACCCGAAGTGCTCCACATGCAAGAAAGCCCGCAAGTGGCTGGAGGAGAACGGGATTGCCTTTGACGAAAGAGATATCAAAGAGGAGAACCCGACGAGGAAGGAACTCGTGAAGTGGCATAAGCAGAGCGGGTTGCCTTTGCGTAAGTTCTTCAATACGAGTGGTATGCTGTACCGTGAGCTGCAGCTGAAGGATAAGCTGCCGAATATGACAGAAGATGAGATGTATGACCTGCTGGCGAGTGACGGCATGCTGGTGAAGCGGCCGTTGCTGATCAAAGACGACGCAGTGCTGGTCGGATTCAAGCAGGGAGAGTGGGAGACGCTTAAATGATACTACATCTCCGAGCGTGCGATCTCGGAGATATAAGACTGGTTGCTATTTGAGATATCTACTCAGCCATTTGCAAATATAATAGGCTATTATACTTGCTATAGTAGACACAATAAAAGTCATGATGATATTCATTTTGCACCTCCTTTCTGCCGCTACAGTATAGGAGAATAGCAACAAGAAGACTATACCATAAATGGAAATTAATGTAAACATGCTATTGACATACTATTTTCCAATTTGCTATAATTCATTTAGGCAAAAGTCGTGATGAGACATTTATGCACAGAATTGTTCCTGGAGGTGCGACTCCAGGGCTTTTCTTTTATGAGCTATAATTAGAAACCCGTTATTACAGAATTGGAGATACTTAAATGATTACAGGCAAACAGAGAAGTTACTTGAGAAAACTGGGCCAGGAGCTGGACCCGGTCGTATTCATAGGCAAGAACGACGTGACAGAAACCGTTATTAAGGAGTTGGATAAGAATTTGACGGCGCAGGAGCTGGTCAAAGTCAAGATCCAGGAAGGAAGTATTCTGGAAGCCAAACCGGTTGCCAATGAACTGGCGGAAATGCTCGATGCAGAGTTCGTGCAGGCCATCGGACGGAAGTTCGTGCTGTACAGGCAGGCGCCGGAAAAGGAGAACAGGAGAATTGTCCTTCCAAAGTAAGGAGGAGTCTCATGGAAGAGAAGATGAGAGGGTACTTTACCCACTGGAATTACAAGAAACATGCGAAATTCTGCACGGCCGTTTATCTTTCGCTGTATATCTTTGACATGACGGTGTCCTATTTCATCTGCAAAGCTGTGCTGGATAAGATGGACGAAGCGGAAGCGCAGAAAGAGTTGAACGAGGAGTAACCTGGATAGCGACAGACTCACAGAAGACGGACGTTAATTGAAAATGACAAGATTTGCTTATCTGCTGCCGCTCATCTCCGGGGCTTGCTGGGGCAGTGCAGGTGTGTTTGTCCGCACCCTGGATGAAGCGGGATTTGACAATATTACAATTACATTTTCGAGAGTGGCAGTGATGGCACTGATTTTGGTGATCGGTACTTTGCTGTATGATAAGAGTCTCTTCCGTGTGAACAAGCGTGATCTGGGACTGCTCGCCATCATCGGCATCGACGGATATGTGCTGATGAACATCTGCTACAACATCTCGATCACCACATTGAGCATGTCACTAGCGTCGATTTTGCTGTGCACGGCGCCGGTGTTCGTCATCATCTTCGGTAGGATTCTGTTCGGAGAGAAGATCACGGTGGTGCGGCTGGCATGCATGGTTGGCGCATTGATGGGATGCGTGTTACTCAGTGGCGTTGTGGAATCAGGCGCCCTGAAGTGGAGCGTACTCGGTTTGTCTATGGGCGTTGCGTCATCCATGTCCAACGCGCTCTTCGCCATCGTGCTGAAAGAGGTCACGGATGTGCGGAAGGTCCATCCGCTGACCATACAGGTGTATACGGCAATCATCGGCCTGATCGTCATGGCACCGTTCACAGACTATGGGATCATGGTGGACTTTGTGGCAGAGCGGCCGTTGTGGAGCTCGTTGTTTTTGCTGGCCCATGCGGTGGTGGTATCACTGATGCCGAATCTGCTGTTTACGGTTGCCTTTGTATTCGTAGATTCCGGCGTGGCGTCGATACTGGCGTCCGGGGCGGAGCCGACGGCAGCCTTGATTCTGGGATTGCTCGTGTACCGGGAAGTTCCAACTGTGCTTGGCGTCATCGGCATGGCGATCGTCGTCGTGTCTATGATTGTGCTGAGCCGGACAGATGTGAAGACGACAGTTGCGGAGCCGGATGCAGCAGTGCTAGATGCTGCGGTGAAGGAGGATTCATATGATCATTGATGTAGATAAACTCCGTGAAGATATGCGGAACGAGGATTTAGGCGCTTTCTTCGTCGGCGGTTTTGGCGGTGCGCTGGTGGAAGCCATCGATATCGAAAAAGCCTCGGATGAAGAACTGGTTGATATGGCTCTGAAGCAGGGAATCGACCTGCGAAAGTATGAGGTTGAGTAGGCGTGAGGATGCGTGATGACAGATAGAGACAGAGACAAAGACAAAGACCTGGCGTGGGAAGAGATCAGCGTGGAGCACGTGGTGCAGGACCAGTGGATCGACTTCCGGAAATCAGCATACAGATATCCTGACGGGCGGGTGTTTGAGCCTTTTTACAGCTACAGCCGCAAAGACTACGTCGTCATTGTGGCATCTGACGTGGATGGCCAGTACCTTTGTGTGCGGCAGTTCAGGCAGGGCATCAAGGAAGTGACCACAGAGTTTCCGGCAGGCGGCGTAGAGCGTTTTGATGGGAAGGAGTATAGAGGTGCAGGCGCGGAGACCACGGCTGGAGAGTCTGAGACCTCAGCAGCGGAAGAGCTGTTGGAGACGGCCAAGCGGGAACTGATGGAAGAAACGGGCTACGAGTCCGATGAATGGGAACACCTGTTGACCATACCGTCCAATGCGACCATCGCAGACAACTACGCGACAGTGTTCCGTGCAAAGAACTGCCGGCTGGTGGCAGGGCAGGATCTGGATGAGACCGAAGTACTGAATATTCAAAAGTACTCTGCGGATGAAATAGAGAACATGATTTATAATGGACAGTTTCAGCAGTCCGTGCACGTCATGGCGTGGCTGCTGGCGAAAGAGAAAGAGAGGAATGCAAAATGAGTAAGGTAAATGATTTCTTAACAGAAGCCGGCGTATTTTTCCTGGCAACCGTTGACGGCGATCAGCCGAAGGTCAGACCGCTGGGCGCCCATTTTGAGATGGATGACAAGGTACTCTTCGGTGTTGGCGACTTCAAGGATGTATATAAACAGATGGTGGCAAATCCAAAGGTCGAAATCGTTGCCTGCAAGCAGGACGGTCACTGGATGCGTTACACTGGCAAGGCAGTATTTGAGGAGGATCCGAAGTACGCAGAGGCCGCTCTGGATATGATGCCTGACCTGCGCAACATCTATAACGAGCAGACTGGTAAAAAGATGGCGATATTCCATCTGGAGGATGCAACTGCAGTAGACATCGCTATGATGGGCGAAGGAGAGAATCTGCTGTAAGACGCTGAATCGTGTATGGCCCCCATCACCGTGATGGGGGTTTTGTTGTGAAACGACTAGACCTTTTCACAAGAAAACAAGGGTTAAGGTATAGTGGCGACAGCAAAAACTATACCTTTTCGTCTAAAAACAAGGGTTTAGGTATAGTGGCGACGGCAAAAACTATACCTTTTCGTCTAAAAACAGGGGTTTAGGTATAGTGACGTCGGCAAAAATTATACCTTTTCGTTTGAAAACAGGGGTTTAGGGGTCAAGTCCTAATTGTGGTGTAAATTGCTCATCCCGCATATTTGCTTATGCTGCATCGAGCAATGCCTGTTGAGTTGATGCAATGTCTTTCAGTTTA
>CACWSO010000005.1 GCA_902763505.1 uncultured Eubacteriales bacterium | reverse complement strand
CGTTATCTTCTATTTTGCTTTATCCAGCCTTACGGCTTTTCTTATAATCGCACCTTTGATCTTCTTCAAAGTTCGTTTATCTTTTACTATCAGGCTTACCATCTTGTCCGGAAGGGTCGCCTTGCCGATCTTTGCGACTCCAGAAGCCTTCATCATGGTGCTCATCACGCCCTGGGCGATGGTAAAGAGCGCCAACATCAGTTCCAGTCCGTAGGTCACGACACCTTTGGCAATGCAAAAGCGAAGGAACAATTTCAGCGCGTGTTCCGGACGCTTAATCTCCGTCAGACTGGCTGTCGTCTTCACCACGCCTACCAGGAAAAACAAAACGAGCAGCGCAAGCCCGATCGCCTGCACTGCTCCGTTGATCTGCAGGATGACCTTCCATATACCACCGCCCTTGAAGCTTTGGGGTGACATCAGCAGAAGTTCCCACACTTCCGCCAGTTTCTCATTCCACGTATTCAGCGCATTGTTTAGATTCTGCACGACCCACGAATCTGACATGTCAGCCCTCCCTTCTCATTTCGTCTTGTGATCACAGTTTTCCTCACCTCCTGTTCTAAATAATAGAAAAACCTGCAACTACTGAATCAGTAGTTGCAGGTGTGTAGACCGTTGAAGTTTCAACTAATTGCTATGGCATTTGCTTTTGTGGTTTGCCAATGTTTTTCCAGCCTTGCTTTTTGCACTTTTACTGGAAGACTTGCTCGCCAATGTTTTACCTGCGGCGCCTACTTTTCCCCCATGGTGTACAGCCATTTGGTATCCTCCTTTCTTCTAATCTCCTTGCAAAAAGCAACTCTGTTTGATATATTGATTTTGTACTTAACGTCAAACAGTTTGTTTTGACAAGGGAGGGTCAGTGCTTTTGCACTGACTTTTTCATTAAGCATCGTAGAATGCTAATGGGCATAGTATTATTGTTGAAAATCGCGGATTTTTTTAGCCAGACTAAAAGGAATTACTTCTCCATAGTTTGTCAGGCTATAAGCTTCTTCTTCATGCATATAATCTACGATATCTTGTGCAATAACATCCTTAAATTGTTTGATTACTTGATCCAATATATCCAACTCTTCAGCACTTATTACAGATAAATTTAAGGTTTCATTTGGAAGAACATGATACTTTGTGTAATCATACCCATCTTCCGATACAACTTTTACATTATTCAAGTCCATTATTGCCCTGTGTCCGATTGGCAACGCTCCCATATCATAATGTTGATAAACTAACCCAGTTATTGCGTAACCATAGCGCTTATAGCACAATGCATCTGCATACCAGAGCATCTTCATCAGTTTAACTTTATACAAGTTACTGACACGCTTCGCAAAATAAGAAATAACACATTCAAGCACATCAATAGATAGTATTTTGTACCCATTCATATCAGAAGGATCAGAATAACGAACATAGTTGCTCTCCAACAGTTTTCTACTCAAGTATTCTTTTCCGTATTCATCCAGATTCTCGTCGATGCTCTTTTTTATTAAGTCATACTTTTCTCTTGAAAACTTAGCCTTGTTCTTCTCAAGATACTCATATGCCAAAAGAGGATCTTTTTTTATGCTTCTTAGAATGTTATCATACGCCTCATCTTGGATTGCTTTACTTTCATATCTAGAGATTGTTACTTCTCCCCAATCCAACAACAGTGCTAAGTCTAATTGCGACAGACCGTATTGTTCTCGTATTGCAACTATTTCGTCTGATGTCAATAATTGCTTCGCTCTACGATAAGCATTTCTTGCGTTTAATAAATTTTTCTTATTAAGCTTCGCAGTAACAAATTCATTTTCCTCATCGTTACAGTTTTCGCAACGATAGTACTCCTCTTCATACTCAACTATTTCCTTTTTTACAATCGTTTTTGCCTTCCGTCTTCTCAGTTCCACTTCATGTGTTTTTCCACACAAAGGGCATTCCATACTATCTGAACAAATCAGATAGTCATGCACTAGACCCTCATTCTCCTTTCTCATATCTACGTCCTCCTTTTCCTTCCTCTTGTTCATTTATATGGGAATTCCATTTGCTCCTTTGGATAATGGAATGAAACGCATATTATTATTCTTTTTCCCTCTCTTATTTTATATTTTATGTAGACCATTTTCTTCTGGATTTCCTTCCCAAAAACAAACAGCCATGGCGGCTCGTCGTTATCTCTATCAA
This sequence comes from uncultured Eubacteriales bacterium, assembly GCA_902763505.1. GTDB lineage: Bacteria > Bacillota > Clostridia > Peptostreptococcales > Anaerovoracaceae > Lentihominibacter. The sequence continues at coordinate 121,975 of CACWSO010000005.1, read as the reverse complement.
TTAATGTATGGGAATAGTCCTCCAGCTCTAATGACAATAACGTCGCAATGACATCTTCGTCACCAAAATCCAAGTCAATCATCGTTGCTGACGTAGAGTGTTCAAAATCTTCTTTGGAGGATTGTATTAAAACATAATCTGTATCTATATTAAAATCCGGACTCAGGAGAATATCTTTTGTCTCCTTTAACAAGTTTCGAATTGTGGAACGTTCGGAGCGACAGTGTAATAGTATTGCAATCACCTCTTCCCCTTTTTATTTTTTTTGACATTATACACTATCAATTGATAGTAGTCAAGACAATGTACTGGGCAGAAGTCCTGCCCATTTTCATCCAACAATCATATTCAATATCTCTTTTGTATGCGTCCTGACCATATTGATACTGCGTGAAAGCAGTTTCTCCCTGCTCATGGCGTTCACCAGCTGGCTCTCCATGGATGACAGATCCAGATTGGAAGGCAGTACATCCATGCCTTCCTCATGATGAAGGATGGTATCCCCGACAACGGGCTTGCAGTCCTGTGTTGCCAGATACATCAGTCTGCCGAGAGACTGATCCAGTTCGTCTGCCTGATAGCCAAGTGACTGTGTCAGGTCTCCCTGAGGCGATATGATGTCAAGACCCTCCGCGAAATTTAATCAAATTTTTCTTTTTTTGCGAGTGAAAGCAGCCTTTCCTCGAACGTTTTGCCCTTGTCAGCGAAAACGCAGCACATGTCATAAGTGGTTCTTCCGAACTTTGTTTCACCTATCGGAACGGGTTTCTTTTCTGTCTTTACTGGTACATCATTCGTTTGTGTCATCATCAAAAACCTCCTTCAGCGCTTCCATGAGTGAGCGTGCTTCATCTCTGGTCAGGGCTATTCCCTTGCCGGATCTTTCTCTTCCCGGATGCCAGTTCCTGATGTCGAACTTCGCCTCCGCTCCATTCCAGCTGACCAGATTGATCTCTTTGGTATAACCTTTTTCGTTTTCCGAGAGTACCGCAATTTCTTTAGTAATCTCACAAGTAATGTTTTTTTCTGTCATGAATCTTTCCTCCTAAAAGTGTTTAACGGAGGCGTGAACGCCTCCGTCATTCAAATATGTTCAATATTGTGTTTGCTCTTCATTGACCGATCCGCTCCAGATACTCTGTCCTGACCGCTTCACATTCTTCTTCGGTAGGTGCTTCCTTGCTGTTTGTATACAGTCTGCGAAGCTGCATCTTTTCCATCTTTTCCTTCAGTCCATCACAAATATCATCATGGTATTCAACAACGTCATAGACGAAATAATCGTATATCTTGAAGAACAACGAGTGCTTTATCAGTATCCCTCTCATCTCGCATCACGATCCTTTTTCTTGCCCTTGAGCAGTTCATCACGCATCTCCGGCGGGATCCTGTTTAGCAGATCGACAAACTGCTTCTGCCTGTACTCAAGCTGATTGACCTTGCTTCTTTCCTCGAACAGAGCCAGCTCTTTGTCATTCAGTTCGTTATTCTTCGACCTGATCACTGCTTCGCTGTAGTTCAGTTTGCCTTCAAGAGACTCGATATATTTCTCCGTAGACGCAAGCTGCTCTTTCACTTTTGCGAGATCCGGCGCGTATTTTCCGAGCAGTTCGATCGCTTCTTCCTTCGCCTTCGCGTTTCCTATCATGCCGATCGCGTTGATTGCTCCGAGGATCTGATCATAATGCTCGTACAATGCTGCTGCCTGTTTGTACATCTGCGGCGAAATGTGTCTGCGCTTCGTGATCTTCTTTGAGATCCCGCGAGTCAGATCCGGGTACTTTCTCGCCATTTGCTCATGAAAATCATCCTGCAGTTTTTCCATTCCTTTCGGCCCGCCCATCAGAGTTTTTGATGAGAGTTTCCCTTCAGGTGTGATCGGCACGAACACCAGATGCATATGTGGATGAGCCTCGTCCATGTGCACGACAGCAGACAAAATGTTGTCTCTGCCGTAGCGTTTCGCGATGAAATTGAACGCGTGATCGAAGTATTCGACCTGTTCCTCATACGACTTCGCATTGATCCAGTCAGGCGATGCTGTGATCAAAACATCCTGCATCACCACACTGTCCTTGCGTCTTTTTGCTCCGACTTCTTTGATTCTCTCCAATGCTTTGTCTCTGTATTTTCCTTCCGGCTGTACAAGATGGTAATTGAGATACGTCCTCTCCGGATCAATATCCTCGTTGCTTTTATATTTTTCCTTGAGCCTTTCATGATGATTATTGATCGGAGTAACGCTCCCGAGCTTCCGTTTTTCGATCCTGCAGATCGCATAGTTTGCCATTTTTTCTTTCTCCTTTCTTCCGCTTACAACCACGCAACAATACATAGTGACCCCATCTTTGCGCGGTCAATGCGGATGCTCCGTTAACTGATCGATGTCCGGGAGAAACAAAATACACTGCCCCGGATGCTGCAGTCCTCGCGGCGATCCACGCTTTACCGCGCAATCGCCACTGCGGAAAGACAGACACAGAACATACTCCTCTTCCCCTGAGGAGTATGTTACTGTGCCTGTCTGCATCCGATGCAGTGTAACCCACTACACCTTGCACGCAAGGTCGTGGGCCAGACGTTCCCTCTGGACTCCCTGTGGCAACACTTACAATGTCCGGTGACCACGCAAGAAGGAGGTCACCCTACATTGTTGCGTCGTTGCCATCCGGCCTCTCGCCAAGCTTCCACTCGGAGTGACCATTCACGCGAACGGTCACGATCGGAAGCGTGGCTTTGGCCAGTTCGCAAGTGCGCTGACTGATGCCGAGCTCGTCCATTCTCTGCATGATGAGCTTCTGCGGTGCCTGCCCCTCAGCGAGGATCTCGAGAAGCTCGCGCCTTGCGACAGCTTGCTTGGTCTCTCCGTTCCTTCCGGCACCGAGAGCACCGACAAGCTGATCAGCGGTGATGTCGATCATGTCGATGAACTCGACAACTCCGTCACCTACCGAGAAGAGGATCGACTCACCGAGCGGAGCAAGGTTCGACTTGCTGTGAGCCATGACTCTCTGGTCAGGCTCGCACTCCTTCGACCGTCCGATGACGACAGCGCTCCTTGCTGCCGCTACGATGTCGACCGAGCCGTTGACTCTGAATGTCGCCTTGAGTCCTTCCACCTTGTTCATATGCACGATGATGATGATCGCGCACCCGGTCTCTCTGGCTACATCGATCAGCGACTCGAAGCGCGGCCTGACTTCGTTCGCGAGATTCATTGAGACATCCGCGCCGAGGTATGAGGCAAGCGGATCGAGTATGCACACTCTCGCTCCGGTTTCCCTGATCGCTTCTCCGATCCTCCGATCCGAAAAGTTCAGACGCTGTTTCTTCTCGGAAATAAAAATGAGATGATCCCGAACGCCGTTCGCTTTCATGAAGCGAGGCACTACAGTATCATCTGCATCGTCCTCCGCATTGAGATAGATCACCTTCATCGGCTCATGCGACACTTCCGTGAACGGAAGCGTGTCTCCCCGGGTAAGGATCGCTGCGAGGTTCAGAGCGAAGGTGCTCTTTCCATCGCCGGAATCACCCTGCAGCAGCGTCACCTTGCCGAAAGGGATATACGGATACCAGAGCCAGGATACTTCCTTCGGTTCGACATCAGCTGCGGTGAACATCTCAAGCGGTGCCTGTATTAAGTTGTTGGTTTGTTCCAATAGTGATCACTTCCTTTCTTTCTTCGGCTTTCTCTCGAACGGACAATCTATGATGATGGCTCTGAAACTCTGCTTGCACTCCCGGACACATTTCTTGCAGAGATCGTTATACTTCATACGATTGCGATGATCGAGAAAGAAAGCCCATTCCTGTTTATACTTCTTGCTTAGTCGTGGCACATTTGCCGCCTCCCTTCTCCGGCAATCCGGGCAAAATAAAACCGGTGTCACCGATCGGTAAACACCGGTTAGATCAAGGTATCTTTGAAGAATAGCCTTATTTTATATATCCTTCAAAAGAATTTCCATAGCCATTAAATGTTATATAAAATTCAGTAGTTTTCTTTATGCCAGAAAATGTTATTCTTCCAGATTTCCCAGCACCAATTGTTGTCGTTCCATATGTCTTTGTTCTTCTTTTTGCCTTTACTTTAATTGTTGATGATCCATTATTCTTAATGTAAATAGTGTAGCTTGTTTTTCCCTTAAACTTATAATTTGAGTAGAGCGTTGTATATCCACAGGTTCCGCTCATATTATATTTTCCTTTTGTTGCTATATTCCAAACGCTCGTTGGTATTTGATTTCCTTTGCTCCCATTACCTATAACTATGATATCTCCTGATGATTCCCCATTAGCAAGTTCCGCCTCCTCCAGAGGAAATTCTTCTGGATCACCTATTTCCGCTTGGAACACTACATCTTCATCATCATAATTTTCCGTCTCTTCTGACGGGGTAGTTGCTCCATTATTAACAGTATCATCTGCAAAAACTACACATGTAGATACTATGATAACAATTATCATACTTAGTGCTGCAGCAATTGTTTTCGTAAATCTTTTCTCAGTACTCATTGTTTTCCTCCATATCAGTTTTATTGCCTATGGCTTATACCTTAATCTTATTTTTAATAACCTGTTTGCACTTTCAAATCAATCCTTATACCGCTTTTAGCTATGACACAATTTGTGTCATAGACTTGTACATGAAAACTCAGCTTCGCGCTCGACAATAATCCATTAGGCATGTAGTATGAAGACGAGAGTTTTGCTAGGGAGGCGGTTACTTATGAATATTAGCGATAAAATAAAAATCAGACGAGAAGAACTTGGATGGACACAAGATAAACTTGCGGATAAGCTTCATGTATCAAGGTCTGCAGTATCGAATTGGGAAGTTGGCAGAAATTATCCAGATATTAAATTGATTGTTTCTATCTCAAAAGAAATGGGGATGCCTCTTGATGAACTACTACAGGAAGGAGACGATGTTGTAAATAAGATTTCTGCGGACACAATAGTCAGAAAAAAGCAGACACATATTATTAAACGACTTAGATTCTTAGTTGCATTGTTAATAGCCATTCTTCTATTTGTGAGTCTTTCACTGAATTTTTCCAAATCTGTGAGTTCCTCGAATCAGATAGAGTCTGTAAATGTTTCTAATAATACTGTCACTGTAAAAGTAAATCTTCCATTTTACAGAAGTGTTGATGGCTTTATCGGCGGTATAGATTATTCAGAAAACGGTGAAAGTATGTTTAACTTTCAAATCGGCACCATATATTCTGTTATTCATCAAGACACATTAAATTTCTCACTTCCTGCAAATCACGCTGTTGATGGGCTATGCATAGTTGATCAAAAGGGAGAAATAATCTACTCTATGAAGATATCTGAATGATTCAATTCTTTCTATCTCAAAACAGCAGTATAGAATACATAGAATAGTATTATTCACATCCCGGGTTGTTTTTTTCGTTTTTTCTCTATCAGAATATTGTTTTTTGTGTCATGATGATGTCTGCCATCATATATATCCTCCGCGTCTCTTACAGAGCATTTTTCAGACATAATAAAAGGAACGCCGCTTGTAATCGTGACGTTCCTTTGTAATTAATGCTTTATTTAAGTGTCAGCGGCGGATTTGCCAGCAACGTCTTTATTGTCTTCTTGTAATCATCAATGTCTATCAGCCTTGTGATCGTTGTGATGCGCTTGCCGGCATCTTTGCTGCTGGCTCCACAGTGATATACCTTCATCCCAGCAGTGCCGTTATCGATGACAATGTATCTGTCATGGGCTCTGTCCTGAGTAGTGATGAAATCCACCGTTCTTGCCGGATACTCAGTCAGATAATCGTTATACTCAGAGAGTTTAAGTATACCGTATTTGTTATCACTGATGATTGTCAGCTTTACACCAGACTTTGCGTGTACAAGATGTTGCAGTGTCTTCACGCCGATGTAATCATCGACTACGATGATAGATTTTTTTGCACTCCGATAGATCTTCTGGTATGCAACATCAGCCTTGAAAGGCTGTCCGTCAAGGATAAGGACTTCTTCATTCCGCACTCCCTGATCGAACAATCTCATAAACTCCGATAAATCTGCCTTTGTCACCATTGCATCCTTTATCTCTCTTATCTCTCCTTCTATCTGCGCTTGTCTCCCAGACAGTTTGAAGATTTCTCTTTGCGGCAGCAACGACCTGTTCTCAGATATATATTCACGCATAGCTCTGAAAACACGCATGATAGCTACACTTTGTTGTTCAGCAATTTCTCCTTTCAGCACAGTAGCAAGCTGATATATTCCCTGCTCAGTAAATACAAATGGCAATGATCTTCTGCCACCTCTGTTTGATGTTGAATTTTTCAACATCAAAGATTCATACTCTTCTATTGTTAGCTGAAACATAAAGTCTTCAGGAAAACGGTTCAGATTATGTTTCACTTGCAGATTAAGGTAGCGGGTTTCATATCCGTATATTTCTGCCAGATCGCTATCCAGCATGACCTGCTCACCACGAACAGTATATATTTTATCTCTTAACGATCGCTCATCAATGATAATGATTTCATTGTCTGCCATAATGATATCTCCTGGAATTTACAATAGCGCTCCTGTTTATAGTACCACAGTATCAAAAGCCTTTCTATCATTAAATTGTGTAATACCCATTTAAGATATATAACTTGATGTCACTTTTTGTGATATCAAGATTATATCAGCTTTATTAGCAGTTCATCGACTGCGTCAGTATACCTTTCTTCCCGGATCAGCTGGTTCCTGAGTTCATTGAGAGCCAATATCAGGATCCTGATTTCATAATCATCAAACTTGAATATCCTTTTCATGGCGATCTCCCTTCATGTATTCTAAGATGCCAAATTGGCATCTTAGCAGTTATGCTCCCTTGGCCTTGATCTCCATCTCAAGGCCTTCTTCGTATTTCCCACTAACATTAGTCGTTCTAAAGCAGGTCACATCCACATTACCTATGAAATTGAAATATAGATCGACTTGCTGTCTTCTGAGATTATTGACCATTTGAGGATCGTGAACGACGATCTTATCAAACAATTCATTCAGCATCTTGCCATCGATCTCATCGAAATCGCTGTACTTTCTGAGCAGTTTTGAAAAATTCTCAGCATCTATTGCCCGGTCAGCAACAGCCTTGATCCTTGCCATGGCTTCATCCAATTCGTCCTGAACATTATTCTGTTCAGCAACATAATCGCCCATAAGTTTTACATACTGGCGTTCCGGGATGATGCCATTAACATTTTCCTCATACAGTTTTCTGATGAGCCTGTCGAGATCAGCAATGCGTTTTTCACACGATGCGACAAGTTCTTTATCCTCAAGATTGCTGTTTTTCTGGGCCGCTATCGCGAGAGCTTTCAGCCTGGCGGTGAATGCTTCCTCATCTTCTATCAGCTGCTCTTTCATAGCGGAAAGCGCTGCTTTCACGATACTATCTACTCCCTTGAGCGCAATATAGTGCGCTGTACAGTTTATCTGATGCGATCTGTAACTGCCGCAGTTGAAGCCTTCTACCGTATATGACGTACCGTTCTTGTTCTTCTTGGTACTGGACTTGTATGTCATCTTGGTACCGCAGTCAGCGCAGTAAAGGATCCCACAGTACTTGTTTTTCTGCTTTCCGCCATAGATATAACCGGTAGGGCCTCGTCTTCTGAATCTCTGAGCAAGCTCAAAGGTCTCTTCATCGATGATAGGTTCTTGAGTGTTCTCGAATATCAGAAGATCCTCTGGCTTTGTCTTGTAGACCCTTCTTCCCTTGAACTTCGTGCTCTTGAACTTCCCGAGGACAGTATGCCCAAGATAATCCCGGCTGCTGAGCATAACGTTGATCGTTTGCGCGTTCCAGTGATAAGGGTCAGTATAGTGAACGACTTTCCCTTCTTCAGGATGGACTCTCTCCGCGTATGCTGCCGGGATAAGGATCTTCCTTCTTGTCAGTTCTTCAGCTATTTGCCACGGCCCCCATCCTTCAGTTGCAAGCCTGAATATCTCTCTGACTACTTTGGCAGCTTCTTCATCAACTATGATGTGCTCCCTGTCATCAGGATCATGAAGGTACCCATACATCAGTGCGCCGCTACAGCGTTTTCCTTCTTTCATTCTTGCTTCAAAGATCGTCCGGATCTTGTTGCTCGTATCCCTGGCATACCATTCGTTCATGATGTTTATGAACGGAGTAAAGTCATTTGTAACATCAGATTCGCTGTCAACATTGTTATTGATAGCTATGAACCTAACATCTTTCTTAGGGAAGAGTACTTCCGTATAAAATCCGACTTTAAGATAATCTCTGCCGAATCTGCTCATATCCTTGACGATCACTGTGCCTACTTTCCCATCATTGATATCATCAAGCATCTGTTCAAAGGCCGGGCGATTGAATATAGTACCGCTGTAACCATCGTCAGTATAGTGCCGGACACGCGGGAAACCGTTCTTTTTGGCATATTGTTCGAGATATCGCTTCTGATTCACGATGCTGTTGGATTCTCCCTGCTGTTCATCGTCCCTCGAAAGCCTCTCGTATAATGCCGTAATGCGTTCATTTTTCTGCATTTCAGCTCTCCTTTCGTTTCAATGTATTAGAGGGTCGTGAACACAATAACCCCTGCGGGTCGCAATCCACGAGCAGTACACGTTTTCCTGCCTTTGCGAGGCCTGCACCCAGGTTTACGGCGGTGGTTGTCTTCCCGACCCCGCCTTTCTGATTACATATAGCGATTGTCTTACACCCACTCATACAGTCCTCCTAATTCAGCTGATTGTTCTGCTCTCTTGCTTTTTCCCGGAGCAGATTCTCTATGGAATACCAATCTATGGCATCCGTATCGAAAAAGGCGTCCTCAAAGAAAAAAGCCACATCCTCTAAATAGTCTTTACAGATATCCAGAAGATACAGCTCAGCGGCCACGTCGATCATTCCATGACTGAGGAAAATCACTTTTAACATGGAAACAAGGCTCTCAGAGTCCGTTTTCTCAAAACATTTCACGATAGCCAGCATCGACTCTATAGATAATTGTTCTTCCTTCGCAACCTTCATCAAATTATCTGATGCACGATGTGCGAGCCAGTAGGCGATGTCTGCTGCCAGTTCTTCTGCTTCTGTTAACTCTTCATCATCGTCCCAGTCTCCATCGTTGCTGTCGTTATTCTCCGGGGAGTCTGCCTCTGCGCTTTCACTCTTCTCAATCAGTGATCCGATAATTCCCTCAAAGACCTCCGCCAGTTCATCCGGCACCTCTACAGCGATTACTTTGCCGCCCATGATGATTTCCGGTTCTTCCTTCTTATCGACTCCATTTGCAATAACTTTCATTGTTTCATTTGTAATTGCCATAACTAATCCTTTCTCCGTAATTCCGGTATTCTGAAATAACAAAAGCTCCGCATAGAGCATGCAGAGCAATGTATTCCGATATCCGGCTGAAAGGATTTCTAATCAACGAACCTCACGAGAAGTTCGTCTACTGCGTCAGTATATCTTCCCTCGGCGATCAGCTGGTTCTTCAGTTCCACCAGGGCGATCACGATAACTCTGACTTCATCATGTGTGAATCGGTATTTCGTCTTTGACATGGCTGCACCTCCTTATCCTGTCCCTTTTTCTGCAGTGTAAATGAAAAAAGCGCGATCCACAATTATGCGAACCGCGCTGATCCGGATATGAGTCGATTCGAGTATGAAAGGCCTCAAAAAATGATGGTGATGTACTGGTATTTTCGTTTCAGAAAGCAGGCCCAAAAATCTCCTATTTCATCTCCCATTTGGGAGATAAATCTCCTGAAAACGTAGTTTCGATCAGTAGGAGCGGCCTCTGGGTCAGTCGTTTTGAAACGGCTGGAACCGTTGGTATTACTGGGTTTTCCGCTAAATGACAAAGCTCCGAAGATTTCTCCTCGGAGCCTTGATCTTGGCTAGGGTAGCAGGATTCGAACCTGCGCATGACGGAATCAGAATCCGTTGCCTTACCGCTTGGCGATACCCCATCACTTTTTGGGGTGGATAGTGGGATTCGAACCCACGCATAACGGAGCCACAACCCGCTGTCTTAACCACTTGACTATACCCACCGCAATAAGTTTCATCGGCTGAGCCGATATGGAGGCGACACCCGGATTTGAACCGGGGAATAAAGGTTTTGCAGACCTCTGCCTTACCACTTGGCTATGTCGCCATATCTGGCCAATATTTTGTTGTGATAGACCACAGAGCGCATTCCTGCGCTCTGCAGTCCATTATCTTGGCGATCCGGATCAGGCTCGAACTGACGACCTCCAGCGTGACAGGCTGGCATTCTAACCAACTGAACTACCGGACCGTGTTGGTGGGAGTTACAGGGCTCGAACCTGTGACCCCCTGCTTGTAAGGCAGATGCTCTCCCAGCTGAGCTAAACTCCCATGGTAGCGGCGAGTGGAGTCGAACCACCGACCTTCCGGGTATGAACCGGACGCTCTAGCCAACTAAGCTACACCGCCACATCGGCAGGCTGACTTAGCCGCCGCAACAAATATACTACCATTTGCCTATATCTATGTCAAGGATTATTTTTCTATACTTTTTATTCTTTTGACTCGGATCCTGCGTTCATCTTCGCTCTCATAAAAGCTTTAATATATTCGGCGGAACGCTCCTCGACTTCTATGTCTTCCGGCTGAAGATCACGTCCTGATTCGACGCCGCCCAGGACTGCCTCACCTTTGATGAGACTGGCTGTGAGATGCGGATTCTTCGTAAGGAGAGGCCCCAGCACTCCGGTATAGATTACACCGCCGCTGATTGCGCCTTCCTCGCCGTTTCCATTGTTTCCCCTGCCGTATATCACTTTACCGAAAGGTTTCTGCCCTTCCGCCAGCGTTACGTCAGCAACCTGAATCTGGTTTCCAATGACGTCCAGTCCATCCTCTGTTCTGACCCAGATGTCATCGCCCCAAACGGACTCCCGTTCCTTCCAGGTCATGTCGAGGAGACCAAGTCCTTCTATCACACTGCCATCGTACAGTTCCGTGCTTTTACCAAGCGCCGCTCCGCTGCTTCCGTTTGCAATCAGAAGTCCTCCGCGTCTGAGAAATTCCGTAATGCCTTCCTTTTGACGAATCAGTGCGGCCGACACTTTATCCGCACATTTGAGCTCTCCTGCCGTCATATAAACGATATGAGGCCAGCTCCAATCTTCGTCTGTCTTCAGGTTATCACTTCTTCTGACTTCAACAGGAACATCCAGCAGATCACACATGTGAACAAGTGCCATCACATCACCCCTGCCGCCGTGAATATTCAGCACATCGGGGTAAAGCCACAGTATATGCAGACGCCTGAATCCGCTCTCACCTGTCACCTCTGTGACATTGGCAAGAACATCAGAACTCCTGTTGTATTTTTTTCTTATTCTGTTGAATTGATCAAATCTATCCATCCGTCTCACTCCATCATCAAGACGATTTAATTCATACTTTTCACGTACTCCGCTAGAGCTTCATATTTGTGAAGCCATGTAATCAGATAAACATTATCACAATCGTATTTCTGCAGTTCCTCGATGATCGTCTTATCATCATTCGTTGGAAGAACCGTCAGTTTCTCCGCTTCAAAGCCATCGTAGAGCATTCTGAGCCCCGCATCGTAGGCAACGGTTCCTGAGAAGCAGATGCATCTTTCGATATCCGAGGCAATCAGTCTGCGGAAATCGCAGTCGAATGTGTAGAATGTATTCGTATAATGAGGGTCAAAATCAACGAGCTCATCAAGACCCAGCATGAAGATCTTCTTCTCCGGATCATCTGCGATCACATTCAGTGCCGACTGCACTGTCTCAGGATTCTCCTGTTTCATGCGCAGGTACTTGATGCTTTTGCTTCCCACATTGATGGTTTCCATTCTTCCGCCCTGAAGTGCGAAATCCGCAAAGGCGCTGCTGATGTCTTCACTCTTTACCCCAAATTCGGATGCGGCTGCGAGTACAGCGATATAGCAGTACAGGAAGTACGGCGTGCTGTATTTGAAGTCATATGTCTTGTCTCCAACCTTGAAGATCTTGTTTTCAAAATCAATATCCTCGGCCTGATAATCCTTAACTGCCGTTCCGAATCCGCAGGATGGACAGGTGAAGCTGCCGATGTTGTCTATGTTGTAGTAGTCGTAGACAACCGCTTCATGGCAGATTGGGCAAGGCGCCGTAACAGAGAAGAAATCGTCCTTCTTATCAAAGGAGGAAGCATTTCTGCTGACACCGTAGGTGACGCATCTTCCTGCGCCCTGTCCAAGGCTCAGCGCGTTCGGTTCATCTCCGTTCACATAGACCGTCATATCTTCACTAATGACTGACTGGATCTTTCTGCGGATGATTTCAGGCTCACCGTTTCGCTGGACCTGATCCTTCTGCACATTTGTAATGCACAGGTGTTTTGCAGGCAGCTGTTTGTGTATGATCGGCAGAAACCTCTCATCGGTTTCCATGAGCACCACGTCCGCCTTCAGTTCCCCGGACAAGCTGCAGCTTTTGAGCAGCGAAACAACGACGCCGCCGATCAGGTTAGCGCCTTCCAGGTTTACTGCTGTTTTGAGTCCGGCACGCTTAAAGACATGGGCCATCAGATTGGTCGTCGTGCTTTTGCCGTTTGTGCCTGTTACGAAAATGGTCCTGTCCGGATCAAGACCCTTGATGTGACTGATAAAATCCGGATCGATTTTTAGGGCTACTTTGCCGGGGAGATTGGTTCCTCTCCCTTTGGCTACTATGTTAATTGCCCACGCTGTAAATTTCGCAGCGATCAATGCAAATCTGAATTTCATTTGCTCTATCTATTCTTCCTCTCGAATGTGGAGCCTTCTTCTGATGAACGCAGGTACCTCTTCTTGTGGAATTCCAAGAGCCCACGCAAACTCCTCTTCCACCAGCTTCTCCGCTGATTTGAGTGTTGTCATATCTGTAACAGAAAGCTTCTTGCCTATCTTGGCAAGTTCTCGCTTTTTTTCATAGATACATGTGACCATATTGAGGAGTCTTACGCTGACGCCATCATGGAGAATACTTCTGAAGTAATCTCCCCTTTCTCTCCTGTCCTTGATCCACTTGACGTCGCCATCAGAAAGGCCCATTAAAATATCTTCAATATCTTCTCTTACCATGGGCTCTCTCATCTTTGCTACGAGAGACTCGTTTTTCATCGGGACAAAGTATTTGTTCTCGCGGTTCTTATGCTGTCTGAGGATATAATATGTCTCCGCAGGAGCTCCCGCAGCAAAACTCACTTGCTCTATACTGTCGATCATACAGATCCCATTGGTTCCATATACTACATATTGTCCTACTTCAAATTGAGCTTCGTTCATCTCGTCCTTCTTTCTTCTTAGCCAATGTTAATTATAGCAGAAAAAAGAACTGATTTCAAAGGTTCAAAAGCGGAAGAATCACTCTTCCGCATAGGCCAGTAATGCTTCTTTTTCTTCCTCAGAAAGGCGCATTTTCTCACAGCAAGTCAGGATTTCTTCCTTTGGCATCACGTACTCCGGATCGATACAGAGTCTTGTAAAATTGTTCTTGTTGATGCCTGATGTGCTGAATGTGATCTCACCGCTGAGGATCTTTCTGTCATAGATTTTCAGGAACTTCTGTGCGAACGTTTCCATCGTTATCCGTCCTTTTCCTTTCCTTACTCTGCCCTGTCTTCCACCAGGATCTCAGCTGTGACACTGTACTTTTCCTTGAGCTTTCCAAGCTGTGCGAAGTGCTCTGTCTGGCAGTGCGCCTTCTGATGTTCTCTGGACTCCCACTGTTCCCAGAGAAACAGCGTGTTGTCTGAACCGACCGGATAGAAGTAATCATAACGGATGCATCCGTCCTCGCCTCTGGAAATCTCATCGATGCCGGCGTCCTGAATGTCTTTCAGATACCCGTCTCTCTCTGCCTTCGTCGGCATAGTGTATGTAACGTAGAAATTAGTCATATCCTTTCTCCTTCTCCTTGAATCTCGCTTTCACAAATCAAAAAGTGGCAACCTCCGGATCGGCAGGTTCACATTTTCTGACCTTACTGCAGATGAGTACAGGTCCTTCCTCCCCATACATTTCTTCTTCCCTTATCTTGATGGTCGCATCGACTGCAATCCAGTCGCCTGTTTTGAATTCTGTTGCCTTTGCATAGACGCAGACAATGCCGGCAAATTGGATGTCCTCTTCACAGCATGTCATCACATGTCTTCCGAAGACCATGTAGTTGTCAGGTATGGACCCGTCCCTTGCGACGCGGCCTTTGATTCTGATTTTCTTTCCTTCGTAGTTGTCCTGATTCTCTGTAATATCCCTGTACCACTCAGCGTACCATTCATCCTTAATGGTGATGAGCGGCGCTTCCATATCATACGGCAGCGGATCCTGGAACTCATCGAACACCACATCGTCCTCCCCGTATTCGTAGCATATATTGGACTTTCTGTTTGCTACCCGCACGAGTTTGTGGAACTCCATCTGATCCATATCTTTGGTGAACCTGTTGAATACGACCAGTTCTGCCGTCTGCATTTTGTTGAATGTAAGCTGCCGCATATTCGTGTTGTACATCATGAATGTCGTCGCATCAGCGAACATCATCTCCTGATAGATGACCCAGTTCTCCGGCGCCTCCTCGAACAGGTCCTGCAGCATCCACATGCCGTTGTACTCAATCAGAACACGTTCAATCATGTACTTTTCAACAAGCTCCTTCAGATAATCCGTACTGAAGTTATCTCTGTCGATCTTTTCTATGTACACTGCGGGACTAGCGAAATTCTCCGGTTTCAGTTCCACCTCGCCCTCTTCAAAAAGAAGGACAAGCGTGCTCTGGCCGTCATTGAAATCGCTTCCATCCAGCAGATCCTGAAGGAATGTTGTCTTGCCCGATCCCAGAAAACCTGTGAACAGGTATACCGGAATCTCGTAGTTGCCCATCATATGATTCTCTCCTTACATAGGTTCATGCGTTTATCTCGATTCGTTACAGGCGGAAAAGTCCTCTGATGACATCCTGTTTGATATCGACGCCGATGACGCAGACCATGCCCGTCGTCTCCGCGCTTCCTGTTCTGACCTGCGGCTCTCCCGGAACATAGTCAAAGTGGATCCAAGCGCCGTCTTCTCCCTCTACGATGCCCTTCGCTCTGAGCACCTGTCCGCACTGTTCTTCATCCTGAAGCGCCTCGAGTGCAGACTGGATCTGTTCTATTGTGTATTTGTTCGTTGTCTCTTCACCGATATCGCTGAACACTTCATCTGCATGATGATGGCCATGTTCGTGATGGTGATGTTCGTGATCGTGGTCGTGATGATGCTCATGCTCATGATCATGATCGTGGTGATGTTCGTGTTCGTGTTCGTGGTCGTGATGATGATCGTGTTCATGGTCATGATCGTGATGGTCATGTTCGTGATGGTCATGTTCGTGTTCGTGGTCGTGATGATGGTGATGGTGCGCCTCTTCTTCCGCATAAGCCTCTTCTCTCAGCCTGTCGAGCTCTGCGGAGAGGGTCTTCTTCTGCTCCATTGTTTCGAGAATCTGTGCACCGGTCAGTTCATCCCAATCCGTTGTCACAATGGATGCGTGGTCGTTGTGCTGACGGATGATGTCAACGCATTCCTTGATTTTCTCATCGCTCATGCCCTTCGTGTGGCTCAGGATCACCGAGCTGGCGTGCTCTACCTGATTCTCATAGAACTCACCAAAGTTGGCCATGTACATTTTGCACAGCTTGGCGTCTACGACAGTGGTGAATCCGTTCAGCTCAATTTCTTCGATTCCGGCATCCTGTACCGCGATAATCACGTCACTCAGCTTGCCGACGCCGGACGGTTCAATCAGGATTCTCTCCGGCTTGTACTGGTCTATGACCTGCTTCAGCGCCGTCTTGAAGTCGCCGACCAGCGTGCAGCAGATGCACCCTGAATTCATTTCGTTTATCTGAACGCCGGTATCCTTCAGAAATCCTCCGTCAATACCGATTTCTCCGAATTCATTCTCGATCAGAACCAGTTTCTCGTCATATGCTTCCTGGATCAGTTTTCGAATAAGCGTCGTCTTACCTGCACCTAAAAAACCTGAAAAAATATCAACTTTTACCTTAGCCATTGCTGTCTTCACCTCTTTATTCATAGTATCTATCTGTTTCCAATTCTATCACCATTCAATGCAAAGTCAACGCAATGCAAAAGCATCAAATCCTTTACACCAGATTCCCTATGATCTCCTTTTCTGCAAAGAATACGGTGGATCCGCCTGTATGCAGGAAGAGTACATTGCTGCCTGCCGGAATCGCACCACTGCGTACATCTGAGAGCAGACCTGCAAACGCCTTTCCGGAATAAACCGGATCGACAAGGATACCTTCTTTGCGCGCCAGAAGCCTGATTGCTTCCGTTCCTTCTTCACTTGGGCACTCATAGCCCGGACCGTAATGGTTCTGGTCAATCAGAAAATGCTCCGCGGACAATGTTTCATCAACCCCAAGAAGCGCCAGCGCATCCGATGCCATCCGTGCCGCACGGCCGACATACTTCACTTCGCCTCCAACGTCCATCGCTGTGACAGAATGCACCTGCATTTCAAGATCCATAATGTGCTTTCCTGCCACGATTCCTGCCATGGTGCCGCCTGAACCAGTGGAATGATACATGTGGTCGAAACGGACTCCCTCCGTTTCCATCTGCTCTGCCAGTTCGATCATGCAGTTTACATAACCAAGCGTTCCGTATTCATTGGCTCCGCCCATTGGAATGTCGTAACTTTTGATGCCCTGTTCTTCAAGACGGGCAATATGGCTCTTGCCCATCTTGAAGGAGCGCTTCTCTGCGTCTGCGAAGGACTCTCCTTCCTCCAGATCGACCACATGGATCTCCGCTCCGTAGATGCCGTCGAGCAGAAGATTTGCCTTGTAGTCATCGGGATCCGGCGGTACGACAGCAGCCAGATAGAGAATCGGCTTGAGACCGTTCTTTGCGGCAGCCCATGATGTCTGCATGGCATGGTTCGATTGCGTTGCCCCATACGTGAAAACGCATTCTGCCCCATCTGCTTTTGCCTTTCCGATGAGAAACTCCAGTTTTCTTGTCTTGTTTCCGCCAAACAGATTGCTCCCTGTGAAATCATCTCTCTTGATCCACAGATTGACGCCTAGTTCCTCAGACAAGCTACCCAGCTTGTGCAACGGTGTAGGGAAGAATCCCAACGGCACCCTCGGCATCCTGTTTATCATTGCTTTTGCTTCTTGCATTGTAAATGACATAATCGTATCCTCCTGAAAGGTTATTATCTATCATACGGCATGCGGCGTACGCAGCCGATCAGCATAATCAAAAGTGAGATGAGGAGCGATGCCCCTACCCCCGCGAGCTGGCTTGCCTGCTGACCAAAAGGTATCACTGGCCAGATGATCAGTCCTCCTATGATGCCCGCTATGGTCGACATGACCGGCAGTCTGCCGAAATTGCGTTGCGATATGCAGCCGAACACCAGTGGAACACACGGCGCCGCAAAGAAGATGGCACAGAATACATCCAGCGTCAGCAGTGAGATGTTCTCCAGCGCAATGGTCATGGAGGCGCAGGACAGACCGACCGCAATCAGCATGACGCGTCCGAAGATCATCTTCTCCCGATCGGATCCCCCCTGCCGGATGACGGTGCTGTACAGATCAGTCGAGAAGACTCCCATCATGCCGATCATGAAGTGCGCGATGGTACTAATGCCGATTATTATGATGATAAAACTGAACACAGCTCTTGCCGGTCCTCTGAACAGATCTGTAACTTCATTTCCTGCCGCGGTTGCCGCATATCCCATGTAGATAGACGCCGCCAGTGTAATGAATCCCCATATGATGATTCCACCGAGCATATAAGCCCAGACCATCTTCTTCTCGTTTTTGGCCATGCTGGCTTTCAGATAATATGCCGGGTCAAAGGCAATCTGCCCGAACGCAATGATGATGGCCAGAACAAAGTACTGGATCGCCGATACGCTGATTCTCCCTGCCAGTCCCAGATCGTTCATGGAAATCGCCTGCAGTTTCACAGGCGTAACATCTGTTCCCACAATCACACTGACTGCTCCGACAATGAATCCTGCAACGATGATGGCAGCCGCTAGTCTCTCTTCTGCAATGACCAGTTTCATTCCTCCCAACAGCACGAATCCCATGGTGACGATAACACTGAGGAAAGATATGATTCGAAAAGAACTGCCATAGAATGTTTCAAGCACAAAAGCAATGCCTACTCCCTGCTCGATCAGAACATAGGCAGGAACAATGACCGCAAACAGATAGAAGCAGAGTTTTGTCCACCTTCCGTAGCGCACCTGGATAAATTCCAGCCAGGTGACTGCCTTTGGATAATGGCGGCGCAGAAAAACGATCATCCCAATGAGCCCCGCGAAGGCAATACAAGCTCCGAGCACATACGTGATTGGTCCCCATATGCCGAATAAAGCATAAGTTTCCGCAGACCCGAACACAGAAGTAGTCCACATCCATGCGGCGAAAACACTGCAGATGAGTCCCATCGTGCCAACAGAACCGCCTCCGAAGATCATGCATTCAATGCTGTGCGCAGAGATGCCTTTGCGGTGAGCAAGATATAGTATTATCAAGATGATCATACATCCTGTGAAAATCCAGTAACCTGTCATTGAATCATTTTACCTCTTGTTCTAACTATATCACATATCATATGCCTTTTCATAGCAAGAGGCTGCTGTTCCTTCAGACGGTACAGCAGCCTCCGCATCAATTATTTCTTCAGATAAATAGAAGTCTTGATTGTTCTCCGGTGTCGTTTATGCATCGATTCCGAGTTCAGGCGGTTCTTCTTTCAGTCCCTTTGTCAGAATCAGAACGTAGATGATGCCCAGCACGATCCAGATGCAGCCCAGTATGATAGCAAGTCTATCGAGACTGATCAGCAGGTACAGACAGAATATCGCACCAATAATCGGCAGTATCAGATAGAGGAATACTCCCTTTCCTGAACGTTCATTCTGCTTGATGAAATACTGGAAGATTACTGCTATGTTAACGAATATAAATGCGACCAATCCACCGAAACTGATGTACGCTGTTGCGGAAGTAACATCGAGGAATACTGCGAGCAGTGCGACCAGGCCTGTCAGGCAGATTGCATTGACAGGAGTTCTGCGGGTCTTGTGCAGTCTTCCGAATAACTTCTTAGGCATAACACCGTCACGAGCCATAGCATACAGCAGACGGGCACCAGAAGCCTGTGCAGCCAATCCTGCTGCGAACTGACCTGCAATCAGGCCGATGAGGAAGATTCCGCCAAATACAGCCGGAGCAACCTCACGGGCGATTTCATATGCAGCACTATCAGGATTTGCATATTCGAAGGATGGGTGTGCCAAATGTGTGAAGTAAGTTACAACAACGAAGATAGCTCCGCAGACAATTAGTGTCAGGATGATGGATCTTGGAATGTTCTTGGTCGGGTCGATCGCGTCTTCCGTAAATGTTGTCAATGCGTCAAATCCCAGGAAACAGTAACAGGATGCCGCTGCACCGGCTACAATGAATGAGAAATCGATATCCGGATTGTAGAACGGATCAAATGATGCCAGTGTTGCCAGTCCATTTCCTTCTGTAACATAGTTGATGCTGAATGCCAGGAATGCGATGATGATTGCTACCTGGATTCCCACCAGAATAAAGTTTACAACTGTTCCGACTTCGACGCCGATAATGTTGATTCCGGATGTCACAACGATGAACAGAATCAGCCACAGCCAGGATGGCACTGCAGGAACCGCATCGCCCAAATACTGCGCGCCGATCAGCCAGATAGCCATTGGGAAGAATACGTAACCCAGAAGTACGATCCATCCTGCAAGCACGCCCAATTTAGAGTTGATGGCTTTACGTGAATAAGTGTAAGTTGATCCTGCTGTCGGATAAGCCTTTGCCATATGTCCATAGCTCAGTGCGGTGAACAGCATCGCGATGGTTGCGAATATTACAGATCCCGTTTCAACACCGTGGGATGCTGTGGAAATCGTGCCGTAAATTGTGTAGGCGATCATCGGAGTCAGAAACGCGACGCCGAAGATAACCAGGTGGCTCAATTTCATGGTACGTTTCAAAGTATTGTCTTCCATTGAAATTTCTCCTCTCTTAACAATGAATGAATGATGTTAATGCAAGTTATTGCCTTTGCATTACAGGAACTTCTTATAGATTTCAGGTCTGTAGTCAGGTACGCCTGTGATTTCTTTGTCTACAAACAGACGTCTCTCAGCTAGTGATAGGTCGATCGTCGCCATCAGCAGTTCAGCCTGATTGTCTTCCGGTCCGCCTGCATAGTAGTGGAGCATCGTCTCGTAGAATGGTGTGATCTTCGGTCCCATAATGCTGCTTCCGCCGCCGAAATAGCATTCTGTATCCATGCCGGTCAGATTTGCTGTGGCGATGTAGATCGTATTGCAGATCACACCGTACTCAAGGGTTTTTCCGAATGTCTGGCAGAATGCGTCACGGCTACCATCGAACGGTACTTCCTCAATAAAAGCAGTCGGATTCAGTACAAGACGGCATCCCTGTGCGCAGTAATGTCTCTGCAGTTCCGGGAACTGGTAAGTATCAAAGCAGATGCTGATACCAACCGGACCCCAAGGTGTGTCGAACATGAACGGTTTCTCACCCTTCTCGCACCATACGCTCTCTGTTTCGAACGGATGCATCTTCTGATAGGAATCGATTATTCCATCCGGTCCGATCGCGATTGCGGAATTGTACAGGATTGCATCCGGTTTGTCTTCTTTCTTTTCGGCCATACCGAATACAACATAGACTCCGTATTTCTTCGCAACTTCAGCGACCGCCTGAGCTGATGGACCGTCTTTCAGCTCAGCTGTTTCAATCTTCTCTGCCTGCGGAATCTTCGTGTCTACATAGTAGTCATATCCATAAAGACAGAGCTCCGGGAGCAGAACCAGATCTGCGCCGCGTTTTGCCGCTGCTTCCACATACCCGCAAATTCTGGACAGATTGCCTTCTTTGTTGCAGGCATCAACTTTGAAGTTGACGACAGCAACAGTCATAATATCCTTCATTGCTTCCTCCTCCATTAAATAAAGTTGTTTATTGTATATTATTGTAAACTAACGTAAGTTTAAATCAGTGTGATGTTTTTGTCAAGATAATTAAGCGTTGTCCGAGATACGATCCCGCTTCGCCGGAATTGCACAGATGAGAAGATTGAGCACACAGCAGGCGCAAATATACGGCGCCTCTACCGGTAGGATACCAAAGATCATCAGAAGAACACATATAGAGCCGGCACACATACCTGCCAGAACTGTGTCTGTTGCAGGTTTTCTCCGACTCCATCCCAGGAAATACCCCGGCAGAAGAATGATGGATGTCATACCGATTCCCGTCAGCCAAAGAGAGAGAATGTCATTGATGTTGATGGCAAAGGTGAATGCAATGGATCCTGTCACCACAACAAAGATGCGCGTAAAGAATATCATCGTTCGGTCTGACATATCCCTTATGATGAATGTCTTGATGATATCCTCGGTAATCATGATTCCGGATGCCAACAGAAAAGAATCTGCCGAAGACATGATGGCGGCAATGAGCCCGACCATGATCAGAATCGTCAGAATCGAACCTCCGCGGTCGAGCAGGAATGTATAAAGAACAGACTGGGAGTCCTCCACGCCTCCCGATATGACCCTCTGGAACACGCCGAGGTAGGAGATCATCACAAGACTGATCAACGTAATGACAAGCGGCAGCATGAACCCCCACTTGGCGGTGCGATTCCCCTTACTGGCGTAAATTCTTTCCCAGTTTGTCTGATCGTTCATCATAAAGAACAGCCCAAAGGCAACGATGAACATGATGATTTCATACCAACTCATGGATGTCGAGAAGAGATTCAGACTGTCCAGTTCCTCCTCTTCCAGATAGAAGTTTTCAATGCTGCTGATGCCACCCGCCGCATAAAGCGTGACTACGATCAGCGCAATAATGCTGAACGTCTGAAGTACGCCCTGAAAGACGTCTGTCATGGCAACACCCCAGAGGCCACTCAGAACCGTATACCCGATGACGACGATGAATATGATCATCAGCGCAAGACTTCTGTCGATGCCGAAAGTGATGGTAATCAGATAGGAAAGTGCGCTGAACTGCATGGCGATCATGGTTACATTTCTGATCAGCAGCGCTGCAGCGGCGGGAATTCTGACGATCCCCCCGTGCATAGGATAATTAGACGCAAAAAAACCAGTGATGCTTTTGTACTCCTTATTCCGAATCTTATCGATCAGGAAAAAGGCGAAAAAAAGCTCCACAAAACAGGCCATAGCCATAATCCAGTACTGACTCGCGCCGTAGTCATGGCTTCTTCCCACCAAGCCGATAATGGTCCCTCCGCCGATCCAGGTTCCCAGATACGTGAAAAAGACAAATCCGATGCCGAGGGATCTGCCGCAGTAGCTATAGTCCTCAAAAGAAGTCAATGCCTTCCTGATCAGGAAGGCACTTAACACAAACAATATTATTAAATAAATTCCTCCGATTATCAGAGCGTTAATCATTCTTTTCGACCTGTCTGTTGCTTCTGACCCAATCAACAACTTCATCCTGGTCGAAGCGAATATTCTTGCCTAGCTTGATAAATGGAAGTCCTTGCTTCTTCAAGTTGTAAATCGTCGTTCTTGTCACTTGAAGCATCTCAGCGACATCTTCAACCGTCAGAAACTTGATATCTCCAGCCATTTGCCTCTATCTCCTTTCAATTAATGTACTTTACCGTGTACAATTGTACAACAATCTTAAGGTCGAATCAAGATGCGATTTAAACAAAAAGGGCTAGCCGCTTTATGCGGAAGCCCCTTCTCTCTTGATGATTCTGTTTAACCTTCGATTGCGATGCTCTTCTTTTCAGGCGGCTTAGGTGCATCTTTTTTAGGAACGTTCAGTTTCAGGACTCCATCCTCAAACTTTGCCTTGATATCTTCTTCAGTGATGTATTCACCTACATAGAAGTTTCTCTGCATTGCTCCCATGTAGCGCTCCTGACGTATAACCTTGCCTTCTTCGTTTTTCTCTTCTTCGTTTACATTCCTTGATGCGCTAACGGTGAGATTTCCGTTTTCAAGCTCAAGCTTGATTTCTTCCTTCTTGAATCCCGGCAGCTCGATATCTACTTCGTAGTGATCTTCCAGCTCACGGACGTCTGTCTTCATAATCGCCGCAGGCTGCTTGCCATAAAGCTTTCTCTCCGCATTTCCCATAGATGGAAATCTTGGGAAATCAAAGCCCATAAAGTCGTCAAACAGGTTGTCATTAAAAATACTTGGATAAAACATCATTCTTTCCCCCTTTGGTTATTATTCTGTCAATATTTATCTGAGCAATAGAACTTTATTTCTCTCTGTTCCCTTGTTCTGGACATATCATAACACCAATTATTAGCACTGTCAAGAGGTGAGTGCTAATAATTTGGGAAAGAATGATTTTTCTGTTTAGAAGAATACCGATGGAATTAATGTGATCGCAACTGCAATGCAGAGCAGGAATACAACGATTCTCACTGCCCATACTTTGACCGGTGAATGCATGCTCTTGAATTCACTCTGCTGTTTGCTGTTTTTCGCATATTTCTTGCTGCTCATATGATTACCCTTTCCTTTCACATGTTGCTCATTATATCACACTTATTCTCATTTTTCTCTTTCTGAATTCTCAAACTTGGGGTATTATATACTCATAAGATATCGATAGTCATTTTTACAGAATTAATAAAGGAGAACAAAAATGAATTTACTTAGTTTACTTTTATCTGCTTACCTCAGCAGCCAGTCACTTGGCTCCCTCTCCAATAACACAGGAGTACAGCAGTCTCAGCTCAAGAAGCTTTTGATTCTTGCTCTGCCTCTGCTTATCAAGTACATGACAAGCAATTCCCAGTCACAGTCAGGTCTGTCCTCCCTCTTCGGAGCACTCGGACAGCACCAGAGCAGATCTACTGTTTCAGATCAGATTGAATCTGCTGATGTCGAGGATGGTAACAAGATCATCGGACACATCCTGGGCGATGATGAAAGTGATGTCCTGAAGTCCCTGTCAAGCGAAACAGGTCTTGACATCGGCGATATCGCCAATGTACTCGGAACCATTGCTCCGTCACTGATGAGCGGCGTTTCCGCTGCAACACAGACAGCACAGACACAGCAGCAGGCAGGTGTTAACCTGAGCGACGGTCTGGACCTGGGCGATCTGCTTTCACTGTTCGGCGGTGCTGCAAGCCAGCCTGCGCCTCAGGCTGCTCCGGCCAATGACGGAACACAGCTGATCAACGCTCTGCTCTCCATGATGTAATAAGAGCAAAAGCAACAACATTTGATGGAATCAAAAGAGCCGGTAAGGTCATTCCCTATCGGCTCTTTTATTTTCTCATTCTTCAATGATCACTTCCGAATTGTCTGCGGTTGCAAGGCTCTTCGCTACAGTACCGCCCAATTCTGTTTCAATCATGCTCTTGAGCTCTTCCAAGGCTGCATCCATATTTGCTGCGCTCTCCGCGTTATGTGCCTCAATGATCATGAATGCGTTGACCGTGTCTTCTGTCAGCATCGTACGTTCTGCTTCTCTCCAGTTCCAGCAGCGGCACACAGCGCCGAAATCATCTCTGTAGATGACCTCCCCCGGGCTTGGCGGCTCGCTCTTACCTTCGCTGCCGTAGGTGACAAAATCCTCGCCGCCTTCTGCAATCGTCAGTCTCATATCCCCTTCGAACTTGTCGATATCCTCGCCGCCGATTGGTACGCCGTACTTCAGCGAAATGCCGTTGTAGATGTCCACCAATGGAATAATCGTTCCGATCTGGTTGCCTTTTGCAACGCGCTTGAGCAATGCTTCGATAGAACAGCGTGCTCCCTTCTTGGTTTTGAATTTATAGAATGCATCCCTCCATCCGCGGATGACCGGATTGGATGTAAACTCCGGATTTGCTGTATACTGCGTGGAAACTTTCTCACATTCCCGCAGCCATGGTGCGTATTTGTCTTCCTCTTTCACATGATTGTCGATTCCCCTGCACACAAGAATACCGATCTGTGCTTCCGGGAACAGTTCCAGAAAGTCATCTTTCAATACAAATTTCTTCAAAGCTCTGTCCTCCCTCTTTGTTAATTACAGCAATGATTATATCATTATTGCCGGATGGGCAAAAGTGAACTGGAAGAAATAGAGTGTATTTGTTATAATCATTTGTACAGAAAGGACGGGATATATGATTTGTAACAAATGCGGAACAGTTCTGCCTGACAACGCGGAATTCTGCGGTGAGTGCGGAGCGAAAGTGGAAAAAAAGAAAAAAGCGCCTGCAGCCCTCGAAAAGGCGCGGACAGAGGCAAAGAGATACAAAGTGCTCTCGATCATCCTCGCAGCCATGTGCGTTGTGCTCGGCATCGGATGGATGGTCAGCTCACACGATCCATATGACAATCTGGACAATTACGAAAGAGATGTTGTCAGTATGGAACGTACAGGGGTTGAATTGACCGGCACATATGTTGTCGGAGAAGACTCAGAACTGCCTCAGGGGCGGTATAACATCTACCCTCCTGATAATGAGAGCTACATGTCTGTAGACATCTACAACAATCTGGAAGACGCACAGAAAAAATATGACAAGGATTATAATTCCTACGCAATTGATCACTTGTATTCACTGGCGCGCGGATATAAGCTCAAAGCCGGTCAGGTCGTCGTCATAGAGTACGACAGCGCTTACTTTGAGCTTGTTTCAGAAGATACACCTGAAACAGAACCTCCTCAGACAGAGGAAGAAACAGACGCTACACAGCCGGCAGAATCTGAACCGGCTTCAGAATAAGAAACAGGCAGGATATAATGAAAAAGAATAAAGTCAAAGAATTTGGACGAACCAGAATCGTCGTCATCGTATTGTTAGGTCTTCTTGGTCTGATTTATCTCCCGGATCACACGTTCCTCGGACTGCTTTTGATTATCATCGCTCTGTTCACTATCATCGTCGACAAGACGACGAACAGTCAGAATAATGCAAAGGCAAAGGAAACCGTCGCCGAACCGAAATACAATGCTGAGGATTTCGGTGCTCCTATGGAATGCCCGTTCTGCGGCAAGGAGATTCCTTCTGAAGTGAATTACTGCTTCTACTGCGGCCGTGCTCTGCAGGGATATAAAAAAATCGAAGCAGTTCGCATAGACAGCATCAGCAGAATCGATGATTCCCTTGAAGGAATCAGTGAAGGCTCTCAAAGAGACAACATCCTGAAGATCAGAGATCTCACAGATAAGATTCTCCGGAATTACGAGAAAGAACCGGAAGATCATGAGAGCTATGATAAGTTTATCGAGAACTATCTTCCTAAGACAGTTTCTGCGATTGAGCATTACCAAACACTATGCAATCTGAACAATCTGGATCAGGAGGAACAGAGGATCAAGGCCCAGTTTGAAAACTCATTGGCGATGCTGGCGGATGCGTTCTCCAATATCCTGAATCGTGTTTCGACGGAAGGGTTGCTGGATATCTCAACAGATATCACAGTTCTGGAAAACATCTTAAAACAGGAAGGTCTGGCCGATTCGGACTTCCCTTCCTGATGATTCTGATTGCAATCTGATAAATGAAGAGCTCACATCATTTCAATGTGAGCTTTTTTCTTGTCTTTCTTTCGTATTCTTTTACAACACGGTCAAGGGCCGCTTCTCCCAATCCCCTGAGATAGATTCTCATATGAGTGCCCGGGTAGTATTCTGAAACGATATATGTGTTCTGTTCCAGTTCGCTGAGATCCATATACTCCTCCGGCACCGGCCACTCATTTTTGATTCTTCTCATGATCAGGCAGAACCGTCCCATATCCTCTGTCTTAAAGATCACATGATAGGTTCCTGCGTATACTGTCATTCCCGAGACTTTGTTGTATTTGCGCAGAATCTGCCTGCCTTTGATTTCATCCATCATGAAGAACACATCCGGCGTCAGAAAGTCCGGATCCATGTATCTTCTCGTCACAGTATTGCCTCGCTGGCTGGCGTTGCTTTTGAATTCTGCATATTTATCCAGTAATGACATGATAATCATACCTCTCTCATCAAATATATGATAATATGAAAACATAAAGATTGCGAGGTGAAAAAATGAAAAAAATACTAGTTCTAGGAGTTGGCGCACAGGGAAGTACGGCTGCCAGAAAACTTGACGCAGAGCCGGACGTTGAAGAAATCATCTGCGCTGACTATGACCAGACCGCAGTAGACACGTTGGTTGCACAGCTCACAAAGGCAAAAGGTGCTTTTGTAGATGCCCATGATTTGGACAGCATTGTGAAGGCAGCGGAAGGCGTCGACCTGATTCTGAATGGTCTGCCTCTCGAGTGTACGCAGAATGTTCTGGATGCCGCGCTGATCGTGAAGGCGAACTATCAGGATTACGCAGGCACCACAGCACTGGGTGATATGTGGGCAGAAAGTGAACTCGGCAAAAAAGCGATTGCCGAAGGCGACGAACCTGAGTTTCAGGATCTGGACACGCTCAACTGGTACAGAAGCATCCGTGCTATGTTTGAACTGTATGGACCGAAGTTTGAGGAAATCGGCAAACTGGCCATATTCGGAACCGGTTCTGCACCGGGTCTCATCTGCGCCGCGACCAAGTACGCTATGCGGTATCTCGACAAGTGCGATACCATCTACAACTTCGTCTGGGAAGGTGCGATTGCGAAACGTTTCCAGCCGTTCTGGTGGTCTCCTATCACCGCTCTTACGGATATGAGTGAAATGGCGCTGGCATGGGAAGGCGGCAAACTGATCAATACCCCTGCGTTTGGCAGACCAATCACGAGACAGTATCCGTACATGGAAAGCAGAATCACCTTCAGAGAGCATTGTCATGATGAACCGCTCCAGTACAGCTTTAATGCAGACACTCATTTCAAAGGCTGTAAAAACGCGTACTTCAAATATGCAGGAGCTGGTATGGATTTCGCTGCACCTCTTTATGAAGCAGGAATGCTCAGCCATGAAGAGGAAGAGTTCAACGGTCAGAAAATCGTACCGTTCGACTTCGTGCTCAGCCATCTGCCGCATGCTCCGAAATACGAGGAGGAAATCAAATCCTTTGTAGACGAAGGCATGGCTCTTGACTCAGGCTGTATGGTCATTGAAGCATATGGACGTAAGGATGACGAAGGCGTCCTCGTGGAAGTCCACGTGAACGCACCTGGCTTTGTGGAATCTTTCGAGAGGGCCAAGATGACAGGCGAGATGTATCTGACCGGTCAGGGCGGATATATGTTCTCAAAACTCTTCATCAACGATCAGTTTGAAGGTCAGAGCGGCGTCATCTCTTCCGACATGCTTTCTGATGAGCAGGTAGATGAATACTTCAAATACGCGGAAGAGCTGGGCATCACCCTTGATACAAAGATCAAGAAGACCTGGGAAATCGTTGAGTAGTGGGAATTGTGAGATAATTCATTTTTGCATAATCTGAACGGAGAAATATGCACATTTGCATTTTTTCCCGTTTTTTATTGCCACATATGCTTTATCTCACTAAATCATGCATTAAAATAAATACAACAATCGAATCACCTATCAGCCCGCTTAAGTGCTGATCAATATTGCAGCTGTTGCAGGAGGAAGGACTCATGGCAGAAATAACAGTAACCCCGATGAATTGGAAACAGGACTATGAGAATAAGTTAACGACAGCCGAAGAAGCAGTAAAGCTGATCAAATCTCACGATCATGTTATCTTCGGTCATTGCATCTGTGAGCCTACGGGGCTGATCGATGCCATGGTGGCGAATCACGACGCCTACCGCGGCGTTCATATTACACACATGGTCTCCCTCGGCAAAGGTGAATACACAGACCCTAAGTACAAAGACAACTTCACATTCGACGGAATCTTCTTCGGAGCAGGAACCAGAAACAGTATTGCCCACGGTAATGGCGACGTCATCCCGGTTTACTTCTCAGAACTTCCGATCTGGATGAGAAGAGGCATTCTCAACTTCGACGTATGCCTTGTAATGGTCTCCCCTCCTGACCAGTGGGGCTACTGCAACCTGGGCGTTGAATCCGGATATACCTTCCAGGCCATGCGCTCTGCGAAGACGGTCATCGCACAGGTAAACAGCAACATGCCGTTCGCTTACGGAGATACACACATCCATGTAAGCCAGCTCGACGCCATCGTAGAGATGGATATGCCGCTGATGGAATCACAGCCGCCGAAGGTTGGCGATGTGGAAATGGCTATCGGTGAGTACTGTGCATCCCTGATCGAGGACGGTTCCACTCTGCAGCTCGGTATCGGCGCCATTCCGGATGCCGTACTCGCATCCCTGAGGAATCACAAGCATCTGGGAATCCACTCTGAAATGATTGCAGATGGCGTTCTGGATCTGGTGGAAGCTGGCGTCATCGATTGTTCGGAAAAGTCCTTGCACAGAGGCCAGATCGTCGTTACCTTCCTGATGGGAACGAAGCGGCTCTATGATTTTGCAGACCGCAATCCTATGCTGATGCTCCGGCCGGTAGATTACGTAAACGACCCTACGGTCATCGCGAAGAACAACAAGATGGTCTCCATCAACTCCGCGCTGCAGGTCGACTTCATGGGCCAGGTCGTCGCTGCTTCCATCGGTACGAAACAGTTCTCCGGCGTAGGCGGTCAGGTAGACTTTGTCCGCGGCGCATCAAGAGCGGAAGACGGCAAAGGCATCTCCATCATCGCCATGCCATCTATCACAGTCAAGAGAGACGGAACTGTCATCTCCAAGATCGTACCGTACATCGACAACGGTGCAGCGGTAACTACGAACCGTTACGATGTGGACTACATCATCACGGAATACGGCATCGCTAGGATGAAAGGAAAGACCTTACGAGAGCGTGCGCGTGCCCTTATCAGTATCGCCCACCCTTCCGTTGTGGATGAGCTATCAAAGGCATTTGAAGAGAGATTCAACACTCCATACGTAGACGAATAAAATCCTTCACAGGAGCTTATTTTAACCTTCAGTAGAAGCAAAAAGACTCCGGACCTGAGGTTTTTCTCAGCCTGGGGTCTTTTTGCTTTGCGCGCTTGATCTATGCTAAAATAATTAAGAGGAGGATACCTGCAATGAGAAATATTCTAATACTTACAACGGGAGGAACCATTGCTTCTGTGCAATCTCCGGATGGTCTCGTTCCTGGTATGAGCAGTGAGCAGCTCCGCAATCATCTCCCGCAGATCGGTTCGGACATCGCTATTGATATTATGGAGCTCTTCCATATTGACAGTACTGACATGACCGCCGCACACTGGATCAAAATCATTGATGCCATCCGTGATAACTATGATATCTACGACGGTTTTGTAATATGCCACGGAACAGACACCATGGCATATACAGCAGCTGTTCTGTCATATATGATTCAGAATTCTGAAAAACCAATCGTTCTGACCGGCGCTCAAAAGCCGATCGGATTTGAAATCACAGATGCGAAGTCCAATCTCCAGGATAGTATTCTTTATGCAGCTGATTCTCTCTCCCATGGCGTTCAGATTGTCTTTGCAGGCAAAGTCATCGCAGGAACACACGCGCGAAAAGTAAGGTCGATGAGTTTTCTTGCTTTTGAAAGCATCAATCTTCCTTTGATAGCGGAAATAAATAACGGCCACATCATCCGGTACCTGAACATACCTTCCAATGGCCGTGTGCAATTCTATGATTCGATCAATCCGAATGTATTTCTGCTCAAACTGACGCCGAGCATGTCCCCGGATTTGATTCCTGAAATCTTCAGCATCTATGATGCTGTCGTGATTGAAAGTTTCGGTGCAGGCGGTATTCCTGCATCCATTGAAAACACCCTTCTCTCTGAACTGTCGAAATACAGGCCGGAAGAAAAAATCCTTGCCATGACCACCCAGGTCACCTATGAAGGAAGTCACATAAACACATATGCGGTCGGACGCCGCATTGCAGATTCTTTTAAGATCCTCGAAGCGCGTGATATGACTCTGGAAACCATTATCGCGAAGCTTATGTGGATTCTCGGAAACAGCAGCCAGACATGGGATGAAATTGAACAGCGTTTCTACACACCTGTCGCCATGGACAGCGTCTACTGAAAATACTGTCTACTGAATGTAAACGACCGTTGTCCTCCGGAAGGCCTGAATGATACGGATAATACCTGAATAAATCAGACCCAGTGAGTAGCAGAGCGTGGCAACCCATACGGTCTTCAGGAAGACGAGGCATAACAAAGCAATCAGCACATTAATGATTCCGTGGCTGATGTTCAGTTTCCATGAAGCATTCATTTTCTTAGACTCAATTGCCCGCATGATATCGATGAAGCCGGAGAATCCATGGAGTCCGGCCAAATACAGCATGATAAAGATAAGCGGTACATCTACCAGAGAAAGTGTGAACAGCCCAATGTCAAAAACAATAACACCACGGTATAGCACAGCTAAACCGCCAACCATATGTTTCGCCATGGTGAAATAATAGACCAGGGATCTGATCCCCGACAGCATCAACGTCAGGCCTAGGCTCAATATGATCACACCGTATACTTCACTCGGCATAATGGCCATAGCAGTACCGAAGATGACCATGATCAAGCCTGTCAGCACATATCCAATGCGTCTAGCCTTTGTCACGGATTCTCACCTCCAATCCAATGCCTGCCAATCTATTCCTGGATGCAGCCATACTGTTGGTGACCATGCTCTTTTGCGCCAGCGCCGCTGTGATAAACCTGCCCAGATAAGTCTGGTTTTTCTCATTATTTTCTGCGTCAACATATTCCTGCTGATACTTTTTGATATCAAAAGCTTCAATCGTACAGCCTGATAGTTTCTCACCAAGTGCTTTCCAATCTTTTGAAGCCAGCAGCTGACGCCGTTCAATGATTTCTTTGATTTCTTCTTTATACGGCGCAACAGTATCCCAATCATAGGTGTCTAATGCAAAGGCATCAATATCCCCTCTCAGATACCTTAACGCATATACCATTTGACAGAATGCGTGCATGTAATCCGATGGGTTGTCTTTGATGATTTCCTTGTAATCGGCCCACGCCGGAAGATATTTATAGCGCGCGAAACTGTAGTCTGGAAGATGACCTGCCCTGCCGTGTCCCAGATTCATGACATTGTTTTCGCTGCTCTGATATACGCTGTTTGTATACTTCCCTTCAACCGGGTCATCCAGCGCCTTTGGATTGTGGCGAAAAGCAATACGCCTGGTTTCCGCATCATCACCCTCGCCCAGAATTTCGTAGAATTGATAATTTGTATTGTTGATGACCAGTGATGGAGTGCCCGCGAAATAACTGTGGGCCCAAGTATCCGCTAGGACATGCATCGCGACACCTGCTGCTTCCAGCCCCTTTTCTTTCGCCAGTTCTACTGTATCTGCCAGCAGTTCCCCATTTGGTCCGCATATGAGACGATATTTATTCTGATAGCGTCTGCCGCCTTTGACTTCGGCGTTGAGGTCTCTTGGAAGGAAATGAAACGAAGCCCAGGTTCTGGTGATTTTCTGAAGTCCCACGTGATCTGTTCTGGAATCCATGAGTTCCGCCTGTAGTTGTGTCGTTGCAGCAGTCTCAGGCCCTTTGATTTTTTTGAGAAACGTCACAGAACAAAAATCAACGAACTGCGCGCTGTAGCAAATCGCCAAACTTTCTTCGTGCGTATATCCTGCGAGAAAAGCTGCGCAGTATGTTGCGTAATAATGAAAATCTCCCTGCATCAGCTCACCTCAAGTTGTTCACGGAGCCGCCTGACCATGATTGCTGAGACGATGACCTGAATCAAGGCAAATAGAGATGTCAGATCGAGAATCTGAGACACTCCGGCGGTATCCATTAGATCTTTCATGATTCCCGTTTCATCAGGAATGAACCATACAATTGCTCTTCTGACAATACTTATACCGAGAAAAACAATCATTACAGATGCTAAAATCAGATAGAAAATGCTCTTTTTCCTACCTCTTCCCTCTATAATAGCTGCCCGTCCCACATAAAAGCGCATGAGAAGGTCTATCATCAGAACCAGCACTATGCTGATAGCCGTAATATAACCCAGTCCCCGGTCTGTTATTCCAAAGGACTGGATTGACTCAAAGTCGACGCCTCCTGTTTCCCGTAAATCGGCGCCCACCTTTGCAAGCGGAATCACGATGAAGTAGACGACAGCCTTAACTACACTCCAAATGCCAAAAGCGACGACAGCCGCGCCGCTTATAGCAAGTGTATGTTCATATTTTCTCAGTTTCTCGACGTCCATATACTCCTTCAGATTTTCTTCTTCATTGTAAGGATGTTACTGCCGTCGCGGTACTCGTAATGTACCTCATCCATGGTTTTTCTGGTCAGGAATATTCCAAGTCCGCCAATATCGCGCTCTTCTGCACTGAGCGTGATATCAGGATCCTCCTTCTCAAGAGGATTATACGGCATACCCTGATCCCGAAGAGTGATGACAGCCTGTTTCGGGTCACCTTCGATTTCAATATGGATGTCCGCCTCCCCGGTGCCCGTTCCGTATGCATAGTTGGCAATATTGATAAAGATTTCTTCAACGGCAAGTTCCAGCTCTGTCTGTGATTTCATAGAGCAGCCTGCCTGTTCCAAATGTGCGCACAGGAACTGCATCACAGGCGCAAGGTTCTTCCTTGTGGCTTCCACCCGTATTTCATTTGGCAGGAAAGTAAGATCATCCACTTCATCCAGCAGTTCCAGAAGTTCTGATTTCCAGAGTTCGATTTCTGCTTTCCGCTCCGCATCTTCCAGTCCGCCGCGGCGGATGGACCTGCGGATCAGCCTCGTATATCCTACAATGCGCGCCTTATCCTCAACTGCGCGAATACGATCCTCATCCTCTGTTCCCAGATATGCCGCCAGAGATTTTCTCCAGAATTCAAAGGCAACCGGACGGTCAAATCCCAAGAACCGCTTGGTCTGACCGTTATCGTATTCCCCGAATCCGACAAAGGCGTTGAACATGGATGCCAGCTCAAAAACAGGATGACCTGTAGCCAGTGTATCCATATCAATCAACAGCACTTCATCCCCGGTGAGTTCCAGATTCTTAGTATGGTAGTCCCCATGGAGCATGTGATTGCTCTTAGGTACTGCCCGTACCAGCTGCAGCAGCTTCCTCCCCGGTTCTTCCGGGAGATAATCCTGCATATATTCAGCCCAGGAAATAGCGACCCGGCGCATATCCGGAAGCTTCCCGGCAGGTACGACAGTTCTGTGGATCTTCTTGAGCAAATCTACATATTCCTCCACACACCAGTCCATTTTCTCAGGATGATCTGCGAGTATCTTAGAAAATGATCTTGCATCCAACAGTTCAAAAACAGATCCATAGCTGTCCCCTACGCGAACCACATCATAAGATATGGCAGTTGGAATCCCCAGCACAAGCGCAAGGCGTGCTAATTCACGCTCTTTCTGAATTTCATCCAGTGCGTTTGCATCTTTATAAACTTTTACGACGTTGTCCCCATCGATTCGGTAAACCGTCCCATTGGCGCCCTCACCGACTACTTCACAGCCATCCACAGATATGCGGCGGTATGCTTTTTCGACGGTCATGAGCTCTGTGAAGCCGGTCATATGCAATACTTCATAAATTTCCGGTCCCACATCTGTCAAACGATAATCGCCATAGATTTTTCGAAGCTTGAGCAAAATACGCAGGCCTGAGCTCGAAATAAACTCCAGTCCCTGCATGTCAATGCACAGTGATCCGACTTCACCATCCGACAGAAGTTTGAAGATTTCCTCTTCAACCTGAGCGGCATTGCTTGAATCGATACGTCCAGTCAGGGTAATAATTGCAGTATTATCCTGCAAGCGTCCCTTAACTTCTTCCATGATTGTTCTTCCTCTGCGTTTTATTTAATGGTGAGAATATCGCTGAATCCGGTTACTTCAAAAATCTCCATGATTACATCGTTCACACCCGTAACAGTCATCTCTCCCTGCGTGTTCATCGTCTTCTGCGCTGACAGCAGTACACGGAGTCCTGCAGATGAAATGTACTCCAGGTCGGAGAAATCCATAACAAGCTCTTCAACCCCACCGAGGGATGCTTTCAGTTCTTCATCCAGCTCAGGTGCTGTCATGGTATCGAGACGTCCATCTACGCCAATAGTGAGCTTTTTGTCTTCTGCTTTCTTCGTGATATTCATTTCTTATCATTCCTCCTATATTTTTTAAGCTGGTCTCTATCCAGCAATCCAATACTATCTGACTGCATGATCATATCCATCTGCAGCATGGTCTGATTTCCTGCTGATGCGAATATTCCAAAGAGCACCTCGAAAATCATCGCGTCAATCAGCACCATATCAGGCACGCCCAAAAGATCAAAGATCATGATATATGCAAGCAAATTCGCTCCCGGCACCGGCGGCGTCGCCACAAACATGACGACTGACAGCATCCATGCGATGACAAGCCATGCTACCGAAATACTGACATCAAACTGCACTGCAGCATAAATCGTCAGTATGAGCGTTCCGATTACGTTGATCGGCATATACAGCACCAGTCCCTGTGTCAGGCTGATCTGTGTGTAATGTCTCTCTATTCCCAACTTGTGGATGCATCCGGCTTCTGTTTCGCCATATCCTTCATCCAGACCTCCGCTCTTCACTGCAGTCAGGAAGTCCGGCAGGAGTTTCTTAACAAGAACCGGAACCGCAACCTCTTTCTCTACAGCTACTATTATAACAGCTGCTGCAATACATACAAAGGCAACTGCAAGGGAAAGCAACAGTACGAACCAAAGATGCGTAAGAAGGTTTGTCTGATGCCAGAGTATCTCATAGCAAATCAATCCTCCTGCTATGTAAGGAACGCACCTGCTGACCCAGTCGGTCATGAGCAGACCGACCATGTTCATCTGCTTGATAATTGATCTAAGTCCTTCTACCTTTGAACCGATGATATTCAGCCCCTGTCCAAGTACAAAAGCAAACAGGAGAATCTGAGGTGTATTCGCATTCAGAATCGGTTCAAAAGCATCCGATGGCACAATATGGAACAACTTATCCAAATACTGAGAGATACTTACACCCAGAGTTTGTCCAAGCACCACTTCCGTTCTGGAGATGAGCATGCATACGATGATTGCCACCACTCCAACAAGACCGCTGAGCAGAAAGTATCGGGAGATGACTTTTCTGCTGCTCCCGCCTTCTTCCTCAATGCCGCCTGTATTCAAAACAGTCGTGATGACCATGAAAAAGATGACAGGTCCCGACAGTACCGACAGGATTCTGATCCATAGATTATAGAGCGGTTCCAGAATTACATCCGTTATGGTAGTCATCTGCGCATCGGAACAAAGCATCTGTATGCCTAATCCCAACACAATGCCGCCCGTAATTGCGATGAGAAGAATGATTGCCGGATTCACCTTTCTGACAGGAAGGTTCAATCTCAGTACATTCTTGCCTCTTTCATAACTGTACTGTGGATAAAGACCAACTGCTGTCAGCAGTGTTCCGCTCCAATCCTCGAGATTGACCTCTCTTTTGCTCAAAGGATTGAAAAGCTCTCCCTCCAGCGTAATCATCATGAAAGACCTGTTGATCGAATTTCCCATCGTCAGGGTCACTTGAGCATCTTCACCGAACCTGTCTCTCATCCTCAGCAAGGATTCCTCAAAAGACAGACGTATGCGAAGTCTGTTTCTCTGCTCCATTTCAATCTTCTTCAACTGCTGATTGATTGTCTCGGACAGATTGTCGATTCCTTTCCCGTTCAGTGTATACTGTTTTGAAAACTCATCAAGTCTCCTGCGCATTCACTACTCCTCTGTATGTAAGGCACAGCATAGTAATATCATCAAACTGCTCTGCTCCACCAACATAGTTGTCCAAAGCGTTTTCAACTTGCTCTATGATCCTGCGCGGATTATCTTTTTTCGCGTCGTTCAGAGCCTGGAGCATTCTATCTGTATTGAAGAGCTCATCCGCTTCATTCATCGCTTCCGGAACGCCGTCACTGTATATGAAAAGAGCGTCTCCTGGTTCGATTTGAAGCTCATAATTATTATATTTCATTCCCGTCAAACCGCCAATAACAAATCCGTGTTTATCGTGGATAAGCTCCGCATTTCCGTTATGGTGCATGATGACAGGATACTCATGTCCCGCATTCGCCGCAATGACTCTGCCGGTTGAGATTTCCAGAACTCCCACCCAGACAGTCACAAACACTTCCTCTATATTATTGGCGCATATCCTCTCATTGATATCCTCCAGCACCTCTGCAGGTGATACACCTTCCTGCGCCTTCATCTTAAGCATGATTTTCGATGCAGTCATGAATAGTGCCGCAGGCATTCCTTTTCCTGATACATCACCGACGACGAGTGCCAGGTGATCATCATCAACCAGGAAGAAATCATAGAAGTCGCCTCCAACCTCTCTGGCCGCTTTCATCTCAGCATAAACATCAAATTCATTTCGCTCCGGAAAAGCCGGAAACTCCCGCGGGAGCATACTCTCCTGAATTTTGGCAGCCAGACTCAGTTCTGTGTTGATCCGTTCCTCCTGCGCGGTAATGCGCTTCATATTATCGACATATTCCGCCAGATCACTCTCCATATCCTCAAGGGTGACTGCAAGGTTTTCGATTTCATCTTTGGTATGAATCTTCAGATCTTTGAAATATCTCTCATTGCCGGTGTATTTATTTTCACTGTAAGTTCTTGCCGCCTTTGCCATCTTGTTGATCGGTCTAACAATCTTTCTCCCAACGATGAAAGTTCCGATCAGAGCTGTAATCACGCTGACGAACAAAAGCAACAGAACATAATGGGTCAAAAAAATCTGACTGGCCATCGCCATTGGGCTCAGTTTTTCATCCACACAAACCATCACTGTGTATTGATCCGTCTCGAACAATGTTGATCCGCCCGTGCAACGCAGACCGAACTTCGGCTGATTTGTGATGACGGACTGTACCTTTTGTGTAGCATCTATCACTTTGTCGAAATAGCTTATTTTTCTTCCATGGATCAATGCGTCGATTTGCTCCTGCGGATATTCTTCCCAGGTCCCCGGATAACAGAATGTTTCCTCATTCGGGTCAGAATCGCAGATGTATATCATCTTGCAGTTCGCACTGTCGATTGCAACGATAAAGGAATTCATCGGGCCGTTCCGGTCTTTCAAGTCTCTCTGTGCCTTCTGAAGGGTTCTGAACGTATCATCAATCACCGGCGTGAAATGGGCATGATACTCTTCTGATGTTCCGTCTCCTCTTTCCTCCTCAGGAATGCTGTTATAGATATCGATTACTTCCATCGACTTATCATAGTAATTCTGCTGCTCAAGTACGGCAGCTTCCGAATTGGCCTGATTCCAGGTGGTAACATAAAACTGGTTGACCATACCGACAAGGTACAGAAAAAAGCCCGCAACTAAGACGGTCCCGCCCATTCCGAGAACAAGTGCAATCATGATCAGAAACGTTTTGAGATTCAGCGAATGTCGAAAACGTTTCTGTTTGTTCTTCTGGTCAGCAGTTTTCTTTATCATTCTTCCTCCAGGTATTTGACGCAGAATGCCACATCTGCCAGCATATATCCGATTGCTTTATAGAACTCGATGGCATCGGTGTTTGAGTGTTCCGTATGAAGCTGGATGCGCTTGCATCCCAGTTCTCTGGCATATTCCTCAATCATATGCATGGCTTCTTTGCCGTTTCCTCTGCCACGTTCTCCTGATTTGAAGTAGAGGTCATCGATGAACATGGCTTTCCCATGAGACCATACGCTGAATGAAATCATCAGATTTGCGAAACCTATCGGTTCCTCATCTTCTTCAAACAGAAGGAACTTCACCTGTTCACTCGCCTCAAGGCCTTCCATGTACAGATCCCTGAACTCCTGCAGGGTCAGTTTGTCTGCTTCGTTCCAGAACTCATTGTCGTTGATTTCTTCTCTCATGAATGCTCTGTTGAGTTCCACCCATACACTGCAGTCTCTCGGACCACAGATTCTATATCTAAGCATGGCTCCTGTATCCTTTCTGTGCTGCGCACACCCTTTTTATTGCTTTTCCCCTTTGTATTCCAAGCAGAGCATGGTCAAATCATCGAACTGTTCTGCCTGACCGATGAATTCATCTACAGACTTTCTGACATTTGCCAGAACTTCTAGCGGTGTATCTGCGTTCTCATTCAACGCCTCAATCATACGGTCTGTACCGAAAAGATGATTCTCTGCATCTGTTGCCTCGACTACGCCATCTGTATAAACGAAGATCTTATCGCCTGGTTCCAGCTGAATCTCGTATTCTTTGTACTTCAGACCTTCAAAGGCACCGACTACCATGCCGTGTTTATCTTTATAGAGTTCGAAGAGGCCGTCTTTCTTTCTGATCGCAGGATATTCATGACCAGCATTTGCAGCGGTCAGTTTTCCTGTTGAAATCTCCAGAACGCCAAGCCATATGGTTACAAACATATCCTCAGTATTATTGGCGCAGATTCTTTCATTTGTCTTCTCCATGATTTCTGATGGAGATATACACTCTGAACCGTTGTTTCTGAGCATAATCTGGGTTGCCATCATAAACATCGCTCCCGGGATGCCTTTGCCGGCTACGTCCGCAATGAGCAGACAGAGATGGTCGTCATCGATCAGGAAGAAATTGTAGAAATCCCCACCGACATCCTTCGCAGGATCCATGCTTGCGAAAATATCAAACTCATCTTTCTCCGGAAAAGCAGGGAATATCGTAGGCAGCATAGCTGATTGGATATTGCTTGCGAGAGAGAGCTCTGTTTTGATTCTCTCCTGTTCGCTGGTAATTTCCCTGATGTGATCCATATGTTCATCGATTTCAATCGTCATGTTACAGACATCCATGGAAAGTTGCCCAATTTCATTGGCAGACTTGATTTCCGACAGGTTTCTGCAGATTTCATCGCTGTTCTTTCTGTCCATATAAAGCCGTATGTTCTCCTGTATCGTCTTAAGAGGCTGCAGAACGACACGGTAAATCATCCCCAGGAATACCCACGCCAGAAGCAACTCAAGAATCATGGCAAGGACGGTTCCATTCCATGTACTTCTATTGATTCTTTCATTAAGTTCTGACAGGTCATAGGTCAGTCCTATCATCAGGTCCTGTTTATCGATGGTTTCGACATACACATAATAGTCGACATAATCGCCAGCATCTACAAGCTGCCTGTTCGTCCGGTGCGCCTGACGCATTCCCTCTATCTGACCCCTTGATACCTCTGATGTCACACCGATGGTATAGACCTGCCCGTATTCGGTACCTCGCTCAGAACCCGGGTCGGCTCCGCTGAACAGGAAGAACTGTTCCTTGTAATTGTTGCTCGTCAGGACACCGAACAGAAATGCGATTTCATTCGAGCTCTTGATCTGGTCAACTCTTGTAATCAGCCATGAGTATGTAATTTCCGCATACAGTTTCTGGTCTTCCGGCGGAAGTGCTTCAATTTCTTCCGCTTCGGCATACTTCAGATTCAGATCAGGATGACGCTCGCTGAGCAGTTCAATTTTCTTTTCTGTCTCAGTCCCGGCGCTATAATCTACGTCATATTCTATGTCCAGCTCTTCCGCGTGATCTCTCCAGTATCTGATCAGCCAACGGTATGAAGGATACTCCTTGATTGCCGCAATCGTTTCATCTGCCATGTTGGATGCAATCTTCTCAGCTTGCCCTTTTACACTGGCGTCAGTGAGCACATGCTGTGTAAAGTAAGTAAACACACCGATCATGAGTGTGCCGCATGCAAACAGTATGATGACTTCCAGAATAATACCTCTTTTAAGCCGTTTCATATTCCCTCCGGACATTCTTTCGGATATTCTTTATACAACTGTATATTATAACATAACCTTGTATGCTGACTTGTCAATTTTTTACCATTATCATGATTAATTATTGATTTCTTTTCATACATAGTCTGCAACGAAATAAGCCGGACTTGCAGGAAGCTGCAAATCCGGCTTATTGCTTATGATATTAATTCTTTTTTCTTAATACTTCTTTCCGAATCCGCTGATCAGAACAGCCAGGTGCTTCGGGTGGAGCAGTTCAGCGTTTTCCTTAGCTTCCCATACCTCCGGATACCTTTCAATGGAACCGTTGATGGATGCAAATAATGCTGACAGTTCATCAGCTGTCATGCCGCTTGCCTTGAGATGCGCTTCATATTTCTCAGGGGATACCTTGATATCTTCAGCCATCTTCTTGTACATGGCTGCAAAATCAGTGCTTGTCATCTCCTCAATGTTCTTAAGTTCCGGATGAATGACATCGCCCTGCATTTTGTTGTCGATCAGTTCAACAACCTCTTCCAATGACATGGAATTCTTTTCGATCAGTTTCTCCAGACCGGTCAGGGAATGCTTTGCCTCCTCATGAAGCTCTTCGTAAGCTTTTGATAATTTCTGTGCTTTTTCTTTCATATTTGATTTCCTCCTTGAATGTCAATGTTTATTATCGGCAATAGTATACGCTTTGTTTTGAAAAAATCAAGTCCTTCCCTGCGGCTGCAATAAAAAGACGGCAGCAACGCCGCCGTCCGCATTGTTCCCATTTCTTCTGTTGCTGTCTTATTCAAAGGCCACACTATCGTAGCTCTTATATACACCCTCCTGACGCAGTTTGCGTGAAGCCTGACTCTGGTATGTTCCCTCCACGATGTTCTCAAAGCCGTTCTTTCTGATGATTTCCTTAATGTAATCAACGAACGGACATCTGTCATGATGTCTGTTGTCTGTCACAACACAAGTCGCGAGGTGAACCGCAACTTCCGACTTCTTAATATCGGTCAATGAGCGAAGTTTCATCTCAAAATGCTCCAGACGTCCTGCTACACAAGCGCCATTGCAGCCGCCGCAGGACATCGTTAGATACTTTGTTCCGTCTTTGTAACCGGAAAACGCTGCAGTCTTTCCGAAGAAGCTCTCGGAGCATGCAAATCCAGAACACCGTTTCATCGTATGATCACACTGAATCACAACCACATATTTGATCGATTCTTTATCCATACTATTCCTCCCTCTCTGCTATGACGAATAACCTGCCTCTTTGTTATTTTACCACAATAAAGTGGATAGTCCTAATAAAAAATCACGATACCCTGCTTTTTACCAGTTCCGGAATCTCTTCTGCGCTGTCGATGATGATGTCCGCGCCATACTGCTCCAACTCTGACCGCGGTCTGAATCCCCAGGTTACGCCGACAGTAGTAACGCCAGCATTGCGCCCGGTCATCATATCTGTATTGGTATCCCCGAAGTATAGGCATTCTTCCTTTGACGCTCCGAACCGATCCAATATTTCAAGCACACCGGTTGGGTCGGGTTTGATGGAAATTCTGTCAGTCTGTCCTTGAATGTAATCGAAAAAACCTTTTCCGAAAATCGTCTCAACGACACTGATGGCGCTAATATGCTGTTTGTTTGAGAATACTGCAATTCTCACACCGCTGTGTTTGAGTTTCTCAAGCGCCCAGACAATGTTGGCATAAGGTACAACATGAAAGCATGGTTCTTCCTGCAGCCATTCTCGGCACATGGGCAGTCCCTCTTCCAGATGCGCAGCTTCGGTGTCACCAGAAGCAATCAGTGCTCTTCTGAGTGCATTTTTGATACCATCTCCAGCGAAATAATTGAATGCCTCCACCGGCTGCTGCGGTAAACCAAAGTATTCCAATGTCATATTGACAGGTCTGGCAATGGATTCCTGTGATCTCACCAGCGTCCCATCAAGATCAAATATACATATCTTAATCATGCAGTTATCCCTTACATCAAAGGCGCGATCAGTTTCGCAATAGGTCCAATAATCTTATAAAATGTCTCTGTCCCACGAATCGTTTCTTCTGTGGCAGGCCGGCATTTTGCCAGCGTCTCCTGGAAATCACGCTCAATATCAGAAATGCAGTCGGTTCTGTACATGTATGTCGCACATTCAAAGTGATGGTACAGACTGCGGTAATCCAGGTTGATGGTACCGACAACACCCTTTTCGTCATCACTGGTCCACACCTTTGCGTGTACAAATCCCGGCGTGTACTCGTAGATTTTCACACCTGCCCGCAGCAGTTGGAGGTAGTGGGATTTTGCCAGAGAATACGCAAGTTTCTTATCCGGTATGCCTGGCAGAATCAGCTTCACATCGATACCCCTCTGTCCGGCATACTTCAGCGCGGTCTCTAACTCCCCGTCCAGAATCAGGTACGGTGTCATGACATGCACATAACGTCCCGCCCGATTCAGAATATCCATATAAACCGCTTCACCAACTTTGTCCTCGTCCAAAGGACAATCGCAGAACGGAATCACATAACCGGATGGATGGATTTCCACATCACTGTCTGCAGTAACCTCTGTGTATGCTTCTTTGAAATCCGCTTCTTTCTCATCTACGTTCCACATCTGCAAAAACATCAGAGTGAAGCTGCGAACAGCGTCGCCCTTCAGCATAACTGCAGTGTCCTTCCAGTGGCCGAAGCGTTCAATCTCATTGATGTACTCGTCTGCCAGATTGACGCCGCCGTTAAAAGCGACTTTCCCGTCGATCACACAAATCTTACGGTGGTCTCTGTAATTGTAGTGAGAAGAGAGAAACGGTCGGATCGGCGCGAAGGATTTCGCCTGGATGCCCTCTGCCTTCAACAGTTTGCAATAATTGGACGGCAAAGTGGAAATCTCGCACATGCCGTCGTACATAACGCGTACATCCACGCCGGCTTTTGCTTTTGCAACGAGGATTTCAAGGATCTTACCCCACATATAGCCTTCTTCGATGATGAAGTACTCCATGAAGATGTATTCTTCCGCCTTGGACAGTTCTGTCAGCAGCGCCTGAAACTTTTCTTCACCGGAAGGAAAATACGTTGTTTCCGTTTCTGCAAAGGCAGGAAAACAGCCGCTGCGGTTCAGATATGTCAGCAGATCATCGGTATAGCTGTCTTCTTCCCGCAGCTTTGTCACCGTCTGGGGATCCTGCGGAATGGCGTCTTTCGTCTCGGAAATCATCCGTGCTGACCGTTTTTTGACCACGCGGTGACCTGTATTGGTCTGCGTGAACAAAAGCATCAGTGCGCCCGGAACCTGCAGCACGGATATGATCAGCATCCATGTCAGCTTCGCCGTGGAATCCATTTTATTATTGAACAGATAGATCATTATGATCAAAGTGAAAATGGCCAACCCGACATAAAAGTGATGCAAATAATCATGCAGCAGAATAATCGGCAGAATCAGCACATCCAGTTCCACCACAATCAGCAGGGCGATAATGAAGAACCTGCTGAATATCAGGCCCAGGAGGCCTTTTCTTTTCGGTTTTGCTAAGCGAAATACGCCGTCTTGTGCGCTCATTTTATTTTTCCTATCCTATCTTTATTCAAATAATCCTACATTGTTTCCGTCTGAACAACCACATGCGGATAAGGTATTTTGATTCCTTCTTCATCGAAGGCACGTTTCACTTCCTCCAGGAGATAGTACTCGGCCTTAAAGTAGTTTTCCGTCCTGCACCATGCCAACAGATCCAGCACAACCGCACTGTCATCATTGCTGCGTACCCCGATGCTAGGATCTTTTTCATCTACTATGAGATCTGATTTACGGCAGACCTCACGCATGATTTTCTTCGCCTTGACCACATCGCTGTCATAGCTGATATTGAAGGTCAAATCCACACGGCGGAGTTCCTCCCGGCTTTCATTCATGATAATGGATGTATTGACCAATCCGTTTGGAATCGTAATAATCTGATAATTCAATGTCCGCAGGGTCGTCAGGAACAGGTCGAT
Organism: uncultured Eubacteriales bacterium; assembly: GCA_902763505.1. Taxonomy (GTDB): domain Bacteria; phylum Bacillota; class Clostridia; order Peptostreptococcales; family Anaerovoracaceae; genus Lentihominibacter. Next base: position 77,072 of record CACWSO010000005.1, on the reverse strand, counting down.
GGACTGCACTCTGCCCCGGTATTCGCCGATATTGATCAGATCACCTTTCTTGAATGGCTGTGTGATGAGAATCATCAGACCGCCGGCTACATTGGCCAGGCTGTCCTTCAGTGCCAGCGCCACAGCAGCGCCTGCCGCGCCCAGGACGGCAACGATGGTGCCGATGCTGACACCCAACGCATCCAGGAATATGGCAACCAGAAGAATGATGCAGATTACTTTCACCGCATTGATGATAAAGGCATTCAGCATTTCGTCCAGGCTGTCGATTTTCTTTAGGATCCGGCGGAGCAATGCGATGATGATTGTGGTCGCAATCATGCCGATAATGATGACCAGTGCCAGATGGATGACTGTGATCCATGGTTCAGAAATGATTAATAAGTTATCCATTCTATTGTTCTCCTGTCTCTCTGATCTCTTCTGTATCGATCTCTTCCGGCTCGTTATCGATCGGTTCTGGTTTCAGTGTAAGACCCTGAACGACTTTATTTGCCACTTTTCTTTTTTCACCATACTTCAGGAACGCAAATCCGAAGCTGCAGAAGACGACAGCGCCGATAAAGTTTACCAGAAGGTCTTTCATCGTATCAAGAATACCGATGTCCAGATATCCTCCATCAATGTTAAAGGTCTCACCGGACGCCGTCTGAATGACTGTTCCTGTGATGTCAGTCACATGGATGACCTCCTGACTGTGATTCGGATCCAGTGTTACCGATTGGAAATGATCCACAATGAAATCTTTCTGCATATCCTGTCCCAGGAAAAGATCCGCACCGCATTCGAAGAACTCCCACAACACGCCGATGGTCATAGAGAAGCAGAACGCAACCATGGTCAAATACAGCGGAGACAGGTTTACATTCTTATTAGTTCTGTTAAGTAACTCAACAGTGGAGAATCCAACTGCGGCGAACAGGAATCCATTCAATGTATGGAGCATGGTATCCCAGATTGGAATCTGCGTATAGAAATGCGCAAGTTCACCAAGGATTTCTGCGGCAAAGATGAAGCAGTAGATGATTCCCTCAAACAAGGCCGGTATCCGTATTTTCAGTGTTTCCTCCAGAATACTTGGAACAAAGAACAACGCCAGCACCAGCAAGCATGTCGCTGTGACATCGTAATTGTGCAGCAATACACTTCTGATGCCGATCAGGACTACAAGAAGTCGCAGAATCGAATACAGGATAAATACACCCCTTTGCTCTTTGACTTTCTTTCCTAGTTTTCGAATGTATTGATTTGGTGTTATCATGATTGTTCTCCTCCTCATTACAGCATGACGTCGCTCTCACGCTTACTTTCTTCTACTTTTTCAATGATTCCTTTCATCGGCTTGTGCAAAAGCAATCCAAAGGCAATGGCTGCCAATCCGAAGAGAATCAGTATTCCCAGACATTTGATATATGTATGGTCATACATTCCGCCGATGCACTCTCTCATTGCGTCCATGGCATATCTAAACGGCATGAACGGGAACATGGCCTTGAATACCGGCGGCAATACCTCTACCGGGAAGGTTCCCCCTCCTCCGGCAACTTGCAGGATCATCATGATAACACTGACTGCCAATCCGATATTTTCAAGCGCAAACACAAGTGCGTAGATGATCATCGTGAAGACAATACTGTTCACAAACGCTGCCAGGATGAACAGGAACGGATGCAGACACTGGATTCCCACATAAAGCAGCTCTCCCAGCGATACCAGCAATGCCTGCATCAGACCAATCATCAGGAACAGGCGATATCTGCCGAAGAACGCTTCGTGCAGTTTCATCGTTTCCAGTTCCTTTCTCCTGCGTACTTGAACATGAATCATGACAGCAGCGAACAATGCGCCGATCCACTGTGCAATAACCGTATAGAACGGTGCCATGACAGAACCGAAGTTTCGAATCGGATAGACTTTTTCTGTTTTCATCTTTATCGGAGATGCCATATTCTCAGCAATGACCGCTGCGTCATTGGTCATCAGGTGATTGACATCTTTGAGCATGTCGCTGTCTGAGAAGCTGTCAAACAGCTCCGCAAGATTTCTGGATCCATTCTGCAGAGAAACAAGTGTAGCAATCGTTCCGTTCAGTCCGCCCTTCAATGACTTCAGAGATTTTTCAGACTTATCCAGAGTATTTTCCAACAGACTCATATCGCCGTAAATGCCGGACAAGGAGCTCCGGGTTTCTGAGATCGAGTTTCTGGCGTCCTTGATTGCTTGATTCAGTTTCTTATCTAATTCATTGTCTACATCAGTTTCAATTTTGGCAATGGATTTATCCGCGAATTCGATATCCGACAGGACCTCATCGATATAGCCTTGCATCGCTTTCCAATTCGATGCATCTGCTTTTTCCAGATTGTTCAACCTGTCAATGATATGATCCAGTCTATCGGAAATTCTGGAAAACCTTGAAGCCAGCCCTGTCAGACCCATATCCTTCAGTTTCTTCGCAATTTTGTCTGTTGACGACTTCATTCTCTCAACCAGTTCCTTGTGGTTCTTCAAATCATTCTGAACGAACTGGTTGTATTTTTCCATATCATTTCTGACCGCTGAAAGATCACTGTCGATCTTCGCCAGATCCTTCGACAGCAGTGATGTGATTTCATCAATTACCTCTTCTGCAGAAGCGGTGTCTGCCTTTTCCGGAATTCTTCCTTCCGCTGAGTCAATCAGCTGTTCGCCTAGTTCAAGCGTTTCTTCTGAACTGCTGATCAAATCATCTGAAGCGTTCAGCAGGTCCCCAGCTGCTTCTGAAAGCCCTGCAGCAGCCCTCATCATGGACACACTGCCTTCCAGATTTGCACTGAGATCGTTCATGGTGTTGCTCAAATCACTGAAGGCGTCCTGCGGATCCAGTCCGGCCTGTTGCGCTGCCTTTGCCGCTTCTGTAATATACTGACCGATGGTATCGACAAATGCTTTATCGATCTCCTCCTTCAGAACTTCTCTTACTCTGTCGGTGATTTTAGGTGCGATGGCGTTTGTTTTCTCATTTTCATAAAACAGTACTTTCGGATGCTCCAACTCGCCGGATGTAAAGCTCATCACTTTTTCGCTAAAATCTCTAGGAATGATGACGGCGGCATAATAATCGCCGGCATGGACACCTTCGATGGCGTCTTCCTTATCTTTAACAATGTCCCATCCGATCATATCGTTTCCGTTCACCGCATCGATGAACTTCTCACCAACATTGATATTCATGCCGAGCATCTCGGCTCCTTCATCCTCCGTTGCTACGGCAACAGGAATCCTGCCGGTCGATTCCGGCTCAAACGGATCCCAGTTGGAAATGATATTGAACCACGCAAAGAGACAAGGAACAACGATGATTCCCATCAGTATGACGATCACAACGACACTGGACGTCAGGCGTTTGAAATCATGGACGATGATGTTCAAAATATTTCTCATTCGTCCCCTCCTTTCTCCGCGTCATTTGCGGGATCGGAGTCGAGCCTGTCTCTAACCATTTCTTTTACTTTGTCAGGGATGATTTCCTCTCCATCCAAGAGACTATCGTAGTGTTCTTCCGAATTTGACATCCCGTTGATTCTCTTTTGGAGAACATGATCCAGGTATTCTACGCTGACCAGATATACAGACAATACAAACATGCATAGTACCCAAATCATCAGGAATACGGTCTTATCGCTGTCTGTCATCCACCTGATCAGTCCCAGAACTACTGGGAGCAGAAGTAGGACGATGCCACTGATTTTAATGCGTTTCTTGTTGTTTTCGTGCAGTTCTTTTGCGTACGAACTGAGGTTGTTGTAACGGTTATCTTGCTTTTGTTCCATTACATCACCTCCGTTTCTTTCATTTTATCGTACATGAACTGCTTCACGCCGGTGAATGGTTTTCTGACGAATATGCCGATTGCAGCAGCACACAGGAAGAAGACCATCAACTGCGCCAGATAGATGATGAAATCGTGCCCGTACATTCCGCAGATTGTTTCACGCATCGCGTTGATCGCATACGGGAATGGGAAGAACAGGTAGATTTTTTCAAAGATATCCGGGAGTATTTCAATTGGATAGGTTCCACTGGATCCGGCGATCTGGACGATCATGATCACGACAACAGCCGCTCTCCCAATGTCCCCAAAGGCGAGCGTAAGCGCGTAAATCAAAGCCACGAATACCATACTGGTCAAGGCTGCTGAAAGCCACATGAGCCACGGATGAACAGGAGAGCAGTGCAGCAGGAAGATATCCCCCGCCACTACCACGGCTGTCTGAATTTGTCCAATCAGGAAGAAAATAAGATATCTTCCGAAGAATCCCTGTGTCTCAGTAATGGTAGGATATTTTCTCCGATCCACGTTGCAGTTCATGATCGTAACCAGCATGACGCCGCCGACCCATAGTGCGATGATTGTATAGAACGGTGTCATCGCTGCGCCGTATGTAGCAGGTTTATAGAATTCTTCCGCTTCCACTTCCACAAAATTTGTGAAAAAGTCACTGTACTGTTCCGCATCGTTGCCGAGCAGTTTTGCCAATACTCCTGCTTTCTCACTGTCCTTCGCATCCTGTACCTGTGCGATGATATCGTCCAGTTTTGTCTCCAGAGGGACGAGCATCCCCTGCAGCCCGGTCAGTGAAGCATCAAGACTGTTGACTGTAGAACCGGCGCTGTCAATGACCGGGTCTATGTCATCCAGAACACCGCCTGCTGATTTCAGAATCGGTTTCGTCCGTTCCAGTGCGCTCTCAATATCTGACAGCATCAGTTTCAGACTCGGAATCAAATCATCATTCAGCAATTCCTTTAATGTATCTGCATCAGAGATGATTTCAGGAGTGGTTGGATCGCTCTGCAGCAGGGTTTTGATGTGTTCTGCATTCGAAATCATAACATCCATCGAATCTGCCGCGATACGTCCTGCTGTGGTCTTAGGATCATCCGGAAGAATCGCTCTCAACCCCTGCAGTATCGTCAGGACGCGGTCTGTCTTTTCCAGCGCATCTTCCACAAGCTTCTGCTTCGTCTGCTCATCGATTGGACCCTGCAGTTTCTCTAAGGTCTTCTTCAAATCGTCGATGGCAGTTCTCAGCTTACCTGTTTCGCCATCGATCGTCTTTGATACGTTTTTGAGTGTGCTCTTGGCCTGCTCGAGTTCTTTTTTTGCCTTGGAAATGTCTGCGCTGCTTTTGCTCTTTCCTTTATCCAGTTTGCTCTGTCCATTCTTTAGGGCTTTTGTGACATCTCCCCTTGTTGACAACATCTGTGTAATGGCAGCGTTGTAATCGTGAATGGCATCTCTGGTTCCGATGAGTTGCTGCAGGGCTGTATCCACAGCCTCGTCTGTATCTACCTCCTCGAGCGCATCGCCCGCATCACCAAAGTACTGATTGAGCATGCTGTTCAGATACTTTGAATTGATGTCCGAGAGAAGATTCGTAGAGGCGCCGTCCGTCAATTTACTTGCGACAGCGTTCTTCTTGATGTTTGTGTAGTATGTAATCTTTGGCTGCCTGTCGCCGATGGCTTCCTCGAAATGATGCATATCATAAGTAAAACCATCTTCAAAAATGATGGCAGCATAAAACCTGCCTGACCGTACCCCTTCGATTGCCTCCTCCGGGTCGTCAAGCGGCCTGTATCCGATGTCCTTATCGTCCTTTACATCCGCAATGACTTCATCTGCACTGTTCACATGAGTTCCGTCTTTCAGGTTGATTCCCGGATCTCTGGAAGCCAGTGCCACTTCAACATTCCCTGCCTCGGAATACGGATCCCAGTTCGCATAAATGTTGATCCATGCGTAGAGTGACGGGAGTGTTCCTAAAGCCAGGACAATGATGAGTACAAAAATATATTTGACGATCGCGCGGATGTCGCTTTTGAAAATATCGAATATCGTTCTCATAGTAATTACTATATATCATTTTACTATACCATAATTTTCTTTGCACAAAAAGAGCCGGTTTAGGTATCCCAATGTACCTTTCCGGCTCTTCATTACATTTTTAAGCTCCGTTACACTTCGATTTCAGGACCCGGCAGGAAGTGCCCTATCGCTGCAGCGATGGCGGTTGGAATCACCCAGTTGAATCCGAATGTATCCAAAGGCAGTGCCGTATGGATCCATGCGAGTGATGATATGCCGAACGTGTCAGTCAGAACGGTGAACAGGCTGATTACAAAGCAAATACACATACCAAACTGATAGAAATTCTTCTTTCGGAAGATGTTTCGGCCAAGGCACGTCAAGGTCAGGAACATGACCGGCGGATAGAAGAGCATCAGAATCGGTGCTGCAATGCTGATGATTGCAGAAAGGCCGAAATTACACAGTATTGCAGAAACAATACAAATGATGACTACCATGAAAGCGTAGCTGCGTGATGGAATGATTCTGTTAAAATACTCCCCGGCTGCTGATGTCAGTCCAACCGCTGTTGTCAGACAGGCCAGCGAAACGATAATACTCAGAAAAGCAACACCAAAGCTTCCCATCAGCGCATCAGTGATGTTCACCACCAAACCTGCCTGATTGATTTCTTCGCTGGTGAACTGCTGCTGCCATTGTGATCCTGTGGTCGCTCCCAGATATGCCATTCCTCCGTACACGAAACAAAGGAGCGCACCTGCAATCAGCGCCGCGGCGGCTGCAGTCTTTCGCTCTTCCCTTTTACTCTGCAGCTTTCTGCTCCTGATGGATTGAATAATGATAATGGAAAAATAGATTCCTGCCATCAGATCCAAGGTCTGGTAACCATTGAAGATGCCGTCTCTAATCAGATTATCTGATGTCGGGGCACCGGCCTGTGCAGCAGGAGCGGCAATACCAATGATAATCAGCACTGCGATAGCAACCACCAAAATAGGTGTCAGGTATTTACCCAAAATGTCCACAACCTTGGAAGGTCTGATTGTCAGCAGAAGTACAATCCCAAAAAAGATGATGGAAAATACCAGTCTGAGAATTCTGCTGCTTGGATCGATTCCAAACAAAGGAGAAATACCCATTTCAAATGTGACAGCAGCGTTTCGAGGAATTGCGAGCATCGGTCCGATACAGATGATGCATACCGTATTGATGATCATCGCGCCTTTTGGGCCGATGCTTCCTGTCAGACGGTTCAAATCCCCGTCCACTTTCAGCATTGCGAATACACTGCAAATACCAAGTCCTGCATCTGCAAGGAAATATGCGATATAGCCTTTGTACCATTCTGTTCCGCCGGTAATTCCAATATCCGGCGGGAAAATAAGGTTTCCTGACCCAAACAACATAGAGAACAGGGCCAGACCTACAATAATGTACACTCCAATATGATGTTTCATTTCAATAAGTCCTTTTCCTTTGGTGTGTCCCATAATACCCCACAGAGAATCATCGTAGCACAATGGAATGCTTTTCTCAACACAAAAAAAGAGCCGAATCAATGTTGATCCAGCTCATATCAGTAGATTTTCTGCACATCCTCCGCACTGATTCCGTTTGCTTCACAAAAGGCAAAGAGATCTGATGGATTCCTGATCAACATCAGTTCTGTCATCTCTCCCGTCTGCCTGTCCTTACTGCACAGCACCTGCTCGCCTGTGCATATACTGCATCTTATTACTGGTATGCTTTGCTCCAGAGAAATATGCGGGATATCTTTGTTCTTTTTCTTAAAAAAGCTCATCCATTCCTCCTTATGCTATTCATTCAGCCACATGGCTCCAGTTGCTGCGGAACACGCAATACAGATTACAGGTATCAATGTCAGGCTTGCTAACAGAATGATCATTTTAATAATATGCCTTTTATCGCCGGGAGACATGTTTTCCCAGTCTTTCTTAAACTCTTTATTGAACATTTTAATTCGTTTCTTACTCCAGCGGCTCTGTAGAAAAAACAACATAGAACAGCCAGTTCTTCCCGACCAGACTTTCTTTATCGGATGATGCATCAAGCACGGATGCGTCTAGTGTATCACTTCCATCGCCTAGTGCTCCCAAATAGATCTTCTGACCATCCGTGATGTCCCTAGTCTCCGATATGGATATCACCGCGATATTCTCTCCCTCTTTCACCGGATAATCCGTAAGCTGAATATCGGAAGCACTGCTGGTATTCCCGTTCACTGACAATCCCATGGTTGCTGTTCCGTTGACACAGTTAAACCCTGCGATTCCCTGTGTTGTCTCCTCGAGTGCAATTGCCCCCTGTGATTCCTCCTTTACCAGTTTGCCATCCTGGTAATACTCTACTCCCATCTTCGCAGATTGATAGGTTTCATCGACATTGAATCCTGCGAAAGCAGACAGGCCTCCTGTTGAAAGAATCTCAATGACTGCCCCCGCCTGCTGATCTGATGTGTCCCAAGGTCCAATGGTGTTCACTGCAGACTTGGAGCCGCATCCGCATAAAGCGATAATGAAAACCACGCTCAGTAAGGTAATTGCTGCTTTTCGTTTCATGTCCGTCTTATACCTCCGTTATACCCTTCAGGTTACAATTATGGTCTCAATTCTATTCTATTGTATCATTATGCTCTATTTTTGCGTATAATTAAAATATGAAATGGAAAACACCTGAGCCGCGTGAATACTACGCGAAGTACCAACATATCAATACTGCCAACAGCCTGAACTGGTTCGAGTGCTATGAACTTCCGGGAAATGTGATCGCGATCTGTGAGCCTCAGCATCTGCAGGAAGTCAACGCATTCCTGATCTTCGGTGAGGAGAAGGCGCTCCTTCTTGACACCGGAATGGGAATCTTCAGCATCAAGCCCCTCGTAGAAGAGCTTTGTTCTAAGTATGACGTCGCAACTGCAAAGGCACCGGGCTCCTACTTCCGGTCTCTTCAGATTGTCAACTGCCACTGTCACTTTGATCACACAGGCGGAAACTGGGACTTTGATGAGATCTTTGCAGTGGATGATCCGATTGTCCGCAGGCAGGCACACTACGGTGTTCCTCATGAGCCTCTCGCAAATCAAACGGATGAGGACATGTTCCTCTATGATTATCCTCCGGGATTCGACCCGGAAAGCTATTGCATCAAGCCTTACACTGTTAGACCGTGTGAAGATGGACACATCTTCGACCTCGGTGGGAGGAATGTCGAATTCATTACAACGCCGGGCCATACGAATGACCATGCGATGCTGTATGACCATAAATACGGCATCCTTTTCGCGGGCGACATGATCTACTTCGGCGCGATTTACGTGCAGTTCGGCAATGATATCATGGGGTATTCCGATATCGACAAATACATCGCCTCATTAAAAAAGATCAGGACGAGATGTCCTGATCTGAAATCCATATATGTTTCGCACAACGACTTTATCACTGATAAAGATGCCATCAGCCTGATCGAAAGCGCACTGCGTCAGGTAGCGGATGGCACAGCGGAAGGCACTCCCCTCCAGGATGAAAAGTACGGTTACTACATGGATCCGCCGACCATGCGTCAGTACACGTTCGACGGGTTCTCCATCGTTGCCGGAAAATAATCGCAAGTAATTACCACGTTACGGCGATGTCCAATTGTCTTGGATTACGTGATGCGAAACCACCGGTATCCACAACGATAGCAAGGCCGTTACTGGATTCCACAATGCTTCCTTTCGGTCTGATGCTCAGACCGGCTGCGCACATGACATAGTAGCCATACATTTTGACGCCGTCAGACCTTACCCAATACGGCTCGTGGAAGCCGCGGCCGTTCATGATATTGATGCAGCCGGACATATTCAGATTATAATATGTCTCTTTGCCGGATGGTCCGGTGATTGCCCCTCTGGACCGGGTTAGAACAGGTCCGTCATAATCAAAAGCCCCCTGAACGGCTTTGTATTCCTCAGAGTTTTCGATATCTTCTTCCACGGTGCAGTGAACAAACCGATAGGAACCATCCTCATTCAGTCCGTTATCCAGCTTGGTACCAACCATTACGACCTTGTCTTTGTCTTTTTTGATAACTTTTTTCTCGACAGTCTTCTTGGAGGTCACCTTGCCGTTTTCTATGACCACGTCTGATGAAATTCTGCGTTTGCCGTCCTCGCCTTCCTGCCGAACTTCTGTCTCCCCTTTCATGAGTTCATCGGTTTCTTTCATTACGGTATCTTTTTCAATGACTTCCGTCTCCAGAACGGTACCGATAATGATGATTTCACAAGTCGGATCTTTTAATATCTGCTCTGCGATTTCCCGACCATCCCGGGTTTGCAGGTGTTTGCCGAATTTCAGTTTCTCATACTGAATGTCGAGATTGGTTTTGCCTTCTGTCAGGACCATATCACCAACGTATTCGTTGATGATATCTTTTACTGCTTCCTCAGCTTCCTCTCTGGATGGTGTATAGCCCAAAAGCTGCGATCCTGCCTTGACAGCATAGGCCTGTTCGATGTGCTTCCCATCCGGTGACAGGGCGTATGTGTCCCATTTGACAAATGCTGAGATTCCAATCGTCACAACATTCAGTGCAAGCAGGAAGAGAAGAATATTTCTTAGTTCTCTGATCTTGAATAAATTTCTCATTTGAACTGTAATCTCATTCTTTATTGTGACGTATTATTGTGCTGCATTTTTCAGTACTTGCTGCAGAGTGGCTTTCATGCTCGGGATATCCAACGGCTTTGTGATATGCCCGTTCATCCCAACTTCCTCGGCCTTCTTTTTATCCTCCTGGAACGCATTCGCTGTCATGGCAATGATCGGAATGCTGGCGAGCCCAGCGTCCGGAAGACTGCGGATTGCCTGCGTTGCCATGTATCCATCCATTACCGGCATTTGTATATCCATCAGGATCACATCATAGTATCCATGCTCGGACGCTGCTGTCATTTCCAGAGCAATTTCCCCATTCTCTGCCGTTTCGATCAGGAATCCTGCCTGATCAAGGAGCATCTGTGCAATTTCCATGTTGACCATATTGTCTTCGACCAACAGCGCACGCATACCTTCAAATGAGATTTCATCCTCAACGTTGGAACATATTTCCTCTTCCGGTTCCGCCAAAGGAAAGTCAACGGTAATGGTAAACTCCGTACCTTTGCCTTTCTCGGTCTGGACAGTGATGTTGCCGCCCATCATGTCAACAATATTTTTTGTGATTGCCAAACCAAGTCCTGTCCCTTGGATTCTGCTGACCGTCGAAGTGCGTTCACGTTCAAATGGAACAAACAAACGCTCCACAAATTCCGAGCTCATGCCGATACCTGTATCTTTCACACGGATTTCATAGCTGCCGGTCTCCCCATCACTGGTTCGCTCAGTCAGCTGCAGAGACACACTTCCATTTTCTTCTGTGAACTTCCCCGCATTGCACAGTAGGTTCATCAGAGCGCGGTCCAACATTACCTTATCGCACTGCACCCATTTATGTGAAACCATGCAGGATGCAGATAATTCGATTTTTTTCGCTTCCAACTGTATCCTGACCAAATCACACGCTTCCTGCACACAGTTTTCCAGATTCACACAGGTCGGTTCGAGACTGAACTTCCCGCTCTCGATGCGGCTCATATCCAGCACATCGTTCACGATATCCAAAAGCTGGCGGCTTGCCATATCAATCTTATCAATATACTCGCTTTTTTCCTCATACGTAGCATTTTCCTGATTTGCCAGCGTGGTATATCCGATAATGGCGTTCAATGGCGTACGGATGTCATGGGACATATTGGACAGGAAAAATGTTTTCGCTTTACTAGCCTCTTCAGCAGCAGACAGTCTCACCTCAAGTTGCTCGTTCTCCTGAATTCTGTCAAATGTGCGCCGCATGAACAGAAGCATAAGAAATACGAAAATGCTTCCGCCAAAAAGGATGCCCGCCATGACGAGATCCGGTTTCCCGAAAAAACCAACAACCAGATATCCGATGAAAAACATGATCAGCAACCAGATTGGAAGATGTAAGAACCTTTGCTCCTCATCCCAGTTTCCATGCTTTCGGATATCTCTCGAGAAACATATATATCGGTATACGTTGTAAGCCATCAACGCACTGCCGGCATATATCATCAGGTAGATGAAAAATCCCATCATAATACCTCCAAGTTTATCTTAAAGTATATCATATAGTTAGAACCTTCTAATCTCGCGGAATGAAATAACTGACCATGAGCTCGTTGCCGCTGATCATGCGGCACTCCCCGTTATTGCACTCTGGACACCGGAAATCGCCCATCACATCCTTCACCTCAAACTCTCTCCCGCATGCAGCGCACTGCATGCGGATTTCTTTCACATCCAGATGAAGCTTAGCCTCCCTGCACATCGGGTGCTTCAGCCGAATGATCTGAAAGGCTTTTTCCATGAGGCCCGGGACGGCCTTTGCCTTGCCGACGACAAGGCCTACTTCGCTGACTTCCTGAATTCCCATCTGGGCGGCTCTGGTTTCTACCGCATTCAGAGCGTAGTCAATCAATGATGTTTCATGCATACTATCACCACTTTTCTGCCATTACTCTACCACAAAAGTCATAATATCAAAAGAGTCGAACCAGTATCGCTATCTCTGCGATACCTGTCCGGCCCTTTGTTTTTGTTGTTTCTATGTCAATCTGCTGTCCACTGATATGCTATTCTTGATGAGCCGTATTCAACATAGTTATTCTGTAGTTCTGTTTATCATATTTCCTTCCTTCGATCTCAAGCGCGTCTTTTTCTGTGCTGACTCGCGTCATTCCCGCACGCTCCATGACCTTCCTGGATCCGGCATTATCTGCTGCGCACCACGCTTTCACGCATCGGATGCCTTCCTGTTCTGTCAAATACCGGATGACTGCCCTAACAGTCTCACTGGCAAAACCATTCCCCCAGCTTTTGCGTTCAATACTGCAGCCGACTTCGATGCTGTCTGTCTCGGGATCATAATCATATGCCCCGATTGTTCCTATCAGCCTGCCGTCATACTCGATCGCCCAGCCATAGAAATGTTCGTCATCATAGCTGTCCATAAACTGCCGGACAGTCTCCTCTGCCGCTTCCTTCGAGGCGTACGGATTCCATCCGGAATATCTGAACATTTCCGGATCCAAACCAAAATTCTGATGCAAAAGCAATGCATCCTCCAGTATGTGCCGTCTCAGAATAAGACGTTCTGTTGTCAGTTGAACTGTTCCGTTACTCATTTCACACCCCACAGGTCTGTATATACAACGTTTATTCAATAACGGTGATTTCAATTGGCTGCGCACCTTCGTACAGAATCTTACGGCCGAAATCATACAAATCATCCAGTCCGTCTGTAATCGTCAGGAAATGATTCCCTGAAAGCTGCCCGTGCATACTGGAGAAACAGCATCTGCCATATGCCAGTATGATTTCCATTTCACTGATACCACCCGGATAAAGCAGCATTTCTCCCTTTGACGGATGGGATGTGTGATTTTCATAATCCAGCCCGAGACGCAGATCGCCATACGGAATCCAAACACCTTCACCACTCCATCTCACATGAATCATTTCACTTTTCAGAGGCAGCATTTTTTTGAATGCTTCACATGTCTTTGGTGCTTCCTTTTCCAGAAGATCGGCGATGAAACAATAATCGCCGGAGGTAATTCTTACTTTTGTCATATTGAATACTCCTTCCTGCTCAGCATTTCCTGTTTTTACCTCTGTTTTGAATGACATCCGTGGTGACCACAGTCTCCATGATGACATTCGTGTTCCTCACCATGTTCATGATTGTGATGGCTGCAGGCAGTATCAGGGTCATATTGAAGGCTCCCTGCCAGATAGTTTCCGACTGCCTCATCTGCATTGCCTGCCGCGCCCGGCAAAAGCGCTACGCCAGCTTCTTCCAGCGCCGTTCTGGCACCCATACCGATACCGCCGCAGATCAATACCTCAACTTCCGCTGCGCGAAGGAACCCCGCTAATGCGCCGTGTCCTGTACCGTTGGTGTCTATAACCTGTGTGGATGTGATCTGCCCATCCTGAACATCGTAAATCTTAAACTGCTCTGTTCTTCCGAAGTGCTGACCTATCATTTCCTGTTCATACGTAACTGCAATCCTCATGATATCGTCTCCTTTTTCTTTGATCTGGGCACTTGCCGGAATGGAATCGATCCGATATGTACCACCTGTTATGCGGATGCGCTTCCCGTTCAGCATGGCATCTGCTATTTTGTAGCGTGCCTGTTCATAAATAGCTGTCACAGTTGCTCTGGAAACTCCCATCGCCTCTGCACATTCTTCCTGCGTCATCCTCTGATAGTCGATCAACCTGATGGTCTCTAACTCATCCAGTTTGAACGCTATCGTCTCCGAGACTTCTGATCCTTCCGGCAGAAAACTCCAATAATCCGGATATCCGCATATTCTCCTGCATCTCTTTGGTCTGGACATATCGATTCCTTTCTGTCATATGCCAATAACTATAAACAGTATATTGCTATTATTGGCATATGTCAACAATAACGATAATAACAAAAGGGTCGGTACAGATATCCTCATGTGCCTGTCCGACCCTTATTCTCTTTCATATTCTCTTTTCTAAGCCCGCGAACAGAGCCAGGCGTTTATTCAGTAAAAGTGCCAAAGCTGTCAATGGCCTCATCTATGGTCATCTCACCTGTTCCGACAGCATAAACAGCCTGTCTTAACTGTATAACCGCATCATCCGTCAGTCCGATTACTTCCGGCGACAGCACACGGGACTCCGGAACATCACCAAATGCAGCATACACGCTGTTGAAAGACAAGTCTTTTGTCGGAGACATAAGGCCTTTGTTCTGCGCCATCTCGTTCAGTTCCTGCGGTGTGATCAGAAAACGCATAAACTCATTGGCCATGTCCAGATTCGCGCTATCTTTGTTGACTGAGAACTGAAGATTCGGCATGTCAAGGAAGGTGGTCCCTTCATCTGACATAGGAACAGGAACGAATGCGTATTCAAATGGGTTCGCGATAAATGCTTCGGATTGACTCTCACGTTTCTTCGTTCCGGACACGGTGTCCCCCGAGCAGAACATCATTGGTACATCGCCCTCAAAGAAGCGAAGGATTACGGCTTCATAGTTATCTTCAATCTCTGCACATGCGTCTAGATTCACACAGCCATCGCTCAGGAACTGCATCTCCTTTTCTAATGTAGGCCGCATATACTCGCCGGCAGAAGAATCAAGTGCGTTGAACTTGTTAACAGCCTCTGCATCATCCGCCATGGTTTCGCAGAAGAACGGATACGCCGACAAAGTGAAAAGCGATGTTGTCTCCTCTTTGGAATAGCCCATCATCGGATTTTCATATCCCTTTTCGCGGAACACCTTGCACACTTCCACCAGTTCCTCATAGGTCGTTGGAATGCTCAAGCCTTCTTTTTCAAATAGACTGCTGTTCACAAGCATACCATAGGTGTTCGCAAAAACCGGAACCATCGGAAGCGTATCGTCACTTGTATTCAGCATAATATTGCTGCGTATGCAGTCCAAATCAAGCCCCAGGGCAGGATCCGCAAGATTCTCGGCATGGTCAATAGAAGATTGATACTGCTCACGTCCATACATCCAGGAGTAATTGACGTAGATGTCAGGTGCATCGTTTCCATCCAGAACCATGCCAATCATGTTGTTATAGTCATCCACCTTTGTGAACATCAATTCCACATTAGGATAATACTCGTTAAAACTATCAAATTCAGCTTCCAGGGCCTCAAAGTTATCGTAACCTCCGGCTACGGTGATTTGACACTCGGTGGAAGTATCCAGAGATGGGCTGAATCCTTCTTCAGGCGCTGCTTCCTGCTGCTCTGAGCCGCATGCGGACAGACCCAGTATCATTACCACTGCTAAAAGCATGTACACTATCTTTTTCATAATTGTCCTCCTCCGTCTTTGATTCTACGAATCTCTTTAATAACTATTTTGATGTCAACAGGCTTAGCAATGTGTCCATTCATCCCTGCATCCAGACATTCCATAACGTTCTCGGAGAATGCGTCCGCCGTCATCGCAATAATCGGGATGGAGGATGCCCAAGGATCCTCCAATCCGCGGATTTCTCTGGTTGCGTCAAGACCATTCATCTCCGGCATCTGTACGTCCATGAAGATCAGTTCATAACTGCCCTCCGCAGCTGTACGCATCATATCCACACAGATCCGCCCGTTTTCTGCGCGATCGGTCGTGATCCCATACATGGAAAGTATGGCGGATATGATTTCCCAGTTGATATCATTATCCTCAGCCACAAGGATGTGCAGCCCCTGCAGATCGGAGTAATCATCCTCCGGCTCAATGGACTTGGACTCTACGCCGATTAGATCGTTGATCTTATCATAGAGCGTAGAGCGGAAAAGTGGTTTGCTGACAAATGCGTTTGCACCCGCTGCTTTTGCTTTGTCCTCTATATCCGACCAGTCATATGCGGATATCAGTAGAATCGGAATCGTTTCGTCTATCTCTGAACGGATGCGCCTGATCGTCTCAAGGCCGTCTATTTCAGGCATCTTCCAGTCAATAATGATGGCATCGTAGTCCTTACCGGAAAGGTGCCTGTGTTCAATCATGCCGAGCGCTTCTAATCCGCTTGGCGCTTGTTCTGCCGATGCACCAAGAGACTCAAGGATGTCAACCGTTGTCTGAAGCATAATCTCATCATCATCAACGATCAGAACGTCTACAGATTCAAGCTGCATATCTTCCCGCTGCCTATCTGCTTCCTGAATATCCAGCACGATAGTGAAGGTTGTCCCCTTGCCTCGTTCACTCTGACATTCAATCGTTCCGCCAAGCAAATCAACCATCTGTTTTGTAATGGCCAGACCAAGGCCGGTTCCCTGAATGCTGTTAACACGACTGTCTATCTGCCGCGAGAAAGGCTGATACATCGTTTCCATGAATTCCGGGCTCATACCGATGCCCGTGTCCGCAACGACATAGGTCAACCGTACGTATCCCGGTTTGTCGCTCTTATCCTGGTGCAGATCCACACTGACTCGTCCGCCCGGTTCCGTGTATTTGATCGCGTTGGAGAGGATGTTGATATAAATCTGATTCAGGCGGAGCTGGTCTGTGTATAGATATTCCTTTTCCATCTGATTGGTATGGAAACTGAATTCAATATTCTTTTCCTTGATCATCGGCTGTGAAACAGTCACAAGGTTCTCGACCGTTTCTACAATGGAGAACGTCAAAGGACTCAATTTCAGTTTTCCGCTTTCCACTTTCGATATATCCAGAATGTCGTTGATCAGTGTCAGCAGATGATTACTGGCAAGACTGATTTTTCGAAGGCTTTCCCCTGTCGATTCCACATCTCCAAGATTCTTCTCGGCGATCGTCGTAAGACCTATGATGGCATTCATCGGAGTACGAATGTCATGGGACATCGTAGAGAGAAAATCGGTTTTTGCCTTGTTCGCAGACTCAGCTTCTCTGGCCGCAATCTGAAGACGCTTGTTAAAGTAGAGAATACAGAGCAGGTCAAAGAGGAACAAAATCAGCAAACCGGCAGAAACAACTCCAAACAGCAGCCAGTTTTCAGTATCTACATCGAGATCCTTCGCTGGCATGAGACCCAGCATCGTCCAGCCAACAGAAGCGGAAACAGGGGTAAAAGCAAGTATACACTCCTGTTTGTGGGAGTTGATCATTGGAACAGAACCTGTCGATGAAGTAATCTTATTGAACAATTCAGTCGATGATTTGGGATCTGTTGCATTATAAGATTTGTAAAACTCAAAAAGGCTGGAATTCTTAAAACTGTCACCCTTCAGGATATAATCACCGTCTGCATCAATCACGGCTAGTTCCGCGTTCACCAGCTCGGTTTGCGGAAAGACCCATTTCTGTTCCAGCATCGATATAGGAATGACCCGCATCAGGACTGCAGTCTCAGACTTTTGGCTTTCCGGATTATACAGTTCAACAGTATTACAGAAAGCCAGCGACTGTTCGCCATTCATCGGGTTGGTGTAAGCACGGGTTATATTGATTGACTCTCCGATTCTATCAATCCAGCTCGTATCCTCCAGAAGATCTATCTTTTTATAGGAGACAGCATAGTCATCGTCCGTACCCTGCTTCGGGCGCGTAGAGAGGCCTGTAAGCGTGTCAGGGGAAATCAGATGTGCAGAGGTGTTCTCAAGCACATGTGAGGCACGGATATAATCGGCCGCTTCTTCCATCGTCATGGTTTTGTTGTTGATATAGCGCGCCCAAATATCGCAGATTCTCTGCTCACTTTCCAGATAATTCTCTGTCACTTGCTCCATGGTGACCGTCGAGTCTTCAAAGTGTTCTATCTGTCTCTGATATGAATCTCTGCTTTCAGATCCAGAATAGAGAACAACAAAGCTCATTATGGCGACCATGATAACCACATTGACAATGATAATTACAGTCTTTTTCATTCTCTGATTTCCCGAAAAGATCAAGCTTTACCAGCCGGTCTCTGATTGTTTCGATTATAAAACTAATATTAATATATTATACAACATTTGAAGCATCATTTCACTTATTCTTTGATCTGGACATGTCGATTCCTTTCCGGCATATGGCATATATCAAGAATACTAGCAAAAGAGCCGGTGCTGGTATCACTGTTGTACCTGCCCGGCCCTTCTATTTCTTCGTATGTGGTCGACTCTCTAGTAGTCAAATTCTAAACATCCTACTATTTCATCAGCCCTGTCTCCGTCAACGCTCTTTTCAAACGACATCATAAACGGAACCTTATCACCGATTTTCCAAAGGCAGCACGCCTCACCAATATCGGAGGTATATTTGTAGAAACCGTCATCTTCCCGGAAGCTGTCACTGTCTTTATTATCAGCGAGGTATTTTTCGTAGACTTCATCTGTCAGAATCGTTGCTGTGACAAGAGGATATGTTGAATCATCATATTCCCCATCAAACAGCAGGAAACCGTCGTTATCAAAGATGACCGACAGACCCGTGCTGACATCAACTGTTACATCTATCGGCATCTCGCCTTCCGTCATCGTTGCCGTCGCCGTATTCTTTGCTGGCGGTTCTGCAGTCTCCGAATCACCGCATGCAGCCAATACCATCGAAAAAGCAAATACCAGCGCAACCAAAAGCATCACTTTCCTTGTCATAATATGCAGCCTCCTTTTCTCTTAAATCTTGAATAAGGGATGTTTGTACTATAGCACACTTCTTACCATTATTGCAGTTCCACAATAGAGTCAGACATCTTGTTTTCCTCTGGCAGATCAAGTTCTGATAATGGGATCGCAATACCGCCCTCCTCATTAGAGGTTAGATACACGAACATATCGGTGTAATCAACTCCTTCAAAAGTAAAGCTGACCGCGCCTCCTGTACCTTTTCCAGTCATATATGGTGTGGTTTTCACAGGCTCAACCTGATTACCTTCCGCGTCTGTCATTTTCACCCCGACGGTAACGTTCCAACCGAAGCCGGAGCTTTGCATCGTGTAAGATGAAACCATGAAATCCTCTGTTCCTCGAATATATACGGTAGTAGAATCATCTTCCTTCTGTATTTCCGCAATTTGTATATTGCATTTGTCGCCGTCCCCATTCTGAAGCGTAACATCACCTTCACTAGTATAGGATGCGCTTCCGCATCCAACGAATGCAAAGCACAGCATCATTGCTAAAATCGCCACTACTAATTTCTTCATTCCTAGTGTCCTCCTCATAAAACAGAAGGAGCAGTCAATTGCAAACTGCTCCGATGTTTTTACTGTTTCTGCCTAGTCCTTTGAGTTTACGACTACAGTATATCACATATCTCTATTGTTTATTCTTTTTTCCTTTCTGCATTATAAGTCAACAATAATATCTGATATTGCCACAAGTGTTGCGGCGCCGCTGATGGCTATTCTGCCATTTCCAAGCAGTTCACAATGCAGGTATCCACCGCGTTTTGATGCCTGATATGCCTCAATTACGTTCTTTCCTAGTTCACTTGCCCAATAATCGGCAATCTGGCAATGGGCAGACCCGCAGACAGGATCTTCAGCGATAGACAATTTAGGGCAAAAGCTACGGGAAACACAATCTGTTTCTTTCCCTTTCGCCGTCGCATTCTGAATCCGTCCTTCGATTCGCAGCAATCCGCTCTGATCCGGATCCATTACGCGCACCTGTTCTTCATTTTCGAATACACACACAAGATCAAGCCCAAGGACCGCTTTGACAGGACGTACTCCGAACGCCTTCTCCATATCATCTGTCACGGGTATCTCCTGAAGCTCCATGGTCGGAAAGTCCATCTCATAAAGATCGCCTTTGCGGGTAACTGTCAGCTGCCCGCTCAACGTATTAAACTGAACGCTGTCGCTGTCCGGTTCATAATAATTCAAGATTACAAAAGACGAAGCCAAAGTAGCGTGACCGCAAAGCTCCACCTCCGTTCCCGGTGTAAACCATCTCAGATGGTATCCCGCATCTTCCTTCACAATGAAGGCTGTTTCAGACAGATTGTTCTCCATGGCGAGTTTCATCATGGCCTCATCTGATGGCCATTTCTCCATGACACAGACCGCAGCAGGATTCCCCGCAAACGGTTCGCTTGTAAATGCATCAACGATATATTGTTTCATGATAATTACTCCGGAATAATCAAATCGTGGCTATCACTTCTACTTCGCAGATAGCGCCCTTCGGCAACGCCTGAATCCCAACACATGATCTGGCTGGTTTCTCTGTGAAGTATTTAGCGTACACTTCATTGAAGGCTGCAAAATCATTGATATCAGTAAGGAAACAAAGGGTTTTCACCACATTTTCCGGCTTTGTCCCTGCTGCCTCCAGTATGGCCATCAGATTCTTCATAACCTGTTCAGTCTGCTCCTCGATCGTTTCACCGACAAGTTCGCCCGTTGCCGGATTCAGCGCAATCTGTCCGGATGTATAAACCATTCCATTAATTACAACCGCCTGGGAATACGGCCCAACTGCGGCAGGTGCTTTATCTGTATAAATCTTATCCATTCTGTTCTTCTCCTTTCTCTAACCATTGTTATGGTTCATTGATCCACATCGCTCCTATTGCCATTGAGAAAATGATTGCTATTTCAAATATGGATCCAGCGGATATTTATCGCCATTGCTCATCACAGCATTGATTAGCATGGCGTCAATGGTCGTCTCACCTTCAACAGTAACGACATCCTGATAACCACCTAGATTATCCATGATTTCTATTACGTTTTCATCTCGGAGTTTTGCCGTATTCACGGCAGAAACGGTTCCATCCTCTTTGAGCATAAGAATGCTGTAAAAGCCTCCATTGCCAAATGGTTTCACATAAATATCCTTCACTCCTGATGCAATTGTAGGCTGCCATCCGACTGCAGCTGCAAGGTCTCCTTCTGTTCTTAAGATAACGTCACCCTCCGGGGTGAGTCCAACGGTATTGATGTCCATATTAAATTCATAACTCGGGCCAGTAATTTCTTTTACATGGGAATAATCGGTATACTCCGGCGCCGGCTGCGTTTCTTCGGTTGCTTCCGTCGTTTCCGGCTGAGTGGTTTCTTCGGTCGATGTACTGCCTCCGCATCCTGCAAAGGAAAAACACATCACCACCATGAGCATTGCGATAAATAACCTCTTCATTTCTGATTTCCTCCTCGTAAAGCAAAAAGAACAGCTTGCTTTATACTACCCTAATGTACTAACTGTCTTTGCCCTCATTCTGAGCTTGCGCCTATAGTATATCATCTTGCTCATTGGTCCTGTTCCCCCTTTTCGCGAATTCTACGATATAATTCATTGACCTGCCATCTCTTTATTTTGCTGAGCTGTATGGCTACTCTTATGCTGTATATAATGCAAAAGATCAGCGCCGCTGCCAGAATGATCTCAATAATCGTTGCAGGTATGCGCCCTATCTCGTTATAGAAATATGCATTTACTCCACATAAAACAAACAGTACAAAGCCGCAAATAAAACCTGCTGTCTGCCTCTTGTCCAAAGCTTTAACAATAGGCGTCTCTTCTTTTGAGATGTTCGTTATATCCTCTTCTTTATATTTGCTGATATCTATCTTCATCATTCATAGTTTATTTGTCTGGCAAGAGTTCAAACAGATTATAAAAAACATAAGGGCCGCCGGTGGAATCGAACGAATCAAAGGCACATCGCATCTTTATGGTCCTCGACTCTCCCTTTGCTGGGATGACATCATTACCCTTGAAACCATCAATGGCATTCTCTGTGGTGAGCTTTGCCGTGCCTATGACATAAAGATTCGAATCAAGCCTTTCGATTGTGTCATTGCCTTCTACGTCAAAGCCAAACTCATTTATGTTTGCACCCATTTTGGTGAAGCTATAGTCTTCACATTTGAGTTCAAGCTGATTCTCCAGAAAATAGGTATCTATATCACCGTTAAAAGGCTTACAGAATCTCTTGTAGACAGATTCATCTGTCTCACTTCCAGCCATTACAAGCTTGCCAGGGTATTTCTCCCAGAGAATTCTGGAGGAGCCTTTTTCATAACCTGATCGTTTGATATCATCATCCTTGTATGATGCATTGAGTAGTCCTTCAATCATTCTGTATCCAAACATGGAGACCTTGGTGTCATTTAAGTCCTCTATCGTTTTATCCAGTTCAGCTTCAATGTCAGCCTTGCTGGTTTTGTAAACATTATAGCATGCATCGCTATCTTCATCGCCGCTTTCCACGTAAAAGTAAGATGCATCCGTCTTATCCATAATATTGAGTACTTCTTCATACTCATCCATCATATTCTCGCGGTAAAGAACAGGTTCAATGAGTGTCCTTTCAGAAACGGTATCTTCCATGTGATTGGTTTCATAGCCGTCGAAAAATTTGTTGTAAATATAGACGCCGAGAGCAGATAATAGCACAAGTATCAATATGGTAGTAATGATTTTGTCGGATGTTTTTCTCTTCTCTTTTTTCTGTTCACTCATCTTCGTATTCCTTCGTATTCCGCTTATAGCTTTTGTCCTTCCTTAGCCCACGTAGAAAACTACTTGTTATAAACAGGCCTGTTCTCTAAGTGATCCATTCTCATTGGTGAAAAAGAATCGCAAAGGGTCGTCTCCGGCTCCAAAGTTACGACACCATGCTTTTCATTTGGTCCGAAGTAGATAGCATCTTCTGGCCCGAGGATTGGGCCTTCACCCTCTTCTGTTATTATCTGAAGTCTGCCACTTGTGACATATGTAATTTGTTCATGATAGTGATTATGCAGCGGCACAACAGTACCTTTATCATGAAATATTTCTTCACGTACCATTACGCCTTCACCGAAAGCGATAATCCTCCAACTCGAATTAATCTGATTGTTGGTCCCTGTCATTTGGTCTTCTTGCTTGAAAGTTTTGATGAACATCCTGCTCCTCCTTTTGTTCAGCAATGCGCTGCTCTCACCCGTTTCCAAGTTTCATTTCTGTCTCCTCAATTGTACCATACCCTGCCATACATTATTCAAAAAGAAAGAAAAACCACTGGACCTATTGGAATCAGTGGATTAATTCTTGGTTGCGGGGACAGGACTTATTTTTTCCGCGGCCCAGTTGCAGCAAGGGCTCCGGCGATTTCACGCCGATTCATCCCCTTATTTTTCCCCACTTTTTCATGTTTGTGCCGTTTTTTGTCACTCTGTATGAGTCGAGTTGTATTATCAATCTATCCCCTCTATCCATTGCCATTAACAAATCCATACCAGCCTTCGTCAGCATTGGCCTCTATTTCTTCTCTGCTCAGTTTTCTATTAAAATACTGTTCATCTAATTCTTTCTTGATTGTTTCATCCTTTATGCTGGATAACGCCTTTCTTCGAATACTCACAGGAAGTTCATCATCCATCACAATAGAAGAAAGTGCTTCAGTATTGATTTGATCTAAATGATTGAACCAGTTATCATCTTTTTTATAACCGACGAGAGAATCCATAATCAAATCACTTAAAATCGATTTCAACATTTCTCTATGCGCTTTTCGCTTATGTGCATCAAGCTGAGCCTCAACCAATGCGACCACATTGATTGCCTTTTTAGATTGATCATTTGGTCTGTTCTGGGAACGAGCCAGTTTCTTTGCCAGCCTCTTTTGCTCTATTTCTTCAGGTGAAATCTGGTATTTTTTGATGTTTTCGAGTTCTTTTTCTTTCTGTTTAATGGTTTCTTCCGCATCAGCCAGTCTATTCTGATATTCTTTTATTGTTTCTTCTAGTTTTTTCAGTTGTTCTTCGCTTTCGCGTTTTCCTTTGTTAAACATGTCTGATACCTTCCTATATCACATCAATTATATTTGTCCGGGTCCTCCACAAACTCCGCAATTGTTACTGCGAAGCTATCCGGCTCCCCATACCCTTCCGGAAGGCTGTTCGTATGACCGCACGGGCATGACCAGCCATAATAAAACATATCACTGAACAAACCTCTGTAACCATACGAGATACTGCTCGCCGGTCTTCCGCAGTATGGGCAAAAGCTATAGTCCCTCATTGTTTCATCCTGCGCGAGGATCTCTGCCGCCTTAATTCGTATTTCATCCCCGCGCTGCAGCATATCCATTAAGAGATCTTTGTCTTCCGGCATTTTCAGGCAGTCGATGAACACAATTGCAGAACCATCCGGCCCTGTTCTCAAAACTTCCTTCACTAACTCCGGTTCCTCAGAAGCAGGAATCTTTTTCGCCGCCGCTTCGTTGAATGTGTGAACTAGTCTGAGGTTCAAAATGCCACAAAGCAACTCCCTGTCTTCCGGATATTTCAGATGCTCGATCCACTCAATACATTTGTCTTCATTGAGTATAGCATTAAAATAAATCTCGACTTCTTCTATATCTGGTTCTGGCAGTTTTTCAAATGCAGCGGGGATAGTATCACGCACCCAATAGTCCATGTCAAAATGGGTTTTCCCTTTGCCTTCCTGGACAATATCCTTCAAAAGGGAAACATCATCAATCCTAGCAAGGATTTTGGGGAAATCTTTCCGATCTCTCCACCTATAATGACACAGAAGATCTCTCAATACTTGCTGACTTTTGATACGAGCAAGCGCTGCATCGGCGACCTCATCCAAAGGCGCTTTTTTATAAATCACTGCAAGTTCCTGATCTGACGTTACCTTGGACAGGCTCGCGATCGCCTTGTCTATTTTGTTCGGATTGTCTGTTTCATAAGCAGCTTTGAACAGTCCCATGATTTCTTACCTCCTGTTGTGGATACTATAAGCACCTTTTCGGAATAGTAGCTGTTCTGACGCCTAATTATACCATATTCTTCCTTTCTTGGAGTATCGTCCACCCCAACATTCTTAACAGAGCCTTAATTCTTGGTTGCGGGGGAAGGACTTACGCGTATCGCTGCGCGATCCGCCGGTCTGCGCCTCCCCTTTCGGTCGGCTTGACCACGCGGCTACTCGAACGTCCACCGGACGTTCTCGCTTCACGCCGCGGCCTTTTCAGGTTCAAGTCCTCTCGACAATTAATGGAATCAAAAGACGGTGGCTTTCGCCACCGTCATTGATTCCATGGTTGCGGGGGAAGGACTTGAACCTTCGGCCTCCGGGTTATGAGCCCGACGAGCTACCAACTGCTCCACCCCGCGACGTCATTCAGTTGTTGGATATTGGTACCGGCGACCGGGGTCGAACCGGTACGGGTATTACTACCCACGGGATTTTAAGTCCCGGGCGTCTGCCTATTCCGCCACGCCGGCACAATAAACTCTTTCTAAAAAAATGGCTCCGAGGGTGGGGCTCGAACCCACAACCTACCGGTTAACAGCCGGTTGCTCTGCCATTGAGCTACCTCGGATCACTGCTTATTTTGCCCCGACGGCGAGATATATTATATATCACGACATCGGGGCATGTCAACCTATTTTATAAGTATTCTAGGGAAAATGGAACTACTGCTTTTTCCTCCGTACAGGTCTTCTGAAACCTTTCGCTGATCCCTCTTCTTTTACCACTTCAGCCGCTTCAGCTTCTGCCTCATCAACAGCCTCCGCAGCTGCCTCCTCTGAGGCTGCGTCAGCGGTTTCTTCCACATCTGCGGCTTCACTCGCCTCCTCTGCAGCGGCCAATGCGGATTCCGGTTCGAACTCATCCAGTTCCGAAGTATCGAAGCTCTCGCGGCTTTCTTCAGGAATCGGTTCCGGTTCTTCCTCTTCCAGACGCTTGTTCTCTTTCTGGGTATTCTCCACCAGCTGAGCCTGATCTTCTTCCTGTGCAGCCTCGATCATCTTGATCTTTTCGGAGTATTTCTTGATGTTCGCACGGTCATCCTGCTCCTCGTAAATGAGCAGGAGTTCTTTCATGGTTTCCAAATGACTTCCGTTGATCATCAGAACCTTCTTAAACTCTGTGACAGCATCAGAAATACGATCCGCCTGTACATAACCACGGCCAAGATAATAATGCAAAGGCCACCAGTCCTTGAACTGACTCTTGAGATAAGGCTCCAGAATCTCCAGTCCTTCCTCATAGCGGCCGGCGCCGATCTTCAGGCAGCCGTCCTCGATGGCAACCGGATGCGCGATCTGATTCAGGCGCTTTGTGATTTCTCTTCTGTCCTTGCCATTTCTGCCGAACTTTAGATAATCCTGCCATGCCAGCTTAGCCTTGCCGTACAATCCCATATTCAGGTAGGAGTAGCCCAGATAGTAGTATCCCATGGCAAAACGAGGATGTGTCTCTGTCAGAATCTCAAACCAATCCAGCGCTTCCGCTTTGAAACGGCCGATATATTCTTCATTCTTGCTGTGTTCATACATGACACGGCATGCGCGCGCATAGGAATACATCGCGTGCATGTAGTCATACTTCATGCAGAGTGCAGCTCTGAAGTGGATACATGCATTGTCCATTTCTCCATTCTCGGCGGCATCTCTTCCCTCTTTCATCATGCCTTCATACAGCTTGTAGTTGTAAAGCTTACTGAGGATCGCGCAGTAGTCCTTCGTATACTTGAAGTGCGGATCGCAGCCCATGACCCAGGCCATGTTCTCAGCCAGCACCAGGAAGTCGATTCCTCTGCCGCCGGCGAATTCCTTGACCTCCTTACGTCGAAGCGGAACCGGAACCCCCTTCATCAGGTGCCCTGCCTTGTTGTTTCTCATGAATTCTTCAGAGAACTCAACGAAGACGAATTTGTTCAGGTACTTTTTGAAGTATCTTCCGATTCTGTCCTCACGGAGCTGAATATCCACTTCTTCTCTTGGACGGATAACAGTCCTTGTTACGCCCAATGCCTGGAGGATGTTGCCGTCCTCCTTGTGGACCATCTGCTGCTGTTGCTGTTTTTTCGCTTTTTTGCTCATCTTATCTCCTTTGTGATGTGCTTATCTTCCAGCGCAAAGGCTATAATGCGCGGAACATCTCATCTTTGAACATATGGTTCGACATGGCTTCCCGTATCTGTTCCATCATTTTTTCTTTATCGTCAGGCAGATTGCCTTTGAGAGAAAGGTAGTTGGATGCATGGTTACTGCGGAAAACACATTTTCTGGTTACTTCTGTATTTTCAAGCATCAGCAGAGTTTCCTTCATGACTTCTTCTGCTGACAAAAGCTCCATCTTACCGCTTTCGATGTCTTTGGCCATCGGAACGGATGGATCTACGATCAAAGTGAGCAGCGCCACATAGGACGGGCTCATCTCACTGATCATCTTTCCGGATTCGATTGCGTGCTCTTCCCATCCGGCCTTACCTGCAAGCCCTGATATGAATGTCACCGACGCCTTCATTCCGCTTGCTTCGATCTTCTTCACGCCGTCGATCAGCTGCTGGCGTGTTTCTCCCTTATGGATGTCCTCCAGCACTTTCTCACTGCCGGATTCCGCTCCCACATAAGCCATGGTCAGCCCTGCCTCATAAAGCTGTTTCAGCTCTTCGTCCGTCTTGCGCAGCGCATCCTCAGCTCTCGCGTATGCCGTCACCCGCTCGCACTCCGGGAAATTCTCCCTGATATAGTTCAGGATCGGCATCAGCTTGTTCACGGACAGAGCCAGTGCATCGCCGTCGCACAGAAAGATGCGTTCCACTCTGGCGTAATGTCTGCGCGCCCACGCAAGATCCTCCAGAACATCTTCCAGCTTTCTGATGTGGAACTGTTTATCCTTATACATGCTGCAGAATGTGCACTTGTTGTGGGTACATCCTACAGTGACCTGCACAAGCAAGCTGTACGCTTCACTTGGCGGTCTGAAAATATTACCTTCGTATCTCATGCAAAAACCTCACAAACCCTTTACATCTTCTCCGGCGCCTTCATACAGAGAATGTCGAGTCCGTTTCTGATTGCTGTCTGTGCAGCCATGACCATGGCAACTTTTGCGACTTTCTCGTCTTCATTGTCTACCAGAATGTGCTCATCATGGTAGAACTTGTTGAAGGCCTGGGCGATATCGACCAGATGTCTTGTCACGATGGACGGTTCATACTTCTCCCCTGCTTCCAGAATCACCTCAGGGAATCTGTAGAGCAGTGAAGTGAGCGCATGAGCGCTTTCACCCTTCAGATACTGAGGGTCGAAGCCTTCTTTTGCCTTTGCAACGACTTCTTCTCCTGCGTTTCTGAGAATGCTGCAACTGCGGGCATATGTGTACTGTACATATGGGCCTGTCTCTCCTTCGAAGTTGAGTACATGATCCCATGAGAATACATAATCTTTGATACGGTAATTGGACAGCTCATTGAATACTACTGCGCCGATACCGACTGCCTTGGCTACTTCTTCGACCATTTCAGGATCTGCGTCAGGATTCTTCTCCTTGATGATCTCGCGGGTCTTGTCTACAGCGCCGTTGAGCACGTCTTCCAGGAATACGACTCTGCCCTCACGTGTGGACATGGTGCCGTCTTCCAGGCTTACAAGTCCAAACGGCACGTGTACGCAGTCTCTTGCCCACTCATATCCCATGAGCTCCAGGATCTGGATCCACTGCTGGAAGTGCAGATTCTGCTGTGATGCGACGACATATATGTTCTTGTAGAAATCATAGGTTTCCTTACGATAAACTGCGGCAGCGATGTCACGGGTGATGTACAGTGTCGATCCGTCAGACTTCTGGATGAGCGCAGGAGTCAGACCGTAATCATCGAGACGGACCAGTCTTGCGCCGTCATCCTCTTCCATGAGACCCTTGTCTTCCAGTTCCTTGACGAAACGAGGCATCTTATCGGAGTAGAAGCTTTCTCCTGCATAGGAATCATATGTGATTCCCAGCATATCATATACTCTGCTGAACTCCTTCAGCGACTCATCTCTGAACCACTGCCAGATTTCCGTCTCTTCCGGTTCGCCGTGCTCCAGCTTCGTGAAGGTTGCTCTGGCTTCGTCTTCAAGAGAAGGATCCTTCTCTGCCTCTTCGTGGAACTTAGTGTAGTATCCGAGCAGTGTCTTGATCGGCTCATCGATGACGTCCTGCTTGTTGCCCCAGTGTCTGTATGCAACGATCATCTTACCGAACTGTGTTCCGTAGTCACCGAGATGGTTGATTCTGATGACCTTGAATCCGAGATAATCGTAGATCTTGGCGATAGATGCGCCGATAACCGTACTTCTGATGTGACCGATGTGGAACGGCTTGGCGATGTTCGGTGAGGAGTACTCTACAACAACGGGTCTGTCTGCACCGATGTCGCTCTTCCCGAAGTCGTCACCCTTCTCGATAACCTCAGAAATCACGTCCCCTGCGAAGGCTTCCTTGTTGATGAACATATTCACATAGGCGTTGACCTGTTCCACTTTCTCAAAAATCGGATCATCTGCGATGGCCTCTGCGATGCCTTTGGCGATAAGCGGAGGCGCCTTTCTCAGAATCTTCGCCAGCTTAAAACATGGGAACGCATAATCGCCCATCTTGCTGTCCGCCGGGATCTCGATCATTTTTCTGATTTCATCTTTCTCCAGTCCTTCTACCTGAGGGGCTATAAGATCTGCAATTTTGTCAACATACTGAAGCATTGTTTCCTTCTTTCCGCCGGGCATACGATGCCCAGGCCCTTACTTAAACTTTACAACGGTCACGCCTTCGCCGCCTTCATCAAAGGCGCCGCGGCGGTAATCTTTGATATTCTTGTTTTTTCTGAGTGCGGCTCTGATGCCTTTGCTCAGAATACCCTCTCCTCGGCCGTGGATAATCGTTACTTCTCCAAGTCCGGAGATAAAAGCATCATCTATATATTTTTCCACATCCATAAGTGCATCGTCAAGGTTTTTTCCCCTGACGTCGATAGATGTTGAAACGGTCTGCGCCTTCTGCCTGTACATGCTGCCGTAGCCGGACGCTCTCTTCTTGCTGATTGTCTTCGGCGCCTTCTGGTCTATCAGCATGATATCCTTGACGTTG
The DNA here is from genome assembly GCA_902763505.1 of uncultured Eubacteriales bacterium. Taxonomy (GTDB): domain Bacteria; phylum Bacillota; class Clostridia; order Peptostreptococcales; family Anaerovoracaceae; genus Lentihominibacter. The sequence goes on along the minus strand of CACWSO010000005.1, from coordinate 46,817 downwards.
ACACCGATTTTCATGGCACCGACCTGCACCTGCAGATCACCCTTATCATCAGGCAGTTCACATACCTCACCGTTCTGCCCCAGGGTCAGGATCTTCACTCTTTCCCCCAGTTTCAGCATCTCCGGATCAACAGGCTTGTCATTCGTCTCCCGTTTGATGGTGTTTCGATTCTTTTTTTCTATTTTACGGAGTTTTCTTCTGCCTTCATCAAAGCGCTTTGTACGCTCTCCCATGCTCTCCAGACGGGCGATTTCCTTGAGTTCCTCTCTGAAGTCATCTGCCGTTTCCATAGCTTCGTGGATGATTTCTCTGGCTTCTTCACGTGCTCTCTGAAGCTCCTTGTCACGCTTCTCTTCCAGTTTCTTTGCCTTAGCCTCAAGCTCATCCTGTTTGAGCTTCATCTCACGGCTGATACGCATCGCTTCATCTCGCTCCGCTTCCGCCTGTTTCTTATCCTCTTCAATTGCCGTAATGATGTCTTCGAAGACAATATCGCCGCCTTCCAGCAATCCAGCCGCTCTGTCTGTGATTTCGTCAGGCAGACCGAGTTTTCTGGAAATCTCAAAGGCATTGGATTTTCCCGGCAGCCCGATCGTCAGCTTATAGGTCGGGCTCAGGGTCTCCACATCGAACTCCATGGATGCATTCTCGACGCCATCCGTCGCAATAGCGTACTTCTTGAGCTCTGTGTAGTGGGTCGTCGCAATGGTGCTGGCACCCCGTGCGGCCAAATTCTCAAGAATGGAAATGGCCAAAGCCGCCCCTTCCGTCGGATCCGTTCCCGCGCCGAGCTCGTCCAAAAGCACCAGACTCTTTTCGTCTGCCTCTTTCATGATTTCCACGATGTTTGCCATGTGGGATGAGAACGTGGACAGGCTCTGCTCAATGCTCTGTTCGTCGCCGATATCCGCGAAGACATTTTCATAGACGGGTACTTTGCTTCCTGGGGATGCCGGAATATGCAGTCCGGTCATTGCCATCAGGGAAAGCAGTCCCGCCGTCTTGAGAGTGACGGTCTTGCCGCCTGTATTCGGCCCTGTGACCACCAGTGTTCTATATGTTCCGCCGATGCCGATGTTCACAGGAACGACGGTTTTCTTATCTATCAGAGGGTGGGATGCGCTGATCAGCTGCAATTCCTCCCCATCATCGATCAGAGGCTCCGTACCATCCATATCAAAGGACAGTCTGCCCTTGGCGTTGATCAGGTCAAGTTCCAGGAGGAGCTTTTGGTTGTTTGCAAGGTCATGATACAATTCGGAAACGCCCGCTGACAGCTCTCCGAGAATGCGGTTTACTTCCGCCTTTTCGTCCAGTTCGAGCTGTCTCAGCTCATTATTCATATTGACGATCGCCTGGGGCTCGATAAATACCGTTGCACCGCTTCCGCTCTGGTCGTGGACGATTCCGGGCACTCTCGCCCTGTGTTCCTGTTTGACGGGTATGACATAGCGGCCGTTCCTGATGGTCACTATAGCATCCTGCAGGATCGTTCTCTCGGAATTGAGGATACTGTTCATCCGCGCCTTAACGGCATCGTTCTGTCTGACGATGGCCCTTCTGATGGTCCTCAGCTGGGTGCTGGCGTTATCGGACATCTCATCTTCTGAGATGATGCACCTGTCGATCTCTTCTGCAAAAGCTTTATGCACTGCAATGATCTCAACAATGGACTCAATCAGAGGTAGTTTCGGAACGTCGTCCCCCTTCAGGAAGGAAACCGTTCTCTCCGCCGCCTTCATGTTGTAGAGGATGTGCAGCAGCTGGCCCATGGTCAGAACGCCGCCTTTCCGGGCGAAACCGGCAAGTCCCTCAATATCATAAAAACCACCTACCGGCAAAGGCCCTTTCGCTGAAATGAGCTTCACCGCTTCTGTGGTTTCTTCCTGTTTTTCCTTTATTAGACGCGCATCACAGACAGGCTCAAGCTCCGATATGACTTTTTTCGTCATTTCGGAGCTTGCCCGGTCTTTTAGCATTTCAATGATCTTATCGTACTCTAAAACGTGTAAGGTCTTTTCTCTCATCTAGAATCCGCCGGTACCGTTTTTGTATTTATCCAGTTCTTTCTTAAGCTGCAGGTTTTCCATCTGAAGATCGAAGAAGCTGCTTTCCAGTTCTCTGCACTTTCCTTCTACTTCTTTGATTACATCTTCCATACCGCTCTGGATCTGAGCCTTTGACTCTTCTGCTGCTGCCTTGAGCCGTTCGATCTCAGCATCCTTGTCGCGGAGCTGCTGCATCAGAGCATCCTTCTGCGCAACGATTGCCTGCGTTTCTTCCTTGTACTCTGTGAAGGACTTCTTGGTCTCGTCCCACAAAGCCACATAGTGCTGCGCATCCTTTTCCAGCTGGATGTTCATGCTCTTGAGCTCTGCCATCTCTCTTGCGCTCATTGCCTGCTCACTTGCAATATTGACTGCTGCAAGAATAGCGACATTCTGAGGGGAAGCGCCTGCAGATTTCGCTGCATCAGCGATTTCGTACATCTTGGCATCTACACGGGCTGCATGGCTGATGATCTCATCCTTTGGAAGATCTCCTGAAATCGTGTAGTCCTGTCCATAGATCTTTACGTTTACTTTGTTGTTTTCCATGATGAATTCTCCTCATACAGAATTAATTTACATGTCTCTCAGAACAGCGTTCAGTCTCTCCTTGAGGGTCTCGAGAACGCTTTCGTGTACATCTGCAACTTCTTCGTCGGTCAGAGTCTTATTCTTGTCTCTGTACACCAGAGTGAACGCGACGCTCTTCTTGCCTTCTTCAACCTGCTTTCCTCTGTAAACATCGAAGAGGCGAACACTTTCGAGTATCGATTTACCCTTCTCTCTGATAACATCTTCTATTTTACCGACTTCCATTTCTTCATCCACCAGGAGAGCGATGTCTCTTGATGTTGACGGATACTTAGGAAGCGGCTGGTAGACGATTTCTGTCTTGGCCTTGCGAGCTACTGCACCGAACATAAGCTCACAGCAGTATACTCTCACGCCGTCAAGACCGAAGTTTGCTGCGGCGTCCGGATGAATCTCACCCATGATTCCCAGCTCTTCATATTCTTCTCCGGCTGCCTTCATAGCATCGGATGCTTCAACCAGAATCCTTGCGCATCTGCCCGGATGGTATACGCCGTATTCGGATTCCGCAACAAATACGGTTTCCTTAATGCCCAGATTTTCCAAAAGCTCTTCAATGACACCTTTCAATGCATAGAAGTCGCAGCCCTTGCCGTACATTCCGATGCAAAGAGCATAATCCTCATCCGGAAGCTTATCCGGGTTGATCGGATTGTCCATAAAGGTGTTGCCGATTTCGAATGCCTTGACGGTCTCGATGTTTCTGGAGTAGTTTCTGGCCAGTACTTCCAGCATATTCGGCGTCAGGACCGTTCTCATTACGGAGGTATCCTCACCAAGCGGATTGATGATCCTTACAAAGGCTCTCTCCCAGGAATCTTCCGCAATGCGGATCTTGTCTACGCCTGACGGGCTGACAAAAGAGTAAGTCTGGATCTCATTGAGTCCCATGCCGCAAAGGGCATCACGGGCCAAGTCTCTCAGCTCTCTGTCACGCGGCTTTCCGGCTTCTGTATTGGACTTTGGCAGTGTTACCGGCAGTTTGTCATAGCCGTACATTCTGGCGATTTCTTCAATGTAGTCCTCTTCCTCAAGGAGATCCTGACGGATCGTCGGAGGAGTAACTGTCATGATATCCCCTTCGCCTTCGACCTTGATTTCCAGGCCTTCCAGCATACGGACCATCTCTTCTCTGCTCAGATCGATTCCCAGTACGTAGTTGATTCTGCTGACTCTGATATCCAGTGTCTTCGCCTTTTCTGGGTTCGGATAGCAGTCGATGCTGCCTTTGCATACTTTTCCTGATCCTGTCATCTCAACAAGTCTGCAGAATCTGTCTGCTGCCGCTTCTGCCAGATTCGGGTCAATGCCCTTTTCGAATCTTGCGGAGGCTTCTGTTCTCAGTCCCAGCTTCTTGGAAGTGGTTCTGATGCTGCTTCCGAGGAAGTTCGCAGACTCGAGGATGACTGTCTTGGTATCTTCTTCGATTTCTGAATTGAGGCCGCCCATGACACCTGCGATACCGATGCTTCTCTCGGCGTCTTTGATCATGAGCATATCCCCTTCCATGGTTCTCTCATTTTCATCGAGGGTGATGAACTTCTCGCCCGGCTTGGCGTTTTCAACGATGATCTTCCCGCCGTGCACTTCCTTGATATCAAAAGCGTGCATCGGCTGACCGTACTCGAGCATAACGAAGTTCGTGAAGTCTACGATGTTATTGATCGGTCTCATTCCTGCATACATGAGCCTCTTCTGCAGCCACCAAGGTGACTGTTTGATCACTACGTCGGTAATGATTCTCGCAACGTAGCGTTTGCAGCTTTCAGGATTCTTGATTTCTACTGAGACGTAATCGCTGGAAGCGCCTTCTCCATTCTCATTCTGTATGTCTGTATCCGGGTATTGGAAGCTTCTTCCGAATGTAGCTGCCGCCTCTCTGGCCATTCCCACCTGCGCCAGGCAATCAGGTCTGTTCGGCGTGATTTCAAAGTCTACAACAGCCTGCTTCAGTTCCAGCGCTTCGACGAAATCCATGCCGACTTTGTCTTCGATTCCGTCATATACTTCAGGATCCAGGATCCAGATTCCTTCTCTGTGTGCAATCGGAACGACTTTGTCTTCAAATCCCATCTCACCGGCAGAACAGAGCATGCCGTAGGAAACAACGCCTCTGAGTTTACCCTTTGTAATCTTGACGCCGCCTTCCTGCTTTGGCTGTCCGTGGAGCGGTCCAGGAATGTGGCTGCCGGAAAGCGCCACCGGTACATAAGCGCCCTCAAAGACATTCGGCGCCCCTGTAACGATCTGGAGAAGTCCGTTCTCATCCTTACCTTCCGCATCTGCGTCGCCGATGTTGATTCTGCAGATCACCAGCTTATCAGCATCCGGATGCGGCTCGATCTTCTCGATTTTACCTACTACGATGTTCTCGGCATCTGTGCAGAACCAGTCGCATGTCTCCAGATTCGATCCGGACATGATCATACGGTCGCAGAACTCCTCTGTGCTGACATCGCTCAAATCAATATAGTCATTTATCCATTCAACAGGTACTAACATTTCCTCTTCCTTCTCCTTTATTTGAACTGCTCGATGAATCTCATGTCGTTTTCATAAAACAATCTTATGTCATCTACTCCGTATTTCAGCATAGCAACACGTTCTACACCCAATCCGAATGCAAAACCTGTATATTTCTCTGTATCAAGACCGCCGACTTTCAGTACATTCGGGTGTACCATGCCGCAGCCCAGGATTTCGATCCAGCCGGAACCCTTGCAGACTCTGCAGCCTTTGCCGCCGCACTTGAAGCAGGAAACGTCTACTTCTGCACTCGGCTCTGTGAACGGGAAGTGATGCGGTCTGAACTTCGTCTTCGTCTCTGGTCCGAAGAGCTGTTTAGCGAAGCTGTCCAGAGTTCCCTTCAGGTCGGCCATGGTGATGCCTTCATCAACGACGAGTCCCTCGATCTGGTGGAACATCGGTGAGTGGGTTGCATCCGGCGTATCACATCTGAAGCATCTTCCCGGTGAAATCACCTTGATTGGCGGCTTTTGCTTCAGCAGTGTTCTGACCTGTACCGGGGATGTCTGTGTTCTGAGCAGAACGTCTTCCGTGATGTAGAAGGTGTCCGTCATATCCCTTGCCGGGTGATCCGGACTTGCGTTCAGCGCATCAAAATTATTGAAAACAGTCTCTACTTCAGGACCCTCTACAATGGAGAATCCCATGTTCATAAAGACTTTTGATATCTCCTCCATGGTAACTGTGAGCGGATGTCTCGCGCCCAGCTTCGGTCTGACTCCCGGTTCTGTAACGTCGATCCTCTCGACCTTGAACTGGGCTTCCTTGGCCTTTGCCTTCAGTTCCTCAAACTTGTTCTCCAACAAGGACTCAATCTGGCCTTTGACGCCATTGACCATCTGTCCAGTGGACTTTCTCTCCTCAGGACTGAGCTTTCCCATACCTTTGAGGATCTGGGTCAGTTCACCCTTCTTTCCCAGAAGTTTGACTCTCAGTTCTTCTGCCTGTGCCCTGTCTGTTGCTGTCTCAAGCTGGGACTTCGCTTGTTCTAAAATCTTGTTTAACTGATCCTGCATTATTTAACCTTTCCTGCAGCCCGTCTCTGGCGGACTGATTCATACATGAGCAATCCCGCCGCAACTGCTGCGTTTAATGATTCTATTGTACCTTCCATGGGGATTTTGACTTTGTCATCAGCTGCCTGCCTGATCTCATCACTGACGCCGCTGCCCTCGTTTCCGATGACCAGCGCCATATCGCCTGTGAGATCTGCATCTGTATATTCCACCGATCCTTCCAGATCGCTGGCAACGATCCTGACACCCTGCTCTCTGCAGAGTCTGACCGCTTCTCCGGTCTCTAATCCTTCAAAAACATTAACTCTGAGCAGTGAACCTGCCGCTGCTCTGACTGTCTTTGGAGCGTATATGTCTCCCGTTCCCTTTATTGCGATCAGAGTGCCGAAGCCTGCAGCTTCAGCCGTTCTGATGATTGTTCCTATATTACCCGGATCCTGTAGCCTGTCCAGTATGATGACACCGCTGCCGTCCTCGATTTCCCGATGTTCAGGTTTGCAGGCCACTGCCAACACACCCTGTGAGTGCTCCGTATCTGAGATTCTGCTGAAGAGTTCCTCTGCCAGAACAGCGCATCTGCATCCATTCTTCATGCAAAGGCCTTCCAGTTCCTCTGCGGCGGCAGCAGCAGGAAGCTCCTTTTCCAAGGCTTCCTCACTGAAAAACACCGTCTGCAGGCTTTCACCTGACCTGATGGCATCCATAACAGGCCTTGGTCCTTCAATCAGGAACATGCCTGTCTGGTCTCTGTATTTCCTCCTGAGAAGCTTAACAGCTTCTTTGTAGGAAGGATTATCTTTTGATCTTATGGTCTTCATCAGTGAATCCGGTCTTCTTCATAAAAAAGCAGTAGCCGGCGCTGAACCGGCTACCAACTAATTTTTGATGCTATCTTCTGAGGAAGACTGGGATATCATCTTCAGAAATTGTATCGAATTTCGCTGTGTGCTCCACCGGCTTAGGTTCACTTTCGAGAGCGGCCTGCTGAACTGGCTCTACCGGTCTCTCTACTGGAGCCGGACCTGCATCTCTTCCTGGCTCAAATCCGGCTGCAATAACGGTAACTGCGATTTCATCCTGCATCTCTTCCTTGATGGATGTTCCGAGGATGATGATTGCATTCGGATCTGCCTCTTCGTCGATTTGTGAAGCAACTCTGTCAACATCCAGCATGGTCAGGTTCAGGCCGCCTGTAATGTTGATGAGCACTGCCTTGGCACCGCTGATTTCTGTCTCAAGCAGCGGACTGTTGACTGCGCCCTTTACAGCGTCGTCCAGCTTGTTTTCTCCTGCGCCGTGGCCTACGCCCATGTGTACGACGCCTCTGTCCTTCATGATCGTTGTAACATCGGCGAAGTCCAGGTTGATCAGCGCGTCGTCTACGATGATGTCCGATATGGACTGAACTCCCAGCTTCAGAACGTCGTCTGCCATAGCGAAGGCATCTAGCAGTGAAGTCTGTTCTTCAACTGTTTCCAGAAGTTTGTCGTTCGGGATAACTACGAGGGAGTCTACATACTTCTTGAGGAATTTGATGCCCAGCTCTGCATGTTCTCCTCTTTTTCTTCCTTCAAATCTGAAAGGCTTTGTTACTACGCCTACTGTCAGGATACCCATATCCTTGGCAATCTTGGCGATGATTGGAGCAGCTCCGGTACCTGTGCCGCCGCCCATGCCGCATGTTATGAATACCATATCAGCGCCGGTAACGAATTTCTCCAGATCTTCAAGATTTTCTTCCGCTGACTTCTGTCCAACCTCAGGATTTCCTCCTGCACCCAGACCTTTTGTCAGTTTCTCACCGATCTGAATCTTGGTTTCCGCTCTGTTTTTCTGGAGCGCCTGTTTATCTGTGTTAACAGCAATGAACGTAACGCCCTTCATTCCGGACTCGATCATCCTGTTGATCGCATTGCAACCACCGCCGCCAACACCGATTACTTTTATTTCCTGTAATGTATTATCATTCGTTTCAAATTGTAACATCGAGGGTACCTCCGCTAAATGTAGTTATATCTGATGTGAGTATACCATACATTTAGTTAGGTGTAAAGAAACAATAATTGTTGTTATACACATTTACGGTACCTTCTTCAATGTTCTTCTGGTACAAATCGTAAATGACTTTTTTGAGTGTTCCGGATGTGATTACGGACATGAGATTATCATATTTGCCGGAGCATTTTAGGGTGTCATAGATATATGCGTCAACCTTGCTTCCGTTGAATACGATGCGTTTGAAATACAAATCGTTCTCATCTGTCGTTCTCATGAGATTGAGTGCTTTTTCAAGTTTCCCGGTTTCCTTGATTTCTATAGTTTCCTTCTTCTCTGCGCCTGTTACAGTCACCCCTTCAATGAGTGTCGCTTTCCGCTCTTCTTTGCTGATATCCAGCACCATTCCGTCAGAATCTGTTACGACGAATTTCTGGTCCTTATGGAACTGGGCCAGCATATCTCTCTCCTGCACAATGATCTCAACTTTATCAGGCGGTTTCCTGTTGACATTGACCTTCTCGATATAGAGGTTTTTCTTGATATCATGCTGTACTAACAGCGGATGTACATCGAATACGCTCTTCCCCATCTGAATCCCGGACAGGTTGATGATTTCCTCGTCCGACACTTCTTCATTTCCGATGACAGCGATTCCGTTCACATTGAAGTAACTTAAATGCGCGCAAAGAAAAGCTGCCGCCAGAACAGCAAGGATGATCACAATGCGAAGCAGATAATGCTTTTTCTTATGCTTTCTCTTCGGCTTCTGTGACGGTTTGCTTCCTTGCGTCCGCGCCTGCCCGTTTTCCTGCGTTTGCTCCTGCGCTTCTTCCTGCTCCGGCTGCTCAGGAGTTTTCTCCTCCCGCGCTGCGGCGTCCGTTTTGGCGTTCACTGCGGTTTCCGTTACAGTCTCCGCAACAGTTTTCTGTGCAGTTTCCTTTTTTTCAGTTTCGACAGCCGGTCTTTCAGCCAATCTTTACTTCCTCCAGAATCTTATCGCAAATGATTTCTGTCGCCTTGTCAGGTCCGCATTTCCTGCTGGCCTCCGCCATCAGTCTCAGACCTTCCGGATCTTCCTTGAGGTCGAGAATCTCCCGGATCAGTTTCTCATCCTCCAGGTCCTTCTCCTCAATGATGATCGCTCCGCCGGCCTCTGCAACAGCCAGCGCATTGTAGTACTGATGATTTCCTGTCACCATCGGTGATGGAATGAATATGGCAGGCCTTCCGCTGACTGTCGTTTCAGCGACCGTCAGAGCTCCGCTCCTGCTGACCACCAGATCGGCAGCAGCTAAATAAGCTGCCATATCATCAATATATTCTATTATCCTGATATTGTCACTAATTTCAAATCCTTCTTCCCGGAATGACTCACAAATCGCATCGTAATAGTAGCTTCCGGCCCCGAGAACGATACCGATATCATCGCGTCCGTTCATCGCTTTGATGACATTCACCATCGCCTTGTTGATGCGTCCTGCGCCCTGGCTGCCGCCAAAGGCCAGCACGATAAACAGATCTTCTTCAAAGCCCAGCGCTGTTCTCGCTTCCTTCCGGTCTCTGTCTCTGAATTCGTCACGGACCGGATTTCCGGAAACAATCAGCTTGTTCTCATCCTTAAAGTATTCCGCCGCTCTTCCAAAGCCGAGAAATACGGTGTTCACATTCTTTTCAAGCAGTTTGTTCGTGACGCCCGGATAAGCGTTCTGCTCATGAATAAAGGTCGGGATATGCGCCTTTTGCGCTGCTTTTACCATAGGTGCGCTGGCATATCCGCCTGTACCAACGACAAAATCAGGTCTGAAATCCCGTATAATCTTCCTGGCCTGTGCGCTTCCCTTCATGAGTTTACGGACAACTGAAACATTCCTGATCAGATTCTTTCTGTCAAATCCTTCAACTGTTATGAGGCGGATATTATATCCCCTTTTGGGAACAAGTGTCTTCTCAAGACCTCTCTCTGCTCCGACAAAGAGGATTTCCGCATCGGGATAACGTCTCTTTATTTCATCAGCAATGGCAATGGCAGGATAGATATGTCCTCCCGTGCCGCCGCCTGTCATGATTACTCTCATTCCAGCTCTCCTGCATAATCTGCTTCTGTTTCCTTCGGAATGTGCTTCGATATATTCAGCACTACCCCGGACATGAACATAAATATCATCAACGCATTTCCGCCGTAGCTTACGAACGGAAGGTTTACGCCTGTTGCCGGCATCGACGAGGTTACAACCAGGATATTCAGCACCACCTGAATCGCTACCATCATAATCGTTCCGGAAGCAATGAGCAGGCCGAATTCATCGCCGCACTTCATCGCGATATGTGCTCCGCGCCATATGAAAATCACATACATGACGAGAAGAAGGAGAATTCCCAGGAATCCGGTCTCTTCTCCGATGATTGCCATGATAAAGTCATTGTGCGGATACGGCAGATACAGACTCTTGGTGACACTTTTGCCCAGGCCTACGCCGAACAGGCCTCCTGAACCCAGCGCCTGCAGTCCCTGCACGATCTGATAGCCGCTTGTCGCTTCATAATCAAAAGGATGCGTGAAGGTCATGAACCTCTCCTGCCAATACCCTCCTACGCCGAATATAAGCGCCATGATACCAGCGACTCCAATGCCGCCCAGGAAGAAGATGTATCCCCACTTCATCCCGGCGATGAGCATCATGACAAGTACAATGCCTACCAGTGTGATTGCAGTAGACAGGTTTGGCTGTTTTACGATCAGCGCCGCAAAAACACCTGCCACGGCAAGAATCGGCAGCATTCCGCGAGTGAAGGAGCGGATCCTTCTTGTATTTTCTGAACAGAACCATGCGATGAAGAAAATCATCCCCATCTTGGCGATTTCACCCGGCATGATCGTGATTGGTCCCAGTCTGATCCATCTGGTTGCGTCATTTGCGGACGAACCGACAGGCGTCAGAACGAGAACAAGGAGCATAAAGCAAAAGCCAAGCAGCCCAAGTATCAGAACCTTCCTGTTCCAGAACCGGTAATCGACCAACATGCCGAAGCACATCAATCCCAATCCGATGATGACCCAGATGCCGTCACGAATCAGGTAGTAGAACGGATTCCCGTTCTCGCTGATGGAGAAGTAATAGCTGGCGCTGAAGACCATGATGAGTCCGTAGACTGCCAGTGCTATTGTAATGGTCAGCATCCAGAAATCCACTTCTTTGATCTGATCGATGATTCCGCCTTCTTTTTTGATTTCGTTTAGAGTTTCAGAGCGCATTCTTTGAAGTGATCTCCTCTTTGCTCAAAGTTATCGTACATATCCCAGCTGGCGCATGCAGGTGAAAGAAGCACTACATCACCAGGCTGAGCTTTTTCCCAGGCAGCAGCTACACACTCTTCCATATCCGCCGCCATGGTAATATTCATAAATCCTGCCGCCTCTGCGGCTGCTTTTATTTTAGGGGCAGTCTTCCCAAGAAGAATGAGTTCTTTCACTCTGCCTGGGAAGACGTTGATAAATTCTTCGTAAGTGGAACCCTTATCGTATCCGCCGGCGATGAGGATGATGTTCTCTTTCATGGCCTCGATTGCCTTGATCGCCGCGTCAGTATTGGTCCCTTTTGAGTCGTTGACGAAACGCACGCCGTTCTTTTCACAGCAGAGCTCAATTCTATGCGCAACGCCTTTGAACGCCTTCATGGCATTTCCAATGACGATAGGATCGATGCCGCCGAAGTAGCATATCGCTGCTGCAGCCAGCGCGTTCTCCAGGTTGTGGGTGCCCGGAATCTGCAGTTCGTCAATGCCGCAGATTTCGATTTCCTCGCCCGCCTCGTTTTTGATCACGATCTTTCCCGCCTTTGTAAAAGCTCCGAAGTCAAGTTCCTGTTCTCTGCTGAACGGAACGATTTTAGCGCGGCAGCCTTCTCTCTCCGCCAGTTCGAAAGATGCTTTATCGTCATAGTTCAGAACGCAGTACTGATCCTCAGTCTGGTTCTCGAAGATTCTTGCTTTGACTCTTCCGTACTCTTCCATGGTCTTATGTCTGTCCATGTGGTCAGGCGTCAGATTCAGTATTGCAGAGACTTCCGGTTTGAACTGCTGTATCGTCTCCAGCTGGAAACTGCTGATTTCCGTAATCATCCATGTATCTTCGCCTGCGTTCAATGCGTCAACGGCAATAGCATTTCCGATGTTTCCGCCTATGATCGTATCTCTGCCTGCCGCTTTGTATATCTCCCCTGTGAGGGTGGTTGTCGTCGTTTTTCCATTGGTTCCTGTGATGCCAACAAATCTGCCTTTGCAGAGTCTGTAGGCGAGCTCCAGTTCGCCGATGATCTCGGCGCCTGCCGCCTTTGCGTCTTCGATGAATCCAACGGTTGGCGGTACTCCCGGAGAGAGCACCAGCATATCAAACTGAGACATATCTTCTGGTACGCAGCCGAGATATGCCGTAATATTCTTTTCTTTTATCTGTTCCAGAAATTCCGGTTCAAAGTCTTCAGGACCTTTGCTGTCCTGAATGCTGACCTGAGCGCCCTGTTCTGTCAGAGCGTCTACAGCTGCTTTGCCCGATCTTCCCATTCCGATTACAAGTGCTTTCATATCAGTCTCCTATAACATCAGCGCTGCCGCCGCACAACATACGAGTGTAAATGTCCAGAACATACCGACTACCTGCCGCTCTTTCATTCCGCACATCTCGAAGTGGTGGTGGATCGGCGCCATCTTGAAAATTCTCTTGCCGTGTGAAAGTTTGAAGTAGGTCACCTGCAGTACTACAGAGAGCGCCTCGATGACGTATACAAGTCCGGCTACCAGAAGCAGAAGTTCCAACTTCATGACGATAGCTGCGGCTACGACGCCTCCGCCGAGCGCCAGGGAACCTGTGTCCCCCATGAACACCCTTGCAGGATTCCGATTGAACACCAGAAATCCCAGGCATCCGCCGGCCAGTGCAGCGAAGAAATATGTTTCCGATGCATTGCCGATGAACGCGCCGTACTTGATGAAGGCACCGCCCATAAAGCCTGCATATGTGAAGAACAGTGCAACCAGAGTTGTGACTCCGGAAGCAAGTCCGTCAAGTCCGTCCGTCAAATTGACTGCATTCGTCATTGCCAGTACTGCAAAGGCAACAAACACATAATACATATATCCGAACTCTACAAAAATATTGAAGACCGGAATGTAAACCGAGGTTCCGAATGCAGAGTAATGTGCGAAGAATACCGCGAATGCGATCGCGATGATCATCTGCAATGCGAACTTCTGCTTTGCTGTCAGGCCTTCATTCTGCTTCTTGATGACCTTCCTGTAGTCATCTACGAAACCGATCATCCCATATCCAACAAATACAAGCAGAATCAGCAGCTCATCACCAATGGTGCCTCCAAACGCCAGGGTCCCGATCAATGCCATGGCGCAAGTGGCAAAAATGATGCTGATGCCGCCCATGCTCGGGGTTCCAGCTTTGGAATAATGGGATTTTAACCCCTCTTCTCTGATGTTCTGCCCTGCCTTACGTCTCAGGAACGGGATTTCGATTTCAGTCAGCACAACTGAAATGGCGAAGGCTGAAACGATGATAATCAGGATGTGTATTGCATGTATGTTCATATTGTCCTCAGCCTTTCTACGATCTCTTCTAGATGCATTCCCCTCGACGCTTTCACAAGTATCAGGTCTTCGGGCTCGATATAATCTTCTATGACTTCCAGGAATGATTCCTTATCCGGGAAGTGTGTGCCGCTGCCGCCTTTGGCGATGTTCTCTGCCAGATTTCCTATGGTGATCAACCGGTCGATTCCCGCCTTTGCAGCATGTTCGCCGACTTTTCTGTGAAGCGCGATTTCTTCACTTCCAAGCTCGAACATATCACCCAGCACCGCTACACGCCGCCGGGCACTGCTCGCTTTCAGAACATCGAGCGCACTCATCATGGAATCCGGATTTGCGTTGTATGTATCATCGATGATTCTTACGGATGCTCCTTCGATCTTTCGAAGTCTGCTCCCCGTCAGTTCAACATTCTTCAGTCCCTCGATTCCTTCCGGAATGCTCACGCCCATTTTTCGTCCGACCGCTAACGCCAGTCCCGCGTTGACCGCATTATGCGCGCCTGCTGCCGGGAGTACCACTTTCGTTTTATTTGTACTTCCATCCTCATCATATTCCAGGAGGAAGCTGATTCCTTCTATGCCGTGATCCTCAACGCCTGAAATCCTAAGGTCCGCTCCGCTGACCGTTCCTACTTCAATCTGATCGTAGTCGCCTGCAGTCCTCTCCTTTGTCAGGAACTCCTCGTCACCTGCAAAAACAAGAGCGCCTCCCTCGGATGCCGGGCGGATATTCTTCGTGATTTCCATCTTCGCCCTGAAAATACCTTCCCTGCTCCCGAGTTTTTCCATGTGGGCAACGCCGATGTTGGTGATGACACCGATTTCTGGTCTTACGATGCCGCTGAGATATTCTATTTCACCAAACGCATCCATCCCCATCTCGAGAACAGCTGCTTCTGTATCTTCCGCAAAGTGGAACACAGAGATCGGCAGTCCAATGTTGTTGTTGTAGTTTTTCAGGTTTCTCCCGCAGCTGAACTTCTGGCTCAGTACGTAGTAGATCATGTCCCTGGTGGATGTCTTGCCGACGCTTCCGGTTACAGCCACACATCTGATTTCCTGGCTATCCAGATACCATGAGGCAATTTTTCCCATCGCTTCAATGGTATCGTCCACAAGAATCACACTTACATCAGCACCCACCGGGCACTGATCCGTATCGGATACCAGTACTGCTGCGCAGCCTGCTTCGATGACCTGCGGAATAAATCTGTGGCCATCATGGTTGTCTCCTTTGACTGCCACGAACATCTCGCCTGGTCTGATTTCTCTGGAATCATGCTTTATACCTGTTATGAACTTTTCACTGCCTTCTGCTGCAAGCGTTCCGCCGGCTGCTTTGACAATCTGTTCAATTGCTGTCTTCTTCATAGCTTAGTTTCCTTCCCGATACAGGAAGACCTTTGTCCCCTTCTTTACTGTACTTCCCGCTGAAGGGTATTGTTTAATTACGACAAAGTCATCATTGCCGTCTTTGCTGTTCATATCGTATCCCAGATCACTACCTGCCAGAATGCCTATAGCGTCTTCGGCGGACTGTCCAACTACATTAGGAATCTCCACCTTTTCACTATCCTTCTGCTCTTCGGTTGCGTCTGGTTCGATCGTCAGATATTTCAATGACTTGCCGAGGATCTCGCTTACGGCAGGACCGGCTGTTACACTTCCGAAGTGAACACCCTTCGGGCTGTCTGCGATGACGAGCACTGTGATTTTCGGATCAGACATCGGCGCCATGCCAAGACATGAGGAATACGTATAATCACTGTATCCGCCGTTCACTGCCTTGTTGGCTGTACCGGTCTTACCGCCGACTCTATAGCCTTTGACTGCCGCTGTTCCGCCGCCGCCTTCTGCAACGACATATTCCATTATGCTGCAGATCTCATCCGCTGTTTCCTTGGAAACTGTCTTCCTGATGACTTCAGGTTTGATTTCTGTAATTTCACCCGTCTTTTTGTCTTTGATTCCCTTGACGAGATGCGGCTTCATGAGCTTGCCTTCATTTCCAAGAGATGAAATGGCTGTGACAAGCTGTATCGGTGTTACTGCGACACCCTGTCCAAACCCCATTGTTGCCAATCCAACCGGGCCGGCAGATTCTTCATCCTGCAGTATGGCCGTTCCTTCTGCCGGGAAGTCGATGCCTGTCGTCCCCGTGATGCCAAAGGTGTCGAGATGATCGTAGTACTTCGAGATGCCCGTATCAAGAGCAAGCCCCATCATAACAGGGTTGCAGGAGTTTCCGACTGCCTGTGTCAGATTCTCGGCTCCATGTCCGCCTTCATTCCAGCAGTGGATCGTCTGTCCTGAAACAACACGATAGCCGTTGCAGTAGTAGTTGCTTTTGAGGTTCGCAACACCTTCCTCCAGTGCGATGGAAGTCGTGAGCAACTTGAATACAGAACCTGGTTCGTATACATCGCAAATAATCGGATTTCTCCACATCTTGCTCAGGTAGTTGGACTGATCCTGCTGTGACATGTTGTTGAACTTCGCCTTTTCGCTATCGGAAGCAGGCTGATAAGGGTTGTTCGGATCAAAGGTTGGCGTCTGAGCCATTGCCAGGATGTTCCCCGTCTCGACTTCCATAACGACCGCGAATACTCTGTCGGCCTTGGTCTTCTGCTGGACCCTCTGGATTGCCGACTCAGTATAACTCTGCACTACCAAATCTATGGTAGTATAGATATCACATCCGTTTTCGGCTTCATAGTACCTCTCGTTTTCCGGTGAATAGGAGAGTTCTTCTCCGTTTGTATCTGTATAATTGACGATCCTGCCTGCGATTCCGCTCAGGTAGTTGTTGTATTCAAGCTCCAGTCCGGACTGTCCGGTGTTCTCGTCATTGACCATGCCCATGACGTTTGCAGCCAGTGTGCCGTTCGGATATTCTCTCTTCGTCGACGGGGTGATACTTACGCCTGTGAGCGCCTCCGCCCTGACTTTGTCCGCATCTTCCCTGATGAGACCTTTTGCAAGCATGATTTGTCCGCTGTCTTTGTTGATTTTGTTCTTGACAGTTTCTTCGTCCATATCCAGCGCTTTAGCGAGCTTCTTGGCAGTTATGTTGATCAGTTTCTTGCGTTCTGCTTTTGTATCGTACTTTCCGATTTCAGCAGGATAAACGTATACATCGTAGCATTTGACACTCTGGGCCAGTTTTTCCCCATTGCAGTCATAGATCGTTCCTCTCTCTGCTTCAACGGTAATATCCGTCGTCTGCTGAGACATAGCTCTGTCTTTGTATTCCTCGCCCTTGACGAGCTGGACATATCCCATTCTCAGTGCTGCAATAAGGAGCAGAAGGAACACCAGAATGAGTACAATGATTAAGTTTTTCTTGCTTCTGATTGTGGATGGCATATGTATGTTTCTTTCTCCAGTTAAAAAAGTATCCCGGACGCTTAACCCTTAACATGCGCCCGGGTACTCTTTATGATTATGGGGTCAGTTGTATGCTTTCGCCTTTAACATATCTGCGAATCCTTCTTCAGGTGCTTCCGTAGAAGAAAGATAGACGCAGTGCTTTGTGTCCGGATTCTTCATGCCTAGTTTCTCTTTTGCCTGGCTCTCAATGTATATGACCGTACTTGAGCTCAGCATCTTTACATCCAGATCTTCTATTTCACCGCTGATTACATCGTTCTCAGCTTTTATTGTATTGATGTCGTATGTGATTTTGGCCGCATAGGAAACCATGACTACGACCATCATCAGAACCAGCGCGGCTGCCACAACGATTCCAAGCATAACCTTGTGATCGCTGTTTACCTTGAGGGTTATTCCCTGTGCGCGGGCAGCAGCTCGTTCCTGCTTTCTCCGCTCCCTTTGGGAAACCAACTCCTCCTCTGGTCTCATATCAAGGCCGTATTTCTGATATTGTTTCTGATATGCGTACCACTCTTCTGCTGCTATCATGAATGCTTCCTCGATTATTTCTTACCGATAACTCTTAGCTTCGCGCTTCGCGCTCTCGGATTATGTTCTAGCTCTTCTTCTCCTGCTGTGATCGGTTTGCCTGTCACCTTAACTGCGTCTGTCACCTTCCCGCATACGCAGACCGGAAACTCCGGCGGACATGTGCACGGATTCAGTCTTCTCTGGAAAGCCTGTTTTACGATTCTGTCCTCCAGAGAGTGGAAGGTTATGATGCAAAGCCTTCCTCCCGGGTTGAGAACGTCACAGAATTCGTCAACCGCTTTCTCGATCTGTTCCAGCTCTCCGTTTACCTCTATTCTGATGGCCTGAAATGTTCTCTTGGCCGGATGTGGGCCCTCTCTTCTTGCTGAAGCCGGTATCGCCGCTTTGATGATGTCGACCAGCTGGCCCGTCGTCTCTATCTTCTGTTCTTTTCTTGCTTTCACAATGAACTCAGCGATTCTGCTTGCCCATCGTTCTTCACCGTAGTTTCTGATGATGTCGGTCAGTTCCTTCTTTGAATAACCGTTCACCACTGCTTCGGCTGTCAGGTAATCGTCTCTGCTCATCCTCATGTCCAGAGGCGCATCCTGCATGTATGAGAACCCCCTTTCACTGTTGTCCAGCTGAAAGGACGAGACTCCGATATCCAACAGTGCTCCGTCGATTCCGCCCTCTCCGATGGCGCTTCTCACTTCTTCTCTGGCCAGCACATCCTTGATTTCTGCGTATGTGCTGCGGATCAGGAGCTTTCTGCACTTCAGAGATTCAAGTTTTTTTCCTGCCGCATCAAGGGCATCCTGATCTCTGTCGATTCCTATGAGAAGTCCTTTCTCGGAAAGTCTCTGCCCGATCCCGAATGCGTGTCCGCCGCCGCCCAGGGTGCCGTCCACATAGATTCCATCAGGCCTGATATTCAGGTTTTCCATGCACTCGTCATAAAGAACCGGCACATGGTTGTATTCCATACTCATGGTTTAGAAGGCGCTCACTTCTTAGAAGTTGAACTTCTCCAGTTTCTCCGCAATTTCACTGGCGTTGATATCCGCCGCTGTCAAATCTTCTCCAGCCTGTGCAAAGGCATCCTTCTCCCAGTTCTCCTTGCTCCAGACTTCAATGTTGTCGATGTTTCCGATCGTCACCAGTTCTTTGGTGATTCCCGCATAGTCCTTGAGCTCCTGCGGGATGGTAACTCTTCCCTGTTTATCAACATCACATGTGGCCGCCGATTGGTTGAAGTATCTTCTGATCATTCTTGCTTCAGGATTACTTCTCGGCAGAGCCTTCAGTTCCTCCAGGAATTTCTCCCATTCAGCCAGAGTGCTGATGGTCAGGCATTTATCCAAAGACTGGGCGACAACACAACGACCTCCCAGTTCCTCTCTGAACTTGGCAGGAATGATCAGTCTCGACTTGGAGTCTATTGAGTTTTGATACTTTCCTACGAACATTGCCTTACCTCATAGAGACTTTAATTTGCGGTCGGAAAAAACGACCCTTCTCTAGTCTTCTCCATTTTAATCCACTACACTGCACATGTCAACCACTTTACTCCACTTTTCTACATATAAAGAGGGTTTTCCTCCACCTTCCTCTTCTTCCCCTCAGTTTCGTCCTTCTCTTGTCTTTTCAGATGGGCATCGGTATAATGTGACCATGGCGTTGACCCAGTCAGTCGGCCAAAGCAAAACCATGAAAGGAGGAGCGGAAATGCCCACACCGGAACCGGTAGCGTTCACAATATTCGGTCTGAACATTATGTGGTACGGGATACTTGTCACATGCGGCATTGTCATCGCAGCACTGATTGTCTATTTGCGTGCGCCGCGGCATGGAATCAACCGGGACAAACTCCTCAATTTCATCATTATCTGTGTTCCAATCGGCATCATCGGGGCGAGAGCTTACTACGTGATCTTCAACTGGAGCTACTATGCAGGAGATATAGCGAAGATACTGAACATGCGGGCTGGCGGGCTTGCCGTACACGGCGGACTGATTGCCGGTCTTGCTGCGGGAGCGATTCTGTGCCTGATCTGGAAAATCCGGCCGCTCAACCTGATGGATCTCTGCGTCCCTGCCATCGCTTTGGCCCAGTCAATCGGCCGCTGGGGTAATTACTTCAATGGAGAAGCCCACGGCGGGCCAACGGATCTCCCCTGGGCGGTGATCATCGATGGGCAGACCTATCACCCCACTTTCCTCTACGAATCCATCTGGTGTTTCATTCTTTTCCTGATATTGATCTGCGTGGACAACCATCGGAAGTTTGAGGGACAAGTGCTGCTTCTCTACGGAATCCTCTATTCCCTGGAACGGTTCTTCGTGGAAGCGCTCAGAACAGACAGCCTGATGATCGGCCCATTCAAACAAGCGCAGGTCATCAGCCTTTTAATCATCGTCATCTGTGTGATTGCCTACTTGATATTGAAGAGAAATAGCCGCGCTTCCGGGCGAAGAAACAAAAACACATAAAAAAATACCTCCGATGCGTCAAAACATGTTGATGTATGCGTCGGAAGTGCTACAATACAGTTGCAGTATAGAAAGGCTACAAATACATTACTATAAAGAAAGGTGGTAATAAACTATGTCAATCAAAGATATGATCCACGAGATCGAGGATGCATCAGAAGAACTGCTGGTTCCTAAAAAAGATGACCATGTTGCTCATGAACTGCTGAAGGACCTCCTTGACAGAGCTATGACAGAAGAAGAAGTTCAGGCCATCGAAGACAAGTACATCAAGCACTTCGATGAAGATAAAATTCTCAAGATCATCCACGACTCAAAAGTTGAAAAAGGTTTTATCAAAGAGTAAAGAACAGAAATAAAGAGGACCCAAACGGGTCCTCTTTGTTTTTTTGAAAGAAATCGCTATTTGGATGAATCGCGCTCTTACCTATACATTGAACAGGAAGTGGCAGATGTCCCCGTCTTTCACTTCATATTCCTTGCCTTCCGAGCGTAGCCATCCATGTTCCTTGGCTGTACTGAGTTTACCGCCTGCCTCCATTAACTTATCATACGCGATGGTTTCAGAACGGATGAATCCCTTCTCGAAATCTGTGTGTATTTTTCCTGCTGCCTGCGGAGCCAATGTGCCTCTCTTGATGGTCCAGGCGCGTGTTTCATCTTCTCCTGTCGTAATGAATGAAATCAGATCAAGCAACGAATAGGATGACTTGATCAGCTTATCAAGACCGGATTCGTTGATGCCCATCTCCTCCAGGAACATATCCCGTTCCTCGTCATCGAGTTCTGCAAGTTCCGCTTCGACTTTAGCGCTGATGACGACAACTTCTGAACCTTCCGCATCTGCGATTGCGCGGACTGCTTTCACGTATTCATTCTCTTCCGCATCATCAGCCGCGTCTTCCTCCGCAACGTTTGCTGCGTAGATGACAGGTTTGTAAGTGAGCAGATCCAAGCTCTTTACAAAAACCTCCTCATCTTCGTCAAGTTCCATCGTTCTGGCCACGTTACCCTCACCGAGATGTTCATTGATCTTATTGAGCAGATCGATTTCCTTCTGGAGAGACTTATCACCCTTCAGCATCTTTGTTGCCTTTGCAATACGGCGTTCCAGGACTTCCATATCTGCGAGAATCAGCTCCATATTGATTGTCTCAATGTCGGAAGCCGGATCGATTCTCCCATCTACGTGAACAACGTTTCCGTCTTCAAAGCAGCGGACAACATGAACGATTGCTTCTACGTTGCGGATGTGACCGAGGAACTTGTTGCCAAGACCCTCACCCTGACTTGCGCCTTTGACCAGGCCTGCGATATCACAGAATTCTATAGTCGTGTATATCGTCTTCTTCGAATGGTATATTTCAGAAAGCGTTGTGACCCTTTCGTCGGGCACCGTAACAACGCCAACATTCGGCTCAATGGTACAGAACGGGTAGTTTGCAGCTTCCGCTCCTGCCTTTGTGATCGCGTTAAACAGAGTACTCTTGCCTACATTCGGCAGACCTACGATTCCAAGTTTCATGTATTCATAATCTCCTTATTCTTCATTCTGTTCAAATTGTAGCTGAATCGACCGCGCTTTTCAACAATAGAACCCCTATTGTTTGTCATAAAAAAGGTATTTGTCTGGTTTTGACAAATACCTAATCCATCCAATATTTTGCACACCGGTTCGTCTGCAGTTTATTCTGATACACGAACGAACACACAGCTCTGACATTCCGGTTCTTCTGCTCCCGTCCAAAGAAGCTTGCCGTCTTCAGAGATTTCGAAACTGCCGGAGCCGTTCTCATATACAACAGTTTCCTCCGCTCCGCCACCGATTTCCTCATCGCCGGTTCCTTCTTCATCTGTATCATCTGCATAGATCAGTTCTGTTTTTACACAGTCACTGTATACGAGCTGATTTCCTTCTTTGTTCGCAGTCATGGTCCACATAGTCGCTGTCGTGGCAGAACTACTCCACATCACAGTGATGTTGACGCTCTGGTTCTCCGCATCCGTAATAACTGTCGCACTTGCTCGCTGGCTGTACTCGTCCTGATATTCACCTGCCAGGGCAACATATTCTTCGACAATCTCAGGTGACTGCGTCGTTTCCTCCTCCGCCGCCTCCGTTTCTGCAGTGGTAGCCTGTTCTTCCTCCTGTGCGGATTCCTCTCCGCACGCCGTGACGAGCAGTGACATTCCTAAAACCATAACAACTGAAAGAATCAGTGCTGTTATCTTTTTCATTTTCATGGCGATCCCTCCCTTGGAGAAACAGTTTCTTCATCGGGAGTATATCACAGCAAATCGGTGAATTGTAAAACATTAACAATTATTCACAACCAAGATTTCGTAAATCCGTTGGCAAACTCCACAACATGTAGTAAAATTACTGTAATTCAAAAATAAATTGTGTAGTTCACGCAGGAGGAATGAAGATGAAGTGTCCTTATTGTGAAAACGAAGACAGCAAGGTAATTGATTCCCGTCACACGGAAGATGGCCGCGCCATCAGAAGAAGACGTGAGTGTGAGAAATGCGGAAGAAGATTCACCACCTATGAGAAGATCGAGGAAATGATCCTGATGGTAATCAAGAAGGATGGCAGTCGTCAGGCCTTTGACCGCAATAAACTTCTCAACGGTATTATCCGCGCATGTGAGAAGCGCCCTGTTTCCATCGCTGAAATGGAGAAAATCGTGGATGACATCGAACGCGGACTCAACAATACGATGGAAAAGGAAGTGGACAGCAAGCTTATCGGAGAGCTTGTCATGGAAAAGCTCAAGGACATCGACGAAGTTGCATATGTACGTTTCGCGTCTGTCTACAGACAGTTCACCGACGTCAATACATTCGTAAAGGAAGTTGAGAGCCTCCTCGATACGAAGAGAAAGCGCTAACGTAGGGAATTCCAACAGAGGTTACAATGAAGAACATATTCAGAATAGCAATCGACGGCCCGAGCGGTGCTGGCAAAAGCACCATAGCCAAAGCTATAGCAAAAGCGCTGGACATCGATTATATTGATACAGGCGCCATGTACCGCGCCATCGGCTACAAGATGGATAGAGACGGCATCCCGTTTGAAGAGGATGAATCCGGTGTGCTCAAGCAGATGCTCGATTCCACAGATATCGATTTTTCGGATGGAAACATCATCCTTGATGGTGAAATCGTCAATGATCTGATCAGAACGCCGGAAGTTTCGATGCTCGCATCGAACTGCTCTGCCCTGCCTTCCGTCCGCGAAAAACTGGTTGAAATCCAGCGCGGTATGGGCCAAAGAAAAAGCGTGATTATGGACGGCCGTGATATCGGCACTAACGTTCTCAAAGATGCAGAGTTCAAGATCTACCTGACTGCTTCCGCGGAAGAGCGTGCCAACAGGCGGTTCAAAGAACTCCAGGAAAAAGGTGAAACCCAGACTTACGAAGAGGTCCTCGAGGACATCAAACAGCGTGACTACAACGATATGACCAGGGAGCTCAACCCACTCCGCAAGGCGGAGGATGCCATTGAAGTCGACACCACTGGTCATGGTATCGATGAAGTTGTCGATACCGTACTGGACATCATCAGAGGAGAAGAATAAACAGTTTCATTCCAAACCAGAACAAATAGTTTATTTCAAATAAAAAGACTGCGCCGAAGCGCAGTCTTTTTGGATTTCTCTTATCTCTTGTGGCATCCAAGCGGCAGCTTAGGATATCCATCCTTGTATTCGCCGGTTTCAAGTCTGTCGAAGTAATCCTTAACAGCTCTTGCTGCAACGCCATTGAGCAGTACCAGTCCGATGAGGTTCGGTGCAGCCATCAGTGCGTTGAAGATGTCAGCAATTGTCCATACCTGTGAAAGTGTGAGGAATGGGCCAATGAATACAGCGAATATGTACAGCCATCTGTATACCTGTACAGCAGTTCTGCTTCCATTGAAGAGATACTCGCAGCATCTTTCAGCGTAGTAGTCCCATCCGAGGATGGTTGTGAATGCGAAGAATGCCAGTGCGCACATTACTACGAATGCACCTGCTGTGTCTCCCAGCAGACCCATTGAGAATGCATCGATTGTTACCTGAGCTCCTTCGTGACCAACTTCGAGAGCATAGTCATAAGCGCCGGAAACCATGATTACCAGACCTGTCATCATGCATACGCAGATGGTGTCGATGAAAGTACCTGTCATGGATACCAGACCTTGTCTTACAGGCTCATTTGTCTGTGCAGCAGCTGCTGCGATAGGAGCTGAACCAAGACCTGCTTCGTTTGAGAATACGCCTCTTGCAACGCCCTTGGTGATTGCCAGATAGAAGGCGCCGAATGCGCCGCCCGCTACTGCCTTTGCACCAAATGCCATTGTTACGATATCAGCAATAGCTGCTGGAATCTTGTCCAGGTTTGTGAAGATGATGATCAGTGAAACCAGAACATATGCAATGGCCATGAACGGTACGATTACAGTTGTTACTGTAGCGATTCTCTTGATACCGCCGATGATTACCAAAGCAGCGAAGAATGTTACGATGATTGCAACTGCAATCGTAACTGCTGTGATCTCCTTGTCAGCACCAATTGTGAACAGTGTATTGGTGTGGAAGAATGTCTCAGCTGCTGAAGCGATACCGTTGATCTGAGTAATTGTTCCGATACCGAAAGCACCGGCGATGCATCCGAAGAGGGCGAACAGTTTGCCCAGCCATCTTGCGTTCC
This sequence comes from uncultured Eubacteriales bacterium, assembly GCA_902763505.1. Classification (GTDB taxonomy): domain Bacteria; phylum Bacillota; class Clostridia; order Peptostreptococcales; family Anaerovoracaceae; genus Lentihominibacter. The sequence continues at coordinate 21,945 of CACWSO010000005.1, read as the reverse complement.
ATCCGTATCTCTCTTTGATACCCTTTTCAATATAGTAGAAAGGTCCGCCGAGATATCCGCCTTCAGGGTTCACCTGTCTGTAAATAACAGCGAGAACACCTTCTGTAAACTTGGTAGCGAGGCCTACGCAAGCTGCGATGAACATCCAGAACAGTGCACCAGGGCCACCTACGATAACCGCGGTAGCTACACCTACGATGTTTCCTGTACCGATAGTTGCTGAAAGTGCAGTACACAGCGCACCGAATGATGTTACTTCACCAGAAGCGCCTTCTTCGTTTCTAACCATGTACTTAAGTGCTCTTCCGAGCTTGATAAACTGCATACCCTTCAATCTGATGGTAAGCAGAATGCCTGTACCCATAATGAGTACGAGAAGCGGCACACCCCATACAAACGAGTCGACCGCATCGAGAAATTGTGTTACCATTTTGTTCTCCTTCTTTCAAAAACAGTAATAAATCTTGAAATAAAAAAGTCGAAACTTCGCCTAGACGATTCCGACTTCCCGGAGAGGTACAAATACAAATAATTGCTAGAACTATCTGCCCTGTCCTTTTGCCTGAGAGATTACGTTTATTTGAGTCTTCCTCGATGACCCCTTAACGCGTACACCTTCGGCGCCCGGCCTTACCCGGAGCTCTCCAGAGAATCATAGCTCGTTTACCGCGTTTCTGCATAAAACAGAAACGCGGTTACATAAACTTACGCAGACAATATAGCACACTATTTTGGTGAAGTGCAACCCCCTTCACGCATTATATTGTATACATACGACACTTTAATGCAATTTTGCATTTTCCTGCAGGAAATCCAGGACTTTCTCATACAGAAGCTCTATATGTACGTATTGATCCATTGTTCTTCCTGTCTCGATTTCCACGGTTTTATTATCATAACCCTGGGCTTCGATATCTTTCTGCAGTTTCTCAGCTTCTTCTTCCGTATAACTGATGCCTTCCTTTTCAGCGATGTATTCAATGAGCATTTCCTGCTTCACCAACGTCTGGGCATAATCTTTAAGTTGTTTCTTCAGTTCTTTCTCTGTGGATACGCCGTAGTATTTCCCAATGAAATCCTTTCTGTCAACGCCCTGCTGGTCTGCATAGTAGTCGATCTGCTGATCGAAGCTCTCCATATAATGCTTCACGACATCCTCAGGATACTGTTTCACCTCGGTATCTGTCAGAACCTGAGACCAGATTTCTGTCTTCTGATTCTGTTCTGCTTCTTCCTTCTTTTGTTTGTATATTTGTTTTTCTACGGCCTTTTCATATTCTTCTGTGTTCTTGTAGTCGCCGAGGGTCTTCACGAACGCGTCATTGTACTCAGGCTCTTCAGGCCTTGTAGCCGAATTGATCTTGACTGTGAAAATAACATCCTTCCCCTGGAGTTTCTCCGTGTCGTAATCCGGAGGGAATGCAAGCGCGAGCTCAATGTTCTGCTCACCGACTTTATGTCCGACTAGTCCCTCTTCGAATCCGTTTATGTATGTGCCGCTTCCAAGGAGCAGTTCCTGCCCTTCTGCCGATCCGCCTTCAAACGTTTTCCCGTCGACTTTGCCGACATAGTCTATGTTAACGGTGTCGCCTTTCTTGACTTCATCGCCCTTGCTGAGTTCCACATCTTTGGTCGCTGCTTTCAGCGCTTCCACAATAGCATCGCCAATCTCTGATTTCTCAACCTTTACCTCGACCTTCTCAGCCTTGACGCCCTTGTATTCACCGACCTTAAGATAATCACTCAAGTTCAGGCCTTCATACAAATTCACATCACTGCCGCAGGCAGTCAGCACCAGCATTCCTATGATGATAGACATGCATATTATCTTTTTCACCCTTCTTTACTCCTTTCAATTTCCAGTTTGTTCGGATTTTCGATTTCATTGCGGCGTTCCAGCTGTTTCAGGTATTCCCTGATTTCTTCGTTGACTTGCTCAACCTCCACCCTGAAATCCTTTGCCGATACACGCTGTGCGTTGTTTCCCAATATGATCATTTGCTCCAATCTGTCGGAGGTCGCAACTCTAACCCGATACCTGCCGCCTGAGAATGTTCCGCCTTTTCCCGCCAGTTCGTAGGTTGTTCGTTCGATATAGGTATCTGCAGTCTCTGCTTCCTTCGTGTAGACAACCGTCACCTCACCGTGTTTTTCGAAATGGCGCTGCCCACCTTTGACTTTGTATGCATCGAAAACAGCGATGACGTTGCACTTTCTGTAGCCCTGATAATTTCCCAGCACTTCAATCAGTGCTTCTCTAGCGCTGTCGATATTCTCCTTGGCCAGTTCCTTCAGTTCATCCCATGCGAATATGATGTTGTATCCATCGACCAGCAGATACTCAGGCAAAAGCATTTCTTCCCGCCGTTTTGCTGCTTCCGCGGCTCTTCTCCTGCGCTCCGCAGCTTTTTTCCGGCGTTCCAGTTCGCTGTCGAACTCTCTGGCCTCAATGGATGGCTTCTCTGATTTACTGCTTTTGAAGGTTCTGTCAAATATTCGTTGCAGTTCCTTGTCTGCTGCCGTGTCAGAGCCCGATGTCAAACCAACCGATGATACGGAACCGCCAACTGCCCCTACAGCGGGATTTGCCGCTTTAGCCTCCGCCGCAGCAACAGAAAGATGCATCATTTCATCAGCTTCATCCCATCTGACCAGATGTCCTGCCCCGTGAGAACAGAAGACCGAATCCGCTGATTCTTCCACATCTGCATCAGGATCATAATCGGAAGCCGAAACAACTTCCTCCTGATTGTGACAGATATCGTATCCTCCGAACGCGAGTGCGAGACGACCCCGTCCCTTCGTATAGGATGCGACCTCTGTTACATACTCTTTCATCTCAGAGACCGGCGCACGTCCTGTCAGTCTCTGAAGCTCACCGGGAGCACCTCCGTCCGGAGCGCTGCAGCTTCCGCTCATCCGTTGCACATCGGACATGGCTCTGCCGACCATCTCCTGCGGAACTTCCAGCTCAAACTCATACCAGGGTTCAAGAAGAACCATGTTGCCTTCTGCGAGGCTCTTTCTGAGACCCTGCCGGATTGCTCTGTAGGTCGCCTGTCTGAAATCTCCGCCTTCCGTGTGTTTTTCGTGAGCTCTACCGGCCCGGATCGTGATCCTCATATCCGTAATCGGTGCTCCGATGAGCGTTCCCACGTGCTCCCGTTCAAGGAAATGGGTCATGATCAGTCTCTGCCAGTTTCGGGCGAGCACATCTTCGCTCACTGCTGTATCAAACTGCATGCCGCTTCCTCTAGGCAAAGGTTCCAAAAGCAAGTGCACCTCTGCATAGTGCCTGAGCGGTTCATAATGCCCGGCCCCATATACAGGTTTTGCAATCGTCTCTTTATATGCGATCCTGCCTTCACTGAAACTCGCATCGATGCCGAACCGTCTCTTGATCAGCTCCTGCAGAATCTCTAACTGCACTTCCCCCATCAGCTTCATTTGAATCGTCTTCAGCTGACTGTTCCAGGTGATCTGCAGCTGAGGATCCTCTTCACCGAGCTGCTTGAGCTTCGCGAACGCTTCATGTTCATTGATGTTGTCCGGAAGCAGTACGTCATACACCATGAGCGCTTCCAGAGAGCCTTTGCCCTCCGGCAAAAGCGCCGCTGGCCCTGTGATTTGACAGATGGTGCCGGCAGTCACTTCTTCTGTCGTCGTATATTTATCTCCAGAATAGATTCTGATTTGATTGACTTTCTCTCCGCCGATTTCATCACGGACGTGCAATGTGCCGGAAAGGATCTTCAGGTGCGTCAGACGTTCCCCCTGCTTATCCCGCGTAATGCGGAATACCCGGTAAGCAAGCGGCTCTTCCTCCTCTGCATCACTAGCTTCAGGCTCATATGGAAGCGTCAGCCTTGCAAGGGCTTCCATAAACTGATCGACGCCTTCCATTTTGAGAGCAGAACCAAAGTAACAAGGGAATAACTGCCTGGCTTTGATTGCCTTTGCAATAGAATCCTTCGACAGCGCTTCTTCCTGGAGATATTCCTCCAGCAGTACCTCGCTGCACATAGCGATTTCTTCATCCGATCCATTCATGTTGCAGCAGGCGCTGTCCAGCTGGTTTTGCAGCAAGGCCATGATTTCCCCACGGTCCGTACCGTCCAGGTCCATCTTGTTTACAAAAATGAACACCGGAATATGGTAGCGTTTCAGCAGTTTCCACAATGTGGACGTATGGCTCTGGACCCCGTCCCTTCCGCTGACCACAAGGACTGCATAATCCAGGACGCTGAGCACCCGTTCCATCTCAGCGCTGAAATCCACGTGGCCCGGAGTATCCAATAGGGTCGCTTCCAGGATTTTCTCTTCTCCGCCCCTGCTGTTATCTGACGGTAAGTTGAACACAGCCTGCCCTGCGAAGATGGTGATTCCCCTCTCTTTCTCCTGAGCATCACTATCAAGCACCGCATCACCATGGTCGACGCGCCCGACTTTTCTGATGGCTCCTGCCTTGTACAGCAATGCCTCCGACAAGGTCGTCTTCCCTGCGTCAACGTGTGCAAGTATTCCGATTGTGATCCTGTGTTCTTTACTCATGGTGCTATTGTATCACACTAATTTGATTCCTGTGTGACAATAAAAAGAGGCTTTCCTGAAGAAAGCCTCTGATTCTTCGTATTCTTTCTCTTAAATTTTCAGGTCGCCGTCCTTGACCCAGCCCAGCTTGCGAACGCCTGCGTGGAAGATGAGCGCCAGTACTGCAGGGAGAATGAAGGAAATCAGGATGAGCCCTGTCCAGTCAAAAGCTGTAATGGCTTCTCTGGTACCTGCTTCAATCTCTGCAACCCAGCCTGTGTAGACGCCGATCTGACCAACAAGTCCACACGTACCCATACCGGATGAAATCGGTGCGCCGTTCATCTCCATCTTGAAGATGCAGGTTGCAATCGGTCCTGTTACAGCTGCTGCTAATGTCGGTGCGATCCAGACGCGCGGATTTCTAACGATGTTGCCCATCTGCAGCATGGATGTTCCAATGCCCTGTGAGATGAGACCGCCCCATCTGTTTTCTCTAAAGGAGATGGCAGCGAAGCCAATCATCTGCGCACAGCATCCCGCGACGGCAGCTCCGCCGGCCAGTCCGGTCAGACCAAATGCCGCACAGATCGCTGCAGAGGAAATCGGCAGTGTGAGACACATTCCGACGACTACGGAAACAATGATTCCCATGAGGAATGGCTGCAGTTCCGTCGCCCACATGATCAGGTTTCCGACCCACATGGCCGCGGCGCCGATCGGTGGTGCGATGAGCCAGGACAGGAAGACACCGACGCCTATTGTAACAATAGGTGTAACGAGGATGTCTATCTTCGTCTCTTTGGAGACCATCTTGCCGATTTCTGCTGCGATGATTGCAATGAACAATACGGACAGCGGACCGCCTGCCCCGCCGAGCGTATTCGCTGCAAAACCAACAGAAATCATGGAAAAGAGCACCAGCGGAGGACATTTGAGCGCATAGCCTATGGCTACAGCCATGGCCGGTCCGCACATTGCCATTGCGATTCCTCCAACTGTATAGCTCGTTTCACCAACAGTCGCTACTGCCTTTGTAAGAAATCCTATATTAAACTGTGTTCCAATTGTGTTCAGTATTGTTCCGACGAGAAGGGAGCAGAACAAACCCTGCGCCATTGCGCCGAGGGCGTCGATGCCGTATCTCTTAAGAGAGATCTCAATATCCTTCCGTTTCAGAAAATCACCAAATTTGCTCATCATTACCTCCATGAACAATTATTATTTCAACCGCATCATTATAACACAACTGTCAACCCATTCGTGCAATTAAGTCGCCATATTTGTTGCTACTTTGCGGCGCCGCATCGCATTCCTTCTTTTCTCAGCTGACATTTCTCCCGAAGAACACATTCCTCACAAGTGGCCAGCCTTCCCGTAACAGGATGATCTGCCAGCCCCATGATGGCTGTAATGGATTTGGACGGGTTCATCATATAGCCTTTGCTTAAGGTGATGCCAAGTTTCTCATCGGCATGCAAAACCTCCAGAACCTCAGCCTGCATCTCAAGAGGCGAATCTCCGTAGCCTGGACTAAACCGATCGGTCATGAAGATGGGACCCTTCTCAGCGATTTCACAGCGAATCTGCTCCTCCGCCATGTTTGTTGCAAGTTCCGCCATAATAGAAGCACCGCTGTCGATGACCACGCCGAGCGCGATTCGATGCTCCTGCGTTTCACTGATCAGACGATCCACTTCGGGGCCGAGGGTAACTGCCACGACGGCAATCTGATCACACCCTTCCAGATGCTTTGCAAGAGATACTCCCTGTATCGGCAGTCTCTCCGTTTCAAGCACTTCGTATGTGTATGCCGGCTTAGCCGCATCAAAAAGCAGCGTCTCCGCTTCATCCATTTGCTGCATGAGACGATCAATTGCGGCCTTAGTCTTCGCAGCCGCTTCACCGGCACTGCCTGTTTCAGCTGCCTTTGCCATCCTGCGATGTTCGTCGCTGACGCCCATCAGTCTGAGCCATGACCTGCGGTTCAATTTGCAGTTGTCTTCGAACGTGATCTTCATACCGTTAGTATACTATAGGAAATCGGAATCTGCTATAATGAAACTATGACAGATACGATTGATCGAGACATCGACAAGTTGATAGAAATCGCAAAGGCAATCGATGCCTGCGGCGGGAAGACCTACTTCATCGGCGGCTTTGTCCGTGACAAGCTCATGGGGCTTCCAAACAAAGATGTGGACGTCGAAGTACACGGCGTCCCTGTTGACGTGCTCCGCAGCCTGCTGGAACAGTTCGGTGAGGTGATTACCATCGGAAAGAGCTTCGGCGTTTATTCCATCCGTGGCTATGACATCGACATCGCTGTTCCGCGCAAGGAGAAAAACACCGGCAGAGGACATCGGGATTTTGAAATCTACACAGATCCTTTCCTCGGTGTGGAAACCGCCGCCAGAAGAAGGGATTTTACCATCAATGCAATGATGCAGGACGTATTGACCGGTGAAATCGTTGATTGTTTCGGCGGTCAGGATGACCTCGAAAAAGGTATCCTGCGCCACATCGATGCGGACTCTTTTGTAGAAGATCCCCTGCGCGTGCTGCGTGCGGCGCAATTTGCAGCAAGATTTGAATTTGAAGTCGCAGAGGAAACTGTCGATCTTTGCCGCACCATCGATCTCTCCGCTCTCCCATCGGAACGCGTTGAAGGAGAACTCCGAAAGGCATTATGCAAAGGCAGGAAACCTTCCCTTTTCTTTGATACGCTGCGGAAGATGGATCAGCTTGACTGCTGGTTTCCGGAACTTGCAAGCCTCATTGGTCTGCAGCAGGATCCGGTGTTCCATCCTGAGGGGGATGTATGGACTCATGTGATGACGGTACTTGACAAGGCGGCGGCATATCGCGATCAGGCCAGTGAACCCTTCCGGTTTATGCTTGTCCCGCTTGCCCATGATTTGGGAAAAATCGAGACGACAGAAGTCGTCAATGGAAGGATCCATTCCTATCAACATGAGAAGGTCGGCGTGCCGATTGCGGAATGCTTCGTACGGCGTATTACCAATGATACTTCCATCATCCGGTATGTGAAGAATATGACCGAACTGCACATGCGTCCGAACATGGTCGCCTATTCGAAATCATCTGTAAAAGCAACCAACCGCCTCTTTGACGAAGCGGTCAGTCCTTATGATTTGATTCTGTTTTCTGTTGTTGATATGTCTTCCGAACGTTACGAAGGCGAAGGTGAAGACAATCTGCAGTTTTTATTAGAGCGCTATGAACTCTTCAAAGAGCTCATGGAACGTCCGCATGTCACGGGTCAGGATCTCATCGACGCCGGTCTCAAACCGGGCACTGACTTCAAAGAAATCCTTTCCTATGCCCACAAGCTTCGCCTTGCCGGCGTACCGAAAGAGCTCGCTCTGAAGCAGGTCCTTTCCTATGCCCGCAAGCTGGACTGATTTGATACACACAACTGATTTCTTACTCTGGTTCACCAGATATAAGGAATCAGTTTTTTCGTGCTCTTCTTATACTCTGTGTACGCTTCGCCGAAGTCCTGTTCCAAACGTTTTTCTTCCCTGCTTACCTGCACCATCATGATGGCGAAGTACAGTACAAAAATCATAATTGCTTGCCAGGAATGCAGGAATATTACGAGTCCAAGATAATAAATGAACACGCCGAGGAGCATGGGGTTCCGGCAGATTTTGTATGGGCCGTCTGTCATCAACACGCTCGTTCGAGGAGCTACTTCATGGTTGAACGCATCCATTGGATTGCCTTTGCCTACAAGTTTCATATAGACAATGGACCATATGCTGAGGGCGATTCCGATAGCTCCAAAGGCAACAAGCACGATGATATGAATCACCCCATAGCTGGGCGGACCGGAAGCCTTCCACATGATGAGCGGAATCAGGATGATAAATAGTATCAACCCCAGATTGTATCCGATAATGTCCCTTCCCGTCTTCATTGATCAGTTGCCTCCATCTCAAAGGCTTCATACTGTCCGCCGCATACCTGATAGGTTTCACGAACCCCCGTCTCCCGGAAACCAACCGAGGTGTAACATGCAATCGCATTCTCGTTCTTATCGTAGACACCTAAAGTTACCCTATCTGCGCCGTAAATTTCAAATGCATAAACAAGCCCCTGCCGGAGCATCTCTTTTCCAACGCCCTGATTGCGTCTGTCTGGCTTAACGATTCCATATCCGAAACGCAGTTCGTTCAAGTTGCCGTTGGGATTTCTTGCGATGAAATAGCCGACCGGCTCATCGTCATCAACAGCAGTAAACTGCATGTACTCACTCGTCTTCCGGAATTTCTCACTTGTCACGGGATAATCACCGAGCAGTCCGAACGTCCACTTAAAAAATGTATCCTCGCTGTCGCACCAGGATAGAATCTTCTCCTCATCCGATTGTTTGTATGGTCTGATTCTAATCATTACTGCTCTCCCTCTTCCAGAGTTCTCTTGCTATTCTACTCTGGTGACCAGGACTCCTGCAGCTCATCGATCTGCAAAAAACCGTCCACCTTTGCAGCGATTTGGTACTGGTCCTCATAGACGATCTCACCCGGCGTGTTCGTATACACAAGAAAATACGGATGATTGTACCGTTCCAACAGCCACAGCGCCGGACGGATCATCTTCATCATCTCATCTGAGTTTTCCGTCTTGAACCAGCACACCACAGGTTCCTGCCTTTTGCATGGTTCCGGCCACGGAAGATTCTCAGCGAACCAGCTATCGATCTCGCGATAGAGATCTGCATCCTCTTCCTCCATGGTGTCATCCTGAATCATCTGCCAGCACATGCTGAAGACGCCCTTAGCGTGCATGGTGTTCCGCGCCAGTTCTTTACCCTGGATCCTAACATACTTGAACTGCAGTCTGCTCATTGTAACACCCTCGCTAATCACTTCGGTTTTAGGTTTATCTCTTCTTATAAAGAACGAGTTCCGGATTGGTGCCATCTTTCTCATAGGTGGCAACCATGATGAAATCCATGCTGGCGAGTACGCCGAAGCATCCGTCTCCTCCGAACTCCGATTCCAGCTGATTTCCCAGATAAGTCGTTTTATCATTCAGGAATTTTACCTCCATGCCGCTTGGGAGCCGATATGGGAGATTCACATACTGTCCGACGAGCGCATTGAGTTTTTCCACTTTCGGCATACCTTCTATTTGGAGCGCATTGATTTCATCGATCAGCTTTGCCTTGAATTCCTCAAACTCCCCATCGTCACTCAGTTCTTCATATCTCTTCCAGTAATCCAACTGCGGCAGCATCTCTTTCATATACGCGCGAGCCTGCTCCTCAGTGAAACTATCATTTACCATATGCGGCAGACAGGTCTCGATGAGATCATCCATATCGCTGTATGTATAAGTACCATCCGCATAGCACCACTGACAGTAATCCTCATTCAGCGTTCCGTCCTTTTCCCTGCTGATGATCGAATCTTCCAAAGGCATCCCGCAGCATTGGCATCTAAGCTGCCGCGGTGACCCAAGCAGTGTGTTAATGGAAACATCGAATTCCTTTGACAACAGCTTTAATGTGTCTGTATTCGGCTGTGTTTCACCGTTCTCCCACCGGCTGACTGCCTGCCTGGTAACCATGACGCGTTCTGCCAGCTGATCCTGTGAGAGGCCGTGTTTTTCACGCAACGTCTTGATTGTTTCCTGTATTCCCATAATGAAATCCTCCTTGTTCATAATTCACCTTGATTATGAACTCGCTCCACATAGCTGACAAGCAACGCGCTGTTGCTATTGCACACTGCATCTTTCATATGGCATGCAGTATCTCTCCGATATCCCCATCGATGCAGATGCTCCTGTCTGCGATCTCGCCTGGAGCGAATGCCTCTCCGTAATTCAGGCAGGCGTAGACTGCCTTTGCATTTGCCATCGTCATCCGCCAGAACGGATACTTGATAATCATTGGTGTGTTGGCTCCCACGCCCAACTCCAGATAGAGCACATGAAGGTCCTCATGGTCTCTCAGGAAATCCGTATAGGCTTCCGCCGCTCTATGCCAACCATCATCTTCGACAAAGGTATCATCTGCTCTGAGGTTCATCGTCATATCAGAACCGTCATCCGGACATTTCGGGATCAGCTCTGTTGGAATGGTCATCTTGAGCCCGCCGCTCTCCGGAACTTGGAAAACCCCGTCAGAATCTCTGACAAACCCCTGTGCTTCCATCGCCTCCATCACCCATTCTTCGTTATCATAAGTTTTTCGAAGCGCTGGATTCACACTCTGGAACAGGCCGTAATCGCCCTGCGTATAAAAGAGCCGTTTCTTGTCAAAGCCTGCCTTTTGGAACTGGTGATCCACGTTGGTCGTAATGACGAAGTAATCCTTGTCCTTCACCAGATTCAGGATTTCTTTGTAGACCGGTTTCGGTGCGTCGATGTATCTGTTGAAATAAATGTGTCTTGCCCACCATGCCCAGCGAGACTCCGGATCCGGGAACGGATAGAAACCGCCGGAGTACATATCTCTGATTCCGTATTCTTTTGCAAAGTCACTAAAGTATTTGTTGAACCGTTCCCCGTCGTACGTGAAACCTGCGGAAGTGGAGAGTCCTGCACCTGCACCGATCACGATGGCTTCCGCATTCTGGATCTCATCTTTCAGCTTTGCGATTTGTTCCTCATATGAGCTGTTCATAATATTCTCTGTCCTCGTCCTTAAAAACGTTAAAAATCACTCTTTCCACTTTCCCAGGGTTCTGCCGCATCCAATCCGTTACTGTCTTGACTGCGATTTCAGCAGCCCTCTTGTTTGGGAAGCGGAAAACACCCGTCGAAATACAGCAGAAGGCGACGCTTTTCAGCCCGTTTTCTGCACACATATCCAGCGTGTTCCGATAGCAATTTGCCAAGTTCTCTTCCAGCTCCGGTGTCAGCTTGTACTGCACGATTGGACCCACGATATGGATGACTTTCCTGGCCGGAAGGTTATAGGCGTCTGTCAGCATTGGTATCGCCGTCGGTTGTTCATAACCGCTGCCGTGCTTTCTTCGCAGCTGCTCCATCTGCCGGTTGCACTCCGCCCGCAGCTGAACGCCCGCGAAAGTATGGATGCAGTTATCGATACATGTGTGCATCGGCACAAAGCAACCCAGCATCTGAGAATTAGCAGCATTTACAATTGCATCTACCGCAAGACTTGTGATGTCTCCCTGCCAGATGGACAACCCATCTCTGATGACCGGAATATCCGAAATCCGCGTCACGCCCTTTTCGTCAGCGCGTTCCGTGAGATATTCATCCTGGACCTGCAGGACTTCAGACGACATCTCCTTCGGCATACGGATATTCATAAGGGATCTGAGTATTCTTCGCTTCCCTTCTTCGTCCTCCGGTGTTTGCAGATTTTGATAATCATCAGAATCCGCTTTAAATGCCTCCACCAGGAACGAAAGGCGTTTTTCCTGTTCTGTCTTCATGATCTAGTTTTCCCCACTCACTTCAGGATACGATTTCCTCCAGAAACGCTCTGGCCTCAGCCACGCCTCCACAGGCGTGAAAACTATCTGAAATCCTGATTGCATTGTCTTTGTATGTGCGGTCTGTCAAGACCTCTGTTAGCGCATGCAGAATATCCTCTTCCGAAATTGATTCCAGCATGATTCCCGCACCGAGTTCCTCCGTGCGCTTCGCCACAGCCCCCTGCTCAGGGGTTTGTGGGAACAGCACCAGCGGAACCTGATAATACAATCCCTCGGAAGCGGAGTTCATTCCGCAGTGTGTGATGAACGCATCCGCAATGGAGAGGACCGCCATCTGGTCCACGGTTTCATAGACCTGAATGTTCTCCGGGAGATTGTCAAAATGTTCCGTGTTTGTCCCCATGGAGATGATGATCTGCCAATCCGTTTTACCAAGTGCATGGATGCAGTTCCGATAAAACTCTTGATTCTGATTCACCGTTCCCATGGAGATGTAGACGGTTTTCTCTGCCGTTTTTGCAATTGGCTCAACGATAGGCCGAATTGATGGACCGATAAAGTGATATCTGTCCGAGAACGAATCTGCACATGGCTGAAAATACTTCGATGTATAAACGATGGTATTTGTATCATTATCGTTCTGAACGATGTCCAAAAGGCCTTTGACCGGATACCCTTTCTCACGCAGACGTTTGATCTGCTTGTTGATCTTCGGCATTGAGACAAGCATCTTCGCGATGTCCCAGGAAGACTCCTTCATGTACTTCGCGGAATAACGGTTGAAGGCAAATGTCGTAGTCGACGAAACATACGGAAGACTGTGTTTCATCGCCACCAGCTTTCCCCAGAACGCGACAGAATCTGAAACGATAATATCCGGTTTGATTTCCTCAACCTTTTCTGTTGTCATCTCATCCAGTGCGAGCGTTGATGAAACCAGAAGCTCCGTCGCAAAAGCTTTATCCTTTCCGACTCTGTCGGCGTTGTCTTTGTCTTCCATCTCAAAGTCGTAGCCGTCGCATCCGACGAAAACAGCGCCGGCCTCTTCGATTCTTTCCCGGAACATCTCAAAGGAAAAGTAGTAAACCTGATGCCCTGCTTTCGTCAGTTCCTTTATAACTCCCAGTGTTGGATTTGTATGGCCGTAGGCCGGTATGCAAAACCATGCAATCTTCATTCTTGAACTCCTCGGTTATTGTCTGGTCTTATCTAAAACTTATCTGGTCTTATCTGAAACAGCCCGTGCCGGTTGCAGTAGGCGTAGATCTTCTTAATGCGATTGATTATGAACCTCGCTTCTGCCTGTCCTTCCGGATACAGTTTAACAAACTGGACCCCCTGGTCTGACACTGCTGCAAGAAATGATATGTAGTGTTCTTTGCTCATCGCATGATCAATGGAAACATAGTATTCATCTTCTACCACTTCAACATGTATATCATGATCTGCATCCGCATCTTCAGGCTCTGAAGGCGGTAATGTGATTCCGCAACAGCTGACAACTGTCTCACCAATTGACTGGATCACGTTTCCGCAGACTGGACAGACGTAGAATTTTCCCTTGATGATATTGGATGATTGATTGCTGTTTCTGATGTCTTCGCCCGACAGCAGCTCAATCACAGAAATCCCAAGGGCTTTTGCCAGCGGCTCAAGCAGACTGATATCAGGAAATCCCTGACCTGTTTCCCATTTGCTGATCGTCTTGCTGCTGACAAATATTTTATTTGCCAGAGCTTCCTGCGTCATGTTTTTGTTTTCCCGAAGCTTTCGTATGACTGCTCCTGTGACATATTGATTCATTTCAGTTTACCCTCCTTATGAGTCTAAACTACCACAAAAGCAGTAACGGCACTATCCACGCAGCGTGGAGTGATGCCTGTATGATTACTGATACTCTCTAATATAATTATAGCTCCCCATTGCCAGATGGCAATGAGGAGCTTCTTTTTCTACACTCCGGTGACCCGTTTGATAATGCCCTCGATTTCCATGACATTCGGTTTCCTTGGATTTGTCTGCGTGCATACATCTGCCATGGCGGTCTCCGCCATCTTCCGCCTGATCGCATCCACTTCGCTCGTGCAGATGTCCATCTTGGCAAGTGTATCCGGTATTCCAAACAATCGGTTCATATCCCTGATCTTGCTGCAGAGACTGCTGACTGCCAGTGGGACGCTTGAATACGGAAGTCCAATCAGCTTAGAAAGACGCTGCATTTTCCTCGCAGCGACAGTTTCCGTACCGCTCTCCAGAAATGCATTGTACTCGATGACATGCGGCAAAAGCAATGCATTCGCTCTGCCGTGCGGAATGTGGAATTTCGCACCAATGGCGTGAGCAATACTGTGGTTGATTCCCAAACCCACCATGTTGAACGACATCCCGGACAGGCAAGCTGCGTTATGAACCTTCTCTCTGGCTTCCATATCATCTCCGTGTGCATATGCATATGGAAGAAACCGCATCAGCAGAGTCACAGACTTTTCTGCCAGCGCATCGGTAAAATCATTGGATTTCGTTGACAGATAAGATTCGATCGCGTGTGTCAATGCATCCATACCTGTATCGGCGGTGATATTCGGCGGCATCGATTGAACCAGTTCCGGATCAAGAATCGCAACATGCGGCTGAAGTGCCTCATCAACCAGAGGATACTTGATGCCCTGCTCCGAATTCGTAATCACAGAAAACTTCGTGACTTCCGATCCCGTTCCGCTTGTGGTCGGTACGGCATAGAAACATTTGATGGTATGGCGGCCAGATTTCCAAGCCATATATGCAATGCCCTTCGCTGCATCGATGACAGAACCGCCGCCCAGCGCGATCATGTAATCCGCCTGACATTCGGATAAAAAGTTGATGCCATCCGCAATGATCTCTGTCGGAGGATCCGGAACGACCTTATCGTAAATGTGAACGGTGCAGCGCTCGAGATGATCGGTGATTTTCTCTACCATACCGGACTTTTTTACAAAGGCATCACAAACGATGATCACATTTGCATCGTCGATATCATCCAGTGCACAAAGTGAATTTGCACCGAAAAACAGATTTGATTTCAGTTTAAAATTATCCATATTACATCCCTACCGAATCGTATATATGCTGTGCGCCAATCATCTGCATATGCAAATGATCTATTTGAACCAATTATACTAGAATGCTATTTTGATTTCAATTTCATTAGCTTGATGCTATGACTTCAACTCTTTAGTCCACGCCCTTGACCATTGGAACTACGCTTCCGCCGTAAGGGATGATGTACACGGTCTTGTTTGTAAAATCCACTTCCTTCATAAGCTCTGAAACGTCCGTATACGCCGTCATTCCCATAGGCTTCGTCGTATCGTTATCTATTGTTGTAAGAACTCTGCACTCTCCCTTTTTTAGGTTCTCTACGGTCAGGTAAAAGATGAATCCCCCGATTGTAAAGTCAGCTCTGAGAGCAGGATCCAGTCTTCCTTCCTTGAGGGGCTGAAGCCATGCGGTGTAGTCCGGAGCTCCGCAGCCTTCAGGACACTTCGCAAGCCAGATCATCTGGCCGCCTTCTTTCATTGCCCGCATGCCATTGAGCATTCCTTTGCAGCCCTGGTACAGATTCATGTCCTTTGGTGCTCCGCCGCTGGATACAATGACGATGTCAGCTTCGTAGTCGATCCACTTCTCATAGCACTTCTTTTGGAACTTACAGCTCTCCTTCCAGGCCTCATAAAGATCCCCGCCAAAGAGACCGCTGTATCTGCCACTTGTAGCCACCACAATGTTGACGCTGTATGCAACGTCCACAAACGCTGCCGCTTCATTCATGTCTTCATTGATTGGATTGTTTTCCAAGAGAGAACAGCCAACCCTTGGGTCTGAATGGGCTATACTAGGGTCTAAGGCCCTTTCATGATTCTGTCTGATCGTCTGCCTGGATGCAACTCCCGGAAGGATATTCTTCCTGCCGCCTCCAAAGCCTGCCATCATATGATGGACGGTACCGCCAACGACGATCACTTTTCGATCAATAACCAGTGGATTGACCCTGACATCGGTTCCTCTTGAGGTTGTTCCCACATACACATCGTCTCCATCGCAGTCGTGATCCAGAACCTGTACGTTTTCATACATGTAGGAGCCCGCAATGATTTCTTTTTCCTGCTCTGTGGACTTCCTGTGCGTGCCAAGCGCAATCAGCACAACGATATCCTCAAAGGCCACCCCAATGTCATCGTGCAGGTAATGTCCAAGGAGCGTCAAGATATCTCCCTGATGCATCCAGCTTCTGGTGAAGTCAGACACAACGATTGTGACCTGATCGCCGGCACTGATTCTCTCCTTAAGAGGTCCTGAACCGATAGCTCCCTCTTCAATGCACTGTCTGAACGCTTCCTCCACATCTTCTATTTCAGGCATTGGATCAGGATTCAGCACCTCCACAGTCTTGGCGCCTTTGACCTCAATCTCAACTTCCTCAGTTCCATATTTCATTCTTGCTGCATAATCCATAATCATTTTATCCTTTCAAAACATCACCTTGATCATGGCAATAGCGATGATCCGGATGCCGGTTGTAGTATTGAATCATGATACCTTGATTCCAAATACTTCCCATAAGGCAGTATTCAAATCATCATCGGTTTCTAATATTCTTTTTTCAACTTTTTCATCTGAAGATATCGTAAGCTGATCTTTTACAATACGGGCTGATCCGTTCTCCCTGGAAAGCTCAACAATGATACCCTGAGTTACGGGACTTGTCTCTGCCATACAGGCGTAGTAATTCAAAGGAATGAAATCCACAAGGTCCACAGGCTGCGGGACAAAGCTCACCAGGGACATCCGCTTGCTTCCATTGTATCCCTCAAACAGGATGGTGTCGCCCTCCTGATGCATTTTGTAAGAATAATAATGAGGCGAAATAGCTGCCGGCTGCCATTCAGATCCTTCATCGAGTGCCACAGGTACCACCGGGGAAGGAAGGCCTAATCCTACATCCACATAGTACCGGCCATCATTTATGGTGACGATGGCTGCACAATGGGTCGGCACAACAGGATCAGCAGAACCGAATAAACATTTCACAGTCACAGGAAACAGATCATATCCCAGCGATTGTAAGAGGGCAAAAAACAGCATATTGATCTCAAAGCATCCTCCGCAACCATGCCTGATGATGATTTTTTCAAAGATGTCCGGAATGGCCAGAGAAGGACAGTTTTGATTTTGATAAAAGTCCAGATTGCCATAGGGAATATGCGTCTGATTCTTCCTAATAAGTTCCTTTAAATGATCCAGGGTCGGCTTTCGATCGCTGTGATAATCAATTCTTTCCAGATACAGATCAACATCCGGGATGGGTTCATATAAACCGGAAAACATAAAAGCCATCTTATTCTCTCCTACGTTCTAATATTTCAGAGCCACTTATGCATTTGCATTTGACATCAATGATACCGTCTCCACATGGCTGAAAACCATGACATGGATATCAGAGGACAATACCAATAATACTATCCAAATGGCAGATACTTTTCATAAAGCAATTTCGCGAACTGGCAGCTGGTATAGGCCGCAAATTTCTGATAATCATCCGTTTTCTGGCTGTCCGCGTAATCACATACGCTTTTTATGATAATTGGGATCGGTCTCGGCATTGAAGCGTGCACCGCGGCGTATACTACGCCGTATGACTCCATATCCAGTCCAGCAGTCGACGAGAGCTGAGATCGTATCTGCTTTTCAAGAACGCTTCTGTTCGCCACCACCGAACTGCCGCACGCCATCGGTCCAACATGAATGTGACACTCGTTTTCCGGAGATTCGACCGCTTTATGGATATACGGCATAACTTCACTTGGAACAGCCAAATGGGTGGAACGAGGGACAAACCCCAAATCTCCGAACGAGATATCCGCTTGCCTCGGACTGACGAATTTACCGGCAGAATAGTTCCACACGATGTCCGGTACAACGACATCACCGTACATCTGCTCGGTTACGCCTTCCTGGGCAACCCCGGCAGCGATACCAACCATAATGAGATAGCGTGGGCGGAACTCATAGATCATTTTAGTGGCTGTGGCTGCAGCAGAAGTCATTCCCATTTCAGGTTGTCTGGCATGAATAAGAGTATATGACCTGTCACCACGATCAAATTGCGCAAACTGATAGACTTGATCGTCCCCTTCTACTGTTTTCGATACCCAGTCATGAAAGTGCATGACAGCATTGAATTCCGTATTCGTCACACTGATCAGCGCGACATCTGTTAAATAGGTTCTCTTTTCCATGGTTCTTAATCCCTGCTTAATCTGTGAGGAGCAGGTAGTTCATCATGCATCGCCTCCAGCAGTTCGTATAGGAACTCCCTATTCTCCACATCGTCAACAAGCAGCATTTCCTTCGCGCCTTCATACGGCAACTCTCTATCTGCATTCGGCATCATAGCTACAGCTGACTTCACAGGCTTGACGAGAAAGCGGTCATCGTAAATGCCGCCGACTACCTTGCCGCGATAGTAGATGATGTATTCTCCCATCATCGCGCAATAGGATATATCGTCCAGTCCTGATAGTTGTTCTAATATGTAGTCCAGATAATCTTTACTTGATGCCATTGTTTTATCCCTTTCGTGTCAGAAGGCAAACACATTCTGTATGTGTCGGCACGATGAAAATAATACGAATCGACAATGTTGTAAGTATGTTATTAATACTTTTTTCAATAATCCTTGCCAACACTTTAGTATCTTAAGAGTAATTATCCCATTTTCTTCAATAGGGTGCAATATAAAAGCCCGAAGGACAATGCATCTTTCGGGCCATCAACTCCCAAAGGTTTTAAGATATTCTCACTACCACAGATACGTCTGTTTCGTCATGTATCTGCTTTCGTCTTCCATCTTTTCCCTTAGGAAAGTTGACATATCGCCAATGAGACTTGAATTTGAACAATTCTATCATGGTATTATCAGTATTCGTTGTATCGAGATCATTAACCGGAGCACTTTGCTTTTCTGTAAAGTGATTTCCTGTCTTTAAGATGAATGTCATGTTATAAGGCAATGCATTTCCGTCATCATCATAACCTCCTACTATAATGGCCTCAACAATGCTTTCAAATACACGCCGATCGAACTTTTCAAGGACAACTCCATGTTTCAGTCTGTTTTTCAAAAGCTGAAGTTCCTTTTTTCTATTGTCCCGCATATTTTCTTCAGCGTTGCAATATCTCAGCCTATTATTCAGATTTGTCATTTCCGCATCGATGAGGGACATTTTTCTTCTAAAAGATTCATCTTCAATAGATCCGGAAAGGCTTAAATCAATCAGCTTCTGTTTTCTATCCCGCTGTCTTAATATTTCTCTTCTTACCGTTTCAATTTCCCCTTCTTTACCGAGCGATTGCATCAATCCAAAAGCCTCATCGATTGCTTTCTCAACAAGATCCTTATAGTTATGGCATAGATGTTTGTAGCACTCCAGAAATGCTTCTTCAATCATCTCCTCACGCAGCGCTTTGCATCTTGGGCAGGATTTTTTCCCTTCCTTTATATATTTCATGCATTCCCATATTACTTTTACATATTTTTTATCATTCCCGTGCATTGTCTTCCTGGTGAGATTGCATCCGCAAAACCCACACTTGAGTACGCCGCTAAAGGCGTAACGCTTATATGCAGGCTGATGTCTTGCATTCACATTTTTTCCACCACGTTTTTTCCTGATTTCCTGCGCGAGATCGAACAGTTCCCTGCTGATAATAGGTTCATGATTGTTTTCAACATAATACATATCTTCTTCGCCAAGGTTCTTAAGACGTTTCTTTGATATCGGATCTGCCGTGAATGTCCTTCCCATTACGAGATCACCTTTGTACTTTGCGTTTGAAATAATGAACCTAACATGAGAATCCTTCCAATCACTTGTTCCGTCTCGCTTCTTTTCTCCCATTGCTGTCAATTCTCTGGCAATCATTCCACATCCAGCACCCTGAACATACCGATCAAAGATGTATTCAATAATGTGTCTTTCTTTCTCGTTCACCGTAATGGTTTTCGTATCCGGATCATAGGTATAACCGACACATCCGTTGAAGCCAACAAGTTCCCCTCGCTGCATCTTCATCTTAAGGCCTTTTTTTACATTCGCCGAAATATTCTCTACCTCTTGTTGTGCCACAGAGCTGAGTACGGTCAGGAGCAGTTCGCCATCCATCGTCATTGTGTTGATTCCTTCGTCTTCAAATACAACAGCCACATTGTGTTCTTTTAACAATCGCACGTATTTCAAGGTATCAACTGTGTTTCTGGCAAACCTAGAGATTGATTTTGTGATAATCTGATCGATTCTTCCATTAAGGCAGTCCGATATCATACTTTGAAAACCATCTCGTTTATCTGCCTGTGTTCCGGTTATCGCCGCATCTGCATATATGTCCACCATCTCCCATTTTGGATTCTGATTAATCAAGTCTGTATAGTAAGTAACCTGTGAATTATAGCTATTCATCTGATCTTCGCTGTCAGTACTCACCCTGCAGTAGGCAGCGACCCTTATTTGTTCCACCGCTCTCCCACATCCACCCTTTTCTCCTTTTGTTGCCTTTATTATCTTCACCTCTGCCATAGCGTCCTCCTTATGCTGCTAAATCAGGAATGTCCTCATATTTTGCTCTGAGCTTGCGCATTAAAGTTCTATATTCTTCGTCTGTTATTAAGCCCTTATTATTTGCTCTTGCCAAACATGCGAGTTGTACGCTATACACAATTGTTTTTTCTATCGTGTTCATTTTTAATCTCCATTTCCTTTTACCAGCGTCTTCGTTTCTTATCAGCTTCTTCTGCTTTGTGACACGCTCGGGTCACGTCTTCCATGATTTCATCACTGAGTGTGCAGCAGTAGCTGAGCAGCCTTTGTTTATCTATGGTCCTTCGCTGCTCACAGCAAACCATAGATTGTTTCGGAAGACCTTTGATCTTGGGAAGTATCACATGGCAATCCATCTTTTCTTTCTTGATCTGACTCGTAATGATTGCCACGATGACTGTCGGAGATTTTTCATTCTGACGATTAGACTGGGTTGCTACCACAGGCCGTACGCCTGCTTGTTCTGAGCCGACTACTTCCTCTTCAGATCCCAAATCTGCCATATACACGCCCCCGCGCCTCACATCAAAGGGTTTCGTTTTCTTCATGGCTGCCTCCTACATTACTTTGAGGAGTTTATTCCTCATCTCGCGAACCTCCATGCGGATCTCTCTGACAGACAGCCCCAGCTCATATTTGAGATTCATTGCTCCCAGACCGTCAAAGGCTACTGCTTCGATAATTCTGATCTGTGTTTCTGTCAGCTGCAGAAGCCCGTCTCTTAAGTTCTCATCGCCGACGAACCGGATCCATGAACGGTTCCTTCTATTTATATAGGTCAGCCTCACGCAGTCCTGACTGATGAGAAAATCGATCAGTTCACATATCTGATCATCAAAAAGGATCATTCCATCACATCTGCTGCATTCCATCGAATCCCGCCTCCTTCTGCAGTTTCTTCATCAGAATCTCCGGATCAACACTGATGATCGTTTCACACCAGACCGAACGGAAAAACCGTTCACAATCATCCATGTTTACGTTCGCATCAAAGTCATCTGGATCCTTTTTAAGGTCTCTCAATGCCTTTCTGTAATCTTTTGCTGCCTGAATCACGATATTAAGTGCCAGTGATTCATAGCCGTACTCCGTATCAAATCTCATTTTTCCTTACCTCCGTTTTCTCCGATACACACTTTCCCAGTGTCAGGAGCGGCTTGGCTGCAAATCGAACCGATGTAACATAACCGGCGCTCAGAGACGCACTGCATCCCTGCCGCGCCGGATTATATAACTCTTTATTCGATCTGCATTTGTCCTCGACACCCCCGATCACCGGGAAACAACCAGGCAGGAAATGGCTAGATTCCCTCATGAGGCTCTCACCTCCCGCAGGG
>CACWSO010000004.1 GCA_902763505.1 uncultured Eubacteriales bacterium | reverse complement strand
ACATTGCTCTGCATTTTCGCAGAGCTTTTGTTATTTCAGAACACCTATTATGGAGAAAGGAAACATTATGGCAACGACAAAAGAAAGTATGAAAGTTATTGCAGGGGGACTGGATAAGAAGGAAGAGCCGGAAGTCGTTATGGGAGGGAAAGTTATTGCAGTAGAGGTGCCGGATGAGCTGGCGGAGGCATTCGAAAGACTGATTGGCGGGATGATCACCAAATGTGAGGATAAGGACAATCTGCACACTGAAGACGATCAGAATGATAACGCCGATACAGAAGATGAAGAGGTGGAACCGACGGAAGTACAGGAACTGGTAATGGATATGGCATTCATGCTTGGAAGCAGGGCATCGGATCATCTCATGATGATAAAAGAGAAAAACGATCTGTCTACTGAGGCGATGCTGGCGATTACGAGATGCCTGCTTGCAGCTGATTCGGATTATCTTGTGACGATACTGGAAACCATATTTCTCAGCGACAGAATGTATGATGCTGCTCACGAACTGCATCTGCTGGAACGCTGTAAAGAGTACGAAGCGGATGCGGCTTTTTTCTTTGAAGATGCGTTCTGGGATACAGATGCTATGGATTGGTACTCCATCGAGAACCTGCTCAGAGAAAAAGCGAAAGAGCACAACAGCAAGTTGAATTAGGAGGGCCGCATGAGTGAATGTAAAACAATCGCCATCTGCAACCAGAAAGGCGGGGTCGGGAAGACCACCACCGCACTGAATCTGGGCGCAGGTCTTGCAAAGGCAGGAAAACGGGTTTTGCTCGTGGATTGCGATCCGCAGAGCGATCTCACGTCAGCTCTTGGAATCGAGGGTGAGCGGCTTGAGAAATCACTGGGCAGCCTCATGTATCAGGTGACTCAGGACAGCAGACCCATCGTTCGGGATACGATCATACACCACGAAGAAGGGATGGATCTGATCCCTTCTAATCTGGATCTTTCGTCCATGGAGAGTCTGCTGGTAAACGCCATGAGCCGGGAGAAGGTGCTGGCGAGCGTCCTGAAGGATGTAAAAAAGGATTATGACTATATCCTGATCGACTGCATGCCGTCTCTGGGCATGGTCACCATCAACGCGCTGACAGCAGCAGACAGCGTGATCATCCCTGTGCAGGCGCAGTACCTGCCGGCCAAAGGAATGACACAGCTACTGAAGAGCATCAACATGGTCAGGACGCATACCAATGAAGGCCTGAATGTTGCGGGTATCGTGATGACGCTGGTGGACAGCAGGACCAACCTGGCCAAAGAGGTGATCAATACGATCCGCACCAATTACGGACTGATGCTCAGGATCTTTGATACACAGATCCCGGTTGCCGTGAAAGCAGCAGAAGCCACAAAGGCCGGAAAGAGCATTTTCGCTTATGATGCAGACAGCAAACCCGCCATTGCCTACGAGCAGCTGACGAAGGAGGTGATGAAGCTTGGCGAAAGACAGAAACGAAGAGATGAGGCTTCCATCGCTCGATGAACTGTTTTCCTCACAGGAGGAACGGGATGATGCGAAACTCAAGCGCATCTATGAGATCCCGATTTCAGAGATCGACCCGTTTCCGGATCATCCATTCCATGTCAGAGATGATGAGGATATGATGAATCTCGTGGAATCCGTGAAGGCGAACGGAGTGATCACACCGGCCACTGTTCGAAAGAAAGAAGACGGAAGGTATGAGCTGCTATCGGGACACCGCAGGATGAGAGCATGCGAGCTTGCAGGCATGGAAAGCCTGCGCTGTGAGGTCGTGGACATGGACCGGGACGAGGCGACCGTGTTCATGGTGGAATCGAACTTCCAGCGGACGACCATCCTACCCAGTGAAAAGGCTTTCGCGTATAAGATGCGGCTGGAGGCGATGAACAGGCAAGGGCAAAGGACAGATTTAACTTCCAACCCAGTGGGTCGGAAGTTAATAGGACAGGAGTCAGCGGGGATAATAGGACGTGAATCGGGAGATAGTCAAACTCAAGTGCGCCGTTATATCCGCCTGACAGAGCTGATCCCGGAACTTCTTGACATGGTCGATGAGGGAAAGATCGCACTCAGACCTGCAGTCGAGATATCTTATTTGCCTAAAACGATCCAGGGCGAGCTTTGGGAGTGCATGGATATGGAGCAGTGCAGTCCGTCTCACGCCCAGTCCATCCGCATGAGGCGGATGCAGGATGAGGGAAAGCTCACGCCGGAGGTCATCGAAGCGATCATGCTGGAGGAAAAACCGAACCAGAGGGAGCGCATCGTGCTTCGGGGAGAACGTTTCAAGGGACTGTTCCCGCCGGATCTTCCTGTTTCCAAGCGTGAAGACTATGTAGCCGCGGCCATGGAGTTTTACGGAAGACACCGGGCAAAGCAGAAGAGCAGGGATGATGCGAGATAGGGAATTCGCAGTGAGAGCACGTTTTCCACGATCCTTCCCTGTAACCCAACCTGTTTAAACAACCAGTACTAACGGAAAAAGAGAATATATATTTAAACCACAACGCAATACAGATCATGACAGACCTGAGTTTCAATCGAGATTCAGGTCTTTTTTCATGTCCTGAATGCGGGAAAGGAGATTTATGAAAGAGACAAAACCAAACGAAGAAACCATCATCTGCAGATGCGACGACGGCATCTACGTAGCGCTGTCAGAGGAAGCGGCATCCAGGATCGCCTGGGTTTTGACAGGGGCCATTGGAGTCCTGACGCTGCCGTTCATCATTCTGGCAGTCATGATCTAAGAGAGGAGGCATCAATGACCGAATATGCAAACAAAGATAATCTGAAACGGATCCTGACCATGGGAATGGCAGTGCTGATGGTCTTCAGCCTGATCGTGCCCATGATCACAGATCCATCCTACGCTGCCTTTACAGGAAAGAAAGGCAGCAAATACACTGTCTGGGACGGTGGACAGATCACATACGGTTCCGGCAACGGCGGTTACAGTAACTCCCGTAAGTGTGATCTGGACGATGAACTGGGCACCCGGTATTCCTACTGTGTGCAGCCATCCAAGGCATCTCCGGGAACCGGCACCGTGACCGTAGACAAGGTCATCACGGACGATAACGATACGGGCAAATGGAACGCCCTGAGAAACGTCGTCTACTATTCACCGTCCTATCCCGGTTACGACAACAACGTGAAGAACGTCAAGGAAACATATTACACCGGAAACTTCAGCAAGGACTGGGGTATCGCGCATATGGCGCTGTCATATATCTATGCGGGAAGACCATCAGATATGGCGACCTGGGGCGGCACTCACGCATCAGACCTTGGAGAAGTCTGGACAAAGGCGAAGAGACTGGGCGATGCCATGTGGTCTCCGGATTCCGCTAAGGACGATGCTGTTCCGGACAGCTTCAAAATATTCATCTGCTATATGTCCGGTGTTCAGGACATGATCGTCGGATATCTGGAAGCACCGGGCCATATCAACATGAAGAAAGCATCTAACAGAACAAGCATCACAAACGGCAATGCCTGCTACAGTCTTAAAGGCGCAGTTTACACCGTTTATGACTCTTCCGGAAAGTCCGTCGGGACACTGACCGTAAAGGAAGATGGGACCAGTAACACCATCGATGTGCCGGAGGGAACCTACACAGTCAAAGAAACGACAGCGCCTCCGGGATACGCGAAAGATACGTCAACCTATACCGTGAACGTGGAATCCGATGAGACAACGACCTTCACGGCCAAGGAAGAGCCGATCACGGATCTGGTAAACCTGCTTCTGACAAAGAATCCGGCCGGCTATCCCCATGATCATGGGGAAGGCGATGCCACGCTGGAAGGAGCCATCTATAAGTTCAGCTACTATGACGGACAGTACAGTACAGCTGCTGCCGCCGAAGGATCCGGAAACGCGACAGCCACATGGCATCTGGTAACGGACGCCAACGGTAAAATCAGCGGCCAGTCGCCGGTTACTGTGGAAGGCAAGACCAATTCCGCCTTCTATAAGGACAAGGACGGCAAGATCTGCTATCCGTTGGGGACCTATATCATTCAGGAAGTGACGCCATCTACAGGGTATCTTCTCAACAGTGAGAAACTGGTCGTCCATATCACAGAGGACGGCACGGACAATCTCCATGTAAAGACCTACAACGAGTCCATCAAGGGCGATGAGACCATCATCCGGGGCGGCGTGAAATTGTCCAAGATCGACAATGATCTGGACGAAAACTACGCTCAGGGCGATGCCACGCTGGCTGGCGCGGAGTTCACCATTTACAACAAATCCAAGGAATCCATCATGGTGGATGGTAAGGAGATCGCGGTAGACGGCGCAGCCCTTGTGATCAAAACAGACGAAGAGGGCATCGCGGCATCCGCGGAAAAGGCCCTCCCCTATGGATCCTATCTTGTGAAGGAGACTAAACCGAGCGAAGGATATCTGCTCAATGAGAAGTGGTCCAGAGCTTTCCGCATCCGCACGGACGGTGAGATGATCGATCTGACTGCGGACAAGATCAGAGAGGCAGTCAAGCGCGGCGGCGTGCAGATCATCAAGCGTGATAAGGAACTGAAGAAGTCTGAAGCTCTTGGCGGAGCCACCCTGAACGGCATCGTCATGACCATCAAGAACGTCTCCGGACGCGATGTGGTCGTGAGAAAAGACCTGGATAACAAGACTGACAAGGTTGACTGGAAAGAGCTGAAATCCAAGGCAGAACTGTTCGAATCGGGAGCCATCAAAAGGGTGAAGTCCGGTGAGGATGTCGGTAAGATCACGGTTTACTGGAACGAGGATAAAAAGGCATACACTGCAGAGACCCTCAGCGATGACCTTCCGTACGGAACCTATACAATCCGTGAGTCAAAGACCAATGCCACTTACCAGAGAACCGATAAAACAGAGCACATGTTTGAAGTCAGAGAAGACGGAACCATTTACGCTTATGATGACGGCGCCAATGAGGCGGCTCTGACCTTCGATAACTACGTGTACCGATCTGACGTGCAGGGCACCAAGATCGGCGACGGCGATTCCAAGCGTTTCAGCTTCGTGCCATTCAAGATCATCAGCGTTACCAACGAGGAGACTCATGTGGTCGTGACCGATAAGAACGGCTTCTTCTCCACAAAAGACAGGAGAGCCGCGGGAGATCTGGACGAGGATGAAGACGCAGACACGGCGAGAGTCCAGAACCCGTTTGATGATCTGCTTGAGGCTAAGGACATCAAAACGGAAGACCTACAGAAGAGAGCGCAGCAGATCCTGCAGGGCGTATGGTTCGGTACCGGCGAATTCGGAAGCAAGGCTGCCATGAACAGCAGCTTCGGAGCGCTTCCGTACGATTCGTATATCCTTGAGGAAATGCCGTGTGAGGCCAATGAAGGATACTCACTGCAGAGATTCTATTTCACTGTGGATCAGAAGTCCCAGAATGGGTTCGTGGATCTGGAAACGATCACAGATGACGTTCCGGAGATCGGGACCATGGCCTCTGTAAACGGAATCAAAGAAAACGTTCTTCCGAAGAAAGAGATCGAGCTGACGGATGTGATCGAATACAAAGGTCTGAAGAAAGGCGAGACTTATACTGCTAAGGGAAAACTCATGGATAAGGCCACGGGCGAAGTCATCAAAGACTCTTCCGGCAAAGAAATCACAGCAGAACGACCATTCACAGCGCCCGCGGCAGAGGGCAGAGCTTTTGTCACTTTCAAGTTCGACGGAAGCGACCTGGGTGGCAAGGAGACTGTAGTCTTTGAGACTCTCTATGACGCGCAGGGACATCTCACCGCAAAGCATGAGGACATCAACGACGAAGGGCAGACCGTCACCTGGAAGAAACCGGAGATCGGCACCACGCTGACGGACCAGAAGAACAACAAGTCTGTTGTGACATCGGACAAGACCATCTTGGTCGACACGGTGGAATACAAAGGGCTGGACACTTCCCAGTGGTATGTGGTGTACGGAACACTCATGGTCAAGGATACAGGAGATCCACTTGTGGAGAACGGAACGCCTGTGGCATCTATGAGCAAACCATTTAAGCCACTACTGAAAAACGGCAAGGTGAAGGTCGAATTTGAGATCAGCACCAAAGGCCTGGAAGGAAAGGAACTTGTTGCCTTTGAAACTGCCTACCGCTTGGAAGGCTACAAAAAAGGTGATGATGTGAGCAAGACGCCGGGCGTTATCGTCGCGGAGCATAAGGACCTGAAGGACAAAGGCCAGACCATCAAGGTGGTCAAGCCGGGAACGCCGATCGAGCATTCCCCGAAGACCGGGGACGACGCGCCGATCCTGATCGCGGCAGTACTGATGCTTGCAGCTGCAGTCTTTGCATACGGACTGTACAGACGCAGAAAGTCCGGCGAAGACGACAGTGAAGAAACAGAAGAATAAAGTAAACAGGGAGGCGGATGACCGTCTCCCTTCACCATATGGAGGTAAAGAAAATGGTAAACACGATCGAGTTTAATAAGGATATCGCCAGAGATTACGGCCTGAGAGAATCCGTGATTGCAACGTATTTATGGGAGCTTCTGGACAGAGATCTGGAATCCATCGAGCGTAACGGCAGAGTGTGGACACGCATCTCACAGAGAATGATCACTGTTGCGCTGCCGTTCATGAGCGTGGATATGGCCCGCAGATCACTGAAAAAGCTCACCGAGGAAGGCATCATCATGAGAGCTGTATTCAACGATGATAAGTTCGACCATACCCACTGGTACGCGTTCACGGATTACGGCTTCGAAATGATGGAACCGGGCACATACTCATGAGCAAAGGCAGGACAAAAGCAATGCGACTATGCCCGGAAAACTGTATCTACAGGAACCGCGAGGCCAGGTTCTGCGGATACTGTCTGATCGATATAATCGATGACATAAAGAAAAAGGAGGATGTAAATGGCAATCAACAAGACGAAACTCAAGACACTTACAAGGCTCAGCGACAGGGGGTTCGATACACATAAGAAGATCCTGGCAATCGATATGCGAGCAGCCCGGAATCACGGACTGGATGATGATATCGGCGGGATCATCGACCTGCAGGATGCCATCAAGGCACATCGCGAGATTGCATATCTGTGCGATGGATCGGATGCAAAACCTGCGCTAAAGGAGGGGCAGCATGTGTAGAAAAGAGGGCGAGACGATCGAAGTAAGCAGCCGGGAAGAACTGAAAAAGATCATCGATGAGATTCCGGAAGGCACGGTCTATTCGATCACGATGGAGGTGGTACTGACCAATGAGCAGGACCAAAGAAAAACAGAATGAGATACGTGTCGTGAACATCCGGATGGTCCGGGAACCGTCCCTGTACAGTGAGACACCGGTCTCAACGCCACAGGACGTGATGGAGGTCATCGCCAAAGAATTCGCGACGTATGACCGGGAAGTATTCGGGATCCTGAATCTGAAAACCAACGGGCAGATCATCAACATGAATGTCTGCAGCGTAGGGACACTGAACGCTTCCATGGTCAATGGTCGCGAAGTATTCAAGTCGGCGATCCTGTCTAACGCTGGCTCATTCATCTGTTTCCATGTGCATCCAAGCGGCAATCCGGAGCCCAGTGAAGAGGATAAAGCGGTAACAGAAAAGCTTGTAACAGCGGGGAAATACCTGGATATACCGCTCCTGGATCACTGCATCATAGCAGGCGGATCAGGAGAAATGTTCAGCTTCAAGGCTAACGGACTCATGGATGAAATCAGGCAGAACATGCGCTCAGAGATCTGTGAGCGGTGAACAACAGGGCCTTGCTTAAGCAAGGCCGATACATTACAAAACATTGTATAAGAAGGTGCATATAAACAATTTATTAATCAAGAAGAAGCATATAAATGATTTCTGGAGATTATTATGGTATATAATATTTTTGGCAATTAGCTAGAATCAAGGAAATGGAGATATACAATGGCATACGAAAAGTTATATGAATATGCATTTAATTACTCATTACTTCCAATAATCGAAGGTAGCAGCGAAGCTCTATCAAATACTTATCCCATGATAAGGGACGACTTCAATCCGATTTTTAAGATCGCCGGCGATGAATACTACGCACATAGCAGTATCGTTTCTGCAAATGAATATAGAGTATTAGAGACAGTGGCATTGCTACTGTCAAGGGTACTCAAGTCTAGCGAAATTGAATGTATCCCCTGCATCAAAAGCGAGGCAGGTGGAATACAAGCGTTTATATTGAACATACAGAATAAAAGAGTATGTGTGTTTATTTGTTTTGATACAACGACTGAGCTGGAAAGGAATATACATTTACGAGGCGCAGATAATCGCTATGATGAGATTATCATCGTTAGCTTAACAGAGCCAAAAGATGTTAATGCCAACAGGATAATTCACGATACGCTTGTGATAGATAGAGAATCATATGATAGCAACCTTTCCATTCTCACAATAAGAGAATTTTTTGAATCATATATTTCAGAGGAAGAGTATTTGGTTTTTTTGGAGAATGTTGCACAATTTAATGAAGATGCTCAAAATAGCATAGGATTAAATAGTACTGTAATCCCCACCGAAAAAAAGATTGAAAAGTTTAAGAAGAAGATTGTTGAGGAATTGGCCGAGTGGAACTATTCAAAAGAATACAAAAATGTAATGGGTGATGCGTTATTTAACTTGGCATATAGTAATTACATAGATGGTAAAAGATACATGACTATGGGAAGCAACCTGAATTTTGCGAGCAGTTTCTTGAGTTCTGAATGGAACTATAGGATACATCAAATTACAGATAGCTTGGATCAGACAGGTATTGTTGCAGGGTATATAAAATCCGTGGAACAACTATTATATGAACTTATCTCATTTTCGAAAGACGAGCCTAACAGAAAAATTGCGCACTTCAAGGATGGAAAAGCCTTTGTAGCATCCTTTACGACAAAAAACGAAGCATATGTAAATAGTGCCTTAAAAAAACTTGAAGATTTTATTTCGTTCAATACTGATCTTATTCATGGTGAAAAGAATGCAAAAGGGTATATTATTGATGCACTTGACGACTGGCGGATTAAATATAGAAATGGATATTTTCATAAAGACAACTTGAACAAAGAGGGCGTTGTTAAGGAAATAAGATCACACGCAATCAACCTATATTTTCTCATACTTGGGAGTTGGAAACTTAACGAGAAAGAACTTCAAAAGTTAGGCATTTATAATACACCTGAAAGCATAAAAGCAAATGAAAGTGAGTTGTTTGATCAAATCTCAAAACACTTAAAATTAAAAATGAATTGGATTCCCGAAGGGGCTGAAGTGTTAGACTTTTGGCTTCATGAAAGTAGTATGAATCCATGTATGGAAAAGAAACCGTCTGGTTGGATATTGACATATTCCTTTAAAGGAATTAATAGACAAGGCGACCAAGAGCGGCAAGTGGAATTAGGAAATATAAAGGGTGATTTTGTGCGACAGGAGTTTGTATGGAATTCTTCAGAAGACTGGAAAACGATGTTTGATATGGTAGAAGGCTTATTAAAGCAATGCATGACTGAATGCCGTAATCAAGGTGATTGTAGGATAAGAAAAGCAACTTTGATTTATGACAATCCGTTTACGAAAGAATCACGAAAGGAAGAACTATAAAAAGACACATGGCCATAACGACCATGTGCCCAAGTGCTACTGGGCACAGGAACTAACGCTTAATGTAAGCGATAGCCACTTCCTTGACGGCAACAATGATTGTTGTCGCAAGGCTGAGACCAGCGATGATGACCTCTTTGTCACGCATAGCGCACCTCCTTTCGGAAATACCAAGCAGTAACTTAATTGGGCCATCAGCACTGCGTATATTTATATCATGGCTGTTTCGTGATGTCAAACAATAATAATTATAACTATGTATTCCTAAGATAAAGGATAGAACTAGATGGTAATCCTTCGACATTACATCTGCCGCTGGCAATAACGTCAGCGGTTTTTCATTTTAAGAAAAACATGAAAGGAAATATGCGAAAATGGTAAGCAAGCTAAGTAGATACGTCAAACAGGTGAGGAGAAATCCTCATCTTTTTTGTTACAACGATTGCTGCATGGATAGCTGTCCCAAGCATAAAAACAGATGCCCATATGACGGGCAGTACCTGTTCGCTATGCTGAAGGATACACCATTCTGTCCCTATGAGGACATAGCAACATATGAGTATGAGTAAGAAGGGAGGAATCCAGATTGACAGATCAGAAACACAACAGAAGTCCGGACAGGAAATATCAGAAAGAACGGATCAAGGAGCTTACCGAAAAGCTGGAAGAAGGTGTGAAGGCGGTCTTTGAAAGCGATCGCTACAAGGAATACCTTGCCTGTATGAGCAAGTTCCACAACTATTCGCTGAACAACTGCCTGCTGATTTCAGCTCAATATCCTGCAGCGACTGCAGTTGCAGGCTACAGATCCTGGCAGCAGAACTTCGGCAGACAGGTCCGCAAAGGCGAGAAGGCGATCAAGATCCTGGCACCATGTAAGTATAAAGTCGAGACAGAAGAAAAAGACGAAAACGGTGATCCGAAAATGATGGAACTGACAGGATTCCGAGTAGTATCGGTATTCGCTCTGGAGCAGACAGAGGGAAAAGAATTGCCGTCAATCGGAGTGGATGAGCTGTCCGGAGACGTCAAAGATTACCACAGGATCTTTAACGCATTGGTCAGCATCAGCCCGGTTCCGGTCCGATTTGAAGAGATCGAAAGCGGTGCCAAAGGATACTACCATGATGGAGAAAAGCGCATTGCGATCCAGTCCGGAATGAGCCAGGCGCAGACCATCAAAACGCTTTTGCATGAAGTAAGTCACGCCACATACCATACCAGAGAAAAAACTGATTCGGAGCATCCCATTGACCGCAGGCACAAGGAAACAGAGGCAGAAAGCATCGCGTTCTGTGTCGGCAGTGCACTATCTATCGTTGACTCCGGAGACTATACGTTTCCGTATCTGGCATCCTGGGCATCCGGCAAGGACACGAAAGAGCTGAAGGATTCTCTGGAAAGGATCCGTTCTGCTTCTGATGAAATGATCACAGCGATTGATCAGTCTCTGCAAAAGCAGGCAAGCCGTGAGAAGCAGAAGTCTCGCGATGAAGGCAGGTGAAAGGCATGCCATATTACACAGAAGAACAGATCGCAAAGGCCAGAGAAATGGATCTTCTGACTTATCTCAGACTGCATGATCCGGGAGAACTGGTGCATGTATCCGGTAACGAATACTGCACAAGGGAACATGACAGCCTGAAGATCTCCAATGGTAAATGGAACTGGTGGAGCAGGGGATTCGGAGGCGCATCGGCCCTGGATTATCTGGTCAAAGTCAAGGAAATCCCATTCCTTCAGGCAATGGGAATGATACTGGATACGGAGGGGAAAAGCCCTTCGTTTTTTGATGCGCAAAGGCAGGAAAAACGGGTCGAAAAACGTCTGCTGTTGCCGGAGAAATCAAGAAGCAATGATCAGATCATCCGCTATCTGACAGGCAGAGGCATCGACCGGGAGGTCGTCGAAAGCTGTATCCGGGAGGGACTTCTCTATGAATCACTCCCATATCACAACTGCATTTTTGTTGGCTATGACCATGATCAGGTGCCGAGATACGCAAGTTTCAGAGCGACCAGACCCGAGAAAATCATGGGCGAGGCAGCAGGATCAGATAAGAAATATGCCTTCCGGATCGACCGTGCCGGCAGCACGATTCACGTATTCGAGAGCGCTATCGATCTGCTTTCCTTTGCCACGATCATGAAACAGAGAACGGGGGAGTGGAGAGCAGAACCGATGGTTTCACTGGGCGGTGTATATGTCTCCAGAAGAGGAACGCAGCTGATGAAACTTCCGGCAGCGCTGACAAAGGCACTGGACAGGCATGAAGAAGTCAGTGCGATTGCATTGCATCTGGATGCTGACTTTGCAGGGAGAAACGCGGCAGTATCCATCGCTGATCAGCTGAAACCCTACTACAAAATCCGCAATGAACCACCTCCGATCGGCAAAGACTGCAACGATTATCTGCAGCATTTGCGACAGAGAGAAGCAAACACAGCGAGTTTGAAGTAAAAGAACAGGAGCAGATCAGGGTCATCGTATGCCGCCCGATGGAGAAAGCAGAGGTCATCGAGATCAATGATGATCTCAGATCCATGCAGGAAACCGTGGGCGGAATGATTGAAGAATATATGCCGTTTTACGATGAAAACGATCCGCGTGTAGAAGATGTAGCCATAATCTGTGACGACGAAGGAAAGATGAAACGACGGCAGATGAACCGCGCAATACAGGATGAAAACGGGAAGGTTCTGGATATCATCGCAGGGCCTTTTTTTATTTGTTACGCACCGATCGAAAGTGAAAAATTCCTGTCACTTCCAAAAGATCTGGAAGAGAAATTCCGAAAAAAGTTCGAGCTTCCGGAGATGTTTTTCCAGGGAAAAGACGGCATTTTCGCTGAGAAATATGAGCCGGGGCCGGCATCAAAACCGAAAGACCAGGAGAGGTGAACGCACATGGAGAAAGATGCGCAGAAGAGTCTGCTTAAATTTAACAAGCACTGCCTTCCTGCGTTCACACGCAGTCCGGCGACCTTGGGGAAGACCCCAAACCCCTCGTGCGCGTTGGGCGCACAGATGAGAGCACACATGAACGCACACGTGGGAGCACAGACGGGAGCACACAGAAAGGAGTGATACAGTGACATGAGAAAACGACAACGCAGAGTTCAGGTCTGGCTGACTAATGAAGAAAAGACAGACCTTGAGGAGAAGGTATCAGCTGCCTGTATGGATGAATCCTCATTCATCCGCATGCTGATCAAAGGCTACACGCCGAGGCCGGCGCCGGACGAACAGTTCTATAAGACAATGGAGCTGATCAGGACCATGGGAGACAGGCTGCAACTGATGGAAAGCCGGATCACGGATCCGCAGGTGCAAAGGCTCCTGCAGGAGGAGGCAAATAAGTGGTACGCATTTCAGCATGCCATCGAGAAACGGTATCTGCTTCCGGAAAGGACGGATCCGTCATGGCAGTAACGAAGATCTGGCCGATCCGAAGGAGCCTGTCCGCTCCGATCGAATACGTCAGCAATGAGGAGAAGACGGCGAACCCTGCTGCAAAAGCAGAACACTCGCAGGAGAAACTGCAGGCGCTGGATGATGTTATCGAGTACGCTGCCAACGAGGACAAGACTGAGCTGAAGTACTTCGTATCTACCTTGAACTGCAACAAAGCCTTTGCGCGGGATGAATTCCAGATGGTGAAGCAGCGCTTTGATAAGGAAGGCGGCATTGTTGCTTTCCATGGATACCAGAGCTTCAAGCAAGGGGAAGTCACTCCGCAGGAGGCACATGAGATCGGGATCCGGCTGGCAGAAGAATTATGGGGCGAGCACTTTCAGGTCGTGATCGCAACACATGTAAACACAAAGTGCGCGCATAACCACTTCGTCATCAACTCCGTATCCTTTAAGGATGGAAGGCGTTATCACGACTGCCGAGAGTCCTATCAGAGGATGCGTGAAGTCAGTGACCGGATCTGCCGGGAACGCGGTCTTTCGACGATCGACAGACCGAGAGGCAGGGGCGTCAATCAGTATCTGTATAAGATGGAGCAGGCCGGTATGCCGACCAGACACAATGTGGCAAGGCAGGCCATTGACGAAGCCATTGCGCTGTCGGTCAACATGGAGGAGTTCAAGTCAGAACTCAGAAAGCGTGGCTATCTGCTGCACTTCGATCCTTCCAGAAAGTACTGGGGACTCGTTCCGCCAGGCTGGAAAAAGACGATCCGGATCCATAAGCTGGGGGATGAATACACCAGAGAGCGAATCGAGGAACGGATCGCGGACAATGACATCAGTATCCGTGCCGTGCGACTCCGGCAGCAGTATCACATCCCGAACAACTACAGCCTGAAGAGACGGATCGACCGCATCATGGGACGGTCCGGGCTGGAGAAGCTGTATCTCCGTTATTGCTATGAGCTGGGATATCTGCCGAAGTACCGACAGAGCCCGACGAAACTTCATATCGCCCTGAAGGAAGATCTTCTGAAGTGCGATCAGTACAGCGAGCAGGCGAAACTGCTCAGCAGGTACCACATCAGCACCGACGAGGATCTTTCTTTGCATGTGGCGAAGGTGGAAGAGAAGATGGCAGACATCACTGCCAGGAGGGATGAACTGCGAAGGAAAGCAAGGCGTGTGCTTCCGGAAGAGGAGATAGAGGAAACGAAAGAGCAGATCAAAGCGCTTACGTCAGAGCTGAAACAACTGCGCCGGGAAGTGAAGGTGTGTGGCCAGATCCGAGAGCGGTCGGGACATGTGAGAGAGAATCTCGCGACCATCGACCGTGACCGGCAGAAGCAGAAGGAACAGGAAAGGTAGAAAAAATCAGAGAAAGGAGTGATGAAAGATGAATCCGGGAGGAGACGCAGCTGAACAGATCGTCAGGCTTTCGCTGGAAGGCGTGGAGGTCGCCGCGAAGATCTCAGGAAACGGGGCCAAGAACATCGGCCTGCTTTTGTACGCAGTCTTGAAACAGGAACAGAAGACAAAAGGCAAGGCAAGACTCACGAGTATGCTGAAATCCGGTAAAGACCTGAAGGTATTCACCATCCGGCAGGAGGATCTGAAGAAGTTCTCTCAGGAGGCAAAGCGGTACGGCGTGCTGTACTGCGTGCTGAAGGATAAGAACAATCCGGATCCAAAGGCAGCTGTGGATGTGATCGCCCGAACAGATGACGCAGCCAAGATCCAGCGCATTACGGAGCGGTTCCGTTTCGCCACAGTGGATCAGGGCAGCGTAACAACGAGCATCGAAAGAGAAAAGGACAGTGTGTTTCCGAAGAGCGTGCCACAGAAAGAGCAAAGGCCGGACCCCACTTCGGCAAAGACAGACCGCGGCCCTCTGTCCGCGCCAGACTTGAAGCAGGACGGCCGATCAAATGGGAAGACTGGGGAGCAGACTAGACCTTCGGTAAGAGAAAAGCTGGGGCAGTACCGGGCGGATCATGAGCGTGCGAAAGCAGAGCGTGACCGAGCCAGAGCCAAGACGCTTGATCCGAAGGCGAGCGAAGCAGTCAGAAACGCAGTGAAATCGGTGCCCGTCAGGAAGGCACCGGGAAAGGACAGGTAACATATGACAGAACGCGAAAACAACAGAGAAGAGATCACGTTTGAGATCAAAGAACACATTGCAGTGCTCAACACGAGCGAGACCGGATGGACCCGCGAGGTCAATCTGGTGTCCTGGAACGGGACAAAGCCCAAGGTGGATGTGAGAGAATGGGATCCGGATCACAAGCGCATGTCCAGAGGCATCACGCTCACCGAAGCAGAGGCGGAGAAGTTCGCCAGAGCCATCGGCCAGAGAATGCTGGAAAAGCAGAAGGCAGCGCAGGCAAAGGAGACCCATGAAAGATAATCGGGAGATTCTCGTCGCTTCATTAATCGGCATACTTCCGGTGGTATGGATCGCACTTCTGATTGCGCCATACTGGAACGGAAATCTGTTTGAGGTGTTCCGGCAGATCGATGAGATCTTCGCCCGGCCTTTGCAGTTCCGGTGGGCAGAGGACAGCTTTCGGGCTGTCCTTTTCTGCCTTCTGGCATACGCGATGGGAATCTTCATCTGGCTGTCGTCCAGGAAGAATTACAGGCGCGGAGAGGAACATGGATCGGCCAGATGGGGCGATGCCGCATCTGTGAACCGGAAGTACAGGCAAAAGCCGGACAGCATGAACAAGATCCTGACCCAGCATGTCCGGATCGGGTTTGATGGGAAGAAGCACCGGAGGAATCTGAATGTACTGGTCATCGGCGGCAGTGGCGCAGGCAAGACACGTTTCTTTGTGAAACCGAATGTCATGCAGGCAGCAGAATGCAGTATGGTCATCCTGGATCCGAAAGGAGAAATCCTTCGCGATACCGGCCAGATGCTGATAGACAAGGGCTACTCCTTACGCGTATTGGATCTGATCTCCATGGAGAGGAGTCATTGCTACAATCCCTTCGTTTATCTGAGAGATGATAACGATGTGCAAAGGCTGGCGACGAATCTGTTCAAATCGACTACGCCAAAAGGCGCACAGTCGAGCGATCCATTCTGGGACACGTCGGCCCAGATGCTTTTGCTAGCCCTGATGTTTTATCTGAAGTACGAAGCACCAACCGATGAGCAGAACTTTGCAATGGTCATGGAGATGCTTCGCGCCGGGGAAGTGGATGAGGAAGACAACGCACCGAGTGCCCTGGACTCCCTGTTCAGTGATCTGAGACAGACGGATCCGGGACACATCGCGCTGAAATACTACGACGCCTATCATTCCGGCGCGGCAAAGACACTGATGTCCATTCAGATCACGCTGGCGGCGAGACTGGAGAAGTTCAATCTGGAAAGTGTTGAGAAACTGACGATCACAGATGAACTGGAACTCAACACCATTGGGGAGAAGAAAACGGCACTCTTCGCCATCATCCCGGACAATGACACGTCCTTCAACTTTCTGGTGTCCATTCTGTACACCCAGCTCTTCCAGCAACTGTTTGAGCTGGCGGATAAGAAATATGGCGGCAGTCTGCCTTTGCATGTGCAGTTTCTTCTGGATGAGTTTCCCAACATCGCCATGCCCGATGACTTTCAGAAGATCCTTTCGACTATGCGATCCAGAGGTGTGTCGGTCAGCATCATCCTGCAGAACCTGACGCAGCTGAAGGCACTCTATGAAAAGGACTGGGAAAGTGTTGTCGGCAACTGTGATGAGTTCGTTTATCTCGGCGGTAATGAACAGGCGACTCACAAGTATGTCAGTGAGCTGATGGGAAAAGCAACCATCGACACGAACACTTACGGCAGGAGTTTCGGAAGGAACGGTAATTATTCGAAGAATGATCAGAATGCCGGTCGGGAGCTCATGCTTCCGGAGGAAGTGCGGATGCTGGATAACCGTTACGCGCTTCTCTTTATTCGTGGAGAACGGCCGGTGAAGGATCTGAAGTATGAGATACTGCGCCATCCGAACGTAGCGCTGACAGCGGATGGACAGGCAGATCCGTATGTGCATGGAGATACGAGCGAAGCTGTTAATACGATTGCGTTGACCTTTGACACGGTATTCTCGGAGGAAATGGCCGATATCCCGGACACAGGCTATGAGCTGCTGTCAGAAGAGGACGTGGAAAAGGAAATAACATCAAAGGAGAAGGAGGAGAATAGCATCAATGGAGAACAGAAATAAAATCATCAATCTGAATGGGAGCACCAGCACCATGCGGCTGGGGCTGGTGATGTATGTGGCAATGGTGCTGTGCTTTACGATTGGAGCCGGCATCTGCTATGCGGCTGGGGATCCGATCCAGACAGTGAACAACCTGTCCAATTTCATCTTCAGTCTGATCAGAGCCATCGGCTTGATTCTGCTGGGACTTGGCATCATGCAGGTCGGTCTGTCGCTGAAGTCGCATGACCCCAGCCAGAGGGCAAATGGATTTCTGACCCTCGCAGGTGGGATCATCATCACATTCACCAAAGAGATTCTGAATATGATTGTTGGATGATAGCTGGTAGTAAAAGTCAAGCTGGTGAATACTTACCAGCTTGACTGCATCGTTTAATGGGGCTATTTTGTGAGAGGGAAAACTAGTGTATTATGTAATAAACGGAACTATAACAAGAGTGAACTAAAAAGAGGAGAACCTGTGAACATTACTAAACGGCAACACACAGTCCCCCGGGCTTATTTGAAGAATTTTTCAGAGAAAAGGAAGAATGGTCAATACCTTTTTACCTATGACAAGAAAAATGGGAAGATACATGAAGACAATATTAAGAATGCTGCAGTGGAAAAGGATTGGTATACTTTGGAGTTGAGTGAGAATAAGTTGGCATGGGAAGATTTTTATGCGACTGAAATAGAACCAAGGTATGAAAAGGTTGATAGGTTGATCAAGACATCTACTAGCGCTCTTATAATGAATCGTTCTGAAGTAATTGATGATAACACTAGAATTGAAATAGCCATTCTCATGATATATCAATTGTTCAGAGGAAGGACAGGGAGGAAATATACAAAGGTCTTTGCAGAGAAAGTTATTCCCGAAATAATCGATGGGGCCCGAGAGGAAATAGGCGATAGAATTAGAGAAGATGAATTTGCAGATGCTATAGAGAAGATATCCTCAGACGATTTCCAAATGATGGTATATGCGGAGGTGCTCACGGACCCAGAAAGATTAATGAAATATGCAAGAATGATTGCGAGCAGGTATTGGATACTTTTTCGTATTGAAGGAAATAATGAGTTCATCACAAGTGACAATCCTTTTACTTTGGGGAGCATAAATGATTCTGATGATGTGCCATCGCATCTTGATTTTTTGGGTCCGAGTAATGTCATTTATTATCCTATTTCATCAAAGTTAATGATAGCAGCATATGATAGAGGAGTGTTTCTTGGGGCAATGGAAGAGTTAAACAAACAACTAGTGATTTTAGACACAACCAAAGAAAGCACTTTCATAGACAAAGTGAACAGATTAATGGTGAGACAATGTGATCGCCAAGCTTTTGCAAAGAGCAGAACAATATTGAAAAAAGCGTGCAGATAAGAAGAAATATATCAGCTGGTCAGAAAATTGACCAGCTTGTTTATTTTAAAACCACTTTGAGAGGAGGTGAGAGAAACCGTGATCACAAGACGAGAAGAGAGAGGAGGTCTGCTGACATGTCGGATTCGTGGGTCGTGCAGAATCTTAACAATGCGCTGAATACGTGGAACGAGAAACTGGCGGAAGTATGGGAGCTTCTGCTGATGTCGCCTCAGAGTTTCAAGGGCGGCGGCATATGGAAGGTGATACTCCAGATCAACGGAGCAGTACAGGCAATCGGGCTTGCACTGCTCGTTTTGTTTTTTCTGGTAGGTGTGGTGAAGACGACTGCCAGCCTGACCGAGATCAAGCGTCCGGAGCATGCGCTGAAGCTGTTTCTGCGATTTTGCATTGCCAAGGGCGTTGTGACCTACGGACTGGAGCTGATGCTGGCACTGTTCACCATCGCACAGGGTGTAATGAGTACCATGATGAAGGCATCAGGAGTCGCAAAGATCGGCAAGGCAACACTGCCCGACAAGATGGTAAGTGCTATTGAAGAGTGCGGATTTTTTGAAAGCATCCCGCTATGGGCGGTGACGCTGATCGGCAGTCTGTTCATCACGGTGCTGTCGTTCATCATCATCCTGACCGTATACGGCCGTTTTTTCAAGCTGTATATGTACACAGCACTTTCACCGATCCCGCTGTCGTCCTTTGCAGGACAGCCATCCCAGAGCATCGGCATCGGCTTTCTCAAAAGCTATGCGGCAGTGTGTATGGAAGGCGCAGTCATCATACTGGCGTGCATCATATTCACGAAGTTTGCGGGAAGTCCGCCGGCAGTGGATGAAGATGCGGCTCCGGCCGCCATGGTCTGGAAATATGTCGGAGAGCTGGTGTTCAACATGCTGGTACTGGTAGGTGCTGTCAAGATGAGCGACCGGATCTCCAGAGAATTACTGGGACTTGGATAAAAAAAGAAGGGAGGCAAACAATTGACAGACAGAATCGTTAGAAAGAACAGTCCCCACCGCCGCAGTCAGCTGCGCAGGCTCGGGGCATATATCGCAATGATGAAGAAAGAGAGGGAAAAGCATGACAAGAGATGAGTTTATCAGCCATGTGAAGGAAGAACTGACACAGATGCTCCCGGAGGAGCTGACAAAGGATTTGGACATCCAGGAAACAGTGGTCCTGAAATCCAATGACCAGAAGCATCACGGCTTGACCTTCAAAAAAGGAGAGAGTGAGGCAGCGCCGACCATCTATCTGGACGATGCCTATGCCAGATTCACAGAAGGTGAGGACCTGCATACGCTCACGGCGGAGCTGAAGGATGCTTATCTGGGCAGTCTCAGCATGCCGGAACCACAGAAAGTGGATTTAGACTACGACAGGATCAAGGACAATCTTACCGTCAGACTGCTGGAGATCAGGCGCAATCGTGAATTTCTGGCGACAACGCCGTATATGACCGTCGGTCACGGCCTTGCCATGGTCTGCGACATCAAGATGGATGATGGAGACAAAGGCTCCTGGCGGGCGACCGTGACACAGGGCATGCTGGAAAGCCAGAACTACGATAAGAGGGAACTGTTCATGGCGGCAATGGACAACGCCCAGCTGATCGATCCGCCGATTCTGGTGGATATGAACCAGGCGCTCTTTGTCCATGAAGGTGAGAACCTGATGAAGAGAAGTGAGCCGCTTCCGCCGGAGGATGTGAGCAACATGTATATCCTGAGCAATACCGCAGGCATGCTTGGATCTGCAGCATTGTTCTATCCGGATACCAGAGAGCATATCGCGGAAGTCATCGGTGAGAGTTACACGGTGCTCCCATCTTCCCAGCATGAGGTGCTGATCATTCCGGACTCTGCTGGGCTCCCAAGGGAAGACCTTGCAGGCATGGTGAAGACTGCCAATGAGACCGTTGTTGAGCCAAAGGACGTGCTTTCAGATAACATCTTCCATTATGACAGAGACGAGAAGAAGTTCGAACTTGCTACGCCGCAGGCGGAGAAAGGTGCGATCGTCGCTGAGTCCGGGAGGTGCTAGTCTTGGAAGTGAAGATCAATAAGGAGATCCGTGAGTATACGGAATCAATGTTCTTCGGACTGTCACTGAGACAGTTCGTTTTTTCTGTACTGGCATGTCTGATTGCCGTCGGTGTATATTTTGGTCTCAGGCCTTTGCTCGGCCTTGAGACCACCAGCTGGCTCTGCATCCTGGCAGCCTTTCCGTTTGCCGTGATTGGTTTTCTTAAGTACAACGGCATGACCGCGGAGAGATTCCTTCTGGCGTGGTTTCGGAGCACCTTCCTGATCCCGAAGGTGCTGACCTTCGGTAATACCAATGTGTATTACAGGCTTTTGCATGAGCCGAAGCAAAAGCAGAAAAGACCGTTTCACAGACGGGGAAGCAGAAAGAAAGGGGTGAAGAGGAAGCATGATCAAAACGCTAAGTAACATCCTGAAGCAGGATAGGGAAGCTTTCATCATCCCGAAGAAGGTGCAGGACATGATCCCGATTCAGACCATCTGGCCTGACGGGATCTTTTTGAATGGCAAAAACAAGTTCAGTAAAATGTATCGTTTTACGGACATCAACTACGCGGTAGCCTCCCGTGATGACAAGGAGGGAATGTTTCTGGAGTATTCGGAACTTCTGAATTCACTGGATTCCGGGAGCACCACGAAGATCACCATCAATAACCGCAGGCTGAACCGACTTGATTTCGAAGAGCAGATCCTGATCCGGATGCAGGAGGACGGCCTCAATGACTACCGTGAGGAGTACAACCAGATGCTGCTGGACAAAGCGACCGGCAGCAACGCCATCATCCAGGATAAATACGTGACCATCTCGGTGGTACGTAAGAATATCGAGGATGCCCGTATCTACTTCGCCAGAGTGGGCGCGGATCTGGTGGCTCACTTTGCAAGACTTGGATCCGTGTGCACGGAGATCACTGCGGTAGAACGCCTCAGAATCATCCATGACTTCATGCGGACCGGAGAAGAAACCAGCTTTTACTTTGACTTGAAGGATCACATGAAGAAGGGACATGACTTTCGGGACTATATCTGCCCGGACATCTATGAGAACCACAGCGACTATTTCAAAATTGGAGATCGCTTTGGACGCGTCCTGCTTTTGCGCGATTATGCCGCGTATATCCGGGATGACATGATCGCGGAGATTACGGATATCAATCGGAACCTGATGCTCTCCGTGGATGTGATTCCGATCCCCACCGATGAGGCGGTGAAGTTCGTTGAGCAAAGGCTTCTGGGCGTAGAGACGAATGCCGCCAACTGGCAGAGACGGCAAAACATGAACAACAACTTCTCTGCGGTTTTGCCCTATGATATCGAGCAGCAGCGAAAAGAGACCAGAGACTTTCTGGAGGATCTGACCACCAGGGATCAGCGCATGATGTTTGCTGTCATGACACTGGTACACACGGCAGATACCAAGGAACAGCTGGATAACGATACCGAGGAGATCATGACCATCGTCAGGAAGAAGCTGTGTCAGATGAGCATCCTGAAACAGCAGCAAC
Source organism: uncultured Eubacteriales bacterium (assembly GCA_902763505.1). GTDB lineage: Bacteria > Bacillota > Clostridia > Peptostreptococcales > Anaerovoracaceae > Lentihominibacter. The sequence goes on along the minus strand of CACWSO010000004.1, from coordinate 144,349 downwards.
TGGACGGGCTGAAGACCACACTGCCCTACGGCACGCGTAAGATCGATGCCTTCCGCACGTTGACCACAGAGTCACTGGCAGTCCTCATGCCGTTCCGGGTACAGGAGGTTTATGACCGTCACGGCATTTACTACGGGCAGAACGTCATCAGTAAGAACATGATGATTGCGGATAGAAGGAGGCTGCTGAACGGTAACTCCTTCATTCTGGGCGTATCCGGATCCGGCAAGTCTTTTACGGCAAAGAATGAGATCACCAATCTGATTCTGGGAACGGATGCGGACATCATCATCGTGGATCCTGAGCGTGAATACGCGCCTCTGATCAAAGCGTTGGGAGGCTCGGTTATCGAGATATCGGCGACATCATCCAATCATATCAACGCTATGGATATGAACAGGGAATACGGAGAAACAGATCCAATCATCGAGAAGTCACAGTTCCTGCAGAGCCTTTGCGAGCAGATCATTGCAGGGCATAAGTTCGCAAAAGGCCAGCAGTCCATCATCGACCGGTGCACGGAGAACGTCTACCGATTCTATCAGCAGGGCAACTATCAGGGAACACCGCCGACACTGCAGGACTTTCGGGAAGAACTGCTGAAGCAGCCGGAACCGGAAGCAAAGTCACTGGCTTTGGAACTGGAACTTTTTACGAGAGGATCCCTGAATACCTTCGCCAAACAGACCAACGTGGACACCAATAACCGCCTGATCTGCTATGACATCCTGGAACTGGGCGAACAACTCAGGGCTATTGGGATGCTGGTCATATTGGATTCCATCCTGAACCGTATCACCCAGAACAGGCAGAAGGGTAAGCAGACTTTCGTCTTCATCGATGAGATCTATCTGCTCTTCATGCACGAGTACTCAGCGCAGTTCCTGTTCAAACTCTGGAAGAGGGTCAGAAAGTATGGAGCATTTTGTACGGGCATCACGCAGAACGTGTTGGACCTGCTGCAGTCCCATACAGCCAGGACCATGCTGTCAAACTCTGAATTCATAGTGATGCTTAACCAGGCGGCGACGGACAGGATCGAGCTTGCCAAGCTCCTGAATATTTCCGACAGGCAGCTTTCGTATATCACCAACGTGGACGCGGGGCACGGATTGATCAAGGTTGGATCATCCCTGGTGCCTTTTGAGAACAATTTCCCGAAGGATACAAAGCTCTATCAGCTTATGACAAGCAAGCCTGGGGAAGGGTTTTTCCAACAGAATCTGAAGGCTGAGGCAAAGCCTGTAATGACGAAGAAGGAGCAGGCAATACTGGAGAAGATACGTGAGATCGCCAGAACGCCGGAAGAGTACGAGAAACTGGTGGATAAGTATCTGAGACCGGCTGAATAAACAGAAACTGGAGGTAGCAACACTGCCTCCAGATACATTGACTCAATATGTCGAAGGCAGGGATTCTGCCCACTTGAACAAATCGTCCATCACTTCTTCTATTTCCTGTTTCAGATCATCCGGAGAGCATGATGCATATTGATACTGCATATGACCATCCTCTTCCCAGAACCATCCGGAAGGTAATTCCTCCGGGGTGATCTCCCCAAATTCAAATTGGATATATGCGCTATCGAAACCTTCTTTTACATGACCACTGCAGCACCAGGCTGTTTTATAGCCCTTCAGGTTCAAAGTCTGTATCGTTGTAGCAATAAGATCATCGATTTGTACTCCGTGCGCTATTGGCTCAGTTGAAAGCTCAAAGGTCTTTTCATTCATATACATAATGGCACCTCCTGCCAAGCACAGAATACATAGACAGAGCAGAAAAAGCAACTGTTACTGACAGTCCGAAAAACAGATGAAGGAGGTGCCGCTGTGGCTGATATAAAGACAAGACAAAGCAACAAGGGGACGATCAGAACGATCGATCGAGCTTCTGCGATGACATCACATATCAAGGATGTTCATGCAAGAACCAAGGAGGATATGCTGCACTCCAAGGAGCAGGGCAGGGAGCAGGCATCTTCCCAAGCGACAGATCAGATGGGACAGATGACAGGACGCAGTGCGAGGAGGGTCGCAGCATATAGCGCAGATGCTGCAAAGTCAGGATACCGCAGGATCCGGTCAAAGGAGAGCGTCCTGAGAAGGCAGGCAGAACAGAAGATGGCGGGTGAAGAAGCAGCACGAACAGCACCTGTCATCAAGACCAGAGAGACAGCCTTTTTATCACGGGGAAAGAGGGTATCAAGACCACTAAAAACCGTCAGGAAACCGCAGGCTGAAGGGATCCGCCTGGCGAAGCGACAGTATCAGATGCAAAAGCATACACAGCGGGCAGCAAGAATGTCAAGAAAGGCTGCGGTGAAAACATTGCGGATGATCAGGGCGACGCTGGCGAGTACGAAGCTTTTGCTTGCGTCCCTGACTGCAGGGGGAAGCATTGCTGTCGTGATTATCCTGATCTTCGTGCTCTTTGGGGCGGCCTTCTATACTTTCGGAGATGACAGCGCTGACAACTATATCGAGGTTAGTCCGGAGGTGGAGGCTTATACGCCACTGATCAGCAAATACGTGCAGCAGTACGGAATCAGTGAATACGTGGAACTGCTCAAGGCAGTCATGATGCAGGAGTCCGGCGGAAGAGGCAGTGATCCCATGCAGTGCTCTGAAAGCCCGTATAATAAGAAATACTCTCATGCGCCGAACAGTATCAAGGATCCGGAGTATTCCATCAACTGTGGCGTGCATTATCTGGCGGACTGTCTGAAACAGGCCAGGTGTAAAAGCCCAATAGATATGAATCACATCCGGCTGGCTCTGCAGGGATATAACTATGGAAACGGATATATCTCCTGGGCCATCAAGAGAGATGGTGGATATACCGTTGCCAATGCTATTGCCTTTTCCAATATGCAGGCAAAGAAGCATGGGTGGAAAGGGTACGGAGACAAGCAATATCCGGCCCATGTGCTCAGGTATTATCCATACGGCAGTTACAATATCGGCGTAGGGAATACGGCCATTGTCAAGGTTGCCGAGCAGCAGTTGGGAAACCATGGCGGGAAGAAATTCTGGAGTTGGTACGGATATAACAACAGAGTAAGCTGGTGCGGATGCTTTGTCAGCTGGTGTGAGAACCAGTGCGGATATATCAAATCCGGAACAGTCCCGAAGTTCTCCTATGTGCCGGATATCGTGGACTGGGCCAGGTCACATCATCACTGGCAGAGCAGGAACTACAAGCCTTCGCCCGGAGATATTATAATCATCGACTGGTATGCCAACGGGACCAGGGATCATGTGGGCTTGGTAGAACGGTGTGATGGTAGGACTGTATATACCATCGAAGGCAATAGAGGTGATGCGGTTAGGCGTGGGTCCTATAGCGTTGGAAGTAGTACAATATATGGATATGCGGTGCCAAAGTATTAAGTTCTCAATTATTTTGAAATCTACAATTAGGAGCGAAATTGAGCATGAAGCTGAAACTGAGCTAAAACTGAAAACCCGGCTTGTTTATATAAACTGCTGAGAACAACAAAGATGGTAATTAGGTACCTTGTGAAGAAGGTCCCGATTGTCAGTGTCCATGTATTGTTGTATAATAAAAAATACAGAAAAATAAGCCATAGTTGATTTCAATGATAAGTTCACAGGATGACTTTAATTGATTGTCTTATGAGGAGATATAATAAATGGGTTTGGAGAACATGTTTGAAGAAAAGCCGTATCGAATAGTAAATGAAGATTGCATGGATGTGCTTCAAAAATTGCCGAATGACTCAGTGGATTTGATACTTACAGATCCACCATACAATCTTGGTCTCTTTATGAAAAATAGAGCAACTAATCTGAAGGCTATGCGTCCTAATTTCTTTGGTGCCGCGGGGTGGGACGATTTGGATTTTGATTCCTGGAAAGAATCGATGGACACTATGTTTGAAGAATGTGCGAGAGTATCTCGAATTGGTGGATCCATGATAGTGTTTATGTCGATTATTAAAGTTGAAACAATTATTCAACTGGCAACGAAGCATGGCTTTTACTACAAGACAACAGGTATTTGGCATAAACTAAACCCGATGCCCCGGAACATGAATTTACACTTTATTAATTCTACAGAAACCTGGATCTATTTCACATATAAAAAACATACAGGCACATTCAACAATGGCGGAAGGGCTATTCATGATTTCTTTGAGACAGCCGTTGCACCATCTGGAGAAAAAAAGCATGGAAAGCATCCTACACAAAAACCTGTAGCATTGCTAGAACAGTTTGTTAAGCTGCTTTCAAACGAAGGGGATATAGTTTTTGATCCGTTCATGGGGGCGGGTAGTTCTGGAGTTGCAGCCCTTGCCAATAACAGAAAATTCATTGGCGCCGAAATAAGTACTGAATACTGTGAGATATCTGAAAGGAGATTATCTGAACTATGTCAGATTTAAAAATAATTGATCTTTTTGCAGGCGCTGGAGGGTTATCTCTTGGGTTTGAGGAAGCTGGCTTCAAGGTAGTATTAGCAAACGAATATGATCCATCAATTGCGGAAGCATATATTAAGAATCGGAAAAATCCAAACATGATAGTGGAAGACATAAAAAAACTACCGATTGAAGAAACGTTTGGTTGTTACAAAGGGAAGATAACAGCAGTTGTTGGTGGCCCTCCATGCCAAGGATACTCTCAAAAAGGCCAAAGAAAGACTATTAATGATGAAAGAAATTTTTTGTTTCGATATTTTGTTGATGTAGTACGCGTTGTTGAGCCTTCCTATTTTGTTATGGAGAATGTACCAAACCTACTTACTAGTGAAGGAGGCTATTTCAAAAGAGAGTTAATCTCTTTATTCGAAAATCTTGGCTATGTTATCAATGCAGAAGTTCTATGTGCAGCGAATTATGGCGTTCCACAAGATAGACGAAGGGCATTTGTTATTGGCAAGAAGGGAGATAGTGATCCGGTTGCAATGCCACCTGAACAGGAGGGGAAAACGACTATTTGGGATGCAATTAGTGACTTAAACTACCTGAACTCAGGCGAGGGAGAAGAGGAACAAGAATATAGGTTCCCGCCACAATCAAAGTACCAAGAAATGCTCCGAAAAAACAGCAATGTATTATCAGGTCATGTTTCAACAAACCATTCGAAGATAGCGCTTGAAAGAATGGCAATGATTCCGCCGAAAGGAGGGAAGGAACATCTACCGGCCGAACATTTAACAAAATCTATTTATAGTGGCACTTGGGAACGGATGGATGCTGATAATGTATCAGTTACCATTACAACCAGATTTGATACACCTGCATCCGGTAAATTCACGCATCCATTTTTGGATAGGGCAATTACTGTTCGAGAAGCAGCTAGGATTCAATCATTTCCTGACACTTTCCGTTTTTACGGAACAAAGACATCTCAAATGAAACAAGTAGGTAATGCGGTTCCACCGCTTCTTGCAAAGAGAGTTGCCGAAGCAATAATTCATGACATGGAAAGGAAGGATTTGTAGAATGACAGATAGAGCATATGTATCTTTTGATTCTGGGCTTGATATGAATTCTAGATATCTTACAGAAAAAGTTGCCTATTTTCTGGGGGGAATATTCGCTTCTGAAGAACAAGTCACTGCCAATGGAAATAGATATAAGATTAATCCGGTTCGCTATAACTATAGAGCGGCGACAGCGTTAGAGATAGCACAGCATTACGAACTAGTAAGGGATATTGCTGTTCAAGTAAACGGACAAACGGTTATGGCAGAAAACATAAGAGGCACAGAATTGGATTCGGGTAAGAATCGGATGCCCGGATTTTCGACCTTTTTTAAAGCTACATCGTTGGGGGAGTTGGTCGAGCTGATACCATCTTTAAGGACTGCGCTTCAGAATTCACCATGGAAGGTGCAGCGGGCATTTCTTGTTGGTGTTTTTGATGGGAGAAGCTCTGCAGATATAGATAAAAAAACACATAAAATCCGTATGTTGTCATTGGACTGCATATCTGATGAAATAGGAGCCTTTTTATCAGAAGTAGTTGAAATGTGTGGAATACAATATAATTATAATACCCATCGCGATAGGAAAGAAGGTGGCAGGCCAAGAAACCCTCAACTAAGAATAAAGGATGTTGATTATTATGTGAATAATATAGGATTGATTTCGCCAAGGCGGATCAATCTTATGAAAAGTGCATACGAATATAATTATGAAACAGTAATTGTAAATGATAATTCTGTTGTTTTAAAGGGATTGAAAACTATTGTAGTGAGGTGAAAATAATGGGTGAAAATGTAATTTATTATGGACCACCGGGAACGGGGAAAACATATCTTCTGCAAGAAATGATGAGTGACTATATTGATTATCAAGTATCCGATGATCAAGTAAGGAACGCATATATCAGCAATACAGAAGAGTGGATTTTGATTGCCATGATAATGCTGCAGAACCATGGGAAAATGAGACCAACAGAAATACAACAGAAGATTGATAGCTTGAGACTTGGTACTGTCATTAATGTTATTTCGGTTTTAGAAGAGCACAACATGGATGTTTCTGCCTTAGGGGTAACACGTACTCCTCCATGCGTTTTCTTTGAATGTGAGGGAGGATCTTGGTATGTTAATCGTATTCGTGTTCAACAGGGTATGCCAGATTTCTTTGATCGATTTTTAAGTGATTCAGAGGTTGATAAAAGATATGCTTTCGTCACATTTCATCAATCGTTTTCATATGAGGATTTTATTGAGGGGATACGTCCAGAATATGTAGAAGAAACTAATTCCATTGATTATTCCCCAAAACCTGGCATTTTCAAGACACTATGCGCAAAAGCATCGAGACATCCTGAAAAGGAGTATGCTGTTTTTATCGATGAGATTAATAGAGGCAACATTTCTGAAATTTTTGGAGAATTAATTTCATTGATTGAGGTAGATAAACGACAAGGAATGGCAAATGAATTATCAGCTACTTTGCCATACTCTAAGGAATCGTTTGTCGTTCCAAGTAATATAAACTTGTTTGGCACGATGAATTCTGCGGACCGATCCGTCGGAGCAATCGATATAGCTTTACGTAGACGTTTTAAGTTTATTCCTATGGTCCCGGATTCTAGTATTATTGCTGATGAATTAAGAATGAACGGGGTCGATCCCACTAATGTTGAAGGAATAGATGTAATAAAGCTATTTGACACGATGAACAGCAGAATAGAATTGTTACTTGATCGGAACCATTTGTTGGGTCAGGCACTGTTTATGTCAGTAAGAACTGCAGACGATATAGTTACAGTCATTAGAGAAAAGGCTGTCCCACTTCTTGAAGAATACTTTTTCAGTGATCTCCAAAAAGTGCAAATGGTTTTTAATGATCTAGATGAAGCTGGGGAGCTTAGAGACAATCCAATTTATAAGCATAGCACATTGACTGTTGATGGTTATTTTGATTATATCGGCGATTATCTTCTAGATGATAAGAAACATTATAGTGTAAATCCAGAGCTTAATATAAGTTCATTGCTTCATGTGTATGGTGAATAAACGATGAATACTACAGTCTCCATACGGGAGTATGATAAGTTATATATTCGCCCTGGCAGAGATTTGGAGCGAAACATAATATCATCATCGGATGCTGCATACTTACAAAGTGTTGTTGTTGACAATAGTCCTGTTTTTGTGGTTGGAAACAGGTGCTTAATTGCCCAACAGTATGTTGGAGTAATTGAGTTGCCTGATTATACTATCGAAATACTACCCAAGATATACGGCGAAGTTGATAATGAAAAACTGAGAGATGTTTTGATTAGGATGTTGTTGGTTGCACATCAGACCAATTCTATCAGGCAGTTTAAGGCTTCTGTTGCAACTAAAAAGAATTCTCTGGCTGAAATTGTAATACAGTCTTTTTTGTATGAATTACAGACTTATGTGGATTCAGGTATGCAGCATGAATACATGAAAATATCGAATAATATTAATAAGGTCAAAGGTCAAATTGTTTTTAGACAACAATTAAGAAAAAATATCCTTGCGCCAACTCGGTTTTATTGTAGATATTCAAAATACTTATTAGACAATGAGTTAAACCGATTTTTAAAAACCTGTCTTGTTGAAATGGCGAAGGTATCACGGGATGTCCAAAACCAGAGAATGTTGGACGAACTTCTCCCTTCATTTGAAGAAATCTCATACGTTGATCCGAGAATTGCATTGAGTTATGGCATTGTCTTTAATTCTACGAATATTCGTGCGAAGGAGTCATATACTTTTGGACGAATGTTCTTAGAACACCTTCATGCGACCATGAGTTCAGGAAGCACACAAGTATATACGATGCTATTTAATATGGAGCAGCTCTATGAACTATTTGTGTATCGAGTAGCATCTATTGTCTTTGGTAACAAAGTCACATATCAGAAAATGGGCAATTACATGGTCGAAAGACAAAATGATGGAAAGAAATATATCAGATTAAGACCAGATTTAACACTTAAGGTGTCGGAGCAAGAACAATGGATTATTGATACAAAGTGGAAACTTCCAGGTCGGTTTGCAAAGGAATCAGATATATACCAAATGAATGCATATTCAACAGCCATTCATAATGTTAGTAAAGTTATTCTTCTTTATCCAAGAGTAACAAGGTCTGATCATTTAGTTGGTTATTATTCATTACTATCATCAATTGGAGAAGCAAAAACTTTAGAAATCAAGCTGATAGATTTGATTGAGTGCCTTTCCTGGAATGACTTTTTAAGGTCATTCCGACAACAGTTTGTTGACGAACAATAAGTTGATAGTCAGCGATAATTCTGACTGGGAATTGACGCTTAGTAAGAATAAAAATTGTACTGGCTTAAGTACACCAGTTTAAAGAATAGTTGCAAAACACTTTTTGCGAGGAGGGCGAAATGCCAGCAGGAGAGGCGAAAGAGAAAAACATGATTAAGTCTAGAATGTTGATTCTAGCACAAATGTTTTATGAGAAAACTGATCAAGAACATCCAATGACAGGATTGGAAATTCTGGACTACCTGAAAGAGAATGATGTTCCGGCAAACGAAAAAACCTTACGTGGGGACATCAAACTCCTGCAGGATCTGGGGCTAGATATTGTAAAAATAGTTAGTCGGCCAAACTTGTTTTACTGGGGTGAGCGACAGTTTGAAATGCCTGAGTTGAAGCTTTTGATTGATGCAGTGGCTTCATCCCGTTTCATCACAAAGAAAAAGAGCAACGCCCTTGGTAAAAAACTTGCTCAGCTAGCCAGCGAGAACCAAAGGAAGGATTTACGAAGACATATTCAAGCGACAAACCGTGTTAAATCAGAAAATGAAACAATATATTATTCTGTCAACACAATTAATGAGGCGATAAATCGAAGGAAGAAGATTGAATTTCAGTACACTGAATTCGATTCAGATTTGAAAGAGATTCTGCGCGGTAATGGGGAATTATATGAATTAAGTCCTTATGCACTATTGTGGAATGAAGATTACTACTATGTAGTTGGTTGGTCTGATAAGCACAGGAATGTGTCTGTGTTCCGTGTAGATCGACTGTATCATCCTGAGATTCTTGATGAAAAGGCCGCAAAACGGCCGGATGACTTTAATCTAGATGACTACTCTAAGCCAATCTTTGATATGTTTGAAGGATATGATCGGGTGCCAGTTAAACTGAACGTCAAGAATGAGCTTGCAAAATATATCGTTGACCGCTTTGGAAGCAAACTGGAAACAGAACAGGTATCCGATGATTATTTCGCAGTTACTGTTGAAGTATCATTGAGTCCAACTTTTTACGCCTGGGTATTCCAGTTTAATGGAGATATGATGATAAAAGGGCCAGATATTGCAGTGCAAAAGATCACTGAGATGGCAGAATCATTGATAAAACGACAGAGGTAGTAAGTAGAAAGCCCAATAGTCAAGGAGATATAACGATGGAATCACAAAAAACGCATCTTGAACAATTCAAAGAATACTTTAATCAGAAAATAGATTCTGAACTTGAGACTTTGAAAAAAGAGGAAGAAGAACGTCTATCCTTCATAGCGGAGTATCCTTTGGACAGAATACAAAAACTCACGTATGAGGAGTACTGTTTGGGAACTGAGCAGTCCAAAGACAGCTTTTGTTATAAAATTGAATTTGGAAAGTATAAGAAAACGGGCTTCAGCATAGGAGGAGCAACTGCCAAGAAGTATGGCGTTTATTATAGTAAGAAAGAAGAATCATATAAGCATGGGAATGAAGCAATTAACATAGATGAGTTCTGGCCAGAATTTATAAAAGACCTTTATATTTTTCTGGTCGAATCAGGAAAGCAGACGACCCCTCTTGTGTTAGAAGATTATCCACGACTACAGGGGATGGCTATGGTACTGACTAAACTTCTGAGTATTTTCTATCCGGAGAAATACATTACCATTGGATCAAATGCTGTCTTAAAAGAACTCATGAGCCATTTCCAATACGACAGTGAAGAGGGGATGAGATGTCATCAGCTGAATGCATTATTCAACAGTAATATCAGACGTGATTTTCCTGAACTCAGCGAATATGATGGTAAAGCATTGGGCAAAATGGCATGGCAGTATATAGATGGAGAGCAAAAAAAGCATCATGGAAATTATGACAAAGAACCAGGATTAGGTAATGAAGATGTTTTAGAAAAGCATTATTGGTTATATTCGCCAGGTCATAACGCTTTTAAGTGGCCAGAGTATTCATCTGAGGGAATTATGGGGATCGGATGGGGAGAACTCGGAGATCTGTCCGAGTTTGAGAATCAGAATGCTATCCGTGCGAAAATGAAAGAAGTCTATGGTGAAGATAAGTCTTACAAAATGGACTCACTGGCCACATGGCAGTTTGCAAATGAAATCAAAGAGGGTGACGTCATCTATGCAAAGAGAGGTATGTATAAGATCGTGGGCCGCGGTGTTGTTACATCAGGGTACTACTATGATGACGAGATAGAAGACGATTACCAGAACTTTCGAGAGGTTGAGTGGAACTATATTGGCGAATGGGATTATCCTGGACAGGCGGCAATGAAAACTCTTACCGACATTTCATTTGATACAGACAGGATAGAAAAGCTGGAGGCTTTGTTTGAAGGAGCTCTGGAAGTGGAACCTGTTAAGGAAGAAATATGGCAGAAATACAGTAAAGAGAAATTTCTTGACGAAGTTTTTCTTGACGAATCAGCATATGATACACTGGTTAACCTGATTTATACAAAGAAAAATGTCATTCTTCAAGGAGCACCTGGAGTAGGCAAGACCTATGCAGCTAACCGTCTCGCATACTCTATTATGGGAGAAAAGGACAAGGATCGCGTTATGATGGTTCAGTTTCATCAGAGCTACTCATACGAAGACTTCATCGAAGGCTTCAGACCAGCTTCTGAAGGAAACGGATTTGAGATAAAGAAAGGATCCTTTTATAAGTTCTGCAAAAGGGCCGCAGAGGATAAAGAAAACGAATATTTCTTCATAATAGATGAAATCAACAGGGGAAACCTCAGCAAGATATTTGGCGAGCTCTTTATGCTGATTGAAAAGGACAAAAGGGAAAACTCTCTTCAGTTGCTGTACTCCGATGAGAAATTCTATGTGCCTAAAAATGTCTATATCATCGGTATGATGAACACTGCTGACAGGAGCCTGGCAATGCTGGATTATGCCCTCAGAAGAAGATTCGCGTTTTATGATCTGAAACCAGCATTTGATCAGCAGAAGTTTATTGACTATCGAATGAGTCTTGACAGCACAAAGTTTAACAGCCTGATTGAATGCGTGAAAAAGCTGAACGAAGCAATACGCGATGATGCATCATTGGGGGAAGGCTTCTGCATAGGACACAGCTACTTCTGTAACCTGAAAGAAGTCAGTGATTCGGCATTAAAGAATATTGTTGAATATGAACTGCTGCCGTTGTTGAATGAATACTGGTTTGACGATCAGGCCACGGTGAGAGACTGGGCAGAGAAATTGAGGAGTTCTATCAAGTGATTCCGGTAAAGAATATATATTACATGCTTTCATATGCTTTTCAGACACTGAGGAATCAGGGCATCCGTGAATCTGATGTTGAGTCGTTTGATAATGTGCAGAAACTTTTTGCTGAGATACTAATCAAAGGAATTAGTACACTGATCAAACGGGGCATTGGGCGAGACTATATTTCCAAAACAGAAAATCTATCCTCTATCAAGGGGAAAATAGATGTGTCTGACTCGATCAAAACACAATCCGTCATAAGAAGACAGATGGTTTGTTCTTATGATGTGTTTTCCACCAATACGGAACTGAATCAGATTATCAAAACAACTTTTCAGCTGCTGCTGAGAGCGGATATATTACCAAAGCAAAAGAAAGAAATCAGAGGACTGCTTGTTTACTTCGATAGTGTTGATACTCTTGATGTCAACAAGATCAATTGGAACAAGACCTACAATCGCAACAATCAGGTCTACCAGATGCTGATTTCTGTCTGTTGTTTTGTTGCAAAAGGTATGGTACAGACTCAAACAGATGGCGCTATAAAGGTGATGGACTTCATTGATGAACAGAGGATGAGCCATCTGTATGAGAAGTTCATCTTAGAGTACTACAAAAGAGAGTGGAAAGAGTTATCCGCAACGGCATCCCAGATTCCATGGCAACTGGACGATGGGTACAAAGAATGGCTTCCTGTAATGCAGTCGGATATAATGCTGGAGCATGCAGAAAAGACCCTTATAATAGACGCTAAATACTATTCACACACTATGCAAATGCGGTATGATAAACGTTCCTATCATTCAGGAAACCTTTATCAGATATTCACTTATGTTAAGAACAAAGAAGCGCAATATGAAGAACACCTGCATGAAGTGTCAGGAATGCTTTTATATGCGAAAACTGATGAAGAGATTGTCCCAAACGATGAATATCAGATGAGTGGGAATCGTATTTGCGTTCGTACGTTGGATCTAAATACAGATTTTACTCACATTCGTGGCGAACTAGATCAAATAGTGGAAGAATATCTGCTATAAGACAACTATTCCGATAAGGGTCGTTATCGTAACGAAAATTAATGAGAAGTTTTAGTAACAAGTAAAGACGTATTTTTTATAAAGCGGCAGGAGTTGAGTGGGGAGCCTTTATGAGGATTATACGAGTCAAAATAAGTAATTATAGAAATGTTGATGGAATAATCGTGGAATTAAACCCCTTGTGTAGCTATATCATTGGCGAAAACAATCTTGGAAAAAGTAATTTCTTGGATTTATTAAATACCATATGCACAGGAAAGCCATTTTATGATGAGGACTATTATAACCCACAATTACCAATAGAAGTAACTCTTACAGTCGTGCTCGACCAACATGAGTGGGGCTTTTTTGGAGATAATTTTAATAGCGATAATCCGGAGATAGTCAATATTTGCTATAAGCAAAAGATTACAGATGCTTATCCTATAGCTATTTGCTTAGATACAGAAGACAATATTCCGATGAAGCAAATAAGGAAACTCAATTACTTCAAGTATGAATCAACAGCTTCCCCAAGCAAAGAACTGAAATTAGATGCCAAGAAAGGCATGGGAATGCTAATGAATGGACTTGTGGAAAGTTTTGTAAACCAAAATGGCACTATCTCGTTTGTGAATGATGATCGCATGGAGGAACTTGCGCAATATATTAACGAGAATTTTTCACGTATTCAAGGTTTCAGAGAATACAAGATTGGTGCATCCGTTGCCTCAGACGCGTCCGATATAGTAACTAGCTTATTCTATCTTTCCGATGGGGAAAGAAGATTAGATACAACCGGATCAGGTGTGCAATATATTGCAATGGCATCTATCAGCATTCTCTGCTACATTATGGAACTATATAAAAGCAAAAGTGTTCCTTTCGAGGAACGTCTTTATATAGATGATAAAGGAAAAAGAATTCTCCCGATCATTCTGGCTATAGACGAGCCAGAAGTGCATCTTCATCCGTATCTTCAGCGTTCCTTACTCGGATATTATAAGCGCATACTGAGTAATAAGGATGAGGACTTTCAAGAACTGCTAAAAGAATGCTTTGATATAGATGGTGTTCTTGGACAGATCATTATTGTAACTCATTCTACAGATGCACTTGTTGGAGACTATAGGAATTTAATCAGATTCTACAGGGAGAACGGAATAATCAATGTAATTAGTGGAGCATCAAAAGATTTAAACATTACAGATGCAAAAGAAAAGCATTTGATTATGCACTTCCCTGAGTTGAAAGAGGCATTCTACTCACATTGTGCGGTACTTGTTGAAGGAGCGACGGAGTATGGATGCATTCAACAATTTACTGAAAAGCTTTCAATTCCAATTGATGATCTTGGCATTTGTATAATAAATGCACAAGGGCAAAATACTATAAAGCAACTAAGACAACTGCTTGCTGCTTTTATGATTCCGAGTGTTGCCATATATGATGGAGATGTAAAACAAGGGAAAGAGCAAACGGATAGGGATTTCTTCACTTCAGAGTTGTTTTTTGAAGTAGAAATTGTCAAGAAACTGTTTTCAACAGGGAATCAACAGTTAGCAAGAGATATAGCTGTTGAGCTATACGATAATGCATTAACTGAAATCTTGGATGAAAACTATGTTCGCGGGTACTTCAAAAAACGAGGTCTTTCTCTTGATGGATATGTTCCAAAATCTTTAGGGGATGTTTCTGATGGTGATGAAAACGAATTCTGCGATATGTTCTCCGCATGGTTTACAGCAAAGAAGGGAATTCTTTTGGGTCGTATTGTCGGTGAAAAACTTTCTGCCGAGCTCATTCCGGAGTGTTATAAGGACGCTTTATTAAAGGCTCAGGAGGTGGCGAAAGATGCAGGATGATTATCTTGAAAAGATAAAAGAAATAATTACGACATTACATGAAGGCGATGTACGTCAACTTGAAGTGATTTTCTCTAAAGATGATCGTGTTATTGTAGAAGCTCCTGCAGGATTTGGAAAGACAACCACCATGGTGAGCAGAATTGCTTATTTATATGCTTCAGGAAATATTCCAAATCCCAAAAAAATTCTTGCTTTAACCTTTAGTGTTAATGCTGCCTTAAAAATCAAGAGGGATATTGCTTCTAAGTTGCCCGGATTATTAAACCGGGAGAACAATCCCATGTCACTGTCGGATAAAATGACAGTCACTAATTATCACGGTTTCTGCAAAGGAGTATTGGGTAAATACGGATACCTATTATCGAATCTTTTGCGTAAAGATATCAACTTGTTTTTTGCAGTAGGTGAAGAAGACATCATAAAAAGACCAGAAGTATCTGGTTTAGTTACTAAGGATGAGCTTCTTTTAATGAACTCAATCAACGAAAGTATAAAAAAGAGTCAGATGCCTTCCGAGGAAGACGTATCCAATTATAATTCACTCATTATCAGAAAACTGATGCCACATGACTATATTACGCATAATGCCGTTATCCTTATGACCCTCGAGCTGCTTAAGAAGCATGATAAGATTAGAAATTTCTACAGTAATTATTACCCGTTAATAATAATTGATGAGTTTCAAGACACAAATTGCATCGCATGGAATTTAATAGAACAAATCATCAACGATAATACAAAACTATTATTTCTGGGGGATCCGTTACAGAGAATTTATGGTTTTATTGGAGCGCTTCCTTCCTTAATGGATGACGCAGCAAAACAGTATTCAATGAAAAAAGTGGCATTATCAAAAAACTATCGCTTCAGGGACAACATGCAAATGTTGCTGTTAGATGCCAATATTCGAATGAATGCTCAACTGGGATTCCATGTAACAGATTATGAATATGCCAATGTACCGGCGTATTGGGGGCAGTCTCAGGAAGATGAATCTGAGCAAGTCACATTAAAGGTTAAGAATATTTTGGCTCAAGATCCCGGTTCGAAAGTGGCACTTCTAATAAGGGCAAGAAATGAAAGCGTATCAGTCTTAGAACAATCATTGCAGAAAGCATCTTTGGAATATTTCTATGGGATGTTTACAGATGAGGATACAGAATATGTAAAGTTTCATGAGCATTGTCAAAGCGTCTTGATTAAGAGCTTAGGGAAGTCAAGATATGTTAACTCAAGATCGCTTAAAAGGTTTTCTAAAAAGGCTGAAGAAACTTATGTTGCTAAAGATGAACGAACAGCTGAATCACTCAATAAGTTGCTCGATGCTTTAGTAGAAAAGGTCACTTTAGATTATGGGGATCTTCAGGCCGAAGAGAAATATGATTACCTGTTGGACATATTTGAAAATCGACAATTAAAGCAGGCTATGGAATATGTCGATTCTCCGGTGATCCTATCAACGGTTCACGGTGCAAAAGGATTAGAATGGGATTATGTGTTTATTATTGATTTGGAAATCTGGGGGATGCCTGGATACTTCATTTGTAAAGACTGTGAAAATAGATTCGACAACACATCTACAGCAAAATGTGTATTCCCTGATGTTTCATATTCGGATTTTAAGGAAAAACTGTTGGATGAACTCTCTGTCTTCTATGTGGCAACAACTCGTGCGAGAAAACAAGTGTATGTGTCTGCAAGTAGGAGAAGAGCAAACGGAAAGGCTGGAAAGTATTCTTGCTTTGCATCTTTACCAGGGGTCAAGTTGGTGGATGCACGTTCCATGGGAGAACAATGACATAGATGCGGTAATCACAATAGAGTATAATAACAAAAGGAGTATTAACCATTATTGGAAGAAGAACATGGCAGTCCATTGACTGAGTATACGGAACGCAATATCGTAGTGATCGCGCTGCTGCATGATATATGCAAAACCCGTTTCTATTCTGTGGAAAAAAGGAACAGGAAGGTCAATGGCATATGGGAGGAATATGATGCATATTTCGTAGATGATCAGATTCCTTTCGGACATGGTGAGAAATCAGTGATGATGATACAGCAGTTTGGGCTGCAACTTCAGCAGCCGGAGCTTTACGCAATCAGATGGCATATGGGCTTTCCAGAAGGAATGGACAAGAATGCATTCTCAAATGCTGTTGATTTGTTTCCAATCGTCTGGGTCACACATAATGCTGATATGATAGCAACTCATTTCATGGAGGATAAAGAAGATAATAAACCGGAATTTGTTGAAAGGGTCGTTATCGGAATCGAAAAATGTAACGTTAAGTGCATAGGGATGAATAGAAAATGATTATCGATATAGACAAATTAAGAAAAGATATGCTGGACAATTGCTATGCGCTGTTCTTTTCTGCGTTAGCTGAAACACCTGACATAGAACGGGCTTCTGATGAGGAACTGATTGAAATGGCACAGAAACAAGGAATCGATCTTCGGAAATATGAGATATAGCTTGACTTTATGTAAATCGAATTACAAGTAACTGGAAGGCAGTTGGTAACTATAGTCCAACTGTCTTTTTCTATATCAAGTTCTTATTGACACCGGATACTGGCAGGAGTAGAATCAGGATGAAAAAAGAACAAATGTTCTACCGCTAAAAAAGGGGGCATGTAAACATGGTGATTGAGCATGGAGAGTATCAAATCAAACAGTCAGAGGATACTCCTGACATATCCGTATACAGAGGTGGAAGGATGGTCATGCATCTCAGTCCTACCAGATTCCTTAATCTGTATGAGCTGAAAGAAGTAGTTTCGGAGTGCATGGAGATATCTGGATTGGAACAAGATGAAATGGGTGAAAACACAGACTATATATATGACGGCGAGGAGCCGTGCTAACGTAAGGGAGGAAAGGACAATGGAGAATATCAGAAAAGGAAATGAAACAGGAGAAGGGTATATCGTCAGTTTCAGGAGGATCCTTCAGGAAGCGGAAGAAAGGGACAGACAGGCATTGGAAAGATTCCACAACTGGTCCAATGGAATGATGGACCCGGCAGAAGATGAAGTCTACACAAACGCAGTCAAGGAGTGTGCGGGCAAGCTGAGAAAAGCAAGTGCATAGAAGGTAGTTATATTAACAGATTTGTTTTATGGGATCGTATGGGCGGGATGATTATCGACAATGAAAAAGAATCACAAAGCAAAGAAAGATATCGATACAAGGATCCATAGAATGTGCATGATGGCAGGGACTAATGAAGAAGATATGGAGGAGCTTGGGAGCACGCTGCTGGAGGTTTTTCACGATGTGTGCAGATATAATACAGAAGCGGCAAATGATATGGTAGCAGATCTCTGTTATCGACCGGACCTGTGCTTTGAAAAACAGGATGAAGTCGCAGAGATGGGTTACGCCGTAGCCAGACTGGAAGTGTTCATGTCGGATGCCAGAAAGGATGAGTACGAGCGTGAGATCGAGAGCATCCAGCAGATCGGAGGAATGATTCGGATCATGGACGCATTGAAATATCGGGTCTACAGCTTTGGGAAGTACGGCCCTGATTACGTGGATATCCTGAACACACGATATATGAACCACTTTGACTATACCAATGCAGAAGCCAGTGAAATACTGCGGATGGGAGAGAGCACGTACTACCGGAAGAAGAAGGCTGCAGTGATCCTGTTTGGCCTGGCATTCCTGGAGTATAAGGCGAACTATATCAGCGGTGACACAGGAAGTTTTGATCCGGACGGCATGCAGATGCAGATGGTCATTTAAAAGTGAGAGACTTTTTGAGAGTTTTATGAGAGGTTCTGTGAGAGAATAGTGACAGTACAACAGAGAAAAGGATGACAGGAAAACAGATAGAAAGCTGGAAGTGACATGGGAGAAACGGCCATGTACACTGTATATGCTGGGAGATGTGCAGCAACATAACAAGTAAATAATAAAGGGTTTTGAGCCTCGTATCCAAATGGGTACGGGGCTTTTCTTATACCCATTTTTATGTGCGTCTGCCAGACACCACCGAAAGGAGCATGGCAGATGCATATACAGAAGACTATCGTGCCGACAGCACGATCTCCGTAAACCCCTGATTTTCGGAAGCTACATCAATTCGGAAAACAGGAGGTTTACAAATGGGAAAGAAAGAAAACAAGAAACAAATAGTGTACAAAACAGTTGAGGAAACACTCATAGTCACTGATAAGGACGTGGACGTGACGTGGATCGAAAAGGTGAATGATTCCCTGAGGAAGGATTCCAGCAGGGCGAGAAAAGATCGCCGTTACTGTTATCGTCTGGACATCGCAAACGACAAAGACGAATGGGTGGCATCACACGAGAATGATCCCTTCTACAACCTTTGCAGGGAAACACCGGAAGAGGAACGCAATCGTCTCTATCATGCGATCAGTCAGCTGACGGAAGCAGAGCAGAGAATGATCGATTATGAATACTTCAAAGGGTACTCACATAAGCGAATTGCTGAGATGGAAGGGGTGTCCCGACAGGCAGTAGAGCAGCGTCTGGAAAGAATAATAAAAAAATTGCAGGAAATTTTCTGATTGACCTTGCATTTGGGCAAAAAAATGTCCGTTATATGGGAGAGGTTTTTTCTCCTGGCGAATATTGACAACGGAATACACATTCATCAGGAACTTTCGTTCCGGGATCGGCTGACCCCCGTGAGCATGACCAGAGGATCCGCGGCGACTCCGCAAGGAAGAGCGATCAGTATCCATTCTGAAAAGGCAGTATGGCAGCTGCAATGTGCGATGACACCCGGAGCGGACAATGATACTTCCGTCCGGCTGCTTATGACAGGGGCGGCTGCAGGAGATCCCTGCAGGGGTTCGAGTCCCATGGAAGGTGGCCAGCCTTCTCCTGATCGATTCCCGTGATCCGGGGTGTCGTGGACAAATATGGATCGTAATGAAAGTTTTTAATCCGGCGTCGGAGAGATTGTCTGCACGGCGTCGGTGATACATTCGTTTCACCATATTAAATGACACCTGGTGACAGGAATCTGTGTATTCAGATGCAGATTACAAGGAGGACGAGATTATGGAAACAAGAGCAGATGGAATGCTGATCTATGATGATCAGCTGATGGAAATGGCTGAGGGCATCCTCAGAGCAGAGGGTCTGAGAGAAACCTATCACAGGAAAAAGAATCACGCATGGATCGGTGAAACAGAAGATGATGGTCTGACAGAGGGCCTGAAGGATCTTACCGAAGCACAGATTAGAATCATTGAACTGGTATTCTTCGAGGGAATGTGCCCTGCTGATGTGAGAAGAATCATGGAGATGTCACTGAAAGAGATCCGCATCGAAGTCAGAAGCATTCGTAAGACGCTCAGCAAAGTAATGTAGGAGTGACAGGACATGGATGAGAATAGACAGGTCCAACAAGGGGACATCTATTTCGCCAGGATCCCACAGCAGCGCGGCTCGATCCAGGCTGGGGACAGGCCGGTGGTCGTCATTTCGGCAAACTGGCTGAACAGAGCTTCGCCAGTTTTTCGTGTTGCTCTGCTGACAAGTCAGCTGAAAGCCGCAGGAATGCCGACGCATGTTGTGCTCCCAATGCTGAAAGGACTGCCGAAACAGTCTATGGTACTGGCAGAGCAGACCGCGGAACTGGTGCGGGAGGATTTTCTGAGTTATAGATGCACCTTAAGTGAAGAACTGTATAAGGACGTCGATCGGGCAGTACGGCACTCTATCCGGATGAAAAGACGAAGACACAGAAACCGTCGGAAGGGTTGTGGCCACAGGTCGCACAAAAGTAGTAAGAGAAAGAAGAGAAAGCGATAGAAGTCAATTGTGCGAATCAAGGAATTCACACAGTCAACAGAATTAAAGAAACGGGATATGATGCGATCATCCCGGGAAATACATTAGGAGGAAATTATGGAACATGAAATGTTTATTACTGCTGATAGAGTAGCAAAGGATTTTGGAGTATCAAGAACAAAGGCATACGAAATGGTCAAACAGTTGAATGAGGAACTGAAGGAACAGGGTTATCTGATAGTTCCGGGAAGAGTCAGCAAACAGTACTATCTGGAACGCACCTATGGCCTTGCTCCACAGATGGAAGGATAAAGATATGGCAGCAAACAAAGAAAAAGGGAAAAATACATGGGAATGCCAGTTCTACTATGAGGACTGGACAGGGACAAGGAAAAAGAAACATAAACGGGGCTTCAAGACCAAGAAGGAAGCACTGGAATGGGAAAAATCATTTCTGAACAAAAAAGCAGAGTCACTGGACATGACTTTTGCGGAGTTCGTTGAGATCTATAAAGAGGATGTCAAACCAAAACTCAGGAAGAACACATGGGAAACAAAAGAGTACATCATCAAGGAAAAACTGATTCCGTTCTTTGGTCAGAAGAAAATGAACGAGATCAAGCCAAGCGATGTGATCAAATGGCAGAACACTCTGATCGGCAGGCAGGATGAGAATGGCAATCCTCTTTATGCGAAGAAGTATCTGAAAACGATCCAGACTCAGCTTAGCTGTATCATGAATCATGCAGTCAGATTGTATGAACTGAAAAAGAATCCAGTCCATGCTGCCGGCCCGATCGGCGGTGCGGAAAGGCAGGTAGAGATGCTCGTTTGGACCAGAGAAGAATACAAGGCTTTCTCACAAGCGATCAGCGATAACATCGAAGCCTTTACGGCATTCGAGATCCTCTACTGGGGCGGTCTCAGACTCGGCGAGATGCTGGCACTGACGCCGACGGACATCGATTTTGAAAATGATGAAATCCACGTAACGAAATCCCTGCAGCATTTGAACAAGGAAGTGGTGATCACACCACCGAAGACAAAGAAAGGAATTCGTGTAGTGAAAATACCGCATTTCCTGACAAGAGAGATTGAGGCATTTGTGAAAATGCAGTATGGTCTGAATCCGGATAATAGGATATTCATGCTGTCAAAATCAACGATGCACAAAGAGATGACCAGAGGGGCGGACGCTGCAGGAGTAAAACGAATCCGTGTCCATGACCTTAGGCATTCCCATGTATCGATGCTGATAGATATGGGATTCTCGGCAGTCGATATCGCCAACAGGGTAGGGCATGAGAATATCGATATCACCATGCACTATGCACATATGTTCCCGCATAAACAGAATGAGATCGCTGGGAAACTTTCCGCGGCGAATGACTGGCAGGAGGCGGTATAGGTATGGGATATGAAAACACATTCGGACGGAAACCCAGGAATAATCCCCAGAAGCGCGGCAAGTACATAACAGTAGCATTTCACATAGCTCCGAAGCAGCATGAGGAACTGTATAACAGGATCCGCCTCAGCGGGCGCAGGGTGCAGGACTATATGACCCAGAGCGGTCTGCATCAGAAAATCATTGTAGTGGGAAATGAAGCCTTGCGAAGGCGGATTATAGAAAGCCTGGAGGAAATCGTGCCATACCTTCATGAGATTGAGAAGTACGAGAATCTGGATCCGGTGGTAATGGCAGAACTCAGGACGATATTTGAAATCACAGAAACATGGGAATGATTGTTTCGTTCATAGCTACCCCTTGCGGAAAAGCAGTTGTAACAACAGTTGCAGCTGCTTTTTCGCATACATTGTGCAGAGAAGGCAGACCTATGTTTCCTGTGTGACATAGGAAATCGTACATTTAACATAGATCATCCAAGTACATATAATGACACCAGTTGTTAATAACAAGAAGATGAAGAAAAGAGGTGTCATTATGGAAGATGAACTGTTTGTTACAGCAGATACTGTTGCGAAGGACTTCAAGGTTTCCAAGGGATTTGCGTACCGAATGATTCGAGAAATGAATGCAGAGCTAAAAGCACAGGGCTATCTGACCGTAGCGGGGCGTGTCAGCAGGAAATACTATCTGGAACGAATCTACGGAAGTAAAGAAAGCAGGAACGTATAAGTGTTGTTTTAGAAAAAGGTGGTGTTATTATGATTAATAAGCGATTTGTTACATCTGAAGAGGTTCAGGAAGATTTCGGCGTTTCAAGAGCCAAGGCATATAATATGATCAGGCAATTGAATGAGGAACTGGAACAGGCAGGATACATGATTGTACCTGGTCGTGTCAGCAGAAAGTATTATCTTGAACGGACCTACGGAGGCGATGATCCAGAAGACAGCTGATAACCCCGTGGTTCTAAAATGGTTCTAAAAAGTCTAAGAACCCTACTGATGAAACGGATTTTCCGGGTGAAACGGATAGATTCCCCTGTAAAAAGGAGCTGTCGAACCGGCCATAACGGCAGTCACCGAGGAGTGGGAATAAGACAAAGTAACGAAAACCGTTGAAATTTCAACGGTTTTCTTTTCTGTTGCCTACATGTTGACCTCAAAATCGAATATAAAAGGACTCTTATACATACAGAATAATTAGGCATCGAAAAATAAATAAGTGTCAAAACACATAATTGGTTCTTTGTTCATGAAAAAAAGATTTGATTTGAAGTTAGGTACAACAGCTCAATATGATATCAGATGTCTGAATACCACGATTATGAGTTGTTCATTCGAACACCCGAAGGAGTTCTCTTCTTCTCGGAAACCATTACTATGTTCAGACGGCAGTTTGAAACGCATCTCCATCTTCGGCGAAAAAACTACAATAATCACTTGGATGTGTTGGCTACATTGATGAAAATGGAAACGGTCTACTTGACCAAGGTACAAGTGCATTGTTGTCGATGGAGATGAAGATTTCGTTGATATCGACGAGGACCTAAACAACTTTGAGTAATAATTATGATTTGGAGAAGAACGGCTATTTATCATACAAATAACTGAATTCGTTGAAGTGCGATAACAAGCAACAGGTTCCACAAACATCTGCTCCCTCAAAAGCAGTTGAAATCGCAATAAACAAATGGTAATATATTTATGAGTTAATAATTAAGTTATCTTTTTAGTTATTCACGTCAGTTTTAATCAATTAAGTCATCCGTATGCCCTTTTTTGGGTGTCTCGGGTGTTTTTTTGTTTAAAACCTGTCTAGACACTAATGGATTCGGCGAAGATCAGGTTCTGTGTCCGCTGATGTTTTGCTGGAGCTGAGTGTTGTCCATCACGTGGCGCTGGTGGACCCCCGCAAGTTTATCAGGAAATGCTGCCGAAATTTGCTTGTAGCGGAACTAATAATATGAAAGGAATGCAACAAAAATGAATAAAACTATTAAAGAAATGATAAAGAAAATATTTCCAATTCTAGAGGATGTTGATGATGCGTTCATTTTGCAGGAGTGGAGTCGTCTGAGAGAAAACGTTCAAAAGGGCATGCTTGAGATTGGAACAAATGAGGAGTCAACGGACATAGGCAATGACATAAGGATAATCTCCTCGATAAAAACTTCTGAGATGATTTGTTCTTTATTCCCATATATAGCATCACCTTATGAGGTGATAGATTTTTTTCATGAAAGAGGAATGCAAGACTCAGATGCTAAAGTAATAGTCGATACAATCATTGCTATGAAGAATGACTTCGTTCAGAGCACAGGTACGGAGGGTGATTTCAGAAGCGCATATCGGAACTATTGCATGCGAGAGAAGGAGACAAATGCCGTTGCCTTAGATTTCAATGACTTTTGCAGACTGAAAAGAGCGGTGATATCTTTTACTGTTGATTTAATGTGTCTGGAGATAAATCTAGGTTATGCGAGCCGAGACCATAGAGGAGAATTAATAATAAATTCAAAAGGAAAAGGCGATGATATACCACCTTTTGAGGGAGTATTATTTTGGTTGCCTTCGAAAAGACCTGACAGTAAACATTAGGTGAAGAATAGCCGTGGTTCTAACTGATGACAGATAGTACACGTATTATCTGTCATCTTTTTATTTACTAATTTTTACTATGTTGACTTTCCTCCTGCTTCTCACTCTCTACATTGTTCAGCTATATGCCATCTTACCTAACCCGCACCGTCACGGTCAAGCTCCTGGCCAGTTTTTTGTAATTGATCCTTCCGGAAGTAGTGACTCTCAGCTTGAGCTTCCAGCTTGGGACGATGAAAAAATACAGTTATTATATTAATAGTTGACATCATAACTAAACGCGAGTATATTATAGTTATCATAATAATAATTAACATATTAAGTAAAAACAAGGAAGTATTTAAAATATGTCAACAAACATCAGTACAAAAAAGAATATACGAGGATGGGGGATCGTAGTTGTATCATTTCTGGCACTTATGATTCTTTTCGCAACAGCAGTTAACTGCATGGGTGTTTTTTTGAAACCAGTCTCTGAAGATTTCGGAATTGAAAGAACAACATTTACTATTACTATTACTATTCATTCTCTGGCAATGTTAATTTCCTCTGTTGCTGCAGGTAGATTGATGGAACGAATGAACGTGAAAGGCCTGATGGCAACAGGTGTCGCAGCTGCAGGAATCAGCATGTTTCTGTTTGCTACAGCACCTTCTATCTATTTCTTTTATATCGCTGCGGCAATTACAGGAACTTCAATTTCGTTCGCCTGCAACATACCAATCGCAATTCTAATCAGAAACTGGTTCCCTGAGAATAAAGTAGGTCTGGCAATGGGTATCGCATTAGTTGGTACCGGAGCAGGTTCCATGATTCTTAATCCACTCTATACATGGATCATTACGACATATGGCTGGAGATATGCATTTGGAACGGCGGGAACTCTTCTAATTGCACTGGTACTACCTTTAATACTTATTGTTATAAAGGAAAAACCTTCGGGAAACACCGGAAATCATCTAAATGGGAATGCTGTTCAATATGCAGATAGTAAGAAGTACGGACTCATGCTTGGAGATGCTCTCCGTCGTCCCGTTACGTGGATCATGTTCATTGGATTTATACTTACTGCGTTAATCAATATGACTTTTTTGGCCCAGGGCGTTGCGTATCTGACAGACAGCGGTTTTGATCCTGCTAAAGCAGCGAATATTATTGCTGGAGGATCAGGGATGCTTATTATAGGTAAAGTTCTTATCGGTTTTCTGGATGGAAAGCTTGGTACAAGAAAAGCTACGCTGATTGCATTGGTCTTTCTTATGCTGGCATTCGTAGCGTTCTATGTAATAGGTCTTACAGGCTCTCTGGCGATAATAATAATGTATATCATCTTTTATGGACTTGGTGCGCCGGTTGCAACTGTCTCTATGCCAATGATTGTCAGTACGATGTATGGAAACAGGGATTATGGCTCGATTTTCGGATTCTTCTGTATGACTGCTGGAATTGGAGGCATGCTGCAATCTATGATCAGCATGGTGTATGACGTAACAGGCAGTTATTTGATAGCATGGGTAGGTATGACCGCATTGGGGATTGTAGCGATAATTATCTACATGAGCTGTATTCGTCCGGTTAAGGAGGATAAAAGTGAGTAACGAAGAAATTCTATTTACACCATTTAAGATTGGAAATATCGAAGTTCCGAACCGGTTTGTGGAAACAGCAGTAACAGGAACATCTCTATTGGATAAAGGTGTCTTCAATGAAGCAACAAGAGACTTTTATCTCGCTCGGGCCAGAGGTGGAGCAGGCTTGATTGTGTCAGGTGCGGTAGCTGTTATGGATAATTTCGGAAGAGGATATAATGTAAATCAGTACGAAAAAGAATTTGATGGACCAGTCAAAGAGCTCATGGAGTTGATACATGAAGCAGGGGCAAAGTTCTTTTTGCAAATCAATGCAGGACTCGGAAGAGTTGTAGGGCTGAAAGCATTTGATTACATGTCTGATTCTGATTTTAACAAAGTACGTTTTGCATCGAGTCAGTTGCCGAATGTCTGGGATCCATCCGTAATCCATGAAGAGATGCCGCAGAAGGAAATTAGACGTAGAATTCAACTTGCCATTTGGGCTGCTGCGAAGGCCAAAGAATGCGGTATCGATGGCGTGGAAATTCACGCGATTCACGAAGGGTACCTTTTGGATCAGTTCGCAATTGCAAATACCAATTTCCGGGACGATTGCTATGGGGGGACGTTGGAAAACAGGCTTCGTTTTGCCACAGATATTATTCGTGGCATCAAAGAGGAGTGCGGAGATTATCCTGTTGCAGTCAGGTACAGCGTCGTTAGCAAAATGAAAGGGTTTAATCGCGGCGCTCTTCCTGAAGAAGAGTACGAAGAGTTTGGACGTGATTATCAGGAAAGTATTCGTGCAGCGAAGATTCTTGAAGAAGCAGGATGCGACATGCTGGACGCAGATAATGGATCCTATGATGCATGGTACTGGGCTCATCCCCCTGTTTATATGAAGAAAGCCTGCAATCTGGAAGATTGCGCTTTCCTTCGTAGACATGTTTCAATACCAGTGGTTTGCGCAGGAAGAATGGATGACCCTCAGGTTGCAGCAGAAGCAATAAACAAAGGGCAGATTGATGGCATCGGCATTGCGAGACAATTTCTTGCTGATGCAGAGTGGGTAAGCAAACTCCGTCAAGGGCACGCGGAACAAATCCGTCCGTGCATCGCCTGTCACAATGGGTGTCTGGGAAGATTGGTAGAGGGAGAAGGTTTATCCTGTGCCTTAAATCCAGCATGTATGCAAGAGCGGAAGTACGCTGTTACAGCGGCGGAACAAAAAAGAAACGTGTTAGTCGCAGGGGGCGGAATTGCGGGTATGGAGGCTGCAAGAGTATGCGCCATGAGAGGACATAAGGTCATGCTTTGTGAGAAGAGCGACAGGCTTGGCGGAGCTTTTATTGCTGCAGCTGCACCATCTTTTAAGGAAGATGATAAAAGACTGATCGAATGGTATATTGGTGAAATGCAGCGAAAGCAGGTTGAGGTACGGTTGAATACAGCTGTTGATGCTGCTTTGGTGAAGGAGTTAAGGCCAGATGATGTAATTGTTGCGAACGGAGCAATGCCTAGGCAACTTCCAGTTAAAGGGATCGATAAGAAACATGTGGTAGAGGTTAAATCCTGGTTATTGGGCAAAGAGAAAGCAGGCAAGCGCGTTGTGATCATCGGCGGCGGACTGACGGGGTGTGAGGTGGCTTACGAAATGGCTCTTCATGGGCATGAAGTGACTGTTGTGGAAATGTTGGACGATATTCTTCAGGTGAAAAATCTTTGTGCCGCAAATTCAATTATGCTTCGTGAATTGATGGAGCAAAAAAACGTTCAGGTAATTACCCATGCAAATCTTTCTGAAGTTCGAGACGAAGGCGTACTTATCCGCAAGGGTGGTAAAGAAATCAAACTAACCTGTGACACAGTTATTCTAGCTGTTGGATATACGGCCTCGCCGCTTGAAATCCCGAAGGAAACTCAGTACAATATTCATATAATTGGAGATGCAAAAGCCTCTGGAAATCTCTTGAATGCTGTATGGTCTGCCTATGATGTAGCCCTGCGGATATAAAAGAAGAAAAGGGGCGAGGTAAGGAGATAAATATGGAATTTGAACTGAGCACACAAATATACAGAGTTTATCAGCTGCATAGGAAAAAAATACGGGAAGTGCTGAAAGAATATGATATTACCTCAGAACAGTGGATGGTGCTTGGAAGACTTTATCGCAACAGCGGCGAATACAACCAGAAAGAACTCGCAAAAGAACTGAATAAAGAACAGCCCTCCATGACTAGAATCATCGACATTCTAGAGAAGAAAAAATATGTTACACGTGAAAGATCCAATCAGGATCGCAGAGAGTTTATAATACACATTACTGGCAAAGGAAAAGATTTTTATGAAGAAACGCTTCCGGCTGCGATCACTGCGCAGAAAGAGATCAAAGCGTTGATTAGTAGCAAGGAATCAGATCAGATCATGAAGATTTTGAAAAAAATGGAGAAGGGACTGGAGCGGGAACTTGAGTAAGTTTCTGTAAAGGAGATTTTTTTGCCATAATACTTAATATGTTATTTATTAATGTAATAATTATATGAGTTCGAGAAGGAGGTTCCTATGAAATGTGATAGAACTTTTCATGAAGCAATCGTCCAGCTGACAAAAGAACAGTACAGCCGGAAAATCCTGAAGACCCTTTTAGGATTTTGCACATCAGATGTAGGTTTTCGTTTGGGCGGATCGACTGCAGAACATAAGGCCTCAGAATATCTGCTTCAAGAGTTTCATGAAATTGGCCTGCAGAATGTGCATCTGGAAGAAATACCAACAGCAGCCTGTGAATACACCGGGGCATACGTGCTGGTGAACGGTGCTTCAGAAGGAGTAGACCAGAAGGGTTCCATCAAAAAAAGAAAGTTGATTGGTTCTCAGATTACAGGATTTCCTTGTACCGGACCAGATGGAGTAAAAGCACCCGTGGTTTATGTCGGGAAAGGACATCGAGCGGATTATGATGCGATAAGCACTGACCCGGACTACTTCCGAGGAAAGCTAGTCATGATTGACAGTTCTTTTGACACGTTATGGGTCAACTGGCAGGCCGCCGAAGCGAAGGCAAGAGGTGCAAGTGGTATTATTCTGACTGTCGAAACGGATCTCCCTCCAGGAGGTTATTTTAGCTATGCTCCGGATATGATTGCGGGGCAGGACGGTATGAGTTTATTGGATTTTCCACCACTTGTTTTTATCTCTCAGCAGGATGGTAATTGGCTGAAAACATATATCAAACGACAGGAATCATCCTGCGAAACGGAATGCAAAAGCTCTGGTGGTGATATTGAGATGCCGGGCATGATAGGTCAAATGTCTTTTACGGCACCGGAAGATGGAGATGAAGGCAATGTGGTAACGATTGTTTCAAATGGAACGATTACAAGGCCAGAGGACGGAGGCGTGGGTTACAACGTTCTGGGGCAAATCACAGGGCATGGAGAACCGGAAAAAATGGTGCTTATTTGTGCACATCAGGATGCCCATCTGTTTACTGCCGCAGACGATACGGGAGCGGTCGCTGCAGTGACCATGCTGGCGAAAGCCATGATGATGTCAGGTTATAAACCATACTATACGGTGCAGTTCCTACTCACATCCTCTGAAGAATACGGCGTTTGTGACACTGCTTATGACTGGCAACATGGCATGTTTGTGGCGATGAAGTCTCACCCCGATTGGCCGGGCAGAATCGTTGGTGTCCTGAATAATGAGGTTATGGCCGAAAAAGGCGGATTTCTGGACGCCATTGCTTCTTGTGATGCTGCTGGATTCGTAAGGGATACTTACGAGCAGATTGCGAAGGACTGTCCAGAGTTGGCACCGAATGGGGCCAGTATTCTGCCGGTTATGATTACCATTGGTGATGAATGGACAACGGCTGCATCCGGTATTCCAAGCATAGATATGACCTGCAAGAGACACGATTATCTTTCCCGTTATCATTCTAATTATGATTCGGAAGACAATATCGATTATGATCTTTTGGCCAAAACAACTGAAGTCATAGGCATGATGGCAAAAGCATTGGATGAGGAACCGCTCCCTTGGTCCGTTGGAGCCAGAGCTGAAAATTTGAAAGAACTATATTTAAATCCTGACGCATCAGGTCCTGCAGCGGAAATGGTCCACAGCATGACAAAAGAAGCTGTCATCATAGCCGGGGTAAATCATCAAGTGGCAGAAGATCTGGAAATCGCGATTCTGGAATATGCGGCAGAGGCGGAGAAATTCGAATCCAGACGTTGCCAGATGACTGCAGGAGATTTCAGACAATTTAATTATAAGCTCCTGCAGATAATAAAGAAGACCTTGAAATCTTTTACAGCTTTATCCGTGCAGCAGTCAACGGTATACCCATACCAGCAGACTCTATCTAACCTGCTTGGTATAAAGGAAACGATAGAAGCACTGGAAGAGGAGGCACCAGACCGAAATAAAATTCTGGAAGCCATGGGGCACATCAATGAAGTGGAATATGGTTATTTCAGTTTCACCAGAAATGCAGAACTGTTGAGCAGAAGTGCCTATGAAGACATGCTGAAACTCTTTGGAGAACACGAGGACGATTGGAGTAGTCTGGGAAAGCTTTCTCCAATTGTTGATTTGTATGATCAGTATTATTACGTGAAAGATGAGGAACATACTGACTTTGCACCGGTTACTGATTACCTGAAGAAGCAGCGTGATTTGTTGATTATAGAGCTTGAAACAAGGCTGCAACAGATGGCAGATAATCTGAAAGAATTAGCAGCCATGATCAGGGAGGCGTAATGCATCGATGATCAAGAAGATATTGAAAAACGCAACCATATACACTGTAGAGGGAGCAGATTGGGAGCACCATCCAGTGCAGGCAATGGCCGTGACAGAGGATGGAAAGATCCGAGCAGCAGGAAGCGAAGCAGAAATCTTGAAGTTAGCGGAAGATGTCACAGAAATCATTGATCTTGAAGGCAGAACTGTTCTTCCAGGTTTCATCGACAGTCACACCCATGTTCCGGGAAAATCTCTTACGGAACTGTTTCAAATCGACTTATTTGGCATTGCTGATAAAAGGAAAACGATTCAGGCGATATGCTCATTTGTAGAGTCACATACGGATTTTGAAGAGTATTTCGGTGCTGGCTTCAATATGGGGATGGTTGGAGAACAAAACGAGGCTCCGTGTGCGGCCTGGCTAGATGAGATTTGTTCTGATAAACCCATTATGCTGCGTTCCTATGATTTGCATTCCATCTGGTTGAATACAAAAGCCATGCAACTCTGCAATATTACAAAAGATACAGAAACGCCAGCAGGTAGCCGCATTCACAAAGATTCGGAAGGGAATCCAACGGGTCTGTTTACTGATTGTCAGAGCATTTCCCTTCTACAAGAAAGGTACACTGATGAGCAGTGTAAGCAGGCAGCAGAGCATTATCTCAGAACAATGAACGCCTGGGGGTATACAGCAATTAATTCTATTGCGCCGCACCAGCATTTATCTCCAGCTATATACAGGGAAATTCAACAAACAGATAAATTGACAGCTCATATTGCTACATCATTGCTTATACGCCATGACAACCCTGAGGAGAGTCTGGAAAAATTGAAAACACTTAGAGATATGATCAATAATGAAGAAATCAGGGTGGTAACAGCAAAGTACCTAATTGATGGTGTAGTGGAAGGCAACACTGCTTATCTAAAAGAACCATATGATGAGGCGGCCGGGCTTGGAAAGAATTACAATGCATATCCGGAATGGACATGTGAGAAACTGGAAGAATCTTTTGAAGCGGTTCTGAATGCCGGCTTCAGTATTCATTGTCACAGTATCGGAGACGCGTCAACGAGTATGGTTTTGGATGCCCTTGAGACTGCACAGGATAGGGCAGAACGCAGGGACGAAGGCTTTCGCAGCACCATCACTCACTTGCAGCTTGTAGATTCGGAAGATATCCCAAGAATGAAAGCACTCGGTGTAATTGCGGCTATTCAGCCTTTCTGGCACTTTAAGGAACCTGGTTTTTACAGTACTGTTGAAATACCTGCGCTTGGGGAAGAACGTGCTGAAAGGGAGTATCCAGCCAAGTCTTTTACGGATGCAGGAATCATAATCACCGCTTCTGGTGATTTCCCTGTTTCCCCTGAAAACAATCCGTTCTATGGAATAAAAGCCGGTGTGATCCGAAATATTTACTGTAATGATAAGTTTGATGAATCCATAACAGATCCGGATGATGAACGTTTTCTCCTTGGTAAAGAAGAGCGTCTGGCTGTTCCGCAGTTGATAGAAGCATACACAATCAATGGTGCATATCAGATGTTTCGGGAGAATGAAATTGGTTCTCTATCCCCGGGGAAATGTGCGGATTATATCGTACTCGATAGGAATCCGCTTACCATCGATGTTATGGATTTGGACCAGGTAACAGTACTTCAAACAGTGTTGAACGGAAACACTGTTTTCAGATATTAATGTTTGTCATAATCAATCATTGGAATGATTGATTGTATATAGGTATTAATTGTTTTATCGTTATTATCATCGAAAGAGGTGAAAGAAATGGAAAACAACTTAAAAACTGTCGAAAACACCCTGAACACAGGGCGAGTAGACAAACTTCGCTGGGTGACCATCGTTCTTCAGATGTTCGTTGGCAGCGCAACCGCATTTGTTTACTGCATTTCTGTATTTATCGGGCCTTTGGCAACGAAGTACGGCTGGGATCCTTCTCAAATCGTTCTGGCATATACGTTTATGATGATTGTAGGTATGCCTGGTTCCATTGTCGGTGGTGCGCTGAAAGCAAAATGGGGCAACAAAATGGTGCTCAAAGCAGGTGGTCTGGCGTTCGGTGCATTTATTATTTTGAGTACGCTCGTAGCAAATGTATGGTGGTTCGTTATCATGTTTGGCTGCATGGCTTCTTTCTGCATGTATGTTGTATATGTGGCACAGCTTGCGAATGTTGGCGAACTGTTCCCGGATCTTAGAGGCCTCTCTATGGGTCTGGTTATTGGAGGCATTACAGTAGGAAGCGCCATGATATCTCCACTGTCGGAATGGCTTGTCAGACATATGGACGTTATGCATTGCATTGCACTTCAGGGAGCTGTTTATGGAGCGCTGGTAATGGTTTGCGGATTCCTTATCGTTGAAGCGCCAGCTAACTATAGACCACGCGGCTGGGCGCCGCCTGAAGTTGAAGTGCTCGGCGAAGATGCGGCACAGGGAGAAGAGTTTGTACATTGGAAGAAGGCTCTTATGATGAAAGGTTTCTGGATTCTGTTCCTTGGAAATATTGCCGGCGCAACTTTCATGACGGGTTATCAGGGTAATGCGATACTTTTTACACAGGATGCAGTTGGATGCAGTGCATCGCAGGCAGCTTGGACGTATTCACTCTTTCTAATTGTCCTTGGCATCGCTGGGCTTGTGCTGGGTTTTGTTTCAGATAAATACCTTGGACCGGCCAAAACACAGGCTTTCTTTTATCTTGGAACTGGTGCGGCTCTGATTCTCTTCTTTGTCTGCGGCAGTAATGATTTTTGGGCATTTCTCCTCATGCTGCTTGTATTTGCATTCGCGTTCGGAGCATCACAGGCATTGTTGCCAACACTTGTAATGGACGCCTTCGGAGGAAAGTACTTTGGCATACTGTTTGGATTCTTCCTGGCAGGTGCGTCGATAGGATCTGTTATCGGACCGCAGTTCACAACAAGATATTCAGCAGATCAGTTTTTGACCTGGGGCATAGGATTTACCATTGTCTGTGGCGTATTGTTCTTACTTGCCATCCCGGTACTCAACAAGGAACTCGGAAAGAAAAAATTCTAGCCTCCATGACTGGCTGACGGTCAGCACTGGTTTTCCTATCTCTTTGTATGGCCGTAATATTCAAAGTGAGACAGTAGCATTTTGACATATCATTACAAATGATTTTTCTGATGACAGGTAGTACACGTATTATCTGTCATTTTTTTATAGGGCGGAGTCAAAGCCTTCAGGATCCAAGAGTGTGAAGTGATTCTTATGGAAGGTGATGAGACCATCATCAGGCAGATCTCCAGCCATCAGCAAAAGCAATAAGCACCGGAGGCACTTATTTAAAATGGATCCAATCGTTTTTTATTATTTCAATATGACAGGCACGGAATCTTTCAAGAAGCATCTTGAAGAGAAGTTCCGCCAGACCGGGCACGCGGCAAGTCCGCAACCCATGGATATAATAAGAAAACTAAATATCTACCATCAAATAAACGGGGATGGGATAACGGTATAAAAAATGCTATAATGTAGGTAGTTAAACAAGATTTACTTATAAGGGCGATGACCCTGTCAGCTGTTGCAACAGGGTCGTCTCGCGAGAGCCTCCCTGTTTAATAGATGGTTTAGCACTGGATATTAATTAAGAAAGGAGGGGCCTATGATAGGAGAAAATATACTCATGTCGTACGATGTTAATGTGGAATGGGACAACGAAGCAAAGGTATGGATCGCAACAAGCGAAGATATTCCCGGACTTGTTTTAGAATCCGGTTCTTTTGACGCCTTAATTGAAAGGGTTCAAGTTGCGGCCCAAGAGTTGATTGCGCTAAACAATCTCCCGACAAGTAACGAGTTCTGTTATCATACGGAGATGTTTAGGAGGGCATACGCATAATGGCAACCTATGAAAAAAAGGTTCGCGATCAACTTCGGATGCACGGTTGCTATTTTGTTCGACACGGAAAGGGGGACCATGATATCTGGTACAGTCCGATAACGAACAGAAATGTACCTGTTGACTCCACAATAAGATCGAGGCACACCGCCAATGCATGCTTGCGAGAACAACACAGAATATTTGCAAGATGATTACGAAAAACCAGAACGTGAGGAATTTGATAGTGACGAAGAATATAAAATAGCTCTCACGGAATATGAGGAGGAAAGGGAACGTGAACGAAACCGCTGGTTCGATTGCGGGTACGATATTGAAGATCCGGGAGATGTAAAACGTCTTATAGATTCCTTTAATGAGTGCGTCTATCCGCAATATGCTTCATCTGCCAAACATTTTACCGTAAGTGAATTCGGCGATCGAATTACTCGATGCGATGTATCGAGTCTCCACAATCAAGTGACCACATTTTGACCTCAGAAGCACCAGAAAAGTATTACAATCCATATAATAAGGATAATAATTGGGGTTCAAAAGCAATATGAACCACGAGATATTGTAGAAGCTAAAACAACATTATCGAGTGGGAATAATCCATAGAATCAGCAAACCCCTTGCGGCGCAAGGGGTTTCGTTATTTTTTGATGTTTCGTGAGCAAAACTTGAACAAAAGAATGAACAATTCCACTCTGTATTCTATTTCAATCCATATAACCATACGAAAAAAATATGATAACCGCAATATGATATGTATTGGAAATAGCTCTCAAAGAGGGCTATTTTTGTATTGTGATGGATTAAGATACGGAGGCACAGTGCTATGAAGCAAAGAGAACAATTATATGAAGGAAAAGCGAAAAAAGTATATGCGACGGACGATCCGGAACTGCTGATCGTATCTTATAAAGATGATGCGACCGCCTTCAACGGTGCCAAGCGCGGAACAATCGAAGGAAAGGGCGTCATCAACAACAGAATGTCGAACATTCTGATGCGTTATCTGCAGACGAAGGGCGTCGCGACCCATTTCGTGGAAGAGCTCAATGACAGGGACACGATCGTGAAGAAGGTGGCAATCGTGCCTTTGGAAGTCATCGTCAGAAATATCTCGGCGGGGTCCTTTGCAAAACGCTACGGCGTGGAGGAGGGCATCGTGTTTGATGCGCCGACCGTGGAGTTTTCCTACAAGAACGATGACCTCGGCGATCCGCTGATCAACGACGACCATGCGATCGCACTGAAACTTGCAACGGCTGGCGAGATCAAACAGATCAAAGAGTACGCACTGACAGTGAACCGGGAACTGCAGAAACTCTGGAGCGAATGCGGCGTAACACTCGTCGACTTCAAACTGGAATTCGGACGGCTGGCGGATGGGACGATTGTGCTTGCCGATGAGATCAGCCCGGACACATGCCGTCTCTGGGACAGCGCTACAAAAGAGAAACTCGATAAAGACCGGTTCCGCCGTGATCTGGGCGGCGTGGAAGACGCGTATCGGACGATCATGGGACGGCTGGAACAGTACATGGAACAGCAGAAGTAACAAAGGGGTTTATGCTATATGAAAACTTGTGCAGTAGTAGGTATCAACTGGGGCGATGAAGGCAAAGGCAGGATGGTCGATCTTCTGACAGAACAGTACGACATCGTGATCCGCTATCAAGGCGGGGGAAACGCGGGGCATACCGTGATCAATGAGAAAGGAAAGTTTGCGCTGCATCTGCTTCCGTCCGGTATCTTCAGGGAAGGCGTCGTCAATATCCTCGGAAACGGCGTAGCAGTCGATCCCGATAATCTTTGGAAAGAGATACAGTATGTCGCGGCGGAAGGCGTGGCAGTCACGCCGGACAATTTGAAAATCAGCGACCGGGCATCCTTGCTGATGCCGTGGCATAGGGATCTGGACGCGCTGGAGGAGGCGCGCCTCGCGGACAAACAATACGGGTCGACCAAGCAGGGCATCGCGCCCTTCTATTCCGACAAATATCAGAAAAAAACACTCATGGCCGGTGAGTTGTTTCATCCGGAAAAACTGCGTGCGCATCTGCAGGATATTCTGGAGTGGAAGAATCTGATCCTGACGAAGGTGTACGGGGCGCAGCCGTATACGATGGAAATGCTGGAGGATTGGATCCGGGATTGCTGCGAGCCGATCAAACCATATGTCTGCGATACACATGCATATCTGCAGCAGGCGCAGCAGCAGGACAAAAGCATTCTGTTCGAAGCACAGCTTGGCGCTTTGCGGGATCTTGATTACGGCATATATCCTTATACGACATCTTCCAATACGCTCGCGGCGTACGCACCCATTGGATCAGGGATGCCGTCGGTCAGTCTTTCTGAGACCGTGGGCGTTGTAAAGGCGTATTCCACATGCGTCGGGGAAGGGCCCTTCGTATGTGAGATGTTTGGAGAAGAGGCAGACCGGCTCCGCGAAGCCGGTGCCGAATACGGAGCAAAGACAGGACGGCCTCGCCGTGTCGGTCCAATCGATCTTGTTGCGACCAGATACGGTGTGGAGCTTCAAAACGCGACATGTCTGGCGATCACAAAGCTGGATGTGCTCGGATATATGCAGCAGATACCGGTATGCACCCGTTATCTGGCAGGTGGGAAAGAAATAGACCATTTTCCGTTTCCTTCAGAACTCGGCGGGGCGGAACCTGTGATAGAATGGATGCAGGGATGGAACTGCGATATTTCCGGCGTGCGCAGATGGGAGGATCTCCCGGAAGAGGCGCGCGCTTATATCGAGTTCATCGAAGGACAGACCGGATGTCGCGTCAAGTATCTATCGGTCGGTCCGGAGCGCGACAGTATTATTATCAGATAGAGGAGACCATCAATATGACAGACAGATATGAATCACCCCTTTCTTCACGTTATGCATCAAAGTATATGCTGCAGCTGTTTTCGTCTGATACCAGGTATCAGACATGGCGCAGACTGTGGACCGCATTGGCCCGCGAAGAGATGAAGCAGGGGCTTCCCATCACAGAAGAACAGGTCGCGGACCTGGAGGCGCACATTTCAGACATCGATTACGACTGCGTCCGTGAAAGGGAAAAGGAAGTCCGCCATGATGTCATGGCTCACGTCTATGCTTACGGCAAGGCAGCACCTTCTGCGGCGGGGATCATCCATCTCGGCGCGACCAGCTGTTACGTCACGGACAACGCGGACCTGATCATCTATCGGGACGCGCTTCAGTATATCCGCGGACAGCTGCTGGGAGTGCTTTCGAATCTGGCTCACTTCGCGGAAGAGTACAAAGATACTCCGACGCTGGGCTATACCCACTATCAGCCTGCCCAGCTTGTAACAGTCGGCAAGCGGGCGACGCTTTGGATGCAGGACTATCTTTCCGATCTGGAAGAGATAGATTTTGCATTGCGTAATATCAAGTTCCTCGGATGCCGCGGTACGACCGGCACCGAAGCGAGCTTCGTGGAACTGTTTGAAGGCAATACGGAAAAGATCGATGCGATGAATCGGGATCTCGCGGAGACCTTCGGGTTCAGCGAGTGCTTCAGCGTCTGCGGACAGACCTACCCGCGCAAAGTAGACAGCCGCATCCTGAACGCACTGTCATCTGTGGCCCAGAGCGCGTACCGCATGGCGAACGACATCCGGCTGATGCAGCACGACCGGCAGGTCGAAGAGCCATTCGAAAAGACGCAGATCGGATCCTCTGCAATGGCGTACAAACGCAACCCGATGCGCAGCGAGCGGATCTGTTCACTGGCGAGGTATCTGATTGCGGATGCGATGAACGCGCCGATGACGGCGTCCGTCCAATGGATGGAACGGACCTTGGATGATTCCGCGAACCGGCGGATCTCCATGCCGGAAGGCTTCCTGTGCGCCGACGCGATCCTGCGTCTTGCCCGGAATGTGACAGACGGATTGCATGTGAATGAGAAGATCATCGAGAAGACCGTCCGCGAGTATCTGCCGTTCATGGCGACAGAGAATCTGCTTATGGAAGGCGTGAAAAACGGCGGCGACAGACAGCAGCTCCACGAGATCATCCGCAGATGTTCCATGGAGGCGACGACCCGGATGAAGGAAGGCGGTGAGTGCGATCTGCTGGAGCGCCTTGCCGGAGAAGAAGCATTCTGTCTGGAAGAAAAGGATCTGCAGGAGATCCTGGCGCCGGAGAAATACACAGGCCGGTGCGCACAGCAGGTCGACACATTCCTCGAAACAGTGCGGCCGTTGCTCAGCGGTGCCGGGCAGTCATCTGAAGAGATAGAGATATAACGAGATACAGGAGGAGCTATGGATCTGAGAACCCTGCAGTACTTCGTTGTGGTAGCGGAAGAGCTGAACATCACAAAGGCAGCCGAAAAGCTGCATATGAGCCAGCCGCCGCTCAGCGCACAGATCAAAAAACTGGAACTCGAATTGAATACAGAACTGTTTATCAGAGGGAAGCGGCAGCTGGATCTGACGGAGTCAGGCGAACTTCTGTACCGGCGGGCGAAGGAGATCCTCAGAATGGTCGAAAAGACGAAGACGGAGATCCTGTCCCTCAGCGATGGCATGCGCGGAACCATTTCCATCGGTCTTGTAGAGGGTATCGCGCCGGATATCGCGGCGGAATGGTGCTCCGGTTTCATCGAAAGGTACCCGCACATCCGGTTCAGGATCCTCGACGGGAGCACCGACGATCTGCTTGAGAAACTGAGAAGCGGCATCATCAGTCTGGCCGTTATCACCTCGCCGTGCGACAACTCGCTGCTGCACAGTTTCTCCGTCGGCAAGGAAAAACTGGCCGCCTTGATGAGCAAAGATCACCCGTTGGCCCGGAAGGAAGGCAAGACGATCAAAATCTCTGATCTGGTCGGAGAGAATCTCATCGTGCCGAGCAGGAAAGCGACGATCGAGACCATCCACAGATGGTTCAGGAAGACAGGCGCGGAGCCGAAGATCGTCTGCGAAATGGACAGCTATCTCGACGCGGCAGCCCTTGCGCGACGGCAGGTCGGGATCAGTATTTTCCCGAGAACGGCGAATATCCCCAACGATTCCCTGGTCTTCAAGGAGATCTCAGGAAAAGATAAAACGCTGGAATATCTCTTCGTGTGGCGCAAAGGCAGACCGCTTCCGTCCATCGAGGAGAAGTTTATCGACTTTGTGAAAGAAGAAGTGGAGAGGCAGAGGAAAGAGTAAAGGATGGCAAATAATAGAATCCTGATCATTGACTTCGGAGGACAGTACGATCAGCTGATCGCGCGGAGGGTGCGGGAGTGCTGCGTGTTCTCCGAACTGTATAACCATGACAACATTGGCATTGAAAAGATCCGCGCGATCGATCCGAAGGGGATCATCTTTACCGGCGGTCCTCAGAGCGCCTACGGCGAAAATGCACCGACGGTTGACGAAGAGATCTTTCGTCTCGGCATTCCGATCCTGGGGATCTGTTACGGTGCGCAGTTGATGGCTTACCGCCTGGGCGGAGAAATCAACTCCGCGCCGACGAGCGAATACGGCAGAACGGAAGTCACGATCGATGATCGCGAAGGCCTGCTGCGCACGGCCGACGATGTCAACGTGTGCTGGATGAGCCATACAGATTATATCAGCAGACCGCCGGAAGGCTTTGTGATTACGGCCCACACGGAAGACTGCCCGGTGGCCGGGATGGAAGACCGGCAGAGACGGTTCTACGCAGTGCAGTTTCATCCGGAGGTCGAGCATACTGCGCACGGATTCGAGTTTCTCAGAACCTTCGTATTGGACATCTGCGGGTGTGCGCAGGACTGGAAGATGGAGTCCTTCGCAGAAACGCAGATAAAGGCTTTGCGTGAAAAAATCGGAACAGGCAAAGTCCTGCTGGCGCTGTCCGGCGGCGTCGATTCCTCCGTCGTCGCGGCGCTGCTGGCGAAAGCGATCGGTCCGCAGCTTACCTGTGTCTTTGTGGATCACGGGCTGTTGCGGAAGGATGAGTCGGCGGAAGTCGCTGCAGTATTCGGCGAAGGCGGGCTCTTCGATCTCGATTTCGTGAAGGTCGACGCGGCGAAACGATTCTATCAGAGACTGGCCGGAGCTGTAGCTCCCGAGGATAAACGCAAAATCATCGGCGAGGAGTTCATCCGCGTCTTCGAGGAAGAGGCGAAGAAGATCGGCGCCGTCGATTATCTGGCGCAGGGAACGATCTATCCGGACGTGATCGAGAGTGGACTGGGCAAGTCGGCCGTGATCAAGTCCCACCACAATGTGGGCGGTCTGCCGGACTATGTGGACTTCCGGGAGATCATCGAGCCACTGCGGCTGTTGTTCAAGGATGAAGTGCGGCAGCTCGGGCGTGAACTGGGGCTCCCTGAGGAGATCGTCAGCCGTCAGCCCTTTCCCGGGCCGGGACTGGGCGTGCGCATCATCGGCGAGGTCACGGCGGAAAAGTGCCGCATCGTACAGGATGCGGATGCGATCTACCGTGAGGAGATCGCGAAGGCTGTCGCAGAAGGCAGGATGAAAGAGCCGAACCAGTATTTCGCTGCCCTGACCAACATGCAGACAGTCGGCGTCATGGGAGATTTCAGAACCTACGATTACGCCATTGCGCTGAGGGCTGTTACGACCTCAGACTTCATGACAGCGGAGGCTGCTGAGATCCCGTGGGACGTGCTGCAGCGCGCCATGACGAGGATCGTCAACGAAGTGGATCATGTGAACCGGGTGTTCTACGATCTGACCAGCAAGCCGCCGGGCACGGTGGAAATGGAATAAATACGTTAAATAATCATCAGAATATGAATCTGAAAAGAGGTGATCTGAATTGGATAAAAAGTATATCTTCGTAACAGGAGGAGTCGTTTCGGGACTGGGCAAAGGCATCACAGCTGCCTCACTGGGCCGGCTTCTGAAAGCCCGCGGTCTGAAGGTGATCGCGCAGAAACTGGACCCGTACATCAATGTTGACCCGGGGACCATGAGCCCCTTCCAGCATGGAGAGGTGTACGTCACAGAGGACGGAGCCGAAACGGATCTGGACCTTGGCCATTACGAACGATTCATCGATGAGAACCTCAATAAATTCTCCAATCTGACGACAGGGAAAGTCTACTGGAATGTGTTGAACAAAGAGAGGAAAGGGGAGTATCTCGGGAGCACGGTTCAGGTCATCCCGCATATCACGGATGAAATCAAGGACTTCATATACAACGTAGGAGAGGAAAGCGACTGCGACGTTATCATCACGGAGATCGGCGGCACAGTAGGAGATATCGAGAGCCAGCCGTTCCTGGAGGCGATCCGTCAGGTCAGTCTGGAGCACGGCAGGGAGAACTGCTGCTTCATTCATGT
This sequence comes from uncultured Eubacteriales bacterium, assembly GCA_902763505.1. GTDB lineage: Bacteria > Bacillota > Clostridia > Peptostreptococcales > Anaerovoracaceae > Lentihominibacter. The sequence goes on along the minus strand of CACWSO010000004.1, from coordinate 102,169 downwards.
CACACTGGTGCCGTACATCAAAAGCTCCGGCGAACATAAATCCAAACCGACGCAGCATTCCGTCCGGGAACTGCGCAACATGGGAATCTCTCCGGATATCATCATCATGCGCGCCGATGAACCGATCGATGAAGATATCTATGACAAGATCGCGATGTTCTGCAATGTGAAGCGGGACTGCGTCATTCAGAATCTCACACTGCCGATTCTGTACGAGGCGCCGCTCATGCTGGAGGAGGCCAAGTTCTCCTGGATCGTATGCCGGGAGCTCGGCATCGACGCGGGACCCTGCGACATGGAAGAATGGAAAGAGATGGTCGGCAGGATCAAGACCGGCGGCGATAAGGTCCGCATTGCCCTCGTCGGCAAGTATATCAAGCTCCATGACGCTTATCTGTCCGTTGCGGAGGCTCTCCGCCACGGCGGTTACGAGAACAGCCTCTCCGTGGACATCCGCTGGGTCGAAGCAGAGGACATCACGCCGGAGACAGAGCAGGAGATCCTCGGCGACGTGCACGGGATCCTGGTTCCGGGCGGCTTCGGTGACAGAGGCATCGAAGGCAAAATCAGGGCGGCGGGCTTTGCGCGGACTCACAACATCCCATATCTGGGGATCTGTCTCGGCATGCAGGTGGCGGCGATCGAATTTGCCAGGAATGCGCTTGGGATCGAGGACGCTGATTCCGGTGAGTTCGATGAACAGTGCCGGCACAAGATCATCGATTTCATGCCGGATCAGTACGGCGATATCCCGAAGGGCGGCACTATGCGTCTGGGCGCGTATCCGTGTGTGATCACAAAGGGTTCGCTGCTCGAGATAATATATGGGCAGGAAGAGATCTCGGAACGGCACAGACACAGGTATGAATTCAACAATGACTACCGCGCCCAGTTCGAAGAGGCGGGCATGATCATTGCCGGACTCTCACCGGATGAGAATCTAGTGGAATCGATCACCCTTCCGGCCAACGATTTCTTCGTCGGGGTCCAGTATCATCCGGAGTTCAAGAGCAGACCGAACAAGGCGCATCCGCTCTTCCGGGAGTTCATCAAAGCAGCCGGACAAAAGGCAGGAAAAGGCAAGAGATAATACGACGGATTATACTAACGACAGGGCAGAACAAGGAAAGAAAGGCAGGCTTGAATCAGTCATGGACGCTGCGAAGTCCACAGGGGTTGCAGAGATAGGATAAACTATTCCTAAGGCCAGGAAGGATAGTGCCCCTTGTTAACATCCTTTAACAGTTAAACTCGCAGCATCTCGCTGCGGGTTTTCTTATTTTATGGCATGAAACTCTGTTATTTAGTGCTATAATGTATTAAATAACAACAACAGGAAAAAAAGGCCGGGGAACATTCAATGGAGAAGAATACGATAACAGGAAAATATATATTGAAGAGACTGCAGCGCAATCTGCAGAGAAGCAGTTTCCTCAAAAAAGTCGGAATGAAGAAAAAAGACATGCAAGGGTTTTTGGCAGATATGCCGATGCAGGCCCTTGCAGATGATCTGGCGGCGTGGATGCAGGAAAGTGAAGATCCGGGCAAGGATGTGAAGCCGATCGATTGCCGTCAGCTCCTGGAGGTCTGCCGCCCGTATCTCATGGAGGCAGGCGAAAGAGCCTGCCCCGGCTTTAAGGAACCTTACGGAGGCTGGCTGGACAGCATATACAGAAGGATTCTGCTCTGGATGTATCCGAATCAGGGAGCCAAAAGGCCCACTGCAGATTCCCTTTTCCCGGAGCTGTTCTTCTGTGAAGTGCTTCAGGAGATGCTGCAGATCGACAAACAGAGACGGCAGCAGATCATTGCGGATTTTGATTTTGCATTTCTAAGCGCGGAAGAAGCCGAGCAGTATCCCGCAGGGGAAGAATACGCCCGGTTTATGAAACTCAGCAGAGACTACTATCTGTACGAGTTCCTCGTGATAGGGAAGGCACTGAAGTCCTTCGATACACTGGGTCATATTGCCGGCGTCCATTATGTTGCGATGCATATGGCGCGGCAGCTTCGCGTAAACGATGTTCCCGTCGATCTGGCGATGGTATCCGCAGCGGCTGCAGCTCATGATATCGGCAAGTTCGGGTGCAGGGAAGAGGAGATACCGAGAATACCGCATTTGCATTACTACTATACAGATGAACTGCTGCTGCGCATGGGTCTGTCCGGCATCGCGCATATCGCAAGCAACCATTCTACATGGGATTTGGAACTGGAGAATCTGTCCTGTGAGAACCTGCTTTTGATTTACGCGGATTTCCGCGTAAAGAGTATCTGGAATAATGGACATGAGGAGATCTGCTTCTATACACTCAAGCAGGCCTTTGATGTGATCCTCGGAAAACTGGAAAACGTAGACCAGGCAAAGCACGACCGGTATGTCAGAGTATACCGCAAGCTCAGGGATTTTGAGGATTACATGGTGAGCATGGGCGTCAGACCGGAGCTGGATGAAACGCAGACCGAGCGTTTGGTGTGGAAAGACGCAGCTCTGCTGACCAAGCGCGAATCCGTCGTGCGGCTGAAGCACCTTGCCATCGATCACAATATCGATGTCATGCACCGGTTCGGAAGCGTCCGCGAATTCGGAGATCTTCTTGAGAACGCCAGGAGTGAAAAACAGTGGGAAAACATCCGGGCGTACATTGGCACCATCGAAGAGTACTTCACCTACTTGAGTGAAGAACAGAAATATATGGCGGTTCATTTCCTGCAGGAACTACTGGTGCAGCGGGGCGGCGATATCCGCAGACAGGCAGCGGTCCTGATCGGAAAAATCATCGCATGTTACGATGAGGAATACCGCAAAGAGCTGCCTGCCGGAGTCATCCTGCCGGAGGATATCCTCGACAGCCGGAAACTGTGGGAAGAGCATCTGGCTGTTGTCACAGAACCCGATCTGCAGAGAACGGAACGCCAGCAGAGGTGGATAGGCTATTCCCTGAAGTTTACCTTCCAGGCGCTGCTGGAGCACGCGCGGGAAGCACTCGTGCCCGATTATATCAATGCGTTTATGGTACAGCTTCAAAAGCATGGGCAGACAGAAGCCATGACATTTACCCTGCTCGATACTGTTCTGGAGATACCGCTTGATGTTCTGCACGAAGAAGATATCAACGCAATCACAGGCTTTTGCGAGGAGGCGATGACGCGCAGCGAGCCGGAGATCAAAGTGGCAGCACTGCGGATCGTCCGGAAAATGGCGGAAGCGATCTGCCGGGAGAGCGCGGGCGCCAACGCAGGCGCTGCAAATCCCCGGATTGCCGGCCGGCTTGCAGCCCTGCTGGACTGTTCTGTGGAAGGAGAGTACCAGATCAGCGCGGCATATCTGAAACAAAAAACCGCGCAGGCGCTGGATCTGTCCGACCCATTCGAGTCTCCGGTGATTGCGGAAACCGATTCTATGGAAATGTTCCGTGATGATCTGCGGATCGATACGCCATGGGTCATTAAGGCTGTCCACATCGAAGTCATGCTGGACAGAGTGGCCAAAGGACAGAAGGAAGAGGTCTTCTACACGGCGGCGCATTTTTCGAATCTGCTGAAAGTCAGCGAGCGCGTTACGATACGCCATGAAGCAGGCCGTGGACTGATTTCAATTTTTGACCGTCTTGCAAGAGAGCAGCAGCACGAGATCGTCGTGGAACTGATGAGGGGCCTGGAAATCGGAGATTACCAGTTCTCAAGATACATTCCGGAATACCTGGGGATCCTGATCACAAAACTCCATCAGGATGAGCAGACAGAAGTCATGCGGGATCTGCAGCAGCTCCTGTACAATGTTAATGAAAAGGTGGTTTCTGTAACGCTGGACACGCTCGGCGTCATTCTGCAGAATGCGCAGGACGCCGGCGCAGACCGCCGCAGGGAGATCATCGGGATGCTGCTGATGGGGATGGCCAATTATCACAGAGTCGTCAGCCAGGAGGCATTTCAGGTTCTGGGGAGGGCTGTGTTCGGCTCCGATCTCCTGACTTTGCAGCAGAAGGCAGAGATTTTCGTGATCCTGTGCAAGAAAATGCTCACGCTGATCGAGGACCGGAAGGGCGACTTGCTGCGGTTCTTCAGCAACGCGTCTTCGCTCAACCACGTTTACAGATTCATTTCGGATTATCAGTTCTTCTGCGGGGAACTGCCGATTCAGGATACACGGGAGGCAGCGTTCTTCCCGGGTACATTCGATCCGTTCTCCCTCGGGCATAAGGGTATCGTGACCGCGATCCGCGACGCCGGATATGAGGTCTATCTGGCCCTGGACGAGTTCTCCTGGTCCAAGAACACCCAGCCTCGTCAGTACCGCAGGCAGATCATGAACATGACGTGCGCGGATTTGATCGGTACATACATTTTCCCGGATGATCAGCCGATCAATATCGCGAATCCTGCGGATATCCGCCGGCTGCGGAAGCTGCTTCCGGGCAAAGAACTGTTTATGGTGGTCGGCAGTGATGTGATCGAAGGAGCAAGCTCTTATCGAAACAATCCTGAACCGGATTCCATCCACGTGATGAATCATATCGTGTTCCAGAGAGAAAGCTCTGCGGAGAAGCAGGCAGGTGACAGGAACTATCAGGAAGGGAAATCCAAGATACGTGGGAAGGTCATTGAGCTGACCCTGCCGCCGCATCTGGAGGATATCAGTTCCACCAAGATCCGCGACAATATCGATGAGAACCGGGACATTGCAAGTCTGATCGATCCGGTCGTACAGAATTACATCTATGACAACGCCTTGTATCTCCGCCAGCCGATGTATAAGTATATTCTTTCGGCGCGGGATCTGCGTTTCCGGAGCGAGCGCAGCGAGGGAACCGTGCGCTCCATCAGCATCATGGACGGGGCGAAGGATGGCGCTGTCGTTGCGGAGGCTCATGTCCATCCGGTCGAGACCAGGATGCTCTATGAAGAATTCGGCAATCAGAAGCTTGCGTCCTTTATCCGGGAACGGGCGCCGGGCCGCACGCTGATTCTTGACAGGATCTGGGCGGATTCCGTTTCCCTCGACGAGGACTCATATCAGATCATTCTTACAGAGACACTGTCCGAAGCGCTGAAGGACGACTTCACATACGCGATCTATTATGAAGGGCAGGACGGGAAGACCGATAAGAAACTGCTCAGCGTGCTCCGCCGTCAGGGATTCCAGGAAATCATGATCGACGGTGCTCCCTCCGGGTGCTACGGAGTGGATATGCGCAGTCCGGTCACACTGCTCCAGAACATGAGCACCGTGCTGAAGAGCCCGCTGAACAAGAATCCGAGAATTGAAAAAGTGCTTCAGAACGCTCACGCCAGACTGCAGCAATCCCTGGCAGAAATGTTCCCGGGCACACTGGTCCTTTCCTTCAACTCGCTTGTGATGCACAACAAGCTTGTGCAGCTGATTACAGAGGAGAACGGCGTGCCGTTTGAGGAAGGGGCGAAACGTGTCCTCGGACCGTATATGTGCGTCCCCTTCGGCAAAATCCTGAACCATATGGCGGTGCCGAACACTGTGACGAAAACACTGCATCTGGAGAAGTGTTTCTCACCGGATCTGTCCGGGTTCCATATCAAAGAGTACCCGAATTACGCGAGCATAGAAGATCAGGTGAAAACGATCCATTCCTTCCGCCGCAGCGCGATTCTTGTGGATGATATCCTGCACAAGGGCTACCGTATGCAAAGGCTGGACCCGATCCTGACCGAAAACGGTGTCAGAGTCCATAAACTGATCGTGGGCATTCTGTCCGGAAACGGGAAGGATCTGATGGCAGTGCAGAAGAGATCGGTAGACAGCGTCTATTTCCTGCCGAATCTGAAGGCCTGGTTTGTAGAATCTTCTCTGTATCCATTCATCGGCGGCGACGGCGTGGAACGCCATACGGGAACGATTGACGATGATTTTACAGCAATCAATCTGATACTCCCGTACGTCCTTCCGGGGTTTCTGTCGAAGCGATGCAGCAAGGCCGCGATCTACAATTTCTCCATGGTGTGTCTGGAAAACGCCAGAGACATTCTCAAAACCCTGGAGGAGGAATACCAGAAGGAATACCAGCGAAAGCTCACGCTGCAGCGTCTGCCGGAAGTGGTCAACGCACCGAAGCTGACCGATGTGGGACAGTGTCTGGACTTTGACCGTGCGCTGGCCGCAAGCACATACGTAGAGGATGATATTGAGAGGCTGCAAAGGCTGAAAGGACTGATCAAAGACTGACATGAGAAGATTGAGTGAACTGTTTCAAGGCGAAACAATAAAAAAAGACAATACGTTTATCATCCCGGGATACTGTCTGAGGTCGGGCCGGACCAGTCGCGTCAACATTCTCGCTATGGGCGATGTAGGAGGAACTCTGGCGCTGGCTTTGCGTCTCCTGGGAGGCGACGTCGTTTCGGGAATCGGGATCTGCGATATCAATGAACGGAACGTCAGCCGGTGGGAGCAGGAACTGAACCAGATTTCCATGCCGGATGATCCGGACGCGTTTCCACAGGTCAGGCCCGTTGCGCCGGACGAGATGTTTCAATGCGATGTGTTTGTCTTTTGCGCATCCATGGGCGTGCCGGATCTGTCTCAGAAGGATGTGGATGTGCGCATGGTCCAGCTTGAGAAAAACAGATCTCTGATCGCGGACTATGCGGCTGCCGCAGTGCAGGCAGGGTTCGACGGAGAGTTCTTCGTGGTTTCCGATCCAGTGGATCCTTTGTGCAAGGCAGCTCTTCAGAGCGGATGCAGCGCTTCCCGGATCCAGGGGTTCGGGCTGGGAGTGATGAACGGGCGAGCAGCCTATCATGCGCGTCGGGATTCCGCGTTCGCGTCCTACCTGACGTCCGGGCGGGTGTTCGGCCCCCACGGGAGCGACCTGGTCGTCGCGAATGATATTCACCATTACGACGATGCAAAATCAAAAGCACTGACGCAGCTGACGGTAGATGCAAATATCAGGATTCGGGAGACCGGATTCAAACCGTACATCGCGCCGGCGGTAACCTCGGGAGCGATCGCAATACTTGAAAATCTCCGCGGCCACTGGCACTACAGCTCCGCCTGGTTCGGGGACGACAACGGCGAGGGCGCATTCCTGGGCATGCGTAACCGGCGGACGGAAGAAGGACTTGAAATTGAGGATCTGGCTATGGATGACAGACTCTTCGCACGAATCGAACGCGCCTATCAGAACTTAGAAAATCTTTAGAGAAGTTGAGGTAAATAACCTGTATGAATAAACAAATCACTTTGATCCAGCCGCGCTGCAGGGAAGAGCAGAAGACAATGCGTCTGAGGAGCGTGCTGGATTTTGCACTTGAGGGATATGAATACGAACTGATTGAAACTGCGGAGGAAGCTGCAGCGGCTGATCTGCACGGGAAGAGACTTCTGTTTGCGATCGAACTGGGAGAATCGGGCATCAACCTTGAATATGTGAAACTTTTGAAAGCTATTCGCCTGAACCGTGACATGTTCGAAGGCTGTGTGGCAGGAATCGTGGTGGACGGCAACAGCGAACTGTTTACGAAATCTGTTGCCCGGCACATGGTGTTCTCTTCAAACCGCGCCGGCTGTGCATTCCCCGGTCGGCCGTTGGTGGAAGGAACCAGGACCCTGCGCAATTTCAATATCATCGCCGCGAATCTGGGAACGGATTATGAGACGGCCTATAAGAGGTCCGTGCGGGATCTGGTCAGCAGGCTCTGTCATTTTAACAGGAAACAGATCGCGCGGCCGAAACTACTGGCGCTGCACGCAGGGACCCCATCAACATCAAACACGCTGCTTTTGTGGGATATGATCCGGGAACACCTGGATGCGGACATACAGGAGATATCCCTGCGGGACGGTGAACTGCATGATTGCCGAGCATGCTCCTATGAGACCTGCCTGCACTTCGGGGAAAAGGCGAAATGCTTTTATGGCGGTGTCATCACGGAGGATGTATACCCGGCGGTTCTCGACTGCGACGGATTGATCATGATCTGTCCCAATTATAATGATGCGGTCAGTGCAAGCCTGACCGCGTTCATCAACCGGTTGACAGCGCTGGTCCGTGTTCGGAATTTTTCAGACAAGCGGCTTTACGCGGTGGTTGTATCCGGGTACAGCGGCAGCGACATCGTGGCAGAGCAACTGATCAGCGCGCTGAACATGAACAAAACCTTTTTCCTTCCGCCCAGGTTCGCGATGATGCGCATCGCCAATGACCCCGGCTCTATTATCAGCAACCGGAATATTCAGGAAGATGCGGCGTCTTTCGCCAAAACAATAATGCGGGAATTTCAGTAATCTGCTGCAGTTTCAGATAAGCACGCAGCCACGATCGAGTGGGAATAGAAATAATTGACAAATATGGAAGCAAATGGTATAAACAGAGTGCGGCATATCGCACTCTGTTTTTTTGAAGGAGGAAAAAATTAGAAAGTATTCCGAAATGAAAATTTATCACGACGGTGAAGATAATAAATAATGGCGATAAGCAATAGGCTAGGACATGTTTGAAGTAATGAGTCGTTAAAAGGAGGTTTGTGATGATTAGATTTATTGTAACAAAGGAGATTGAAGTCGATGATAGTGTTTTCGAGTTTGAAGATGTAGGCGTATTTGATCATGAAGAGGAGGCGAAAGAACTAGCCAGCACTATTTATAATGAAATGCCTGAATATGAGAAGCAGTATTATGCGGTTAGTGTCTGGAAAGCTTCTGGTGAGAACATTGACACAGACGATTGGGATACATTTGAAGAGTGTGAGACAGTGGACATATATCCGGCAAAGGCAATCGAAGGTATTGAAGAATCGCTCGAAGATAGTGACAACGCAGAGATAACTGATACGGCACAAGTCGTATATTTCTGTGTTTCGCCCTTGCAGGACAGTATGAGGTTGTGGGTAGGAAATGATCCGGATAAGTATGTGGACAGAGCATTTGTAGGAGCAGCAGTGGACACGGCATTTGCATTGGAGGACTGGTTCAAGGAACATGGACACTTTCAGGAAGAAAACTGGAACGATTGCTTCCCTCAAAGATGCCGGGAGATGTATTTGGATTATATTGCCCGGCAGGGCTATTCCGAGGAGGAATCTCTCGAAATTTTTCAGTATCTGCCACTGACTGACAGTGAGCTGCTTTCGATAAACACATCAGAAATGATCAAAATGTGGAAGGAAAAGGCCAAGATAATAGAACCCTACAAAACGCAGCATTGGAAGAAGAGGGCAGTGCATGGTCAGGAGGATTTATGGGCTGATAATATTTATGCAGAACAAGGTGTTGAAAATACTTCGGTATACCGTTATAATGAGTGCATGGAAGTGAGAGAAAATGCTAATCAACGACGAACTGACAAAACAAAGAATAACAAAATACAAACTCAGCAAAGAAAGCGGCGTTCCCCAGGCTACAATAAATGATATATGCAGCGGGAAAACAGATGTCGAGAAGTGCGCAGCCGGCACGCTTTACCGTTTGGCAAAAGTACTTGGTATTTCAGTTGAGGCAATACTTGAATCAAAAGAAACAAGAAGTTCCTTTGAGACCTTCAAGAGCAACATTTGCCACCGTGTAAAAGATATGGGTGATCTGGATTTTATTCTGGAGTTATTGGAGAATGATCAGATCCGCGATCTGTATAGGAGACATTGGTATGTTGAGGCATATTATCTGCTAGGTATGCTTGACTATCTCTCCAATCAAAATGATCTTCCGATATGCACGAGATACGATGATATGCGTGCAGGAAAACTGGAAAGACCAATTCTCCCGACAGGCGTTGTTCTGACCAGCGAGGTGTGCAAAACAGATGAACCTATTCGTGAAGCGATGCAGAACGCTATCCCAGAGTTCCTTAGATATAACATTGTTGAAAGCGAGGTGAGAAACGTTGTCTGAATTTGGCTTTACAAAAGACAATTTGGATCAGTATCTCAAAGAACTTTCCAATGAATACAGAAAATGCAGCGGTAAGATAATGCCGGCAGAGATCATTCTGATCGGCGGTGCTTCCGTTGTCATTAATTATGGGTTTCGTGAGATGACCTATGATATGGATGCTATCATTGAAGCTGCTTCAACGATGAAGGAAGCGATCAATTCTGTCGGAGACAAATTTGACCTTCCGAACGGTTGGATCAATACAGACTTCATGAAAACATCATCATATACACCTGAAATACAAACATGTTCAAAGTATTACAAAACCTTTTCGAACATCGTAACTTTTCGCACGGTTACCGGAGAATACCTGATTGCAATGAAACTGATGGCGGGCCGTCAGTATAAGTACGATCTTTCTGATGTAATAGGAATTCTTTGGGAGCATGCAAAAGCAGGAAAACCGATGACTTTAGATTTGATAAAGGAAGCAGCAACCAACCTGTATGGAGATTATAACAACTTGCCGGAGAGATCCAGGGTGTTCGTTGAGAGGGCCCTGAAAAGTGCAGATTACGGTAGTTTGTACCGTCGGGTTCGTCAGATGGAAAAGGAGAATAAGGACATCCTCGTGCAGTTCCAGAAGGATTATCCAAGAGCAGCAAATAAGGATAATGTAAACGAAATCATTGCGGCGATCAGAGAGAAAAATGATAGGAAACGCTGACCACATTTTGACCTCAAAACGGCCAGAAAAAGGGTCCGATCCGTATAATTGGGATAAAAAATACGGACCAAAGGCAATACGAGCCACGAGATATTGTAGAAGCTAAAACCATATTATCGAGTGGGAATAGAACGCAGCAAAGAATCTATCAGGCGTCAGAATTGTTGACATTTCAACGATTCTGGCGCTTTTTTAGTCCACTGATCTTTGAGTACAGTTCAGATTAGACCCAATTTGAGGAGGGCTTTTGCGAGACCATCAGAATAGAGTGAGTCTGTTGTCATATATCGGGCTTTCAAATCGTCCGGCGCATCGCCCATGACGACGGCGGTTCCGACGGCTTCCAGCATTGGGATATCATTGCCGCTGTCGCCGAATCCGTATGTGTCGCCCACGGAAACACCCAGCTCTTTGATGATTTGTTTCACGCCGGTGCCTTTGGAATATCCACGAGGCACGATCTCAATGTAGTCATACTCGTCGTGGGTGATCACATCGAACCACGGCGAGAGCTCTTTGATCAGCACAGGAAGACAGCTTCGATCTTCGGGGTATCCGGTCATCTTGGAGATTTTATCCGGAAGCTCGGAGAGCGGGCGGAAGCGGGCGATGTAACGCTGCTGCATACCGTTGACGATTTTCTTTACCCGATCCGAAGAGAAATCGATATCACAATAAAAGTGATCCGAATTTTCGACAAAAAAGGAGCACTGATAGTTTCGCATGATATTTATTATGGTGCTAACGTCAGGTCCTTCGACCCCGGCATCGACCAGGATCTTCGGGCCGACTGCAACATAGGTTCCGCATGCGCGAACACCGCCGCACAAGGGCAGTACTTCCACCTGAACCGGAAGCGTGCATGCGCCTCGGCCGGTGCAGACCATTGGGAGATGTCCATTCTCAATCAGTTTGTATATGGCGCTGACAGTGCTCTTTGGCACGAGACAGTCCGACCGGTAGAGCGTTCCGTCAACATCAAAAAAGATTACTTTTCCCATTTTCTAACCTTCCAAATAAGCGGTATGATCATAAAAATCCAAACGATTGGTTCCACCAGGATTACTCCGAAGTAACCCAGCGCCGGAACCAGCGTATAAGCGAGGATGATTTTGCCTATCATTTCTATGCCGCTGGAGACCAGAGGTGTCACCGTGTCTCCCACACCCTGCATCGAATGCCTTTGCACGAAAATAATGGCAACCAGCACGTAGAGGATGCTGTCGATACGCAGGTACTGGTCTGCAGCGTGGATCATTACGGCATCGCTGCTGCTGGTAATGAGTACGATCAGTGTTGGAGCCAGCGTATAAACGATGACGAGAACTATTATACACCAAAGGCAGGTGATCCAGTAACCGACTTTCATTCCCTGATGGATGCGGTCCCACCTGTCGGCGCCGAGGTTTTGGCTGCAGTAGGTTGCCATGGTCTGGCCCACAGCAACGAAGATCGACATCAAAATCTCTGTGATCCTGCGGGCGGCACTTTGCGCAACGATGTAGGAGTTCCCCAGGTCATTGATGGCTGTCTGCAAGATGAAGGATCCGATGCTGATCAGGGAGTTCATAAAAGCCATGGACAGTCCTGTCTTCACCATTGTGACCATCATCGGCTGTTCCATGCGGCGAATATCTGCCGGACGGAAGCGATAAAATCGATATTTGTTCAGGATGTAAACGCAGCAGACGGCTGCGGTGATCGCCTGTGAAGCAATCGTTGCGGCAGCGGCGCCCCAGACACCTGTATGGAGTACACCCAGGAAGAGGATATCGCCGAAGATATTGAGCCCCACAGAAACAAAGAGCGTCAGCAGCGGCGTGATGCTGTCACCGATGGCTCTGGCGGACGCCAGCAGTACATTGTAGATCATGGTGACCACCAGCCCGGCAATGATGATGCGGATGTAACTGGCAGATTCGCTGAAAATGTTCTCCGGAACATTCAAAAACTGCATAATTGGTGGCAGGAAAATCAGACAGAGAAGACTGACTCCAGCAGACAGGACTACTCCCATAACGATGGAAGAAACAAAGGCAATATGTACCTTCTCCATGTTTTTGCTTCCAAAGTAACGGGCAGTAGTGACTGCGAATCCATTGGCGACGCCCATAAAAAAGCCTACAAAGAGGGTATACATGACTGCTGTGGCTCCCACGGCGGCCAGAGAACGGTCACCCAGAAAGGATCCCACCAGCCGCATATCGATCACGTTGTAGGCGAGCTGCAGCAAGTTCCCCAACAGGATTGGAATTGTGAATTTCGTTATGATTTTGATCGGCGACCCGATGGTCATATCATTCATGACTTCACTGCGCCTGGCTCACAAAGGCCTCATCGTACCAGTCCATGAGATGGCGCAGAAGCGGATCGTTCACATCATAGGTGACATCTCCGAGGGATGCGATCGGCAGAACCTTCGGTGAGGTACCGCTGATAAAGGCTGCATCGAAGTCTGCGACGGAGGAAGCTGGTATCGGGTCCTCGTGGACAGCGATGCCTTTGCCTTTCACGATCTCGATGATTTTATCTCTGGTGACACCCGGCAGTACCTGCTTGAGCGGTGAGGTATATAGCTCACCGTTTTTGATGAAGAAAACGTTGGAGCGGCTGCCCTCGGTGATCTGGCCCTTTCGGTCGACGAGGATGACCTCGTAGAGATCGTGGGCTTTGATGGCTGCGTCGGTGGCGTCACGCAGGGCCTGATCCATCATCTTGATATGCGGATTCTTACGTTCTCCATGGAACAGCTCCGTCCTGACGCCCTCTGCGTATTGTTCCCTCGAAGGGTAGTGGGTCGGATTCATATAGAGCATACCATGGCCGCTGAGATCGACTTCAAGTTTGATGTTGTGGTCCTTGACCTGTCCTTCTTCGGCAAGTTCTGCAATACTCTGTCCAAGCGTTTCACAGCTGAATGGAACTGGTTTGCCGATGGCGCCGAGAGAATTCTCCAGACGCGCATAGTGCTCCGGAAGGAACTGCGGCTTGCCGTCCGTGAGCCGGATGACTTCGTAGACGCAAGGGATGTCGAGACCGCCCTTCATGAGGACGGATTTGAAACTCTGGACGAGATCGCTGACTGCGTCGGCAAGCTGCGCTGTAGGGATCTGGTCGTAGGACAGCGTCAGATAGATCTGCCCGTCATGGTGCATCTGATTGACGCCCCTGACCTTAATGCCCAGCGCTGCGGCGGACTCGATCATGCGGTTCGTCATTTCGTTTAGAATCTCCTCCGAGCGCACTTCACCTGAAGAACCCAGGCAGATTGTTCTGGCGTGGGTATCGATCTTCAGTGTCACATTGGTGACGGGCAGCGGATTTCCAACCGTGATGAAACTGCCGTTTCCGTCAATCTCTTCGATGGTGTTTATGATGATACTGAGTTTTTCTGCATAGAGCTTCCTGACTCGGTCGAGGTTTTCCTGAAAGAAGCCATTGTGCATGAAACGGGCCAGTGTCAGCTGCTCCGTCTTAGAGCAGGTCTGGTCGTACTCGTCTTTGATTCTGTTAAAGAGCTCCACCATCGACTCCGGCAGCACCATGTAACTGATGCGCACCGCAGGGAACAGGGTGGGGCTGAATGTGCCCATGTAGACCACTCGTTTGCCGCTGTCGAGACCCTGCAGGGTAGGCGGCGAATCGGCGGACGTGCGGAGGGCGCTGTTGTAGTCGTCTTCGATGATGAGGCTGTCGTTTTCCTCAGCCCAGTCGAGGAGCAGATACTGGTTGCTGACCGGCATGACTGCCCCGGTTGGGAACTGACTGTGCGGACAAACATATGCCGCCGTCCGGATGTTTGTCGGCAGTTTTTCGATGGCAAGTCCATCGTCCCTTACAGGAATATTGCTGATGCTGAATCCCCAGTCTCTTAAGATGCTTCTGACCGGCATGTAACCCGGATACTCCGTGCAGACATGCTCGATATCCATCAACTTCAGGATTCTGGCCAGGTGGTTGATCAGCTGCTGAGCGCCCGCGCTGATGATGACCTGATCCTGATTGCAGACTACGCCCCTCACATGGTACAGATAATCCGCGATTTCCGCCCGCAGCACAGGTTCGCCCTGCCGGTCGCCCTCTGTCAGCAGCAACTCCGGCGTCTGGTCCAGCACTTCTTTCATGCACTGCTCCCACTTCCCGAAATCAAAGGATTCCGGATCCGTCAGCATGGGAACCTGACCCGTTTTTGTTGCCTTTGTATTATCTTCTGTTTTCTGTAATTCCATTTGTTTGCTCCGTTTGTATGCCTTGTTTTTCTGTTTTTCATTATAGAACAAGCACCGTGAGCGGTCAATTCAGACACACGGTCAACGAAATTCAGCTATTTTTCATAGTAAGATAAGAGTACAATATACTCAGGCATAAACAATATTAATTCAACATGATGAAGGGAGTCATAATGAAAAAAGTATTAGTGCTTGGAACCGGTGCGCAGGGGTCTACCGTAGCAAGGAGACTCGACCAGCACCCAAATGTAGAAACAATCATCTGCGCCGATTATGATGAAAAGGCGGCAACTGAAGTAGCAAAAACAATGACAAAGGCTGTACCGGCAACGGTTGATGCCCATGACCATGATGATATAGTACGACTTGCACAAGGCTGTGACCTGCTGGTTAACGCCCTTCCGCTGGAATTCGCGAAGAACGTGTTGGAAGCCGCCATAGAAGCTGGCTGCCACTATCAGGATTTTGCAGCAGGAAGTCTATATGAAGAGACGCAAAGTCCGGAAGAAGGCGTCAGACTCTGGGTAAAGAGCATCAAGGAAATGTATGACGATTATGGTCCAAGATTCGCTGAAAAAGGGAAGCTGGCCATCATCGGAACCGGCTCTGCGCCAGGCTTCATGTGTGTTGTTGCAAGACGCGCCGTGAGAGAACTTGACGAATGCGAATCTGTATATATCAACCTATATGAAGGTCTGGAAGCCAAGAGATTCCTTCCTTTCTGGTGGTCACCTGTTACCGCTCTTGGCGATATGGCCAGCATGGGCGTATCCTACGAGAATGGCGAATTCTGCTATAACGAAGGATTCAGCAAGCCAATTCGTGTGAAGTATGAGGAAATGGACAGAGAAGTTATGTTGGTTGAACATGCTCATGATGAGCCTGTTTACATGGGCTACAATGCCGACACCTTCTTCAAAGGTGCCAGGAACTGCTTCTTCAAGTATGGCGGCTACGGCATTGACTTCGCTTATCCTCTGAAGAGGGCAGGGTTGCTTTCTCACGAAGAAGAAGAAATCAACGGCCGCAAAGCCGTTCCGTTTGATATGATTCTTGCTCATATTCCACCGGCGCCGAAGTACAACGATGAGATCCAGGAGATTCTCGATGAAGGGATTGTTAAGGATGAAGGGTTCAACGTTGCGGAATTGCACGGAACAAAGGACGGCAAGAAAGTCAGAGTCGAAGCGCACGTTTCATCTCTGGACATCTTTGATGCTTTTGAAAGATTCAAGCTCACGGCTGAAATGTACTTCACCGGACAGGGCGGCTATCTGTTCTCCAGACTGTTCGTAGAAGACAAGTACGATCAGACCGGACTGATTTCATCCGACATGCTTTCCGAAGAACAGGTGGACTACTATCTGCAGTGCGCGGAAGAATACGACATCACAGTGGATGTGAAGGTATTCGATGAAGAATAAAAAGCAAAAACAGTGCGGAGAAAGTGAAATGGAACGGCCGCGGTGCGATTCATTCTCCGCGGAAGGAATCAATCAGCAGTTCATTTCCGCTGATGATTTGATAAGCGCTGCTCCCGCAGTGCGGGCATACAGCAGACGCCAATGATTCGACGGTCACAGGATAATTGTGTCCGCAGTCGCGGCACCTCAGAAGAGCCGGGCGGTACTCGATATCGAGCTTCGTCTCTGCGAACATCCCATCCTCGCCTCCATGAGCTGTTAAAATGCGAAAAGCGTACTCCATCTGATCAGGGAGTGCGCCTTTTAATTCGCCGACAATCAGGAGAATATCTGAAACGTGCTTGATGCCATGGGTGCGCGCTTCACGCGCGACAGCATCAAGAGTAAATTGAATCAGCGAAGTTTCATGCATAGATTCGCCACCTCATTACAGGAAGATTCTGTCGATACAGTACCGGTCAGGCCCTTGTGTCCCCGGTACTTGTTTCATCTTCAGGACAGAATTCGGGCAACGGCTGACACACTGTCCGCATCCGATACATCGATCAGGGCGGATGGTGACGCCGGCGTCGGAGAAGCTGACTGCTCCCATCTGGCATACCTTAGTGCAGTTGCCGCACCCGATGCATCGATCAGGGCTGACGACTTGGACGCTGAAGCGGGAAGCAACAGCCATAGTGTCTTCATTTCGCGCTAATGTCCGCAGACAAATGCAGCAGCATGAGCAGCAGTTGCACAAGGACAACGGGTGCTGGAGATTGCTGATGACCTGTACCAGACCCATTTCGCGCAGCTCTTCCAACAGCTTTCGCGCTTCTTCTATGGTCAGTTCTTTTCCCCATCCGCCGCGTATGGCTTCATAAGCGGCTTCGTTGAAGAGGAAACAAACGTCCTTGATTGGATAGTCACAACCCCGGTCTCCGCGGTTCTCCATTGCCTGACGGCATACACAGTTGATGACCGCAATATGCGTGCAGCGGTGCAGCATTTCCTCACACAGATCAGTAGGAATCACTTCTCTGGTGTCAGGAATAGCAACATTCATTACGATCCTGCCGTCAGTTCTTTTGCCGGTAAGAGAGACAGGATTCGGAAGGACCCTGTGTTCCGGAGACATCGTGCGAAGTCTGGAACCGTCAACATCGGCAATATACAGCCAGAAATCTTGCAGCGCTTTGTTCAGAGGAGAACCTGAATTTGCTTCAACTGCGTTGTAACAAAGATATAAAAGATACGTTCTAAGATATCCTGTGCTTCCGTCCTTCTTTGGCATCGGCGTCAGAAAGCCTTTGCGAACCAGGCTGTCTGACAGAGCGGCGAAAGTTGCCCTTAGATCGGCGTCTGCGTTTGCGGCGGCTTCCTCCGGCCGCAGAGCATCCGTCCTGTAACTGAAGTCGGGATACGCGAACCATGCCTGGCACTCTTCCGCCGTCAGTTCCTGACGGAGTGCAGACAGAAACGCGTCGTGGTTTGGAAACGTCATATAAGGGTGTTCCAGTGCTGCCAGAAGCCGCTGATGCGGATCGGCAGAAACACCGCTTCGTGATTGTTCATATTGTTCAAGACTATCCCTCAGAAGCTGATGGATACTTGCGAAATTATCAGTCATGATGAGTCCTCCTCAACGCATATTATAACATGATTCGATTATAATAGGGATTTGTGCACTTGAAACATCTTGTGCAGTACTGAATGTCCACATCCGCAAGATGATTGTCATGAAAGGATATTGACGAATCATAATTTGAGAAGTAATATAAATGATTATTGGAACAATCATAACTGATTCAATCAGTTTCTATTATAAAGGAGAAAAAAGATGGAAAAGACGAAAAAAAGAAATGTTATCGTAGGACAGTCCGGAGGTCCGACTGCTGCGATCAATTCCTCCCTGGCCGGCGTTTACAGAACGGCGAAAGACCGTGGGTATAACAAAGTGTACGGAATGCTGCACGGAATCCAGGGCTTTATGGAAGGAAGGTATATCGATTTATCAGAGCATATCAAGACCGGGCTCGATGAAGAACTGCTGAAACGCACCCCGTCAGCCTATCTGGGAACTTGCCGCTACAAGCTTCCGGATATCTATGAAGACAAGGCGCTCTATGAAGAACTCTTCAAGACACTGGATGAACTCGAGATCGATTGCTTTATCTATATCGGAGGCAATGACTCCATGGATACGATCAAGAAACTGTCCGACTACGCCATCGTAACAGGTTCCGACATCCGTTTCGTAGGATGCCCTAAGACCATCGACAACGACCTGGCGCTGACAGACCACACACCGGGATATGGCTCCGCTGCCAAGTATATTGGTACCTCCGTCAAGGAAATCATCCGTGATGGATGGAGTCTGGAAACACTGCACGGTCAGATTCTCATCGTAGAGATCATGGGCAGAGACGCCGGATGGCTCACAGGAGCATCTGTACTGTCCAGAGGCGAAGACTGCGATGGACCGGATGCAATCTATCTGCCTGAGATCGATTTCGATATCAATGAGTTTGTCAATAAGTGCAGAGGACTTCTTGAAAACAAAGCATCTGTCGTTATCGCTGTTTCCGAAGGAATCCATCTGGCAGACGGCACCTATGTCAGTGAGCTGGGCAACGTGATTGAGTATGTTGACGCCTTCGGACACAAGCAGCTGACAGGAACAGCAAGATATCTGTGCGAGATTCTCTCAGAACAGATCGGCTGCAAGACAAGAGCCATTGAGCTTTCCACACTCCAGAGAGCGGCCAGCCACTGTGCTTCCCGTATCGATATTCTGGAAGCCTTTGAAGTAGGCGGCGCAGCGATGAAGGCTGCCGATGAAGGCGACAGCGGCAAAATGGTCGTCATCGAGAGAACTTCCGATGATCCGTATCAGGCAAGCACTTCAGTCAAAGACGTACACAAGATCGCAAACGATGAGAAACTCGTGCCGAGAGAGTGGATCAATGAAGAAGGAACATATGTAACAAACGAGTTTATTACCTATGTTAAACCGCTGATTCAGGGCGATGTGGCACCGATCATGGTCGATGGAATTCCAAGACATCTGTATGTTCCGGGTTATCAGGAGCTTCTGTAGGACATCTGCTGCAAAAGCAGCATGTAATATTATCTGATTGATAGCGCAAACAGTATTGTTTGCGCTATTTTGGTGGTAGTATAAATGTGATAAGCGATTCATCAAACTGGAGGTAGCTTATGTTAAGCGAAAAATACAAAGATTATACGGGTTGGACGATTTATCAGATTTATCCGCGCAGCTTTCAGGACAGCAATGGCGATGGGATAGGAGATCTGCAGGGTATCATCAGCAAGCTTGACTATATCGAAGAGCTCGGAGCAAATGCCGTATGGCTGTGCCCATGTTTCAAAAGCCCCAATGATGACAACGGGTACGATGTCTCAGACTATCGTGATATCATGGATGAATTCGGGACGATGGACGACATGGATGCTCTGATCAAAGGCCTCCACAGCCGCGGCATGAAGCTCGTTCTTGATCTGGTGCCAAACCACACCTCGACGGATCACAGATGGTTTCAGGAGTCACGTAAGGGAAGAAACAATCCTTACAGTGATTACTATTACTGGTTTGATGAGATACCAAATGACTGGCAGTCAGCGTTTGGAGGGAGCGCATGGCAGTATGACGCGCTGAGAGGACAGTATTATCTGCACACCTTTGCCGTCAGCCAGGCAGATCTCAACTGGGACAATCCCGCAGTTGTGAAGGAGATGCAGAGCGTCGTTGACTTTTGGGTAGGCAAGGGCTGCGACGGATTCCGTATCGATGTCATTGACTGCATTTCAAAGAATATCGGAAAGGGAGAGAACAGCCACGGACCCCGCCTGCATGAGTATATCCGGGCGCTGTTTGGCAGAGAAAAAGCCTTACATCTGTTTACGGTGGGCGAAGGGAACACAAATGATATCGAAGATATCGTACTCCACTGCGGTTCAGAAAGAAATGAATTGTCCACCCTCTTTATTTTTGACCACATGGAGTGTGGTCGCGCCGATAAGTTCACGCCTAGAGAAGACAGCCTTAAGACGCTCAGGAATCATCTGGTGCACTGGCAGACTGAAACGGATGAGAACAATCTGCTATACAGCTTGTTTATAGAGAATCACGACCAGCCGCAGATGATATCGCGCATTGGAAACGATAAAGAATTAAGATACGAATCAGCAACTGACATAGCAACGATGGTTTACTTACTGAAGGGTGTACCGTTCATTTATCAGGGACAGGAAATCGGCATGCCGGCAGCGCATTATGACAGTATAGATGACTTTGATGATGTGGAGTGCCTCGGATACTATCGTAAGTATCGGGAGACACTGAGCGAAGAAGAGTGTCTCGAGAAGATCAATTTCGGAAGCCGTGACAATGCCCGCCATCCGATGGCATGGGATGGCAGCAGAAACAGCGGTTTCACTGATGAGAGTGCGACGCCGTGGCTGCTTCCGCACAGCAGGGCAACAGAAGTCAATGTCAAAGAGGATTTTGCATCGGAGAAATCTGTTTACATGTTTTATAAGAACATGCTGAAATTGAGAAAAGAGAATAAAGAGTTCCAGTATGGTGATGTTGAGGTCTTTTCAAAGCCGGAGGATGACTTCTTTGTATATACACGCAGTCTTGGGGATTCCAAATGGGTAGTGGTCTGCAACTTCGAGACATTGCAGAATATTGAACTGCCATTCGAGTGTGAAACCCCTGTGCTTGAAAATATGAACAGAGCGACTATGAGCGGCTGTTACGCACCATATGAGTGCGCGACAGCAAAGGTGAAATAATACAAATTCCCGCAAACTTTTTAGAAATCATATCCCCCCGGTAGGCTTGTGGAGTAAGTTTGCAGCCTTTACAATAGGTTAAACGATTTAGCAGAGTAAAGGAGGCGACATATGGAGACGATAGTAAAAAAAGCAATGGCAATTGCATTGGCGCTTGCTATGATACTGGCGTTCACAGCTTGCGGTGATTCCGGAGAAGAAGGCGGCACAGCGGCAGATAGTAATACGCTTGTATACGGCAGCAATGACTACACGAGAATCAACCCGGCAATTGACGAACATGGTGAAATCAATCTCCTGCTGTTTGATGGCCTTATGGGTCATGATGAAAATAACGGTGTTGTTTCGGCCCTTGCTAAGAGCTATGAATTGGATGAAGATACAAACACCTATACATTCCACCTCCGAGACGATGTCAAATGGCACGATGGAGAAGATTTCACAGCAGAGGATGTAAAATTCACTATTGAAGCAATTATGGATCCTGAAAACGAATCTGAAATATTCTCAAACTATGAGGATGTTGAAGAAATAACGACCGATGGTGATTATGATATCAGCTTCAGACTTTCCGAACCAAATGTAGCATTCCTTGAATACATGACGATTGGAATTCTTCCAAAGCACTTGCTGGAAGGAAAGAGTATGCAGGAAGACGAATTCTTCAGAGCTCCTGTCGGCACAGGACCATATAAATTTGAAGCATGGGATGAAGGGCAGAGCATTACACTTACAGCCAACGAAGATTATTGGGGCGGAACCCCAAGCATTGAGAAAATCATTTTCAAAATCGTAGAAGATGATAATGCGAAGGCTCTGCAAATCGAATCAGGAGAACTTGATCTTGCGAAACTTACACCGAAGGATGCACAGAATTTCAAAGACCGGGAAGGTTTCACTGTATATGATATGAAAACGGCTGACTACCGCGGCATCATGTACAACTTCAACAACAAGTTCTGGCAAGATAACAAAGAACTGATTCATGCGATCAACTGCGCCGTTGATAGAGATGCGATGGTAGAGAGCGTGCTTCTTGGAGACGGAATACCGGCTTATGGACCGCTTGCAAGAAATGAATTTAACGATGACAGCATCAAGCAGGAAGCTTATGATCCGAGTGAAGCGAAAAAGATCATCGAGGAAAATGGATGGACACTCGGTGACGATGGTATCTATGAAAAGGATGGACAGAAGCTGACCTTCACGATAAACTGCATGGAGGGAGACCAGGTGCGTGCTGATCTGGCAGCCATCGCTTGTCAGAATCTGCAGGATATCGGTGTGGACGCCAAGTACGAAGTCAAATCGGAAATCGACTGGGAGAACCAGGAGGCATTTCTGATTGGATGGGGCAGCCCGTTTGATGCAGACGATCACACCTATAAGGTCTTCGGAACTGATAAAGGAAACAATTACAGTTATTACAGTGATGAGAAAGTCGATGCGTCGCTGACGGCGGCACGTCAGACAAGTGACAAGGCCGAAAGACAAAAGTACTATTCTGAGTTCCAGCAGGCTATGGTGGATGACCCTGCATATACATTCTTCTGTTATGTAGATGTTGAATATGTAGCAGGCAAGCCAATTCAGGGAATCACAACAGATACGATTCTCGGACACCACGGAGTGGGCATTTTCTGGAATGTCGTGGATTGGACGATCGAGTAAGCAACAAGCTTAAATGAACCAAAAAGTTTTAGAAATACAAAATCTCTCTGTTGTATTTGATACACCACGAGGGAAAATATGTGCCCTGCGCAATCTCTCTCTGTCCATTGGACAGGGAGAGATTGTTGTTGTCGCAGGAGAATCCGGATGCGGCAAAAGCGTTCTGTGCAAAACCATCATGGGACTTCTGCCGGCGCCAGCGCATGTAACAGGAGGCAGCATCAAGCTCAGTGGCCGTGAATTAGTTGGGCTGAGCGAGAAAGAGTACTGCGGACTCCGCGGCGGAGAAGCGGCAATGGTTTTTCAGGACCCTATGACATCACTGGATCCAACGTATACGATTGGCAGACAGATTGTCGAGGCAATACAGGTACATGAAAAAAGCGATGCCTCTGCAGCGCGCCTGAAAGCGATACATCTCATGGAAGATGTGGGAATCGAACATGCGGTTGAGAGATTTGATGACTATCCATGGATGCTGTCGGGCGGAATGAGGCAGCGTTGTGTTCTTGCGATGGCTCTGGCTCAGGATACGAAGCTGCTGATTGCAGATGAACCGACAACAGCTCTTGACGAGGAAGTCAAAAATGAAATATTGAATTTACTTTTGAGACTGCGCAAGGAGCGCGATCTCAGCATTCTATTCATCACCCATGATCTCAGTGCAGCAAGAATAGTTGCTGACCGTTTGGCAATCATGTATGCTGGTAAGATTATTGAAGAAGGTGACTGCGGGGAAGTGCTCAGCAACCCGGTTCATCCGTATACATGGGGGCTTTTGCATGCTTTGCCTGAATACGCAGAAGAGGGAAAGCTCAGAGTGATTCCGGGAAGCCCTCCAAACATTCCTGAAGATTTCAAGGGGGACGCCTTTGCGGTGAGAAATGAATACGCGCTTGGAATCGATTACATTCAGGAACCGCCGTTTTTTGAAATAACGGAGAACCATCGTGCTGCGACATGGCTGGCAGACCAAAGAGCTCCGAAGGTTGTGTTCGGAAGATCATCTGCAAAAGCAGGAGAAGGAACGCCGGAAGACAAAGAGAGAATCCATTTGTCACGGAAAGAGGAAGAACCCCCTCTGCTCAAGGTGGAACATCTGTCCCACTATTTTAAGCTTGGGCGAAAATCTTATCTTACAGTAGCCGAAGATGTTTCCTTTGAAATCAGACGCGGTGAAATACTGGGTCTCGTCGGAAGATCCGGGAGCGGCAAGACAACACTTGCCAGATGCATCCTCGGCATGTATAAACCATATGGCGGAAAGATTATCTATGATGGGATAGATATTACGGACCGCAGACATCTTGGAGCGAACCGATCCGAAATGGCGCAAATCAAAAGGAAACTAGCTAGAGAAATCCAGTTCATTTCGCAGGATTCCGGAGCTGCGCTGGATGGCAAAATGACAGTTCGTCAGCTCATTGCGGAGCCTTTGCAGATACAGAAAATGTTCCAAACCAGGAGTGAGATGGACGAATACATCATGTCTCTGATGAGAGAAGTCAACATCGATGCTAATATGATAGATAGATTTCCGCACGAACTCTCCGGAGGGCAGCGGCAGAGGGTTAGCATAGCCAGAGCTTATGGGATGGAACCAAAGCTCCTGGTTTGCGATGAACCGCTGGCGTCACTTGATGTGTCCATACAGGCACAGATTGTTGAATTGTTCCTGAAGCTTCAGAGGAAACATGGAACTTCCATGCTGTTTATCGCCCACGATCTTTCGATGGTGGACTTTATCAGCGACAGAACAGTAGTTTTAGAGAAAGGCCGCCTCGTATGAACAGCAATCATTTGGCTGCCACAATTGCAAAGAAAATCATTATTCTGATCATATCTGTCCTTGTACTGTCGATGATCACCTTTGCCATGTCAAGACTCGCTCCCGGTGATCCGCTGGTGTCTTACTATGGGGACAGGGTCGAGAGAATGAGTCCGGAAGAACATGCGAACGCCATAGAGAGGCTGGGTTTGGATGGACCAATGACACAGCAGTATGCCGACTGGTTCAAGGCTGCGCTGCAAGGTGATTACGGGATATCCTTCAAATACAAACAGCCGGTGATGACAGTCATATCAGGCAGACTGATAAATACGCTGCTTTTGGGAGGCACAGGTTTTATCCTTACATTCCTGTTTGCACTTCTTATTGCGGTGCTGTGCGCTTTCCGGGAAGGCAGTTTGATGGACCGCATCATTTGCAAGGTTGGAACGATTACCAGCTGTATTCCGGAGTTCTGGCTGGCATTGGTGCTGATACTGTTGTTTTCGGTTACCTGGCATTTGCTGCCTAGCAGCGGAGCTTATGCATTGGGAGAAGCAGGGAATCTGGGGAGCAGACTCGAACATTTGATTCTTCCACTTGCTGTTGTTGTGCTGAGCCATCTATGGTATTACGCCTATATGCTTCGCAATAAGCTTTTGGAAGAAATTCGGCAGGAATATGTTCTGCTGAGCAGAGCCAAAGGCCTCAGCAGGCGCAGTGTTATGTGGAAGCACTGTGTCAGGAATCTCATGCCTACGATGATTTCGATTATGGCGATTTCAATCAATCACATTCTCGGCGGCACTTATATTGTGGAGATGGTTTTCTCCTATCCGGGAATCGGAACACTGAGTTTCGAAAGCGCCAAGTACCATGATTACAATATGCTGATGATTCTCGTGATCATCACGGGCATTATTGTCATAGCAGGCAATATGCTGGGGGAAATCGTCAGCGAGCGGATCGATCGACGTATGGGCAGCACGGAGAGGCTGGAGGATCTGATTGAAAGAGACAAGTCAGAGGAGGTGAAGCATCATGCTTAATCCGCAGGATCATCTCTTCGAAATCATAGGGGCAAATCAAAACCCAGAGACAATGGGCGTGAAGGAAGTATCCCAAGCAGGAATTCTCAGAAATCTTCGCATTAAGAGGTTTCCTGTTGCAGCTGCAGCAGTTCTGCTGCTGATTATTTTGGGATGTGTTTTCTGCAGCCTGTTTACTGGAGAAGACCCATTCAGAATGGAGTTGACGCACATCAACGCGGCGCCTGACAGAACGCATATTTTTGGAACGGACACCCTTGGCAGGGACATCTGGTCAATCATTTGGTACGGCGGCAGGAGATCACTGTTTATCGGAGCCTTTGCGACCCTCATTTCCACTGGAATCGCAGTGATATACGGAAGCATCAGCGGATTGGCAGGGAGAGCGGTGGACAGCGTGATGATGCGTTTCAGCGAGATTCTGCTCAGTATCCCGTCGCTTCTCCTGATCATATTCGTGCAGGCTGTAATCGGTCAGAGAAATGTGATTGGCATCTCCATTATCATCGGTATTACCGGATGGATGAGCGTGGCCAAAATGGTCAGGACAGAAGTGAAGAGAATCAGGGATTCCGAGTACGTTCTAATATCAAAAATGATGGGCGGGAATCTCTTGCATGTCATGAGGAAACATCTTGCACCGAACTTTGCAGGCACAATCATGTTTATGGTTGTTATGAACATCCGGTCAGCAATCGTATCAGAATCTACATTGAGTTTTCTGGGAATCGGACTGCCAGTCGATATTATTACATGGGGAAGCATGCTCTCCCTGTCCGACAAGGCTCTTCTGACCGGGTCCTGGTGGATCATTCTGATACCGGGAGTATTCCTTGTTGTAACGCTACTCTGTGTAACAGAATTGGGGAACTACTTCCGCGGAAGCAAAAGCAGCTTACATGGAAATTTGTGATATCTCAGTTCATCCATTGACAAAGCACCATACACGACCTATAATCTTCATGTAACAACAATTGAATCTGTTTCAGGGCGAGGTGGAAGTCCTCACCGGCGGTGATGAGCAAGTAGCTACAAGTCCGCGAGCTTCGGCTGAAAGGGTGCGAATCCCTTACCGACGGTTACAGTCCGGATGGAAGAAACAAGAAAACAGCAGCGTTTTTGCGTTGTATGCGAGTATTTTCGCCCTGAGATTTATCTCAGGGCTTTTTATTGAGAGACAGATTCCTAAACCATTTATCAAAATGAAAAGGAGAATCTAAACATGACAAATCAGACAACAGAACAAACTCAGGTACAGACCCAGAAAAAATCAAAGATCACGACAGTTAGACTGGCGAAGATGGCCATGCTCATTGCGGTATCCATCGTATTGGTGGCACTCATCCACTTCCCGATCTTTCCGGCTGTCGCGTTTCTCGAGTATGATCCGGCAGACATTCCGATTCTGATCGGAACATTCGCATTCGGACCGGTTGCAGGCGTTCTGCTGACCATCGTAACTGCGATTATTCAGGGAACGACGGTCAGCGCGGCAAGCGGTGTATACGGCATATTGATGCACATCATCGCAACCAGCGCCCTCGTTATCACAGCCGGTCTCATCTACAAATACAACAAGACCCGTAAAGGTGCGGTCATTGCACTGATCTGCGGCGTCATCGCGATGACAGTTGTCATGATCGGCGCAAACATGGTCATCACACCGATCTTCATGGGTGTTCCTGCAAGTGTTGTATGGAGCCTGATGCCGTTTATCGCCGGGTTCAATGCAATCAAAGCCGGCATCAATGGACTTGTTACATTCCTTGTATATAAGAGAATTTCAGGATTCCTGCACAAACAGTAAATTAATTATTCGCCTCAATGATCAGAACAAATCATACCAATAATCAGCAAACCCCTTGCGGCGCAAGGGGTTCTGTCCTTTTTTTGTGCTTTTCCGAGCGAAATAGACTGAAAATTGGCGCTTTTGCGCGACAAAGCGACAAATTGACTTGCACTGCCGAAAAATGATAAAATTTCATATCTATACTGTTTAGTGAGAATTCAATAATGAGGAGGTGACATATTGAAGAAATTAATGAAACTGATCACTCTTGTGATGGCGTTCATTATGGCACTCTGCTTCATGTCCGGATGCGGTGAGACGTCGGAAGACGAGCCGAGCGGAAGCAGCGACGGCATCACGATCTTTAACTCCAAGATGGAGATCCAGGATCAGATGCTGGAAATGGCGAAACGCTACACAGAGGAGACAGGCGTGCCGGTAGAAGTGTATTATTCTTCCGATACGGTATCTGCCCATCTGGCCACACGGTATGCGTCGGGTAACCCTTATACGCTGTCCATGGTCGATGCGAAGGATGTCTATGCATTGGCGGAAGAACACGCTGTCGACATGAGCGATCAGGATTGGGCGAAGGATACACAGTACGCCATCAGCATTGGCGATAAGGTGTATGCGTTCCCTGTCTGTATCGAGGCGAGAGGCATCATCTACAACAAGGATGCCATCGAAAAGATCACAGGCAAGGAGTTCAAGCCGGAAGACTACAAGACATGCAAAGCCTTCAAAGGTCTGATCAAAGAACTGAAGAAGGGCGGCATGAAATCCCCGACGGGAGTCATGAAGGAAGACTGGTCTCTGGCAGCCCACTATCTGGCGCAGGTATATGAGGAGAGAGATGATCCGGACGCATTCGTCAGAGGTCTGTCCGATGGCTCGATCAAGCTGGCGAAGGACAAGAAATTCAATGCTTTGATGGATACGTTCGATGTTCTGAAGAACAACAGTTATTCCAAGGGAAGTGCAATCTCAGCGGAGAGAGAAGTCACAGAGCAGAAGCTGGCAGAGGGCGAGATCGCCTTCCTGTTCGGCGGCAACTGGGACTGGTCGGTGATCAGCGCCTTTGACTACACAGAGAATATGGGCATCATGCCGGTTCCGCAGGATCTGGATGACGGCATGAATGAGATGCTGGTCGGCGGCGGTTCCAAGTACATCTTCCTGGATTCTTCTGCGAACACATCCGACGAACAGCGTCAACAGGCAAAGGACTTCCTGAACTGGCTCGTATACAGTGATGAAGGACAGTCATTCCTCGTCGATGACTGTGCGCTGGTTCCAGCCTTTTCCAACATCACGAAACCTGTTCAGGATCCACTGGGCAAATCCGTAAAGGCATATGCTGACAAGGGTGCGCTGATTCCAAACTACAACTACTGCCCGGATGATCACTACGCGATTCTAGGCGCTATGTTCCAGAAGTATCTGGCAAATAAGAGCGATCGAAAAGGTCTTGCAAAAGATGTAGAAACTTACTGGAAGACAAAGACGTTAGTACCACATGAGAATTAAAGCAGGAAGGAGGATAAAATGGAAAGAAATACATTATCGTATAAATCAAAACAATTTCTGATGTTTGCCGGTCCTGCACTGATTCTTTTTAGTCTGGTCATCATCATACCGTTTATTTACGGTCTTTATTTGACGTTTACTAGCTGGGATGGTGTTTCAGCCGAAAAGCCATTTGTGGGAATGGCAAACTACGTTTCGGCCTTTAAGGATGCCTATTTCTGGGCCTCCATGGGAAGGACGATCGTTTATTCAGCATTTGCTGTCATTTTCGTTAACGCTGTAGCTTTTGCGCTGGCATATCTGGTAACGAGCGGAATCAAAGGACAGAATTTCTTCCGCGCCGGGTTCTTCATTCCGAACCTGATCGGCGGTATCGTACTCGGTTACGTTTGGAAGTTCGTCTTCAACCGTGCCTTCGTTGCCATCGGCGCAGCGTTCACCGACGGAACCGTTCCGTCGCTGCTGTCATCGACGGGCGGCGCCATGTTCTGTCTGATTCTGGTGTCCGTCTGGCAATATGCCGGTTACATGATGCTCATCTACGTAGCCGGATTCATGGGTGTTTCCGACTCTCTGAAGGAAGCGGCTATGATTGACGGCTGCACACCGGCTCAGGCAATGCGCAACGTAACGATTCCTCTGATGAGGACGTCATTTGTAACTTGTATCTTCCTGAGCATTACAAGATGCTTCGTAGTGTACGATGTCAACCTGTCGTTGACAAAGGGCGAACCGTTCATGTCTTCGGTACTCGCTGCGATGCACGTATACAACAAAGCCTTTGTATATAAAGACTACGGTACAGGGCAAGCGGAAGCGTTGATACTGTTCGTAGTTTGCGCGATCATCGGTATAGCTCAGGTGTATATTGGTAAGAAAGGGGAGGTGGAAGCGTAATGAACCAGAACGAATTAGCTGCGAAGCAGAAAAAAAGACGTCAGGTCATCACGGTCATCGTGCTGATCATTGTGTTCATCCTGTTCGTCATACCTTTCCTTCTTGTCTTGATCAATGTTTTCAAAACGAAAGGTGATATCACATCGAACCCACTGGCATTGATTGGTGAGCATGGGTTCACACTGCAGAACTTCCCGGAAGCAATGGCCAAGATGGATTTCTGGAACGTATTCAAGAATTCCGCATTCATCACGTTCAGTGCGACGATCCTGACAATTCTGTTTTCAGCGATGGCATCCTTCGTCATTGTCCGTAACAACTGGAAGGCATGTACACTGTTCTTTGCACTGATGATTGCATCCATGGTCATTCCATTCCAGGTTCTGATGGTTCCTCTCGTATCTGTTTACGGCGGAATCTTCGGTGTTCTGGGAAGCAGAATCACGCTGATTTTCATGCATGTGGGATTCTCCGTGTCCATGGCGACATTTATGTTCCACGGCGCGATCCATTCCAATATTCCGTTAGAACTGGAGGAAGCCGCCTTGATTGACGGCTGCAGCAGATGGCAGACCTTCTGGAAGATCGTCTTCCCGCTGCTGAAACCGACTGTCGCTACAGTGGCCATCATCGATGCAATGGCCTTCTGGAACGACTACCTCCTGCCGAGCCTTGTACTGACAGATAAGTCGATCTACACGATCCCGATCGCGACGCAGGCCTTCTACGGAACCTACTCTACGGATATCGGACTTGTTATGGCGGCGCTGCTGCTGGCCATGCTACCGATACTGATTCTGTACCTGTTCCTGCAAAAGCATATCGTTGCAGGTGTTACAGCGGGCGCAGTCAAAGGATAGGATAAGAAGATGGATCGGTTTTTTGACGCGAACAATCCGGTGATGCGGTTCCTGTCGTTTCTGGTGGATATGGCAGTGCTCAATCTGATGACCATCGTCTGCATGATACCTATCGTGACAATCGGCGCGGCCGTCACAGCCATGAACAACGTGCTGATTCACCTTGTGAGAAAGGACGAGACCTACGTATGGAAGATGTTCCTCGCTTCCTTCCGACAGAATCTGAAGCAGGGCATCGGGCTGGGACTGCTGTTCGCAGCAATCTTCGCCGTCGCAGGACTGGAACTGGTGATGCTGCATTCCATCGATGCGAAATCATCCACCGTGTTCATGATCATCATTTCGGTGATCGTCCTGTGCGTATTCGCCATCGGCATCTACACCTTCGCCATGCTTTCGCGGTTCGAGAACACTGCGAAAGGGACGCTGGTCAACGGTGCGAGTCTGGCGCTGGGGCACATCCCGCGGACGCTGGGCATGGTGGCGATCTGGGCAGCATGGGCAGCACTTCTGTGGCTTCTCCATGGAATCTTCCTGCTGGTGATGCTGTACGGACTGACGCTGCCGGGTTACCTGTGCGCCAAGATATACGATCCGATTTTCCAGACATTGGAACCAAATGAAGAATCAACAGCTGAGTGAATTTAATAAAAACGAACGGCCTGTGTTTCATCTGACGCCTGAGAGGGGCTGGATGAACGATCCGAACGGGTTCAGCCGATACGGAGGAACCTACCATCTGTTTTATCAGGCTTACCCAGACGGACTCAACTGGGGCCCAATCAGGTGGGGACATGCGGTCAGCGAGGACCTGATCCGATGGGAACGTCTCCCATACGCACTGATGCCGGATCAGGACTACGACGTCGGCGGTTGTTTTTCAGGAACAGCCCTGACCTGGGACGACGGCAGGCACATGCTCATGTATACGGGCTGCCAGCCAGACCCGGACGATACGCTGGGCCGCGGCCTGCAGATACAGTGTCTCGCCTTTGGAGATGGAACAACTTACGAAAAGTATGATGACAATCCAGTCATCACAGGGGATATGCTGCCGGAGGGCGGCGACCCATACGAGTTCCGCGATCCGAAGGTATGGCGGGAAGCAGACGGGACGTTCAGAGCGGTGATTGCCAATTACAACCGCACCAACGGAGCGCAGATTCTGTTGTACAGAAGCAACGACGGATTGCACTGGGAATATGCGGATGTTCTGGCGGACGGCGAGGGCAAACCCGGTTGGATGTGGGAGTGTCCGGACTTATTCCCTCTGGACGGAAAGTACATACTGATGGCAGGAACGATGGGAGAGGTCCACACGATCTGCAGGATCGGCGACTACGATCCATGCTGCGGGAGCTTCCGGGAAGACTGCTGGCAGAGTATGGAACAGGGATTTGACTTCTACGCAGGGCAGACAGTACAGACTGACGACGGACGGCGCATTCTGATCGGATGGATGCAAAACCCCCGGACGGCAGAGTACAGAGAGATTGATCTGCCGATCAACGGACAGATGAGCGTTCCCAGAGAGCTGCAGCTCAGGGACGGGAAGCTTTTGCAAACGCCCGTCAGAGAGTTGATCAGC
Organism: uncultured Eubacteriales bacterium; assembly: GCA_902763505.1. Lineage (GTDB taxonomy): Bacteria > Bacillota > Clostridia > Peptostreptococcales > Anaerovoracaceae > Lentihominibacter. The sequence continues at coordinate 69,990 of CACWSO010000004.1, read as the reverse complement.
TACCGGACGGACGAGGTCGTGTATCGGAACGTGAAACTCGGCGGAGAAGCCAGAGCGGAACAGAAATTCAATGAAATTCACGGCAGGACGGTCGATATGGAACTCCAGATCAGACCGGATGCAGGAAAGCCATACGAATGGTTCCGGATGCGTTTTGCGGAAGATGCTGATCACTACACAGAGTTCACCTACGAACCTGAAACGTCGGTCGCGACGCTCGACAGGAGTCACGCAGGACCGGGCAGGACAGATCTTACGAGAGCGCAGGCTGCAGTCAGAGACCGCGGCGGCAGGCTGGATGTAAGAATCCTGTTGGACAGACTCAGCGCTGAATTATTCATCAATGATGGAGAGCAGGTCATGTCAGCTGTGATTTACACTGACAGACATGCAGAAGATATAACCTTCTATGTGAAAGGTACCGCGGTCATGAATATCGCGAAGTACCGGATAAAGGAGAACAAATAATGGCAAGCTTATCATTAAAAGGAATCCAGAAGATCTATCCGAATGGCTACCATGCTGTAACGGATTTCAATCTGGAAGTGGAAGACAAAGAATTTATCATCTTTGTCGGACCTTCAGGATGCGGAAAGTCGACGACCCTGCGAATGATCGCCGGACTGGAAGACATCTCTGAAGGTGAATTCAGGATCGACGGCGTTCTGATGAACGACGTTGAACCAAAGGACAGAGACATCGCGATGGTATTCCAGAGCTATGCGCTCTATCCGCATATGACAGTATATGACAACATGGCATTCGCTCTGAAACTGAGAAATGTTCCGAAGGATGAGATCGACGCGAAAGTACGCGAAGCAGCAAAGATCCTCGACCTGGAAAAGCTTCTGGACAGAAAACCAAAGGCGCTTTCCGGAGGACAGAGACAGCGTGTTGCAATGGGACGTGCTATCGTAAGAAGCCCTAAAGTATTCCTCATGGACGAACCGCTTTCCAATCTGGATGCGAAACTGAGAGTACAGATGCGTACAGAGATTTCAAAGCTCCATGAGAAACTGGGAACGACGATCATCTACGTAACACATGACCAGACAGAAGCCATGACTCTGGGAACCAGAATCGTTGTTATGAAGGACGGTATCGTACAGCAGATCAACACTCCGGAACACCTGTACAACAAGCCTTGCAACCTCTTCGTTGCGGGATTCATCGGGTCACCTCAGATGAACTTTATCGATGCACTCGTAAATGTTGACGGCGACAAGGTTACACTGACTGTCGGAGAAAATGTACTGAACGTGCCTGACGAAGAAAAGCAGGTTCTGATCGACGGCGGATATGACGGCAAGACTGTTGTTCTGGGCATTCGTCCGGAAAACATTTCCGACGACCCTGCATTCCTCGCTGCCAATGAAGATCATACAGTATCGACAACGATCAAAGTCCGTGAGATGCTGGGTGCGGAAGTATTCCTGTACTTCGATGTAGCCGGCACTCAGATGACAGCTCGTGTTGCGCCTGATTCACCGCTGAAGACTGGTTCTGAGGCGAAACTGGCGTTTGATATGGAGAAGATTCATCTGTTTGATAAAGAAACAGAAAAGAACCTTCTGCATCCTGAGTGGTAAAGAGTAAGGAAACCAGGACATGTCAGAAAACGATTATCGTGAGGCCCAAAAACTCGCGGTAAAAGAATACAAAAAAGCCACTGCACGGGGAGAATCCCCGTATCCCATCGGTCTGGAGACGATCGTTTCATCCGGACAGATGGCGGCCGGGCGGAATCTGGGTTTTGAGCAGATTCCGCTGGCTTTAGTGGTAGGAACGAAACATGAGGGGCGTAATAACGCGTTTGCGCGGAATTTTATGCCCCTTCTCGACAATTCCTCAGAATTTGCAGATAAGTGGAAAACTCTCTGCAATGCGCACTTGACGGAAGGGATACGAGAACCTGTCAAAGTCTATGAATACAGAAACAGGTTCTATGTGGAAGAGGGCAACAAGAGAGTCAGCATACTGAAGTACTTCGAGGCCGACAGCATCGATGCCAGCGTAATCAGAATACCTTCTGCGCAGGATGGCACAGACGAGGCAGCACTGTATGAAGCGTTTCTTAAGTTCCATGACTGGAGCGGTCTGAGAACGGTAGAATTTTCCGACCCCGATTCCTACGAGCGCCTGCAGTTTTTGGTTGGCAAAGAACCAGGAGATCGTTGGACAGAAGATGAACGCAAGGATTTTCTCTCTTTCTATTACTACTTCCATAAGGAATATGTTAGTATCGGGAAGGGGAAGACGCTGAGATCCCTTTGTGATGACATGCTGACTTTCATAGAACTGCATGGATACAGCAAAGTAAATGCGTTAAGTCCTCTGCAGCTTAAAGAACTGATCCGTCAGCCGGTCAGAAAAACGATGAAGATTCTGGCCGTCGCTGATGATGAATCGAAATATTACTATGAACACTATTCTCCGGGGAAGTTGGATGATATTGATCTGATTCTTGCCTGCGGAGATTTAAATAAAGTCTATTTGGAATTTTTGACAACAATGGCGAGTTGTCCGGTTTTGTACGTGCGTGGCAATCACGATGATATATTGATTGATGATCCGCCGGGCGGATGCATTTGCATCGAGGATACCGTGTATGAATACGATGGTCTTCGAATCGCAGGGCTTGGAGGTTCCTTCAAATACCGGGAAGGTAAAAATACTTTTACCGAAGCGGAAATGGAAAAACGTGTGCGCAAACTCAGAAGAGCGATTCGCAGGCACGGCGGAATAGATATTCTGGTTACGCACGCACCGGCAAGAGGATTGAACGATTTTGATTCCATCACGCACAGAGGATTTGAAGCGTTTGTCCACTTTATGGAAAAGTATCATCCGGCGTATCTCGTACACGGACACATACATAAAAACTACGGAGTCCATATCCCGCAGAGAAGCGAGTGGAATGGAACAACCATTATCAATGCATATGAACATTGTATCTTTCAGGTATAGGAGGCAGTTATCATGACACAGATCATGACGCTGGGTGAGGTTCTCATCGACCTGACACAGACAGGAACAGACAATAAAGGAATCCCGCAGTTTGCTGCGTTTCCCGGCGGTGCGCCGGCAAATGTAGCGGTAGCGGCGTCCCGTCTCGGTGCGCAAACCGGGTTTATCGGGAAGGTCGGCAAGGATGCATTCGGAGCGCAGCTTCGAAGCACGCTGAAGACAGATCATGTTGACACATCGTTTCTCTTTGAAACAAGGGATGTCCCAACTACATTGGCAATCGTCTCCGTAGACGCCAACGGCGAGCGTGGTTTCTCATTCTACAGAGATCCCGGAGCGGATACACAATTGCTGAAAGAAGAAGCAACTGCATTTCTGGACGGGGAACTGCCTTTTGTGCTGCACTTCGGGTCTTTGAGTCTGACAACGGAGCCTTCCAGAAGTGCGGCTTTGGAGGCGGCACAGTGTGCCCGTGAAAAGGGCGTCCTGATCAGCTACGATCCAAATTACAGGGCGTCGCTGTGGGACAGTGAAGAAATCGCGGTCAACTGGATGAAGACACCGCTCAATATGATTGATGTTCTGAAAATATCTGATGAAGAACTGCTCCTGCTGACGGAAACGGACGATTTGGAAGAAGGAAGCAGAAAACTTGGTGAGTTTGGCATCAGCCTGATTATGATCACCCTCGGCAGTAAAGGCGTATTCTATCGTCGCAAAGGCAATGTAGGCGAAGGTGATCTGCACGGCATTGTGCCTGCTGAAGAAGTGGATGTCTGTGATACAAACGGCGCCGGAGATACCTTCCTGGGAGCAGTATTAGCTCAGATCGCAAACAACGGCAGCATTCCTGCGGAACGCGTACAGCTGGAAGCGATGCTGACCTTTGCAAACCGCGCGGCGGCCCTGACATGCTCCAGACCGGGAGCAATTCCGGCCATGCCGACGCTAACAGAACTCGGAGAATAGATATGAGTGAATCAACAAAAGCACAATTGCTGGATGAACTGAAATGGCTGTACATGGAGCTCTATGAGGACGAGAAAGCCTTTGCATATTTTGAAAAGATGCTTCAGAAGAATGCTGAAGAACGGAAGGCTTCCCTTCGCGCGCTTGATGAGATTCGCCAGAGCGGTCAGGACTGGTATCAGTCGAACAAACTGCTTGGCATGATGCTTTACGTACAGAATTTCGGCGGCAATCTCAAGGAAGTTGAAAAGAATCTGCCGTATCTGGAAGAGTGCGGCATCAATTATCTGCATCTCATGCCTTTGCTCGATGCTCCAAAGGGCAAGAGTGACGGAGGATATGCAGTTGCAGACTTCAAGAAGGTCAGACCGAAGCTGGGAACGATGGAGGATCTGGAATCTCTTGCCGACGCTTGTCATAAAAAGGGAATCGCCCTGTGTCTGGACTTCGTTCTGAACCACACCAGCGATGAACACGCATGGGCAAAGGCGGCAAAGGCCGGCGACAAAACAGCGCAGGACCGCTTCTTCGTATACGATTCCTGGGATATTCCAAATCAGTTTGAACAAACAGTACCACAGGTATTTCCGACGACAGCTCCGGGAAACTTCACATGGTGCGAAGAGATGCAGAAAGTCGTCATGACCTGCTTCCATGACTATCAGTGGGATCTGAATTACGCGAATCCGATGGTCTTCAACGATATGGTGGACAATCTTTTGTTCCTTGCAAACCGGGGGATGGATGTCATCCGGCTCGACGCGATTCCGTACATCTGGAAGGAGCTTGGGACAAACTGCAGAAATCTTCCGCAGGTGCACACACTGGTGAGGATGATGCATCTGGCTTGTCAGATTGCATGTCCGGGAGTGGCGCTTCTAGGTGAAGTGGTCATGGAACCGCGGCAGATCGTCCCGTATTTCGGCCCGGCAGAAAAGCCTGAATGTGACATTCTGTACAACGTAACGACCATGTGCACGACGTGGCACACACTTGCAACCCGTGATGTCAGACTGCTGCAGTACCAGATGGAACAGGTCTGCAGGCTGCCTGAAAATTGCTTCTTCCAGAATTATCTCCGCTGCCATGATGATATCGGCTGGGGATTGGACTATGCATACCTGGGTCAGTTCGGTATTGGTGAGGAACCGCACAAGCGCTACCTGAACGACTGGTTTACCGGGAAGTGGCCGGGAAGCTGGTCACGCGGGGAACTCTATAATAATGACGAATCCTTAGGAGATGCCAGAGCGTGCGGAACCACTGCTTCACTTTGCGGTTTGGAGTGCGGGATACTGGAAGCGTTGGACAACAAAGGCGATGTGTCCCTGAACCGCGGTCTGAGCTGCGATTTGATGATGCATGCATGGATGTTCAGTCAGACAGGTATTCCTGTCATCTACAGCGGTGATGAGATTGGACAGCTCAATGATTACAGTTATCATGAGGATCCAGCCCACTGTGAAGACAGCAGGTATGTGCACAGGGGGAAATTCGATTTCGCACTGGCTGAGAAACGTTTTGAAAAAGGCACGATGCAGCAGATTATTTATGACGGCCTGCAAACGCTGAAAGATATCAGAGCGGAATACGACGCTTTCCGCAGTGACGCGGATGTGTTTGTTTACTATACCGGTGATGACCGCGTTATGGGATTGCTTCGTCGTTACGGAGAACAGACACTGATCTGTCTGTTCAACTTCTCAGAGCAACCAGTTGATATCATGCTGTTTGGACAAGGGTGGAAAGATATCCTGAATGGAGAGGAAATCAAAGCCTCCGGAGACGGAATCGCCTTGCTCCATTTCGATGGGTATGGATTCCGCTGGCTGCTGGAAGACAACGATCAGTAAGTGAATCAACGAAACTGAAATAGTATCAAAAGAGGTGTGCAACTGCACACCTCTCGTTATTTTTTGTTATTTACCCGTTTTGAGTTTGTCAAGCGGAACGGCGTTCATTCTCGGCAGTCCAACGATAATGACTGCAGCAAATACAATCAGATAGAAGACAACTGCCATCCGATGTGCGAAAATCGCCGCGATGACCATGAACAGTGAACCGAGTATAGCGATGACCGGAATGATCGGCGTGATATTGTAATTCTTGATCTTCTTGATCAACACGAGGAAAAGCGGAATGTACATCGCATAGATCGTGATGATCGGAAGCTCTGATGTGTCAAAGCAGAATGGGCCGAACCATGGTGCAGTGAGATTGGCGCCGTAGAAGTACAGCAGCCACCACCCGGCGATCAGCAGTCCCATGATAGATGCATTGGATGGCATGTTGGTAACAGGGTCGACCTGGCAGAACATCTTCGGATTGTAGCCTTTGCCTCTGATTGCCAGAGAGTAGAAGCCCCTGACATTGGCCATCATCAGACCGTTCAGCACTCCATAGCAGGATACAACGATCAGTACGAATACGCCTGTGCCGCCGATTCTCGAGAAAAGAGTGGTGAAGGCGATTTTCGCACCTTCTTCACCGCCGGCCATCATAGTCTCATTGTCGACAGTACCGGCAAGGCCCATGTAGTAAACAATGTAAATGAATACAACAATCAGAGATCCAAAGAAGAGCGCACGTGGAAGGTTCTTCTTGGAGTCTTTGATTTCAGAATTTATGGAAGTTGCGATGATCCAACCTTCATAAGCGAATGAGGTTGCACAGACTGCTGTAAAGAGAGCAGGGCCTGCAGGACCTGCGTCTTGAGCCACATAGCTGAAATTCTCAAATGTCATTCCGCTATGGAGTCCGAAAATTGTTCCTACGATTGCCATCAGCAAAAGCGGTATGAATTTGATAACCGTTGTGGCAACCTGAACCTTACCTGCAATGATTGGGCTGAGCGAATTGCTGACATAGGCCAGAATCAAAAGGAAACCTGCCATTGCCATGCATTGAGGACCGACAATGTCCCATCCAACCAGAACACTGAAGTATCTGGCGGTAACCCAAGCAAGTACAGAGGTCAGTGTTGGATAATAGATGGTAGCCATGAACCATCCAACGATGTATCCGTATTTTTCTCCGCACATTTCTTCCGCATAGTCAACAATACCATTGCACTTTTCATGGTGTGACGCAAGTACACCAAAGACATAGGCGCATGAAACCATGATAATACCGCCAATCAGCCAAGCGAGAATGCCGAGTGTCGTTCTTCCATCGGTGCAGACAAGAATCTTTTCTGCCTTGAAGAAGACGCCGGAACCGACTACGATACCGACTACAACGCAGATTGCGGTAATCAGGCCGTATCTTTTTTCGAGTTGATTTTCCATTATATTGATCTCCTAAATAATATGTATATTTTGGATGCCCGGAGGGCACACTCTGCATGATATCTCTGTTATTCCTGTTGCGTCAATAAAAAGCCCAAATAAAAACAATCTTTTCCGAATCGCCTAAACCAAGGCTGATATTGTGTTACAATGATAATGCTTAGGAGTAAAGATATCTGGAGGATTGATACATGGGCGCATTGACGGGACTGAAAATACTGGATTTTTCAACACTCCTTCCAGGGCCGTACGCAACACTTGTGATGGCGGACATGGGTGCGGAGGTACTTAGCATTGCGGCACCGGGCCGCAAAGACATTCTGACGGAATGGCCGCCGGTGATCGAGGGAACGCAAACGCTACCGTCCGGCGGTGTGACTGCAGTGGCGGCGTGGATCGGCCGCAACAAAAAGACGGCTTTTATCAATTTAAAAAAACCGGAAGGCGTTGAGGCAATCCGCAGGCTGATCACAGAAGGCGGATATGATATCATTCTTGAGCAGTTTCGTCCGGGGGTCATGCAGAAGCTCGGCATCGGTTATGATGCACTGAGCGCCTTGAACCCGTGTCTGATTTACTGTTCTCTGACAGGCTATGGTCAGACAGGGCCCCTCGCAGCGAGGGCAGGTCACGATATCAATTATCTGTCCCGCTCGGGCAATATGGCTCAGGCAGGGCGCAAAGAAACAGGACCGGTTCTCACGAATGTGCAGATTGCAGACGTAGCGGCAGGATCGATGAACAGTATCATCAGCATTCTCGCCGCAGTCCATTACCGGGATAGGACAGGACGAGGCCAGTATATCGATGTCTCTATGATGGACGGCGTCGTACCGTTCAATGGAATGGATGGGGCGGCCTACCTGGGCGGCGGATCCTTGACGGAACGAGAGACACATCTCCTCAATGGGGGAACCGTATATGATTTTTATGAGACAGCAGATGGAAGATATATGAGCGTCGGTTCGCTGGAACCGAAATTCTTCAGCGCGCTGTGCAAAGGACTCGGCATTACAGAAGAACAGAAACCAGCACTGGATGATCCTGACACAAAGAAACGAGTGCGGGTAGCTTTTGCGCAGAAGACGCAGCGAGAGTGGTGCGAGATATTCGCGTCCCTGGATGCCTGTGTGGAACCTGTCATGACCTTAGAGGAAGCAAAGGCAGATGAGCAGATTCAGGTGCGGCAGATGCTGCCGCAGGTGCCGTTCCCAGAAGATGCGTACGGACAGACTGTCGCGCAGAGCATCCAGCAGCCGGGCTGTCCGCTGAAGCTGTCGAAATGTCCGCCGGAATACAGACATACAGGCTATCCGACGGGATATCATACAGAGGAGGTACTCCGTGAGCTTGGTTTTTCGGAGCAGGATATTGAAAAGATTAAAACGTGAAGACAACAACTAACTAGCAGAAAAGATTTAACTAGTATATGAGCACAAAAGATAGAATACAATTATCAGATCACTTTACATACAGAAGACTGTTCACGTTTGTTCTGCCGACAATTGCGAACATGATTTTTCTGTCCATTTACGGTATCGTCGATGGGCTGTTCATCTCCAATTTCGTCGGCAAGGTTGCCTTTGCAGCGGTCAATGTCACATTTCCGATTTTTTCTGTACTGGGCGTTTTCGGTCTGATGATCGGCACCGGTGGATCGGCGATCATCGGTAAAAATCTGGGCGAACAGGAAAAGGAAAAGGCGAACGGTTACTTCTCGTTTTTTGTTTACGTTTGTATTGCAGTCGGCATCGTCATGGCTGTTGTTGGTGTCTTCATTTTGCGGCCGGCGATAGAAATCATCGGCGTGGAAGAGCGAATGGTCAGGGATTGCATGGTGTACGGTATCATTGGCATGATCACGATTCCTTGCTTCATGCTGCAGTTTCTGTTTCAGATCCTGTTCGTCACCGCCGAAAAACCGCGCTTGGGATTCTGGATCACGGTGAGCGCAGGCCTTACAAATATCGTGTTGGATTTCTTCATGATCGTAGTACTGCACTGGGGCGTTGCAGGCGCATCTATCGCGACTGGAATCAGTGAAGTGGTCGGAGGAGTTGTGCCGCTGATTTACTTCAGCCGTCCCAACGATAGTCTGCTTCGGATTGGCAGGCCGCGGGTGGAGTTCCGTGCGCTCAGGAAGGCCTGTACAAACGGACTGTCCGAATTTGTATCCACCATTTCCGAATCAGTCGTTACTATGTTATATAACTTCCAGCTGCTGCGTCTCGCCGGTGCTGACGGCGTTGCTGCCTTTGGCGTGATGCAGTACTGCACTTTTATATTCTTTTCGATTTTCGCCGGTTACAACATGGGTGTCCAGCCTCTGTTCAGCTACAATTTCGGTGCGGATAATCGTGTGGAAATGAAGAATCTCTTCAAGAAGAGCATGATTCTGATGGAAGGCGGTGGGCTGATGATGTTTGCCATACTCGTCATATTCGCCCGTCCGCTGATTTCTATCTTTGTTGGCTATGACGCAGATCTTGTCGATATGGCAGTCCACGGAATGCGCATCTACGCTCTGATCTTCATTACATGCGGTATCAATATCTTCGTAACAGGCATGTTTACCGCGCTGAACAACGGCGTCGTATCCGCGTTCATCGCGACCGTACGCGTGGTCATCTGCGAGATTGGTTCGGTCATGATTCTTCCGATTTTCTTCGGATTGAACGGCGTCTGGTTTTCCGCCTCCGTTGCAGAAGTTGGATCGATCATCCCTGTCATTATCTTCGTCGTGACACTGCGCAAACGGTATGGGTATGCGGATTAAGGATTCTTGTAGTAGTAATCAAACATAGACTGAAGCTGATCGCTGCATGGGACACCGAGCTCCTCTTCTACGTGGAGCTTCATCTTATCGGCGATCAGTTGTGCTTTTGCAGGAGAACCGGCATCCAGCAGCATTTCGATTTCTTCATAGTATATGTCCTCGTCATATGGATCGATTTCTAAAGCCTGGTCGAAATAAGTGAGAGAATGATCGTAATCGCCCTGCTCTGCATAGATGCGTGCGAGTGTGACAGCAACATCCTTCTGGTAGGAGGACAGGCGATCACGTTCACTTTCCAGGAGCGTTTCATATGGATAATCCTGCATAAACGGTTCGCTGTAGAGAACAGACAAATTATGCCATTTAGAGAAGTCCTGCGACTCACTTCTCTTCAGTTGCATATATGCGGTTTCAAAGTTTTCAGCATCGATACTGACCATATCAGGATTCAGACGATAGCGGTCTTTTTCCCGAATGACACAACTGGTATCGCTGCCGTGCAGCCCAGCAGCAGAATCAATGCTTTTTCGCAGGACAGATAACGCTACATTGAAGTTGTTCTTCCCGGCTGATTCTTTGGTGTCAGGAAAGAGTTGGTCAATGATGTAGTCTTTGCCGACAAAGCGTCCGCGATTGATAATCAACAGATGCAGGAGCCGGATGCTCGCAGAACGTTTGAGCTTTACCGGAATTCCGTTGCAGGTGATGCTAAAATCACCGAGGGTGTGTATATTAATGTGTGAACTTTTTGGTTTCGCTTTTGCGTCTACAGACGTCTCTGGTTCATCTGATTCAGATTCTACAGTAATCCAGTGATAATTGTTTCGCTCGACAATATCCAGCTGTTCTGCTTTCAGTGCAGCGAGCTTCTCATCTGAGGTTTCCAGTTTCAAGAACTCTGACAGTATTTCAAACCGCAGCAGGTCGCAAAGCGGTGCTTTTTCCAATGCAAAAGCAAGATGTTCCATTGCTTCATCCGGACGGCTTGCGAAGGCAAGTGCCTGAGCCAGAATCAGGTTGGTATATGCAATGTCGTAGCCGCATAGACTGTCCTTGACAATGGCGGCGGATTTCTCTGCGCATTGGATTGCCTGCTCCGCGTCGCCGTTTGCAACAGCAATCATACTTTCCACTGCATGCAGCCAGAACAGTTCATAGTCGTCAGGCCGAGCCAGTTCCAGAGCCTGTGCGATATAATCTTCTGCCGCATGGATGTTTCCTTTGGCGAGTTGGACTCTCGCAAATGCCTCCAGTGTATGGAACAGCAAAATGGGGATATCATTCTGTTCTGAAAGATACAGTGCGTTGCGCGCACAGCGCAGTGCCTGATCAATATCTCCCATCGTCATAAGACAGTCTGCAAGGAGCTGGTAATTGAATGCCATCACTTCGGCATTATGCAAAAGCTCCGCATTTGTCAGGGACTTTTCCAAAAGTTCGAAAGACATGTTTACATTACCAAGATGGTAATACAAAGCCCCCAGACGGTGCTGCAGATTTGCCTGACGCAGGGTATCAGGTTCATTCTTGATGGCTTCTGCCAAAGGCTGAACAAATTGAACAGACAACTCCTCTGGCATACATCTCATTAGAAACAAAGATGTGTTTGAAAAGAGCAGGTTTGGGGATATCTCTTCAAGATGGCCATCGATGATATTCATGAGCTGAACAGCGTTGTACCGGTCGCTGATTCTGGACATGAGACGGATGGCTGTAACATAGTCGTTACATGCAACGGCATGCGCGAAAGCTTTGACGTACTGGCGTTTCTGTTCAAATATTTCCGCAAGTCGCCGATGTGCGGTCAGATAATCGTTGTGATGGAGTTGATTGTATCGTTCAAACAGGAATTGTCGAAGCAGTGGATGGAGTCTGAGCGTTCTATTGTTCCCCCAATAAATAAACCCATGATGCTGTTCCAGTTCGGCGATGTATTGATCAGCGTTTTCTATTTGCAGATACAGATTGATAATTTCAGGATCCAGTTCCGTCAAAGGACTGATACGCAGCATAAAATCCTGCATTTCCGGCGTCTGGTTCTCATAGAGGTTGTAACTGAAATAGTCATTAATATCTGTAATATCTGAAAGAAAATTCAAATCCAGCGTATCAAGATTGGTAAGATGGTTTTTTCTCAGGTATGTATAGATGAGCTGATTACTGGTGAACCAGCCATGAGTCTGCTCCGAGATGAAATCCAGTTCGTAGTCGCGCAGATCCATCTCCAGATAATCATTAAAATAGGACTCTGTTTCTGACCGGTCGAGCATCAGATCCTCATAGGTAAGTTCGAAATACTGTTCTTTCGCGCGCATGACGGCGTACGGAAGATTCGGAAGAATAGTTCCGGAGAGGATAATTGTGCAGTCCGGAACAGTTTTCATCAAATCTGTGACAGCCTCGGAAAACTTCGGGTCATCTGCAGCCGCTTCACAACGGTCAAAGACGATCACATCAAAATCAGTGTTTGCGTGAATCAAGTCATAAGTCTGGCGGATATCTTCGCCGCTTGTATCGCCATCGCCGAAGTCACACCAAAGAGCTTTGATGCCTTTGCATGACAAATAGCCCTGTAAGAGAGCTGTTTTACCGAACCCGCTGTCGCTGATGATTCCGATCAAAGGGCAGCGGAGGTGTTCGTCAAGCTCCCGATAGAGGCGAGGACGGTGCATCACAGAGATTTCGTCATCCTGTTTTTCGCAATTCGGGAAAAGCCGTACCGGCATAATCTCATCCTCCGACAATGAAAACACCAATTCAAATCTATTTAAATCATAGCTCAAAACAAGGAATAGTTCAATTACAAATTAATATGTAAGTTTTTGTCGGCAACCCCATGTGTAAGTTATGTGTAAGAAATACACACTTACAGTAAGTTTTTCGTAAGCCTGCTCCTGTATCATCGCACCATAGAAAAAAACTCGTTATAATTATCTAAAGGAGGCAAACAATGAACGACAATAACGTTACACTCAATGGTGAAGTCGGTCTGAAAAGAACCATTGGCTTCTGGCCGGTCGTATTCTTCGGCGTACTGGCAATGGGTCCAGGCGGTGGAATGACTTACTTCCCAATCCTTCAGCCAATGTCCAATGGATATTGCTGGATTTCATTCTTTATTGCAGCATGCATCATGTTCCTGTCAGTACTGTCATATATGAAGATGGTACAGACCTTCCCGGAGACAGGAAGTGCGTATGCTTATACATCAAAGGGACTTGGTCCTAAAATCGGATTCATCGTCGGTTGGGTCCTGCTGATCGACTACGGCGTTGTTCCGATGTTCACACTGTATCTGAATGCAATGTATTTTACAGAGATCTTTGGAATTCCTGAACCTGTATGGGTTCTCTTGTTCTCCATACTGATCACAGCAGCATGTATCATCGGCCTGAAACTCAGTACTGCAATCCAGATTATCATCGGTATCGCCGCATTCCTGGTTGTACTGGTTCTCGAATTCGGTGCAGTACAGGATATGTTTGCAAACGGAGTCAACCTGTTCCACGCAGATGCAGTCTATGATTCTGACAAAATCATTTGGGGCGGCGTACTCAACGGCACAGCAATCGCATTCATGGCTATGCTGGGATTCGATGGTATGACCACACTGTCAGAAGAAACAACGATGACACCGAAGAAGATGAGCAGAGCGGTTCTGATCGCTGTACTTATTCAGGAATTCTTCCTGATCACAAGTACTTATCTGATGGGTGCAGTTATGGATTGGCAGACAATTCCGGAAGCGAAGATCGATACTGCTTACATGTACATGCTCGAGCTGTTCACAAATCCGACATTCGCAGCAATCTTGGTTGTCATCAACAACATCAGTATCCTGGCTTGTATCATGTCCTTCTTTACGATCTCCAGCCGTATCCTGTTCAGCATGGGCAGAAACGGAGCTCTTCCGAAGGCGTTCGCGAAGCTGAATCCGAAGACAGAGACACCGATTTTCGCAATTCTCTTCGTCTTCGTAGTATGTACTGCAGGCGCGCTGTTCATCCCTTGGGAAGTAACGGCTGAACTGATTTCCTACGGCGGATGCGTAGCATTCCTCTTCGTAAATATCTCCATGATTTCATACTTCTGGGTCAGAAAGAAGGAGAAGAAAGTCTTCCGCAACCTGATTATCCCTGCTCTCGCAGCAATCAGTATCGCGGTCGTCATCTGCAGTCTTGCTAAGATCACACTGACAGTAGGTATTATCTGGACAATCATCGGAATCCTGTATCTGCTGTTCAACTACAAGTTCAACAAGGACTTCAGAGAGAGCATCGATTCCGGAAGCATCGAGATGGAAGGCTAAACACAGCATTCACAATACGCAAAGACAGAAAAACGGGGTCAGTAATCAATCATGACTGACCCCGGATAGAATAACTCACGGAGGAACACTACAATGATTATGAAAAAGAAAAATGATTGCCCTAAGAGCAGAGCTATGACAGAAGAATTCCTGGATTACTTCCCAGTTGCCCACTCAAATATGAGAATCAAAGTCAGCGCACAGAACTACAGAATGTTTATCGATCACGGTGAAGGCGCAAGGCTCTACGACGTAGACGGCAATGAATATATCGATTACTGCATTTCCTACGGCCCAACAGCACTTGGTGCAGTTCATCCGGAACTGTCAGAGGCCCTGGTTGACCTGATCAGAACACAGCCTACCTCCAGCTTCTTCTTCTCAGAAGATGACATCAAGCTGGGTAAGCTGATCAGAAAGAATGTTCCGAATGCAGACCGCATCAAGATGGCTATGACAGGAACGGAAGCTGTACAGGTGGCAATCAGAATCGCAAGAGCATACACGGGTAAGAAGATGATCCTGAAGTTTGCTGAATGCTTCCACGGATGGATCGATAACGTATTCGGCGGTGACTATGATCCTTCACCAAGCGGTATGCCAGTCATGACCGTCAAAGAAGATGATCACTCATGGTGCCCTGGACTGAGCGAAATCGCCAGAGAAGAGACACTGGTTATCCCGTTCAATGACTTCGACATCCTTGAGGATACATTCAAAAACTACGGACACCTGATTGCAATCTGCCACTTCGAAGCGGTTCCAATCAATGGATACTCCATCCAGCCGAAGCCTGGTTTCATTGAGAAGATCAGAGAGCTTTGCACAAAGTACAACGTTGTCATGAGCATGGACGAAGTACTGACAGGATTCAGAGTTGGCCCTGGCGGTGCACAGGAACTGTTCGGCGTGAAGCCTGATCTGGCAACCTTCGGCAAGATGTTCGCAGGTGGTGTTGCATCAGCATTTGTGGCGGGCGTTGACGAAGTTATGAGAGTTCTTCCGGAGCAGAACGTTCTTTCCGCAGGAACCTTTAACGGATGGCCTCTGGCACAGAGAGCAGCAGCGACAGCAATCGATATCCTGACGAGAAACGACGGACAGCTGTACAAAGACATGTATGCGAAGCAGGAGAAGATCATGGACGGTATCGTAGATCTGGCTGACAAGTATGGATTCAAGGTAAGAATTACAGAGAACCCTGGTTGCTTCTACACGATTTTCGGCGTAGAAGGCGGACGTAAGCCGGTTTACACCTTCGATGAAATTGCAGACAAGAGCGAAGCGCAGAACGCAAGATTCCGTACATTGATGGAAAACAACGGCGTTCTCATCCTTCCGGAAAACCGCTGGCTCATGTGCTTCGTCCTGACAGATGAAGACGTACAGTGGACACTGGAAGCAGCGGAAGAAGCAATGAAGCAGATGGTAGAAGAGGGTCTGGCATAATCACAGATCTGATAGATAAGGAGTAGAACTATGAAAACAGCAGAAATCATCGATATGCTGAATGCAGTCAGCACAACGGCAATCGACGCCAAAGAAGAACTCTGCAAACTGGATAGTTTCGTAGGGGATGGAGATCATGGATTCACTGTAGAGAGAGGATTCTCCGCAGTAAAGGCCTTGCTGGAAGAGGCGGAATTCGCCTCCCCGAAGGAAGCCCTGGAGGCAGCCGGCGACGAACTGGCAGACACAATGGGCGGAGCCATCGGACTCATCATCGGCGGACTCTTCTCAGGCGGAGCAGAAGCCATGGAAGACAAAGATGATCTCGAAGCGGAGGACATCTATACACTGCTAAGCGCTGGGCTGGAAGAAATCAAACTGATCGGCGGCGCTAAGGAAGGCGACAGGACACTGATCGACGCCCTTTCACCGGCATGCGACGCGTTCAAGGCGGCTTTGGACGAAGGAAAAGCTGTCGGTGAATGCATCAGCGATGCAGCAGATGCTGCGGAAGCCGGCGCAAAGGCAACCGCTGACATGGTTGCGAAAAAAGGAAGAGCGAAATTCCTGCAGGAAGAGTCCAAAGGCTATGTGGACGCTGGTGCAGTAACCATGTCCAAGATCATCAGAGCGATGAGCGACTATATCAATCAGTAATACTATCAATCAGTAAACGAGGTGACTGTCGTGAAGAAATTTTTGAACAAAACAGAAGACATCATGCAGGAGACTATAGAAGGGTATGTCCTGGCGAATAAACACTACTTGTCACTGGAAGAGGGGACGCACAATATCACCAGAGCGACCCCGAAGGAGCAGGGAAAGGTAAAGTTGGTCATCGGTAATGGCGGCGGCCACGAGCCGGGTACACCTGGTCAGATTGGATACGGCCTTTTCGATTTGGTTTCGGTTGGTGATGTATTTGCAGCCCAGTCCGGTAGGAAACTGTTCCAGGCAATCAAAGAGTTTGACGACGGCAGCCCGATCATGCTGTTGATTGCAAATCACGCAGGTGATGTCATGAACGGCAATCTTGCCATTAGGAAAGCAAAGGCAGCCGGTATCAATATCGAAGGAGTGATCCATTACGATGATATTATGTCCGCACCGAAAGAAACACCGGAAGAACGCAGAGGTGTCAACGGTATTTTCTTCCCGACGAAAGTCGTTGGAGCAGCTGCGGAAGAAGGAGCTTCTCTGGAGACCTGCGTAAAGCTCTTCAACGAAACAAGAGACAGAACCAGATCGATTTCTATCGCACTCGGCGGCGGCACACATCCGCAGACAGGTCTGACGATGATGGATCTGCCGGATGATATCGCGAACATCGGAGCAGGTTCCCACGGTGAAGGCGGAACGACCAATATCCCATTTACAACTTCCTATGAAATGGTCAGCAAAGTCACAGAAATGCTGTTGGAAGATATGCCGTTTGAGGAGGGCGAAGAAGCACTCCTCTTGGTCACTGGAATGGGCGGAACGACTATGATGGAGATGTCCATTGCTTACGGAGATGCCTGCAAGTATCTGGCGTCAAGGGGTGTATCCGTTTATTCCGGAACTGCATTCGATTTGGTTACCGCGCAGGAAGCGTGTGGAATCACCATTTCAATCTGCAAGGCGAATGATGAAATCAAGCGCCTCTGGGATGCTCCGTGCAAGTCCCCGATTTATTCCAACTTATAGGAGAAACACCATGCTAGTTTCCATGAAACAAATATTGGAAAGAGCCAATGCTGCAAACTATGCAGTATTGGCTCCGGACATCTTTTCTGAAATCGATGCCAGAGCCTTTATTGAGGCAGCAGAAGATATGAACGCGCCTCTGATTCTCGGGGTGGCATATCCGACGACCAATGATCTGAGCTTTCTCGGCAGGATCACAGTGATGCTGGCACAGCAGTCAAGAGTACCGATTGCGATCAATCTGGATCACGGCGCAGATATTGTGCAGGTGGCAGAAGCAGTCCGCGGAGGATTCACCTCTGTTATGATTGATTGTTCTATGCTGGCGTATGAAGAGAATGTTGCCCGCGTGAAGGAAGTCGTGGATATGGTTCATCCGCTGGGAATCTCAGTGGAAGCAGAAATCGGTCATGTCGGTTCCGGCGAGGATTACGAAGCCGGCAAAGGACTGACGGATCCGGAAGAAGCATTTCAGTTTATCAAAGAGACGGGAATCGACGCATGTGCCGTTTCCATCGGTACGGCGCACGGAGCATACAAAGGCACGCCGCATCTTGATTTTGAACGGCTTGAGAAAATCAAGGCAATGACACAGTTCCCGCTGGTTCTGCACGGCAGTTCCGGTACGGGAGAAGAGAATATCCGCCGCGCATGCCGCAGCGGAATCAATAAGGTGAATGTCTGCAATGACCTGCTGAAAGCAGCGTATACGAAGGTCAGCGGAACGGAACTCGTCGGAAATCAGGTCTATGATTTCTGGCCGATCATCGCTGATACACTGCGCGATTCTGTGAAGCAACAGATCGATATCACCGGCAGCACAGACAAAGCCTGGAATGTAACCGGCCCCGGACTTCCTCGCGGCGCAGTTACAATGAAAGAATAATGAGTTTAATCTTAAAACACCACCTTTAGAAAAACAATAATGACAGGCAGTACTTGTACTGCCTGTCATCGTTTTTTGTATATTCAGTCCAGATAATCTGTACGGATCTGCTTGGTGTATTTCGCGAACGCAGACGGGATTGAATAAACGTCTTGAAGTTCAGCGGCGGAAGCCAGAAACAGTTCGTGTTGACGTGGTTTGCCGGAGGAGAACTCCTCCCACTCATCGGCCAATATTTCCCATCCTGTCATATGCCATTCTTTATGTGTGAAGATGTGTTTCGCATCTCCCAATGAACGGGTCTGAATTGCAGAAAAACCCAGCGTGCGGAGGTATTCGGAGAGTTCCGAGGAATGGAGTGTACCTTCCGTGTTGGGATATTCATAGAGACCCGCCAGAAGACCTTTGTCGGGACGCCTGCGCAGTGCGAGCTTTCCCTGATAGTAAATCAGAAAAACGGTTTTGTGTTCAACGTTCCGCTTGGCCTTAGGAAGGATGACAGGAAGCTGCTGCCAGGTTCCGTCTGCCCTTGCGCGACAGTGCTCTGCCCATGGACATACTTCACAGTGCGGTGTGCCGTTTGGCAGACAGACCGTTGCGCCCAGATCCATCAGTGCCTGATTGAAATCGCCGCAGCGCTCCTGCGGAAACACAGTATCATAAAACGCCATCGCGGCTGCTTTTGCACTGTTGCTTTTGATGTCGTTATCGTAACCGGTCATCCTTGCGAAGACGCGCAGCAAATTGCCGTCAATGGCAGGAATCCGCTCATCGAAACAGATCGATGCGATGGCTGCAGCCGTGTAAGGCCCGATGCCGGATAGTTTCTGCAGTTCTCTGGATGAACGCGGCATGTCTCCGCCGTACTCTTCCATGATCTGTACCGCGGCTTTGTGCAGATTGCGGACGCGGCTATAGTAGCCAAGTCCCTGCCAGAGCTTCGTACATAGATCTTCGTCCGCTTTTGCGAGGGCCTCGATGGTAGGAAGAGCGTCCAAAAACCGTGCGTAATAATCGCGGACTGCCTCTACACGCGTCTGCTGCAGCATGATTTCCGACAGCCAGACATGGTAGGGAGAAGGATCCTCGCGCCAGGGCAGGATTCTCCGGTTTTGGTCATACCAGTCCAGCAGCGCGTCGGAGAATGATTCAGTTCTAGTAAGGTTTGTAGTTGTCATAGAAAAAGTATAATATAGGCGGGCAGAATAAACAACAACTGAGCAGGGCGTTGTGCTACAATAGGAACATGGATAACAATTGTATGTATCAGGTATCAACATTACAGGCGCTGGCCCTTGGATATACCCGCTCGGTGGTGCGTACGGACGAGCTGCTGTCCCATGGTAATACCGGACTTGGGACCTTCGAAGATGTGAATGGAGAGATGATCGTTATAGATCGTCATTGTTATCAGGCAGCGGAAAAAGGCTCCGTCACAGAAATGCCACCGGACACAGGTGTTCCATTTGCCTCCGTTGCAAATCTGCAGGGAGACAGGGTTTTCACTTTGTCTGAAATCCCGGATATAGAGCATCTTAAAATGGAACTCAATCTGAAGATCGAGGAGGACTTCGGTCTGAACAGCATGCATATCGCGAAGATCGAAGGTGATTTCGAGCGCGTCGATGCCAGATCGGAATCTGCGTACCGCTCCCACCATGTTGAGCTGAAGGACATTTTAGGGAAGACGCAGAAGTCTTTCTGTTTCGAACAGATCCGCGGAACCATGGTGTGCATTTATTATCCGGACTACATGGATGGAATCAATGCGCCGGGATGGCACCTGCATTTCATTTCGGAAGACCGCAAATGGGGAGGACATGTCTTCGATCTGCAGATGAGAAGAGGGGAAGTTTTCCTGGACAAAATCAGTCGCATCGAAATACAGCTGCCGAGTGAACCTGCCTTTGATACATATTCGCTAAAAGAAGCGTCGCAGCAAGACATCAAAGAAGTAGAGCAATCAAAGTAACAGCAAAAACATGAATAAAGTAGATTTACACTTACATACACTAATATCAGATGGAACAGACAGCCTAGAGGAGATTATAGAGAATGTCCGAAAGGCTGAACTTGACTTGTTCTCCGTTACGGATCACGATTCCATCAAGGCGGGCATCATGATTCCGCCGATGCTGGAGACAATAGAACCGGAACAGAGAACAGCCTTCGTGCGCGGCATTGAGTTTTCCTGTGAAGATGAACTGGGCAAGTATCATATTCTGGGATATGGTTATGATCCTGCTGTTCCCGGCATTGCCGAAGTCGTAGAAGATGGACATAGGATGCGCATGAGAAAAACAAAGGCGCGCCTGCAGTTCCTGCAGAATGAGTTTCAATTCCAGTTTACAGAGGAAGAGATCCACGAGTTGTTGTCAAAAGACAACCCGGGAAAGCCGCACATTGCAAATCTGATGATCAAGCACGGCTATGCGGAAGATATCAAAGACGCCATCAATCATTATATCAACAAGAAAGAATTCCAAAACGAACATGTCCGCCCGGAAGACGCCATCCGCGGCATCTTGAAGAGCGGCGGAATTCCGGTCCTGGCACACCCGACATATGGGGATGGGGATGATTTGATTCTAGGCGAAGAGATGGAGAAGAGGCTGCAGCATCTGATAAGCTTCGGACTTGAAGGCGTGGAGGCGTATTACTCTGGTTTCTCTCCAAAGATTCAGAGTGAATGTCTTGCTTTTGCAGATCAATTTGACTTGTATGTTACTGCCGGCAGCGATTATCACGGCGGCAACAAGATGATCGAGATTGGCTGGACGAATCTTGAAGATATGGCAGAAGCGCCTCCGGGATTGCTGCGCTTCCTGCAGGATGTGGATATTATTTCTTAGGAGCATCGGAAATCTGAACGAGGAGCAGGGCGATGAACATGATGACACACCCGGTGATTTCACGGCCGCTCATGACCTCATGAAGAAATACAGCGCCGCTTAGGACAGCGAACACAGACTCCAGGCTCATGATGATGGTAGCCATCACAGGCGGCGCAGTACGCTGGCCGAAGATCTGCAGCGTATAGGCCGCGCCGATTTCCAGAAGACCCGTGTATAAGATAGGGATGCGGCAGTCGATGATTGCATCCACATTGACAGTCTCGAATGCAAAAGCACAAACTCCTGACAGAAGCGCTGCTATGACAAACTGCATGAAAGAAAGTTTGAAAGGATCGACTCGGTCCACATAGTGATCGATCAGAATGATTTCACAAGCGGAAAAGACCGAACTGAGCAGCACCAGACCATCACCAAGCTGGAGATGGAGAAACTGACCGGCAGATCCGCTCATGCACAGAAGGTACAGACCGACCAGAGCGAATGCAATGCAAAGCCAGGTCAAACGGCGCACTTTTCGCCGCAGGAAAATCATAAACACAGGAACCAGCGCCACATACATGACGGAGATGAAGCCGGCTTTGCCGGCTGTTGTATAGACTAGACCAATCTGCTGAAAAGAACTGAGACCAAAGTTGGCGAGACCCGTCAGAATGCCGGCTTTGAGCAAAGTGCGGTTATTGAAGTGCATCGGGATGCGACCCTTCGATGCAGTATAGCGATCGTATGCGACGATAAACGGAAACAGCGCAATTGAACCAATAGAGAAGCGCATCAGCCCGAATGTCATTGGACCGACGTAATCCATTCCCACTTTCTGAAAGACAAATGACACGCCCCAGATGAGAGCAGCGAGAAATAATAAACCTTCTCCTTTTAGCTGTTGTTTCATAAAACCTCTTGTCTGATGATTGAATGCACTATGCCAATAGTCATTGTATCATAAATTACAGAACAGAAATCACATTATGAGTTTTCATTTTTTATTTGTACAGAGCTTCGGAATTATAGCAACCATATGCTTTCTGCTCTCGTATCAGGTAAAATCGAATAAAGGATTATATCTTCTGCAGTCAGCAGGTTGCGCAGCCTTTGCAATTCAGTATCTGCTTCTGGGTGCCTACAGCGGCTGTATCAGCCAGATCTTTGTCATCACCAGAAATCTGATGCTGAGCAGATACAATCAGTGGGCATGGGTCAGATTCAAAGGGTGGATCGTTGTTTTTATTGCGGCTGCTGCGGCAATCACTTATTACACCTGGGATGGTCCGATCAGTCTGATTCCTCTGTTCATCATGGTTTTCGGAACGATCGGTATGTATACGAACAACGCAGGTATCATACGTCTGGCTGGACTGACTTGCATCTCACCGCCATGGATCATTTACGACATCCTAGTAGGTGCTTACTCGGCAATCATCAATGAGGTCATTATCATTGTATCCGTCCTGCTCTCCATCAAACGATTTGGGTGGAGGCAGATGATTGATCCTGAGTCAGACTTTCAGAAGAAATGAGAGCAGAGGAAGTATGAACATAGGAAGTGAGGAATGGGATTCTAAAAGCAATAAAAAAGACTCCGGCTTGCCGGAGTCTCATTACTTTTAAATGAATGAATCAGCTACAGGGCTCTCATTGGAAGATCGTCGTATGTAAGCAGAATGCAACCGTCGATGTGACCGAAGTTGATGTGCTCTGCAGCTGTGCTGGTGATATGTCCCCAAGGGAAAGAATAAACGATGCCATCGTCCGTGTCCCTCGCCGGCTCAACGTCCATGTTACGCTTCAGCCACTCTTCGCAGATTTCCTGCTTGGCGCGGCTCTCATCAACAATGTTACTGATCGGAACATTCAGTTTCGGATCGAGAAGAATGACTTTGCTGTCGTTGGCCTGAGATGCTTTGACGGAGACTTGGAAGGTCACCCCGTCATCTTCAATTGGCTGATTGAAGATGACTTCCAGAAACTGATTTCCATGAAATCTCTGAACAGCCTTATCAATGCCGATGTTTTCCATATCTGTAAGTTTCGTTTCAGGACCCAGTACAACCCCATCAACTTCCACGATTCCTTCTTTGAGTCTATTCATTTCATATCTCCTTTTTCATTCTCTGTCAGTATTATGAATATATTAAAGCATATTCGCCCTTAGGAATCAACTGCTGCGAAGATACTTTCGGCAGGTTGCAAATCCTTGGGACAACAAGTAAAATAGGCTCTGGAGGTTTTATTATGTCAAAGAAGAGAAAAGTCATCGAAGAAGTTAAAATTCCGTGGTATCAGAAGGTCAAGAAGAGCACCTGGATCATGACGGCCATCATCGTCGCTATGGTAATAGCCAGTGCCGGTATCATCATCTATGATCAAGCGGATCCTTATAGCAAAATCAATTACGACAAGGTAATAAAGGTCGGTAAGTATAAAGAGCTGAAAGGCGAAAAGGTCAAGGTATCGATCAGCGACAAGGACGTGCAAGAGGAAATCCAGAGCCGTCTTGAAGCGGCTGGTGAGACCAAGACTGTCAAGAAAGGTAAGGTCAAGGACGGCGACACCATCAACATCAACTACACCGGAAGAGTAGATGGTGAAACCTTTGAAGGCGGCACAGCGGAGAATCAGGATCTTGAGATAGGATCCGGTTCCATGATTCCGGGCTTTGAAGATTCACTGATCGGTCAGCAGGTCGGAGAGACTTGCACCATCAATGTGACATTCCCGGAAGACTATCAGAAAGCTGAACTAGCGGGAAAAGATGCGGAATTCGATGTTACTATAAACAGCAAACAGCAGTTGAATGCTCCTGCTTATGACGAGAAATTTATCAAGTCCGTCTCCAAATATGACAACAAGAAGGATTATGAGAAATCCGTCAAGAAGGAACTGACAAAGAAAGCTAAAGAAGATGGGGAAACACAGCTTCAGGAAGAACTGTGGGCGAAGGTCCTCGGTAAGACCAAGGTTAAGAAGTACCCGAAGGGCATGATCAAAGACGAGATCGAGATTCAGAAAGCGCAGTATCAGCGTATGGCAGACCAATACGGCATGTCTCCGGAAGCCATGGGCATTACGGAAGATCAGTATAAGTCGATGGCCAAGGAATCGCTGAAAGAAAAACTGGCTCTCCATGCTATTGCCAAGAAGGAAGGTATAAAGGTCAAGAAGAGCGACATGGAAGACTTCTACAACGAAATTCTTGAATCCAATGATATGACGGCGAAAGAATTCGAAAAGGCAGCCGGCATGAGCGTAGAAGATTACGTGGAAACCAATTACTTTGACATACAAGTTCTTAGGGATAAGGTCCTCAAGTTTGTCGTAGATAATGCGAAATTGAAGTAATACACCGAAAGGCAGATGCGGGACATTATGAAAAAAACGGTAATCAACAATAGAATCATCTGGATATTGCTGATCACAATCATATGGTACATATTCATCTTTTCGACTCTGGAGGGAGTGTTTTCAAACCGCAGCCTCTTGGAGTTGGCAGGACTGGATCTATCAAATGAAATGATGTTCGTCATTGAGCTGTATCTTAGCACGATTATCCCATTTGTGGGCATTCTTGTTTATACAGCGGTAACGAAACGCAATCGCTTTGTTTTCAAATCGTTCCTCCCCACTTATGAGAACAATGGTATGAAGACATTGATGCAGGGACTGCTGGTCGGTTTCATCATGAACTTTGGCTGCATCGTCTGCGCACTCGTCCATGGTGACATCAAGCTCTATTTGGATTTTGCCCTTGCGGAGATACCGTTTATGGTCTTTGCACTTGTCTGTGTCTTCATCCAGAGCACATCCGAAGAACTGTGGTGCAGAGGTTTTATCTATGAGAGAATCAATGTCCATTATCCTCTTTGGGTTGCAATCTTTGTCAACGGAGCATTTTTCGCAGCGCTCCATGTGTTCAATCCGGGTGCGACATTCCTGCCGATTCTCGACATTTTCATCTGCGGACTCGGTTTCTCCATTGCGAAATGGTATACAAAGAGCATCTGGTTCCCGATGGGGATCCATACAGCATGGAATTTCACTCAGAACTTTCTGTTCGGTCTGCCGAACAGCGGTCTGGTTTCAGAGGCGTCCGTTTTTAAGATGGACGCAATGAATTCCCAGAGCAATCTGATCTACAACTATGAGTTCGGTGTGGAAGGGGCAATCCCTGCAGTTTTAGCTGACGCGCTGCTCGGTATCATATGTCTGATTCTGGCAGCTAAAAAAGGCCGTCTACAGGAGCTGAAGATGACCTACGACGAACTGCATCCTGAACAGCACAGATATATTTCCGAAAAAGAAAAAGCGAAAATGATGGAAAACTAAATAATGATATCTGAAAACTGAAGCGGTATGATCTTCTCCAGATCACCGACTTCACATTCGATTTGAAATCCGATTCTGCCCGCGCTAAAGAATATGGTCGGGCAGATTTCTTTATCGGCAGCTGTTTGATGAATGACAGTCTTGAAAGGCTTCTTCATTCCGATGGGAGAGCATCCTCCGTGGACATATCCGGTCAGAGGGAGAAGCTCTTTTGATTTGATCATCTGAATGCTCTTCTCACCAACAGCAGAGGCAGCCTTCTTGAGGTCGAGCTCCTCGGCAACAGGCACCATGAAGACATAATGCTCAGGTACTTTGCCGGCGCCTTCTGTTACCAGTGTTTTGAATACACAGGCGACATTCTGACCGAGGACGGATGCGACTTCAACGCCGCTGATGGCTTCCGTGTCTGAGTAAGTGTGTGCTGTGTATGGGATCTTCGCCTGGTCTAAAAGGCGCATTACGTTCGTCTTCTTAAGCTTTGCCATTGTCTTTGCCTCCTTCATCATGTTAAAATTATACAACAATAACAAGACGGAGGATAGACAGATGTATCTCGTACAGAAATATGGCGGCGATTACCTGAAAAACAATGAAGATCTGACGAGGATCGCGGATTATGTCGCAAATCATCGCGAACAGCTGGGGCAGCTGGTTTTGGTTACTGCCGCAATGCATGATATCGCCAGTGAAATGATGGACAGAGCTGCTGAGTTCGATAAAGGTATCGGCAAAGAGGAGCTGGACGCTCTCTTTTCTGCGAGCGAATACCAGACGGCAGCTTTGATGGCCAGCGCACTGGAGCATAGAGGTGTTCCGGCAAAAGTAATTAGCGATATTAAGGGCCATTCTCTGAGCGCCCTCGATATTGAGAGCGGTAAACACGAGATCATCCTCGATGAGATATACAAAACTCTTGAGCAGGGACTCGTTCCGGTCATCGCCGGATTCCAGGGAATCGGTGAATACACCATGAGTGACCAGAAAGGACGTTTTGGAGCTGCTGCGACAGCAGTTGCCATTGCGGGAGCGCTTGGCTGTGACTGCGAACTGTATGGACTGACGAAAAAAGTTTATGTAATCGATCCAAGAGTCACAGAGGAAAGAAAGAAATTCGATATCATCAGTTATGATGAAGCCCTGGAACTGATTATGCTCGGAGAAGGGGATCTGGAAGCAGATGCGATAGAGCTGGCGCACATGCTGGATGTAAAAATATATGTAGGACCAGCGTTCGAAGAAGAAAAAACCGGAGGGACATTTATCGTGAACAGAAATCTGATTGTAGGAGAAGCAGCCGTTAGCGGAATCAGCACATTCGATGATGTAGTCATATATACAATCAAAGGCATACCGAGCAAGGGAGAAGAAATCGCGGAACTGTTCGAACTGCTGGGAGATCTGAAGGTGAATCTGAATGTCGTCGCGCAGCAGCCATATCAGGGTGACACCAGTGTCGTCTCCTTCAGCTGTGAGCACGATGATATAAAGAGAATCGATGAAGCATTGGCAATCAATGCAAGATTCAACACCTTGGAAACAGAGAAAAAAGAAGATATCTGCATGATTTCTCTGGTAGGCGTCGGTATGGCAACACACACAGGCGTTGCAGGCAAAGTTTTCGCGACTCTGGCAGAACAGGGCATACCGCATTACAACATCACAACTTCTGAAATATCTATTTCGGCGACCATCAATGAAGCCGATAAATCACAGGCAATCGTGTCCCTTGCGGAAGCATTCGGGCTATAGGGGAGAAGACGCATGAAATACGATTTTACCAGCATTCTTGACAGGACCGGGATGGATTCCATCGCGGTTGCGCCGGATGAAGATCCATACGGCATCGCGCCGGTAGGAAAAATAAAAGAAGGATTTGACCTTATCCCAATGTGGGTCGCCGACATGAATTTTCCTACGGCACCGACCATTTGCGAAGCGATGATTGAGCGGGCGAAGCATCCGGCCTTCGGCTACTTCGGCCCGAGAAAAGAGTATTATGACAGCATCATCCGTTGGCAGGAAGTGCGCAACGGCGTAACAGGGCTGGAGCAGAAACACATCGGTTACCAGAATGGCGTGCTCGGCGGCGTACTCAGTGCGTTGGCGGTTCTGTGTTCTCCGGGGGACAATGTGCTTGTCCATGCGCCGACGTATGTTGGCTTCCTGGAGGAAGTCGGACAGATGGGATACCATCTGATCGGCACCGAGCTGGTGAGGGATAAGAATGGTGTCTGGAGAATGGACTACGATGATATGGAGAAGAAGATTCGCCAGTACCATATCCACACGACGATATTCTGTTCACCGCACAATCCGACAGGACGCGTATGGGAAAGAGAAGAGCTGGAAAGAGCCTTTGAGATATTTGAGAGAAACAATGTTTACGTTGTATCCGATGAGATATGGTCCGATTTGATTCTGGAAGGGCACAAACACATTCCTCTTCAGTCTGTTTCAGAGGATGCCCGCAATAGAACGGTCGCATTCTATGCGCCGTCCAAGACGTTCAATCTTGCCGGGCTGGTCGGGAGCTATCACATCATCTACAATGATTACCTCAGAGCAAGAATCAAAAGACAGTCCGCCCTAAGCGTTTACAATGCTATGAATGTTCTGTCCATGCATGCGCTGATTGGCGCCTACAAGGATGAAGGTATGGAATGGGTGGATGAACTGAGGACTGTTCTGACGGAGAATGTTGATTTTGCATATGAGTTTATCAAGAACAATTTCAAGGGTGTAGAAGTTTCAAAACCGGAAGGCACCTACATGCTGCTTTTGGACTGCGGGCAGTGGCTGAAGGAGCATAACGAGACACTGGACGAGCTACTGCTTGCCGGTGTAGAAGTGGGCGTGCTCTGGCAGGATGGGCGGCAGTTCAACCGGGAAGATTCCATCCGGATGAATCTGGCCCTGCCGCTGTCGAGAGTACAGGAAGCCTTTGCACGGCTGAAACAGTATGCGTTCGTATAGCACATTGAAATAACATGGATCATGAAACCAAAAAACGCAGCTTGTGAAGCTGCGTTTTTGTTTTCTTGCCGTAGCAGGTTCTGTTTAAATCGTTCAAGAACCAGTTAGAATCTCTCAAGAACCGTTGAGAATACAACCTGCGTTTCCGTCTTGCCGAATTCCTGCAGTTCGCCAATGAATGTGTCAAGCTCTGATGTGGTAGGGAAGATGACCTTCAGAAGCATTGAGAACTGACCGGTGATATGGCTGCATTCAAGGATGCAGTCTTTTTTCTGGACGAAATCATAAAATCTGCGCTGATCATCAGGAAGCACTGACATCAGAACAAACGCTTTGATCTTGTAACCGATTTTCTCTAAGTCGATGTCTGCATGGTAGCCTTTGATATAGCCTGAGTTTTCAAGGTTCGTGAGGCGCTCTGAAATAACAGAAGTCGTAAGCCCCGTCTGCGAAGCGAGCTCATCAAGCGGCGTACGCGCGTCCATCTTCAGAAGATTCAAGATTTGAATGTCGATATTGTCAATGTTATACATAATGGTTCCTTTCTGCTTTTATATGCTTATTTCCCCTTTGGACCTGCGGCTGCAATTTCTGCAGGCATGTCCGGATATTTCTTCTCAAAGTTTTCAATGAACATCTCAGCAAGCTCGTCAGCCTGTTTTTCATAAGCTTCCGGATCTGCCCAGGTGTTTTTCGGAATCATGATCTCAGGAGGAACGCCCTCAATGTTCAATGGGATCTCAAGGTTGAATCTGTCATCGTGAATATACTCTGCGTGCTCAAGGTCTCCGTTGATTGCAGCTGTGACCATTGCCCGTGTGTATGCAAGTTTGATGCGGCTGCCTGTTCCGAATGCGCCGCCCGACCAACCAGTGTTTACGAGGTACACTTGTGTTCCATAAGTGTCCAGACGTTCTCCAAACATCTCTGCGTAGCGTTCCGTGCGCAAAGGCATGAACGGCTCACCGAAGAGGGTGGAGAAGGTAGGCTGCGGTTCTTTGATGCCGCGCTCCGTTCCCGCGAGTTTCGCAGTAAAGCCGGTTACAAAGTGGTATATGGCCGCATTGCGGGTCAGCTTCGAAATTGGAGGGAATACTCCAAAGGCATCCGCGGTCAGGAAGAGTACGACCTTAGGGATACCGCCTCTGCCGTTTTCACTGGCATTCGGGATGAAGTCAATCGGATATCCGACTCTTGTGTTCTCCGTCAGGGATCTGTCTGAGTAGTCAGGAACGTGCTCATCATCTGTCACAACGTTTTCGAGGACTGAGCCGAAATGTATGGCATGATAGATTTCAGGTTCCTTGGCCTTATCAAGGTCGATGCACTTCGCGTAACAACCGCCTTCGAAATTGAACACGCCTCTGTCAGACCAGCCGTGTTCATCGTCACCAATCAGATCGCGGTTCGGATCAGCGGAAAGAGTTGTCTTTCCCGTACCGGACAGGCCGAAGAAAATGGCGGTGTCCCCTGTTTCCGGATCCATGTTCGCAGAGCAATGCATCGGCAGAACATTTTCTTCAAGCGGCATCGCGAAGTTCATAATCGAGAATACCGTCTTCTTGATTTCTCCGGAATACTGGGAACCTGCGATGATTGCAAAGTGTGCTTCATAGTCGATGATGATAGCGGCTTCCGAGTTGATGCCGTAGCGTTTGGCATTGCATTTGTAACCCGGTGCGACGAGAATCGTGTAGTCCGCTTCTCCGAAGTTTTCCTTTTCGCTGGATGTCGGTCTGATGAGCAGGTCGCGAATGAACAGATTCTGCGACGGCAGTTCATTGATGATGCGGAACTTGCGCCTGTGCTGTGGATCAGCTCCGGCGTATCCGTCGAAAATATAGATCTCCTTGCCGCTCAGGAACTGGCACATCTCATCCCGCAGCGCATTGAAAACGGCTCTGCTGATCGGATGATTGACATCGCCCCAGCTGATCAGATCATGCACGCCGTCTGTATCGACGATGTATTTATCATGCGGGGATCTGCCTGTGAATTTGCCCGTGGTGACGGCCAAAGCACCTGTATCAGTCAGGATACCTTCGCCGTTTCTGATGGCTTTCTCAATCAGAACAGTAGGGCTGAGATTGCGGTGGACAATGGACGGGTTGATACCGAGAGCGTCAAGGCCGTATGTTTCCTTGTAACTCTCCTGAATCGCGTAAGACTTCTTGTTGTCCTCAACAATTGCGGGATCAATCATAAAGAAGCTTTTCTGTTCGTCTCTGTTGATCATTGAATGCCTCCTGACCAGATCGATTCGTCTGAATGCAGTGTACGAATAAGCTTGTTTACTATTTCATTTTTTCATAAATAGGATTTGTTTTCAATCAATTTATGAAACATATTGTTCATTTTTGGTATTTAATAGGAGAGCCTTTTAGAATTGAATTTTGTCGAGAATTCCGGCTGCAAAGGCCAGGAAAATGCCGTAGTTGGTGATTGGTACGCCGGCTTCCTGTGCAGCGGCGATGCGGCTTAAGACGTGCCTGCGATTGAACATACAGGCGCCGCAGTGGATGATGAGATCATACTGCTTCAGTTCCTCAACTTTCGGAAAATCGTTTCCGCGAACGTTAGTGATTTCGACTTGATCACCAAATTGCTTACGCAAAAGCATCGGTATCTTAACGGTACCGATATCTTCCTGAAGCGGCACGTGAGTGCAGGCTTCCGCAATGAGGACGCGGAAGGTGCCGCGTGCCTGATCGATGGCGGAGACGCCGTCGATAAAAACACTGAGATCTCCCTTGGCAGCAGCCATGAGGATCGAAAAAGATGTCAATGCGCTGGTATCTGGTTTCTTTTCATAAACTTGAGAGAAACACTGGGAATCTGTGATGATGAGGTCCGGCGGGCAGTTCAGTCGATCAAGAGCGGTTTCATATCCATCGGCCGTTGTGGAGACCACGGTACACCTGCGGTCCAGCAGTTCACGGATCGTCTGCACCTGCGGCAGGATCAGACGGCCTTTCGGTGCCTGGATATCCTGCGGCATGACGAGGAGCACAAGACTGCCATCTTCAATCAGTCCATCCAGGAGCTGTTCTTGCATATATTCTTCCGGGACTGCATTGATGATCGCTGTGCGGAGAAGGTCGATGCCTTCGCCCGTCTTCGCGCTTACGAAAATGGCGTCTTCCATCGTTTGGGCGGCGGCGCCGCGTTGGGCTTCCGTGAGTGTGTCGCTTTTGCTGATGACGGTAATCGTCGGAATCCCCGTGTCATTCAGCTGCTTTTGCCAGGTAAGATCCTGCGGTGTCGGGACACAGCCGTCGATCACCAGAACAGCAATGTCCGTCCGCTTGATGATGTCTTCCGTTCTGGCAACGCGAAGCTGACCGAGTTCGCCTTCATCGTCGAAACCGGCTGTATCGATAAACACGACAGGTCCGATAGGGTGGAGCTCCATGGACTTGTAGACTGGGTCCGCTGTCGTTCCCGGCGTATCAGAAACAATGGCTAGATCCTGTCCGGTCAGAGCATTGATCAGAGAGGATTTGCCCGCGTTTCTGCGGCCGAATATTCCGATGTGTAATCTGTTGGCCCTCGGGGTGTTATTCAGTGACACTTCACGTCTCCTATATCTGTAACGATTTGGTAACCGGCGTCAGATACTTGCTGCTTCAGGAGCGCTACCTGCTGCGCGGATTCCGCGCCGGTACTCAGTTTGTTTTCGTAGATTGCATATTGATCCCGAACTTCGGCGGGAGAGAGGTTCGGCATAATAACATTGGCGCCGGCTTTGAGCCCCAGAGTTCTTCCTTCTGGATCAATGGTTCCCAGCGCTGTGGTCGAAGGGAGCAGAGCGTATGGGAACAGGATGCGGAGAACAGCCAGAAGTCGTAAAGTCAGATTCAGTTTCTGTTCTCTGTGAAGTCCCTGCGCGCACTGGGCGCTGCTCCTTCCAAATGGGGTATCCGAATGACGCAGATACGGTCCGATGCCGATCATATCAGGCTGCAGCCTTTGCATGAAATGGATGTCATACAAAAGATGATCGAGGGTCTGTCCAGGCGCGCCGACCATCAGCCCTGCGCCGACCTGATAGCCGATCTCTTTTAAATCATAGAGGCAGCGCATGCGGTTTTCAAGACTCATTTCCGCCGGATGCAGCGTTCTGTATAAATCCGGTGACGCAGATTCGTGACGCAGCAGATATCTTCGGGCACCGGCATCAAAAAGACGTTGATAACTTTCCCGCGTGCGTTCGCCCATAGATAACGTGACGGCGCAATCCGGGTAACGTGTATGAATCTCCGAGACGATATCGCAGAGACGCTCATCGCCATCTGTACTGCCGTACGGCTCATCTCCATAGTATGGATCCTCGCCGCCCTGCAGCACGAAGGTGCGGAAACCGAGCGCATAGCCGTCCCTGCAGCATGCGAGAATCGTGTCTTTATCCAGACGATAGCGATCAAGCTTTGTGTTGCCTTTGCGGATGCCGCAGTAGTAGCAGTTATTTCTGCAGTAGTTGGAAATCTCAATCAAACCGCGTAAATAGACCGCATCGCCATAGATTTCTCTGCGAATGCGGTCGGCTTCTTCATACAAAGCCTCGTCCGGGCCTTTGCCGGAAAGAAGCGCTATGATAGTGTTGTCGTCCATAGGACGAAATTTAGAATCTGAAATCTCGATTGCCATGTTCGATTTCCTTCAGGTGCTGGCGGCAGACTTCCCGAACCTTGTCACTCGGAATCAGCGACAGTTTCTCTTCGATCAGTGCGTCGCCCTTGACCTTTGTTTCTTCGCTGGCGTAGTCCATGAGGAACTCTTTGAGCGTCATCATGGCGTTCGGCTGACAGCAGTTTGCGATCTGGCCGGACTTGAGCAGACTCATGAAGCGGTCACCCGTGCGGCCTTCCCGGTAACATGCAGTGCAGAAGCTCGGCACGTACCCCAGGTCGATGAGCCAGTCGACGACTTCCGCAAGGGTGCGTCTGTCTTCTACGTCAAACTGGGCGGTATCTTCAGAATTAAACTTGCCTTGTTCATCCAGTTCGTCCGCGTAGCCGCCTACGCTCGTTCTGCTTCCGCCGCTGATCTGCGTGATGCCGATTTCCAGACATTCGCGCCTTGTCTTCGCGCTCTCACGGGTAGACATGATCATACCGGTGTAAGGTACTGCAATGCGTAGTACTGCCACGATTCTCTTGAAGACATCGTCAGGTACGCCGTTGTCGAACTCATCCGGATCGATATCGTCTGCTGGGCGTACGCGCGGAACACTGATGGTATGCGGTCCGCAGCCGTAGGTCTTCTCAAGGTGGTGCGCATGCATGAGCATACCGACGAAATCATACTTGTAATTATTGAGCCCGTAGAGCACGCCGCAGCCGACGTCATCGATGCCTGCTTCCATGGCGCGGTCCATCGCTTCCGTATGATAAGCATAGTCGCTCTTCGGTCCAGTGGGGTGGAGCTGCTCGTAGGCTTCTTTGTTGTAAGTCTCCTGGAACAGGATGTAGGTTCCGATGCCTGCTTCCTTGAGCTTGCGGTAATTCTCAACCGTTGTCGCAGCGATATTCACATTGACTCTGCGGATGGCACCATTCTTGTGCTTGATGCTGTAAATGGTCTGGATGCTCTCAAGGATGTACTCAATCGGGTTCTCCTTCGGGTGTTCACCGGCTTCGATGGCGAGTCTCTTGTGACCCATATCCTGCAGCGCGATGACCTCATCACGAATCTCATCCTGAGTCAGCTTCTTACGCGGAATGGTTTTATTCTGTCCGTGGTAAGGGCAGTACACACATCCATTGACGCAGTAATTCGACAGGTACAAAGGTGCGAACATAACGATGCGGTTGCCGTAGAAGTGCTCTTTGATTTCTTTGCCCAGGTCGAAGATCTGCTGGATGATATCCGGATCTTCGCACTCGAGCAGAGTGGCGGCTTCTGCATAAGAAAGACCTTTGTATTCTCTTCCTTTATCAAGGATGACCTGCATTAACTCCAGGTCATCCTTGTGTGCCTGCGCAAAAGCAAGCGTCTGCTTGATCTTCGCATCGTTGATAAATTCTTCTGCTTTTTTTGATGTGCTGTTATATTCAGCCATGTCTTACCTCTGTTGGTTTTACAGTCTCCATTGTGATACATCTGTATGGAGCAGGTGGTGCGCTTTTTCTGAGTTCGGTGCGCCGAAGTACTCCTCATAACTCATCGTGACGGTCGGATTCTCGTGTGAGAATCTGATTTCCAGTGTGTTGTCGATGTTGTAGAGTTCACTTCCTCTGAGGGAGGCCATTTCCATTCCATCGTGGATCGGCTGTCCGCCGCCGCCGGAACATCCGCCAGGACATGCCATGATCTCTACAAAATCATAGGCAACTTCGCCGCGCTTGATGGCTTCGATCAGCTTCCTGGTGTTGCCCAGTCCGTTGGCAACTGCAACGCGCAGCTTGATTCCCGCAACGGTGAATGTCGCTTCCTTCCAACCTTCCATGCCGCGGACATTCTGGAATGCATCGACAGGAGGATTCTCTCCTGTGATCAGGAAGTATGCGGAACGCAGTGCTGCCTCCATAACGCCGCCGGTTGCTCCGAAGATGACGCCGGCTCCGGTTCCTTCGCCGAAGAAGCTGTCAAATGGCGCTTCCGGAAGCTGTGCGGCCTTGATTCCGTCCATGGAAATCAGATTGTCCAGTTCTCTTGTAGTGAGAACAACATCGACATCCTTGAATCCGGAATCGCGGAGTGTGTGTTCATCACACTCATATTTTTTGGCAGTGCAAGGCATGATGGATACGCAGACGATCTTCGCAGGATCCACACCGAGCTTTTCAGCCATGTATGTCTTACTGATGGCACCGAACATCTGCTGCGGTGATTTTGCAGTAGAGAGATTCGGAATGAGTTCAGGATACTCGAGCTGCACGAATCTGAGCCAGCCCGGGCAGCATGATGTGAACATCGGCCATGGATGATTATCTTTGTCCCCAATGCGGGCGATCAGTTCGCTGCCTTCTTCCATGATGGTCATGTCAGCAGTATATACCGTATCGAATACGTAGTCGAAACCAATCTGCTTGAGCGCAGCGACCAGTTTGCCGGTTGTCTGTTCTACTCTGTTCATGCCGATCTTTTCGCCCCAGGCAACTCTGACTGCCGGCGCGAACTGCACCATTGTAACGATTTCAGGATCCGCAAGAGCATCCAGTACCTTGTCAGTATCGTTTCGTTCACTGAGCGCTCCGACAGGGCAGTGGGTGATGCACTGACCGCAAAGGCTGCAGTTGGCGTTTCTGATCTGTACGCCGTCCGTAACGCCTACCGTCGTTCTGAATGAGGAACCGAGCTTTTCCCAGACGTTCATGTTCTGGATTTTATCGCAGACCTGAACGCAACGCAGACAAGTAACGCACTTTGTCGCATTTCTGATGAGAGGGAAGGATTCGTCCCATCTGAATTCATCAGGGTTTTCCACAAAGGAAGTGCCGACGATACCAAGGTCTCTCGCGATGGTCTGCAATGCGCAGTTGCCGCTTCTCGGGCAGGTCGCACACTTGCAGTCGTGCTCTGCCAGTACCAGCTGGACGTTGATCTTTCTAGCCTGCCTTACTTTCGGGCTGTTGGTGTAGATGATCATGCCTTCTTCTACTTCCGTATTGCAGGAGGAGACGAGTTTGTCTTTCCCTTCCAGTTCCACAACACAGATACGGCAGGCGCCGATGTCGTTGAGACCCTCCCAGTAACAGATGTGAGGAATCTCGATGCCGATTGCCTTTGCAGCATTCATGATGGTTGTTCCCTGCTGCACTGAAGTTTTTCTTCCGTTGATTGTTACGTTTACCATGATGTGTGCCTCCCTCCTCTGAATGCGCCGAGATTGTTGCAGTCACATCTCAGACAGCGACTTGCTTCCTGAATGGCCTCCTCGAGGAGAAGACCGTTTTCGAATCCGTCAAAGTCGCGGTTTCTTTCATCAGGATAACGGCTTGTGAGTTCGGATCTTCCGCACGGGATGTAGTCGTCCAGATCCGGTTCCGGGATATCAAGTTCAACCTTGATTTCATGGTTATATCCGAGGTAATTATCAATATTTGCAGCGGCAACTCTGCCTTGGGCGATGGCGTTGATAACAGTGGATGGACCGGTTACGCTGTCGCCTCCTGCAAAGACGCCTTCCATGCCTTCTACAGCCATGGATTCGTCTGTATTCAGCTTCTTCCAAAGTACGGAGACGCCGGCCTTTTCGAATACTTCAGAGTCGATTTCCTGGCCGATCGCTCCAACGACGATGTCGCACTCAAGAACCTGTTCATCCTTTTGAGCAGGGAAGGATTTCGGACGTCCGGATGAATCATACGGACCAACCTTCTGCGGCTGTACGACTAGAGCCTTGACGTTTCCGCCTTCGTCAGACTCGATTCTGACTGGTGTTCTCAGCTCGAGCAGACGGCATCCTTCTGCGATGGCACCGTCGATTTCTTCAGGGAGCGCTGTCATGTCGACCTTACGTCTTCTATAGGCGATGTCTACATGTGCAGCGCCGAGACGCATTGCAGTACGAGCAACGTCCATTGCTACGTTGCCGCCGCCTACGACGACGACTCTCTTGCCTTTGAAGTCAGGCATCTTCTCATCGCCGATTCCGCGGAGCATATCAACGGCGGAGATAACACCTTTGCTCTCCTCGCCTTCGATGCCGATCATCTTGTAGTTGTGCGCTCCGATGGCTACGTAAACAGCATCGTATTCTGCCATCAGTTCGTTGATGGCTTCTTCTGTATTGATATCTGCATTAAGCTCAACGTCAACGCCGGCAGACAGGATGGACTTGATGTCCCAGTCGAGTCTGTGTCTCGGCAGACGATAGCTCGGGATGCCGTATCTGAGCATGCCGCCGAGCTGCGCTCTTCTCTCGAAAATCTTACACTTGTGTCCCATCAGTGACAGGAAGTATGCGGCAGTCAGTCCGCTTGGACCGCCGCCGATGATGGCGATTTTCTTGCCGGTCTCTTCCATCTTGTCCGGAATCGGGACAACATCGGAGCAGTTGTCAACAGCAAACATCTTGAGACCTCTGATGTTGATGGAAGCATCGAGAATGTTTCTTCTGCAGTGTCCCTCGCACGGATGCTCGCAGATGAGCGCACATACAGTAGGGAACGGATTGTCTTTTCTGATGAGCTTCACTGCGTCATCATACCGTCCGGCTTTTATTAATGAAATGTAGCCAGGAATATCGACTTCGGCAGGGCACTTGGAAACACATGGGACTGTGTTTCTCAGATCTGTTACGCTGTCGGAACAGCGCTTTCTCTCAATATGGGACATGTAGTCTTCGCTGAAGCTCTGGAGGGACTTCAGAACGATTTCCGCTGTTTCCCATCCGATGGCGCAGTCTGAAGAATCGCGGACCGTTTCCGCGGTCTTCTGCAAAAGCACCAGATCATCTGTCGAACTGTCTGTATCGATGTCCAGGATGCTCTCCAGAATCTGAATCATCTGATACACGCCGACTCTGCAAGGGACGCACTTGCCGCAGGACTGAGCCTGGCAAAGCTTCAGGAATGAACAAGTCATGTCCACCTGACACTGGCTCGGAGGGCTGGCGATGACTCTGCGCTGGATATCTCCATACAGAGCTTCGACTTCCTTCTGAGCCTGGCTCTTCTGTTTGAATTCTAATCTGCTCATACTTAAATTACCTCATTTCAAAAAGCATAAAACTAGATTTTTATCACTTTAACTAACTGAACTAAGAATAATATACATATTAATATACCGCCCATCAAGGGAAAATGATTCATGAAAACGGTTTCAAAAACAAACTTCGCAAATTAGTCAAAATAAGCTCCCAAAGCGCAGAAATAACAACAAAAAACAAGTATATAATTAACAATCTTGCGACAGAAAAAAGATTCCGAGAAGTTACTTTCTCGGAATCTTTTTTATTTGGTGGTCTGTGCGGGGCTCGAACCCACGACATCTTGGTTGTGACCCAAGCACTCTCCCAGCTGAGTTAACAGACCATTCTATATAGAGCATCAAATGTAATACACCGGATCGCGGTCGCCCAGCAGATCGCTCAGTTTTTTGCCATAGAAAAACTGGTGGATCATCTCATAGTATTCCTTCCACATCGGCAGCGTCAGACAACTGTCAGAGCGAGGGCAGCTCTCCACACCGTCCACCAGGCAGGCGACAGGAGCCAGGGTGCCTTCCATGAGTTCGATGATTTCACCAACGGTATACTCCTCGGCCTTTCTGCTAAGACTATAGCCGCCGCCTTTGCCGCTGACGCCGTTCAGCATGCCGCCTTTGACGAGATCTTTCACGATGATTTCAAGATACTTCTTTGAGATGTCCTGTCTCTCCGCAATATCTTTCAGAGGGATATTTCCTTCTCCTTCGTGCTGCGCCAGATCAATCATAACGCGCAGCGCATAGCGTCCTTTTGTTGATATCATAATGTTCTCCAATATGAGAAATAGTAATTGGGATGCCTTTGCATCACCTATTTTACTACAGGGTAAATAGAATTTTCAACTTTTTTCAAAATACCTATTGACACAGTAGGTAAATAGTATTAATATGGCATTGACAAAAGACAAAGATTTTAGAAGAAAGGAGGCGCAAGCAATGAGAAGAACAACATCGAAAACAACAATGTATTGGATGATGTGTTGTCTGATGCCGAACTCCCGGGCAGATGATATGATGGGAGACGCGCAGCAGCCTTTGCGTGCGTCTTGAATAAAGGTCACAAAGAAGCCGAACCATCATGTTGCCCGGGAGTAAAACCTCAGGCAATTTTTTATGCAAAGGCAAAGAAAGGGAATTGATATATATGAGTAATTACAGATTTGAAACATTACAGTTACATGTAGGACAGGAACAGCCGGATCCGGCAACTGACGCGAGAGCGGTTCCGATTTACGCAACAACCGCTTACGTATTCCACGATGCGCAGCACGCGGCAGACAGATTCGGTTTGGCGGATGCAGGCAATATCTACGGCAGACTGACCAACTCCACTCAGGGCGTTCTGGAAGAGAGAGTCGCAGCACTGGAAGGCGGCAGCGCAGCTCTGGCTCTGGCGTCGGGAGCGGCAGCCATCACATACACGGTGCAGGCGCTGGCCGCAAACGGCGGACACATCGTCGCCCAGAAGACAATCTACGGAGGAACCTTCAACCTATTGGAGCACACACTTCCGCAGTACGGAATCGAAACGACATTCGTAGACGCACACAATCTTGAGGAAGTTGAAGGCGCAATTCAGGAAAACACCAGAGCGATTTTCCTGGAAACTCTGGGCAATCCAAACAGCGATATTCCGGATATTGACGCCGTTGCTGAAATCGCGCACAAGCATGGTCTGCCGCTGGTCATAGACAACACCTTCGGCACGCCTTACCTCATCAGACCAATCGAGCATGGCGCAGACATCGTTGTTCATTCCGCGACGAAGTTCCTTGGAGGACACGGAACAACGCTCGGCGGCATCATCGTCGAGTCCGGAAAGTTCGACTGGAAGGCGAGCGGCAAATTTGGCAACATCGCTGATCCGAATCCAAGCTATCACGGGGTATCATTCTATGATGCAGTTGGACCGGCAGCCTTCGTCACTTACATCCGTGCGATTCTTCTGAGAGACACGGGCGCGACGATTTCACCATTCAGCGCATTCCTGCTTTTGCAGGGAGTGGAAACACTGTCACTGAGATTGGACAGGCACGTTGAAAACACGAAGAAAGTCATTGAATATCTGTCGAACCATCCGCAGGTAAGAAAAGTCAACCACCCATCGCTGCCGGATCATCCGCAGCATGCGCTCTATGAGAAGTATTTCCCAAACGGCGGAGGTTCCATCTTCACCTTCGAAATAGACGGAGGACAGGAAGAAGCGTGGAAGTTCATCGACGGCCTGGAAATCTTCTCACTGCTGGCAAATGTAGCGGACGTTAAGAGTCTGGTCATCCATCCGGCGACAACGACTCATTCTCAGCTGACAGAAGAGGAACTGGCAGACCAGGACATCTATCCGGGAACCATCAGACTGTCCATCGGAACAGAGCATGTCGATGATATCATCGAAGATCTGGAGAAGGGATTCGCAGCAGCGAAGTAATATTAAATCAAAATCAACATAATATCAGTGTTATAATAAATAGAGAACATTAGGAGGTAAGACACATGGCAAACATTTACAAAGGAATACTGCAACTTATTGGAAACACACCACTCGTAGAGCTGGTGAATATCGAAAAGGATCTTGGACTGGAAGCGACACTGCTGGTCAAGCTGGAATACTTCAATCCGGCAGGCAGCGTAAAGGACAGAATCGCCAAATCCATGATTGAAGATGCTGAAGAAAAGGGAATTCTGAAGGAAGGGTCCGTCATCATAGAACCGACATCAGGCAACACAGGCATCGGCCTGGCGGTCATCGCCGCATCAAAGGGCTATAGGGCAATCTTGACCATGCCGGAAACCATGAGCGTGGAGAGAAGAAATATCCTAAAAGCTTACGGTGCTGAAATCGTTCTGACAGAAGGGGCTAAGGGCATGAAGGGTGCCATCGAAAAGGCAGAAGAACTGGCGAAGGAAATCCCAGGCGGATTCATTCCGGGACAGTTCGTCAATCCGGCAAATCCAAAGGCGCACAGAGAGACGACAGGACCGGAAATCTGGAAAGACACAGATGGCGCCGTCGATATCTTCATCTCCGGCGTCGGCACCGGCGGCACGCTGACAGGAACCGGCGAGTACTTGAAGGAGCAGAAGCCGGAAGTCAAAATCGTAGCTTTGGAGCCGGACGATTCACCGGTACTGTCAGAAGGTAAAGCGGGCCCACATAAGATCCAGGGTATCGGCGCGGGATTTGTTCCGGATGTACTGAACACAGCGGTTTATGATGAAGTGTTCCGTGCAGCCAGCGACGATGCATTTAACGCGGCGAAGTATCTGGCGAAGAAGGAAGGTATCTCCGTAGGTATTTCCGCAGGCGCGGCACTGCATGCGGCCATCGAGTACGCGAAGAAGCCGGAGAACAAAGGCAAGACTATCGTAGCGCTCCTGCCGGACAGCGGAGACAGATATTACTCCACACCACTATTTACAGAATAAAAAAGAAGCATAATATCCTCCTTTACATTGACTGCAAAAGAAGACTGCGGACTAGATAAGTCCGCAGTCTTTTGCTTCCTGTGTAAGTTGGTCTCTGAAATCCGGGTGGGCCAGACTGATCATGGCGCGAACCCGGTCTGACATATTGCGTATTTTCAGATTGACGCATCCATATTCCGTCGCCACGTACTGGACTTCCGACCTCGGTGTGGTCACCGGCGTGCCCGGCGCGAACTGCAGGGAAATCTTGCTTTGCCGCTTGCCGTCTTTTACAAAGGAAGACGGCAGAACGATGATAGACTTACCACCTTCAGACCACTGGGCGCCCTTGACGAAGTCCAGTTGTCCGCCGACAGCGCTCTGCTGAGAATATCCGATGGCATCAGCGGCAACCTCACCGTAGAGGTTAACTGCCATTGCATTGTTGATGGAAATCATGTTCTTGTTCTTTGCGATGTTGCGTGCGTCGTTAACAAATGGGAATGGCGCTCCGTAGATTTGAGGATTGTGATCCATGAAATCGTACATTTCCTGCGTACCGGCGGAGAAGGAGAAGACGCTCATCCCGTCCATAAAGCCTTTGTGGGCGTTGGTGACATTGCCTTCCTTCATGAGTTCCATCATAGGCTGACTGAACAGCTCGGAGAAGATTCCCATATCGTTGCGCTGCTTCAGGTCATAACCAATTGCCGTCGAGAGCTTGCCGAGTCCAAGCTGAAGGGTTGCGCCGTCCGGCACTTCCTCCAATACGATGTCCGCAATCTGCCGTGACGTATCATCGATCTCATCGGGCATGAGCTCGGGTGCGTTGCCCGTCGTATAGAGGATGCCGGCGACCTTTTTATGGTCAGGGCTGATGAGATTGTCCTGTCCGAAGATGTATGGACTTCCGGTATTGCTTTCCAGGAACACTTCGCGTTTCGTTTCTTCCACGACATATTTGTGATCGCAGATTCCGGAGGAACCATAGGAGAAATATCCGTCCTCATCCGGCCTCGACACCTGCAGGAAACTGATGTCAGGCTTGCCGATTTCCTGCATCCAGAGATCGATCTGGCTCAGATGGAAGGATGTGTATTCGAATGCCATATTGTGTCTCCTGTGGGCGCGTCGTTCGCCGGCGCCCAGGAAGAAAGTATCAAAAATAAATGGATTGCCTTTGCATCCCGGTGAAATGTCAGATGGCCAATCCGTGTCAAACATGCGGCACGGCGTGATGGACATGGAGCAGAGAAGAGTTACGTTTTCCAGTTCGTCTTTTCTGTCATAGAGAGCGTCGAGAAAGGTGTAGGCAAAGCTGCTGCTTGTCCCTACATAGACGCGGTCTCCTGATTGAACGTGTTTGGCAGCCTCGGCGGCTGTGATGCTTTTGCTGTTAGTCATGGTTATCTATTCTCCCCAGAAGAAGGAAAGCAGGGTGTCGTGCAGATCCTGCAGATTCTTCTTTTTTGTATCATTATCAAAGAGGGCTTCTTTCGCACGCAGTTCTTCGTCGCTCATCTTCGTGTCGCGCACCTGCGGGGCCTCACTGTGGCTGTGGTCGTGCCCCTCTTCATGAATGTGGGCCAGATGCTGGTTGGATTTTCCCATACCGAAGATGAGTTCCAGAATATGGACGGCGTCGAACCCGTTCTTCTTCATGGAATTCCGCATCTCCATACTGCTGGTCAGAAAAGGGATGCGAGAAACGTCAGCAGATTTGATCTCCGTGTGTACGGAAGGGTCGTAGAAC
This sequence comes from uncultured Eubacteriales bacterium, assembly GCA_902763505.1. Lineage (GTDB taxonomy): Bacteria > Bacillota > Clostridia > Peptostreptococcales > Anaerovoracaceae > Lentihominibacter. Next base: position 26,698 of record CACWSO010000004.1, on the reverse strand, counting down.
GTCACGCCCATCATTTCCCCAAGTTCACGAAGTGAATCCTCGAAACCGTACTGCTCCGGTTCGAGCAGACGATAGAGTTCCCGGTTGCATCCGCCGCTGACGCTGTTTTTGATCAGCAGCTCGTAGAGGGAAACGGTCGGGATCTCGCCCAGGTTACCGCGGAAGAAACGTCTGTCTTCCGGCGTGACGAGGACGACAGTCGGTTTGCCGAGGGCTCGCCATCTGGTCAGAAGACGCTGTTGGTATTTGCGGTTGAGCAGCGGATCAAATCCGTAGCCCTGGTATAAAAACATACCCGTATCCGGATACTGGTGGAGCAGTGAATCATAAAGCAAAACCACCAGCTCCGGCTCTGATTGTGCCAGAGTGATGCCCGGATAAAGTGCATATTTGCAGGATGCAAAAGCTTCACCCGTAGTTTGATCTACGGGTGTGCGTACAATAGAAAAAGATTCATTCAATAACTGATTACTCACCTTCAGAAATCTCCCTTACTGCCCATAAGAATTCGTCAATTTCATCGGCTGTTGTGAACAGACCCGGGCTGACTCTGACCGTGCCGCCCATATCGATCGTCCCAAGCATACGATGGGTGTCCGGTGCGCACTGCAGACCGGATCTGACGGAAATATCATAATAGGATTCCAGAATCATCGCCACGTCAGCGCAGTCCATTCCCTCGATATTAAAGGAAACTGCCGCTGCACGCGGAGCAGTCAGAGGCCCATAGACTGTGACGCCCGGAATGGAAGTCAGGCCGTCGATCAACAGCTGCACCAGTTTCTGTTCTTCATGATAGATATTGTTCACAGAGCGCTCCAGAATATAATGCGCCGCAGCGCAGAGACCGGCGATGCCGACTGTATTCTGCGTACCTGCTTCATAGTAATATGGGAGCTGCTCAGGCTGCAGTCTGACTTCCGAGAAAACGCCTGTGCCGCCGGACCGGATTGGTCTCGGTGAAACGGTTTCGGAAACATAGAGCGCTCCTGTGCCTGTCGGCCCCAGAAGGGACTTGTGGCCCGGGAACGCCAGCAGATCGATGTTCATCTTCACAACATCGATTGGAATGGCACCCGCAGACTGGGAAGCGTCCACCATGAACGGCACATTGTGCCCATGACAGATTGCACCGATTTCTTCGATTGGATTGAGGGCGCCTGTCACGTTGGAAGCATGCGTCATGATGACAAGTTTGGTCTCAGGACGGAATGCCTGACGAATCTCATCCAAATCGGCGCCTTTGGCAGGATCTGTCCTGACCTTTGTCACCATGACCCCGGCATCCTCCAGATAAGCGAGAGGGCGGGTGACCGCATTGTGTTCCATCTGGCTGGTGATGACATGGTCCCCTGGTTTGAGCATGCCCTGCAGACCCAGATTGATGGCATCGGTCGCGTTAAGAGCGAACACGATGCGGTTTGAATCTGAAATATTGAACAGATCTGCCAATGCAGTGCGCGCTTCTATGATATCCGTAGCAGCAGCACGGGCTTCCTCCGAATTGGAACGGCCCGGATTGCCGCTTCTCTTTATGGCGTTTGATACAGCATCATAGACCTCCTCGGGTTTTGGCCAGGAGGTGGCTGCGTTATCAAGGTAAAGCATGATTGTTACTCCTCTATTATTACTGCTTTAGTATACCATAAAACAACAGATTATCGGCTGTATTAATTTGCTTTATAATTCTTACTATCAAATTGGAAAATCAATTATGCAAAGCGTAATGAAGCATGGAAAGTGAGATGATAACAGCAAACTTGTAATTGACGATATTTTGGTTAACTGATAAACTTTTTGTATATATGTAATAAAGTCAAGCAAGTCAAATGAGTCAATGATCAATTGGAGGAAATCATGAATTTACAGAAAATGACCCTGAAGATCAACGGCGCTGATAGGATGTTCATCTGCAATCCTGAGAAGGATACACTGGCAGATGTTATCCGTCGTCTTGGTCTTACCGGAACTAAAGTAGGATGCGGAACAGGTGTATGCGGAGCATGCTCTGTGATCCTCGATGGCAAAGTCATCCGTTCCTGTACAAGAAAGATTTCAAAGGTGGAAGAGTACAGCGAAGTTACCACAATCGAAGGAATCGGACAGCCGAACTTTCTGCATCCAATCCAGGTTGCGTTCATGCATCATGGTGCAGTGCAGTGCGGATTCTGCATCCCTGGATTCATCGTTTCAACATATCAGCTTCTGAAAGAGAACCCGGATCCGACGAGAGAAGAAGTAAGAGACTGGTTCACAAAGCACAGAAACATCTGCAGATGCACAGGATACAAGCAGATCGTCGACTCTGTCATGCTGGCAGCGAAGTGCCTGCGCGGCGAGATTACAGTCAAGGATCTTGAAATTCCGGAAGCACCGGCCGGCGAGCAGTACGGCAAGCCGCTCCTGCGTCCTTGCAATCTGGCAAGAGTCTGCGGTGTGGAAGACTATGGTGATGACATCGAACTGAAGATGCCTTCCGGCACGCTTCATGGTGTCATGGTTCAGCCGAGGGTCACATTCCATGCTAAGATCAAGAGCATCGACACATCAGAAGCAGAGAAGATGCCGGGCGTATACAAGATTGTTACGGCGAAGGATGTCAAAGCAGTTGGATGCGACAACCGCGTTGCTTTCTTCAGCTTCTCACCGAGAACGCTGGCAACAGAGAAATCACATTTCGTTATTGCAGAAGACAAAATCATGAACTACGGTGACTGCATTGCAGTTGCAGTTGCTGATACAAAGCAGCACGCAAGAGAAGCAGCAGCTAAGGTCACATTTGAATATGAACAGCTTCCGGAATACAGAAATTATCTGGATGCTGTCAAGCCGGATGCCATCCGCATCCATGATGATCACCCGAACATGTGGTGCATCCAGCCGACAATCAAGGGTGCCGGTCACGATATCGACAAGCTCTTTGACGAGGCACCATACGTCGTAGAAGGAAGTTTCTACTCACCAAGAGAACCACATGGACAGATTGAATCTGATACGATCCAGGCATATTTCTCAGCGGATGGTATGCTATGTGTTCACTGCAAAGCCATGGCCATCGGCGCCCACCTGGCGGACATCGCAGAGGCAACTGGAATCCCGCAGGAAAAGATTCGTGTCATCGCAAATCCGACAGGCGCATCCTTCGGATGGTCCACCTTTGGACAGTCCTACGCGCTGGCAGCAGAAGTCTGCATGGCTTGCGACAATATGCCGGTAGCCATTTCCATGACCTATCAGGAACACCTGGCTTACACTGGAAAGAGAGCTCCATCCTTCTCCAACTCCAGATTGGCCTGTGATGAGAACGGCAAGATCATCGCTGCTGAATGGGACTTCGGACTAGACCACGGTTCCTACAACGAGCTGGGCGACGATCTGACTTGGAGACCTGCAAGATTCACATACTTCCCTTATAATGTACCGAACGTTAAGGGTCTGGCCAGAGTTGCTTGTACGAACCATAACTATGGAACGGCATACAGAGGATACGGTTCTCCGCAGTCCTATACTTGCTCTGAGGCAATGATGGATATGATGGCTGAGAAGATCGGCATGGATCCATTCGATATCAGATATGTCAATGTAGCCAGAGAAGGTGACTTGAATGTCAACCAGAAGCCGTACAGAGAGTATCCAATGGAAGGCATGATGGATACGCTGAAACCGCTTTATGAAGAAGCAAAGGCACAGGTCGCGGAGTGGAACGAGACTCATGAGGACGTCAAGAAGGGCGTCGGTATCGCATGGGGCGGCTACAACGTAACAGAAGGTGCTGCTGACCAGTGTACATTGGGCATCGAACTGGCACCTGGCAATAAATTCATCAAGTATGATACATGGCAGGATGTCGGCCAGGGCGGTGACGTAGGCTCTCTGATCATCACACTGGAAGCACTGAAGGAATTCGGTGTTACGAGCGATGACATCATCCTCCGTCAGAATGACAGTATCTACGGCGTAGACTCTGGTTCATCTGCATCATCCCGTCAGCACTACATGAACAGTAAGGCTCTTGTTCTGGCGGTAGAGAAACTGAAGAACGCCATGAGAAAAGAAGACGGAACATACAGAACATACGATGAGATGGTTGCAGAAGGCATTCCGCTTAGATATGACGCACAGTACACGAACTCAGATGACGAGACGCTGTCCGATTTGAATCCTGATACTGGTGTCGGCGAACCAACTCCTGCGTTCACGTACTCCCTGTACATGGCAGTTGTCTCCGTCGACATGAAGACAGGCAAGACAACCGTTGACAGAATCGTCGGCATCGATGATGTAGGCGTCATCGGAAATCCGGTATGTCTGGATGGACAGGCTTACAGCGGCATCGCACACTCCATCGGCTATGCTCTTTGGGAAGATTACGATGATGTCAAGAAACACAACAACCTGGCAGGCATGGGTATCGCAACAGCGAACATGCTGCCGGACGACATCGAACTGATTCACCTGTGCACGCCGAGAGACACCAATCCGTTTGGTTCCTCCGGCGGTTCTGAAGCATTCCAGTCAGGCGACCACATGGCTGTCATCAACGCAATCAACAATGCGACAGGCGTCAGAATCCATGAACTGCCGGCACGTCCTGAAAAGGTCAAGGCAGGTATCGAAGCACTGGCTAAGGGAGAACCGAATCCGAATGTTCCGGAGAAGTACTTCCTCGGATCAGACTTCAAGGAAACCATGGAAGACATCCGTCTGAACCCGGCCATTCCGGAAGATGAGGAATAAATCATATTACAGAATCCAATCAACTGGTATCAGTTGATGAATGATGGTAGAATGAGGCAGGGAGTCGATACAGATTCCCTGCCTTTGCACAATAACTGCAAAATAAGATTCCACAGCAGGAAGAAAAGAGGAAACTATGGCAGTCGGAAGATATCACAGACAGGAGATCTTTTATCCGATCGGCCCGGAAGGGCAGAAAAAACTGCAGCAGGCGAGGGTCTGCATCATCGGCATCGGAGCGCTCGGCGCCTCGGTGGCCAATATGCTGGCACAGGCCGGCGTGGGATATCTCAGGCTTATCGACCGTGATATCGTTGAGCTGACAAATCTCCAGCGACAGGCTTTGTTTACGGAGGCAGACGTGGAACAGCAGCTGCCAAAGGCAGAGGCAGCTCGCGCTCACATTGCCCAGATGAATTCCGAAATCGAGATCGAAGCGAAGATCGTTGACGTGAACCCATACAATATCGAAAAGCTGATAACTGATGTAGATATTGTCGTGGATGGATTGGACAATCTGGAAACCAGATACCTGCTCAACGAAGCATGCGATAAAAATGGTATCCGCTATGTCTACGGCGGCGTCGTCGGCAGCGGCGGCATGGTGATGAATGTGCTGCCGGGAGAAGGGCCATGTCTGGAATGTCTGCTTGGTCCGCTTCCGGAAGAGGGCAGTTACGATACCTGCGATACAGTCGGTGTCATCAGCCCAATCACCAATATCGTTGCTTCCTATGAAGCAGCAGAGACAATGAAGCTTTTGCTTGACTCTGAATCTGTCTGCAGACAGGCGATATCCATGGATGCCTGGGACAGCTATACAGAGTTCTTCGATGTGGACAAAGATCCGGAATGTCCTGTATGCGGCAAACATCAGTACACCCGCTTGGAACACAGACAGAAGAGTTATACTGCATCTCTGTGCGGACATGATGCTTATCAGGTCACCCCTGAGGATGACGGGTCCTTCGACTATGAAGCCGTCGTGCAGGCCTTGAAAGGTGAGGGAGAAGTGAAGAAGAACAAATTCTTCACCACCTTTAAAAATGATGAGGCGGATTTCAAGCTTTTCCCTGACGGACGTGCTATAATAAATGAAGTTCCAAGTGGGGACGAAGCACAGAAAATTTTCGCCAAGTACATCGATTGCTAAATCGATAGATAATGTGACACATCACATAAATCAATAATAATAGAATTCGTTACGGAGAACAGCTATGATTAAAATCAAGATATTGTTCAATGGACCAGTAAGACAATTGAATGGGTGGAAGAATGTAGCCAACATCGAGCTTCCAGATGGAGCGACCGGCTACGATCTTTGTGATTACTTCAACATCATTCCGGGCAAAACCAGACTGTATGGCTTCCTGATCCGCGATGGTAAGAAGATTAAAGAGGAAGAGGAACTCCACGACGGCGAGACCATCAAGGTCAATGGCAAGACGTCAGGGGGCTGATTTCACAGTGTAAAGATTTGCTGCCGCTGCACATTGTGCATGCGGCTTTTTTTATTTGTCCAAAAGGATATAAAAAGAGGTGCCGCTCAGCGGCACCTCCTGGTGTGTCAGATTATTACTTTCTGATCTTAGCTCTGTAGTTGAGATACTGGTCTTCCTGACTTGCCTTCCAACGTACGCCTTCTTTACCGAGTTCACCGAATTCGATGTCGTCCGGCAGTGTTGGCTGCATTGGATTTGCCTTGATCTGGGCGACTGCATCATACAGATCGGAACCGAGGAAGTACTTCTCAGGCTTGTTTGGATTTGGCTCTCCCTTAGCCTTCGCTTCGATACCTGCCTTGATCTTGTCAGGCGTAGCAGGAATCTCGTAGATTCTTACGCCGACAGCGTTGTTGATGGCGTTGATTACTGCCATGTGGTCAGCTGACTGGAACGCCTCGGAAGCTCCGGAGGAACCGAACGGACCACGTGGGTCTTCGCCGTCGGTGTGGATGTAGTTGAAGTCAGGATAGTCAGGAATGTCGTTGGCATAGAGGATACCAGCCTTGACCATGTTCCAATCCTTTTCAACATCTTCGTAGTTCTCAGTGAGAGCGAAGCCGATTGCATGTGACATACCGCCGTAGATCTGACCTTCAACTGCCTGAATGTTACCAGGATTGCCGATCCACTCTACGCAGGTCATGCCTGTGCACTTGGTCTTACCGGTTGCTACTTCAACATCTACAGTTGCCAGGAACAGAGCGTATGTGTAAGTGTATGTAGGGTTACCTGATCCATCGTTAGGATCCAGATCGTAGAAGTAGTTGTACTCGTCTACTGTAGCCCAGTCGCCAGGATATCTTGTAGGAAGTCCTTCAGCAACCATCTCATCATATGTTCTGTATGTTCCGTCTTCCTTTCTCATTGCGTCAGCGATGTTCTTCGCAGCAACGATGGAAGCTTTACCGTTAGCGTAGTGTGATCTTGAACCTGCGGACTCACCGGTGTTCGGACAATACTTGGAGTCATCCTGAACGAGCTTGATGTCATTCGGAGTGATATTAGGGAAGTAAGGCTTCAGAGCTTCCAGAGTACAGATCAGTGAACCCTGGTCGCCGCCCTGACCCTGATCCTGCCAGGTGTCATACTTTCTGAATGTGCCATCCGGCATCAGTTCGAGAGCAACGTGTGCTTCGTCGATACCGCCCAGACCTACGTTGTAGCCTCCCCATGCGACACCAATGCCCTTCTTGACGTCTTCGTGATCCTTGTTCCATGCTTCTACTTCGGCCTTCTTCTCGTCATAAACCGGTCTCAGTTTATCCATCATCTCTTCCATTGGATAGTGGAGATATGGAAGCTGGTTGATGTTTGTTTCTTCCGGCGTTCTGGCGATGTTGATGTATCTGAAATCGAACGGATCGATTCCAGCCTTCTCGGCCAGCATGTCGACGATTGCTTCTGAACCGGTGTAAGCCTGTGGTGCGCCATAGCCTCTGTAAGCAGTTGTCCAGAGATGGTTGGTAACAGCCGATCTGTTCATGCCGACTACGTTTGGAACGTAGTATGGATAGAACATGAAGCGGGAAGTCTTAGTCAGCTTGTCATCGGTAAATTCGCCGAAGCAGCCGGCGTCCAGACCGATGTCATATTCACCGGCAATGAATCTGCCGTTTTCATCACAGGCAAGGCGTGCATTACAATAGGAAGGTGAACGCTTACCCGTAACAGCCATGAACTGCTTGTAATCCATGGACAGTGAGCAAGGCATCTTCGTTAACATTGTAGCGTATGCGCAAAGTGTCCAGTTGTGCGCGTTCATCGCCCATCCGAAGCTTCCGCCGGTAGGGTTCTCAATAAGACGGATTTCAGTCTCGGAATCCAGACCAAGAGCGTTAGCCATCTCATCCTTATCCCAGTAGAGGGTCATGCACTTGCAGTGTACGCAGAGCTTGTTGTCTTCGTCGTAGTAAGTCTGAGCAACATCGCCCTCGATGGACATGTGCGGCTCTCTGGAGGAGTAGAAGGATCCTTCTACGGAGAACGGTGCGTTCTCGATCAGTTCAGGAACATGCTCGTCATCACCCTTCAGAACCGGCAGGTGGCAGTAGGTGTTCGGAGCGTAAGTGTCCGGCATCCAGTCGTAGATCTGGCTGGCGCCCGGAGCAACAGATTCCAGGAAGTTCATGTGCGCTTCCAGTTCCTCGATTTCTACCTTGACATAAGGTACTGCTGCCTTTGCGTGATCTCTGGTGTCTGCCACGACCAGCGCAACGACGTCACCATACCATTTGATCTCATCTTCCGCGAGGATGTGGTGGTGCTCCTGAAGTTCTACAGTTCTCTCGGAGAAGCCGAACGCCATGAAGTGGTTTTTGCAGCCGATTTCTTTGACATCCTTGGCTGTGATGACCTTGACTACGCCAGGCATCTTCTCAGCTTCGCTGTAGTCGATGTTCTTGATCTTGGCGTGGTGGGTGATTCTCGGCATAACCATTTCGACCTTCAGGGTCTCAGCCGGCATGTGCAGTTCAACGTCATCACCGTAGTCGCATACACCGCATGCCTTAGGCAGAGCGTTTGGTCTTTCGAGTGGTTTGCCGTAGAAGTTGCCGATGTCCTTCGTCCAATCGTATCTCAATTCTTCAACAGTCTTTTCACCTCTCAGGACCTGAGCAGCAGCCATTACGGCGTCAACAATCTGCTTGTAACCGGTACATCTGCAGACGTTTCTGTGCTTTGTGAACCAGTCTCTGACTTCTTCTCTTGTAGGGCTTGGATTTTCCTGCAGGAGCTGGTAAGCAGAAACGATGAATCCAGGTACACAGTAACCGCACTGTACGGCACCGCATGCTACCCACATTGACTGAAGTGGGTGAGGATAATTGACACTGCCGATACCTTCAATGGTTGTAACCTTGCTGTACTCTTCGACCTTGGCGATCTTTCTTGTGCAGGAGCGGATGACTTTGCCATCGAGGATGACAGAGCAGGCTCCGCAGACGCCATAGCCGCAACCGATCTTCGTGCCTGTCAGGCCGAGACGGCGCAGTACGTCGGCAAGGGTATCCTTCTCAGGATCGCAGATGAACATACGGTCAGCACCGTTGATGTTCAGAGTCATTTTTTTCAGATTCATAATTGCCTCCGTTTGATATTAACTTATTTAACTTATGAATATAATTAGCTAATTATACTTATAAATATTTTACCCTTGGCGGTCAGAAAGTTCAAGAATCATTTAGGTCTGTATGCCGTCGGACAAGGGGAAAAACTTCACTTCAGCATAACAGTACAGAGTTGACCTTAAATTGGTTTCGATTCGGACTTACTATTATTTGAAATATATGTTTTACGGCTTTATAATTAAACTACAGTAAAGTGAAAAACAAATTAAAGAAACAGACGATAGCGAAGCCATGATCAAACTCATCGCGAACGGATTCGGAGTGTTGTCCACACTGTGTTTCATCATTTCGTTCCAGGTAAAATCGAATAAGGGGCTGTTCATCATCCAGTCCATCGCAAATGTGTTCTACGGCGTCCAGTTCTTCCTGCTTGGAGCAAGAGGAGGCCTGTTCAACATGGGTATGCAGATCCTGCGGAACATTCTCCTGTGCAAGTACAACGACTGGAAGTGGCTGCAGGTCAAAGCAGTGGCATGGATCTTCTGCATTCCAAGCCTGATTTATATGATCATAACCTGGAACAGCCTGCTGGACATTCTGCCGTTTATTGCTTTTGCAGTAGGAACGCTCACCTTCTGGACGAATAGCGCGAAGTGGCTGCGGCTTGGAGAGTTGATTTGCGTATCGCCGGCGTGGCTGCTCTACGATTTCATCTCGGGCGCATACGGCGGCGTCCTGACAGAGTTGGTGATTCTGGGATCGGTCGTTGTCTCGATCATCCGCTTCGGATGGAAGGGTCTCGACGATCCGGATTTCTCTAAATAAGTTCATTATTTGCAATTGTTTTATCATACTAAGGAGGTGCATGCATTATGTTAGAACTCGGCAACGAAGCCCAGGTCCGAGAGGCTCTCGAAGGCAAGAGCGGCTTCGAAAAAGAGGTCGAAGACGAACTGATTCGTCGTGTGGCGATCGCGGAATTAGAACAGGACACCTATGAACCGCTGTCGAAGGCCAACTGGTGGGCTCTCGCAGGAACGGGCATACTTGGTGTGATCCTGTCGATCATTTCATTCATTGTTATGTAAGGAGGTGAAGGTCAATGGATAATTATGCAAGAGAAGCGAAATTCAGTTCCATGCCTTTGCTCAAAGAAGAGAGAATGTATGGAATGGGAGACTCCCTGTTTGCAAACACCGGATACGGTGTTGCAACGTGGTGCTTCCTGACGGGCGGATTGCTCGCAGGCATCCTCAGTTTCAAAATGGCGCTGATTACGGCCCTGGCTGGAAACCTGATCGGCACACTGCTGGTAGCGGTCGCGGTATCGATCATCGCACATAAGTACGGCGTTGACTCCTACACAGCAATCGGTATTTTCTTTGGAAAAATAGGTATGAAGATCGTATTCGGCATCTTCATCTTCCTGAACGTAGGCTGGGCGATCATACTGTCCTCCATGTGCGCACGTTCATCCAACAGTCTGATGACGGCACTGACCGGACACACACTGGCATCCGGCGGCGTCATCTTCTGCACAATTATCGCAGCGCTGATCATGGGATTTATCACATGGAAGGGCCCGGCAGCCCTGAAGATCATGAACAGAATCATGGTTCCGGGACTCTGCGCCTGCCTGCTAATCATGATCGTTGCACTCATTATGAAGACGACATGGCATGACATCTGGAATGCGCAGCCGCTGTGGCCGTATCCGGATCAGAAGATCAACGTCCTGCTCTCACTGGAGCTGGGCATCGGCGCCGGTATCTCGTGGTGGCCTGGCATCGGTGCTCTGGGTAGACTGAACAAGACGAAGTCATCTGCCCTGTGGGGCAACATGGTTGGACTGGCGATAATGCCTGTTGTCGTAGCAATGCTCTCCGCAGCATCCGCTTACACCGTAGGAAGTTCCGATCCGACGGAGTGGATGGTTCCGCTCGGCGGCATCGGATTCGGCTGTCTGGCACTGTTCTTCGTCATCCTGGCGAACCTGACTTCAGGATCCTACGCATTCTATAACACCTGTCTTGGGTTGAAGAACTACAACTTCTTCGCGAACAGGAAGTGGATCTGGCCAGTTGCGTTGTTCCTGGTTCCGGTCATCATCTTCTCGTTCTTCCAGGACTTCATGTACACCCATTACCAGCTGCTCATGAACTACAGCGCAGCGATCTTCGGACCGATGTCAGTCATTCAGATTCTTGACTACTTCTACTTCAGAAGAGGTCATGTCAATCTTCGTGATCTGTATGATGTTACCGCTACGTCCGGTATGAGATATCAGGGCGGCGGAAACTGGGGCGGCATCATCATCCTGGCGATTTCCGTTGTCATCTACATCATAATACTGGACCCTGCAACTTGGAGATACGCAGCATGCTTCGGTTACACATCGGCGTTCATTCCATCATGCGTATTCGCCCTCGTGGCGTATTTCCTCTACGGCAAGTGGATGCAGAAGCACGGTGTCGGCGGATTCGGCTATGCGGATGAGTATGAAGCGGCAGTAAAAGCAAAAGCATAGGATGCAAAAACAACAAAGACAGCAAAAGGAACAAGGAGCTCAATATGAGTAAATATGACACGTTATTCGTGAACGGTAGAATTCACACGCAGGATGAGGAGAGAAGCTGCGCGGAGGCGCTGGCCATAAGCGGCAATAAGATTGCCTTCGTCGGGAGCAATGCGGAAGCGGAAGCCCTGAAGGCAGAAGCTGCAAAGGTCATTGATCTCGAAGGCAGAATGATGCTTCCGGGGTTCATCGATTCCCACATGCATCTGTCCATCGCAGGTCCTGAGATGCTGTACAAAGTCGTACTTCATGATCTCGACAACGAAGAAGACTACCTGAAGCGGATCAAAGAATACGTTGACAGTCATCCTGAGATGGAGAAATACGAAGGAGCGGGGTGGATCAACCCCGCCTTCGGTCCAAACGGTCCGACGAGACAGGCACTGGATTCTGTATGCCCGGATAAGCCGATTATCGTCGACTCCGGAGATCACCACACCATGTGGGCCAATACAAAGGCGATAGAGCTTTGCGGTATCACGGCGGAGACGACTGTACCGGAAGGAAACGTCATCGAAAGGGAAGCGGACGGATATCCGAGCGGCGCCTTCAGAGAATTCGCCGCCATCAAGCTGCTCGACAAAGCACGTCTTGCTTTTGGAAAAGAAGAGTACAAGGCTGTTATCCAATACATGCAGGACTTCTACGCGAAGTTCGGCGTAACGACCATCATGGATGCCTTGAATCCTGTCTACAATGATTTCAACGAGACGCTGCTGGAAATGCAGAAGGCAGGGGAGCTCAAGTGTAGAGTCAGGGCGGCCTTTGAAGTATCAGAAGATGAGCCGTTCAAGCACTATGAAAAGTATTTGGAATACAGGGAGAAAGGGCGTGAAGCGGGCGATCAGGTCAGCTTCGAAATGGTCAAGATTCTGACGGACGGCGTCATCGAAGGGAAGACCGGCATGCTGAAGGAACCTTATGAGGATGACCCGAATTATTACGGAGACCCGATTTGGAAGATGGATAATCTCGTGGATTTCTGCCGGATGGCGGATAGAGACAAATTCGATATCCACTTCCATGTCATCGGAGATGCAGCCTGCGAAATGGCCCTCGACTGCATGGATCAAGTGGACGCACTCAATCCGGAGAATCCGGACAGACGCGTCAGCATGACCCACTTGCAGCTCGTCGATCCTGCGGATATGCCTCGTATGATAGCCCATAACGTCATCTGTATCTCCAACCCATACTGGTTCTTTAAGGAACAAGGTTATTTTGAGGGACTGGAGAGACCGTATCTGGGTGAACGTGCATTCCGGGAGTATCCGATGAAGGATCTCTTCGATGCAGGACTCGTCGTCGGTGCAGCCAGTGACTACTCTGTTACGCCGGATCCATTCCCACCGAAGGGTATGCAGATCGGCATGACGAGACTGGTGGAGACGGTCGATCCGGATGCAGTCGATCCGGATCTGGTACTCGGTCCGGATCAGAGAGTCAGTCTGCAGCAGATGATCGATACCTTCACCTGCAACAATGCGTACTTCCTACGTGATGAAAAAATCACCGGATCACTGGAAGTCGGTAAATATGCAGACATCGTCATCCTCGAGCAGGATCTCTTCGATGTTCCTGTCAAAGACTTGCATGATGTGAAGGTATTCATGACCATTGCGGATGGCGAAGTGACATACAAAGGGTAAGACTGAATCGATACGATCAAAAACGAAAAAGACTGCTGCATCATGCAGCAGTCTTTTATTGCTTTGTTGTATCGCGTTGTTCACGCAATCGATTATTTCATTCTTGCCAGCACTTCTGTGACGAGCGCCCAAGTTCTCTGGGTTGAGCTGATGCTCAGAGTTTCATTCGGCGTGTGTACGTCGCGTACATCAGGTCCGATAGAAACACAGTCCAGACCAGGAATCTTGCCGGAGAAGTATCCGCATTCCAGACCGGCGTGGATGGCTTCGATGACCATGTCCTTGCCGCACTGTTCCTTGTAGACTTCGCAAATCAAGTCGCGAAGCGGTGAAACAGGGGAGTACTCCCATCCAGGATAAGGGCCTTCTCTTCTGAGACTGCCGCCGAGCGGTTTGATCTGGCATTCCAAACGGCGTGCCAGCATCTCACACTCGGAATCAACAGAACTGCGGATGCAGAATGTGTATTCCACACAACCGGCAGCGTCAGCACAACAGTCATCGCAGGCGTCGATTGTTTTCAAAACACCCAGGTTGAGAGATGTCTGCGGCAGACCTTCGATACCGATGGTCATCTTTTCGATGCCGTTCGGTGTACCGATCAGATAAGCCAGCACTTTTTCGCAGGATGCTTCGTCCATTGGATCGAGGCTGTTGTCAGTTTCAGCAAGCGTCATATCGAAGTCCGTATCGACTTTGAATTCATGAGTGAAGATAGCCTTACAGGATTCGAATACTTCACGTGCTTTCTCAGCAGACGGCGTCACGATGACTGCGGAAGCGGATGTTGGAATGACGTTGTCCGCAACACCGCTTTCCAAAGTTACGATACGGGCGTCCGCAACGTCCTGCAGTTCGTAGAGCAGTCTGCCCAGCACTTTCGCAGCATTTTCCTGACCGAGAATGATCTCTGTGCCGGAGTGGCCTCCTCTGAATCCGAAGAGCTTGATTTCGAAGGATTGTCCTTCATAGGATTCTCTGGTGAAAGGAATGCATCCGATGCCGGTTACACCGCCGGCGCATCCCACTGTCAGGATACCTTCGTCTTCGGAGTCGATATTGATGAAACGTCTGCCTTTCAGCGGTGAAACGTCGATGGCTTCCGCGCCGTAGAGACCGGTTTCTTCCTCTGTGGTGAAGACCATCTCAACTCTTGGATGAGGGAGATCTTCGTCGTCAAGGATCGCCAGCATGAATGCAGCGGCAATGCCGTCATCTCCGCCGAGGGTCGTACCTTCTGCATAGAGGGTGTCACCCTCTAAGACCAGATCCAGGCCTTCCTTGGCCATGTCCTTCGTGCAGGAATCTTCCTGATTGCAGACCATATCGATATGGCCCTGCAGGATAACAGGTTCGCTGTCCTCATATCCTGCAGAAGCTTCCTTGATAATGATCACGTTGTTCAGCTCATCCTGGTAGAACTCCAGATCTCTGGCTTTTGCAAAATCAACAAGCCAGTCGCTGAGCTGTTTTGTGTTGCCGGATCCGTGCGGAATCTGGCAGATTGCTTCGAAGTACTGAAAAACTTTTTCAGGTTTTAATCCTTCTAATACAGCCATATCGGGTTCTCCTTTTTAGGTGAACATCAGCTGAGCGACGAGCATGATTGCGCCCCATACAGTCAGTATGATAACGAGCGGCATTGCCAGTCTCAGCCATCTGTCATAAGTAGTTTCAACAACTTCCAGTGAAGGCATTACGATACCTGTCGGAGTGATGAAAGTGATGATGCCCAGACCGTATACGTAAGCGGATACGATCAGTTCTCTTGGGATACCTACGATATCAGCAAGAGGCGCCATGATAGGAATGGACAGTACAGCCAGTCCTGATGATGAGTTGATGAAGAATCCGAGAATTACATAAACCAGCATCAGCAGAACGAGGAATACTGCAGGAGGCATGCCGGATACTGCAGTGGACAGTCCTTCCAGAATGGTTCCGGAAATGTTTCCGTTGTCCAGCAGGATCGTAACAGCTCTTGCAACACCCAGGATCAGGGCTACGCCTACCAAGTCAGCTGCGCCGTTTACGAATTCACGAACGATGTTCTTCTCGCCGATGCCGCCGATGATACCGATGGCAACGCCTGAGCACATGAACAGGATTGACAGTTCTTCAAACCACCATCCGAGCTTCATGATGCCGAGGATCATGATGGCAAATGTCAGAACGAATGCCAGCAGAGCGAGCTTTCTTCTTGTTGTAAATTCCGGAATATTCTCCATGTCGATGGCAGAGAATTTCTCGTGAACCAGTTCTCTCTGGTCATAAACCAGTGACTTCTCTGGGTCCTTCTTGATCTTCTGCGCATATCTCATCAGGTAGAGAATTGTGATGATTGTTCCAATCAGCAGACCGACGACTCTGAAGCCAAGGCCGGCATTCATGGAAGTTCCTGCAGCATAGGATGCGATACCTACGGAGAATGGGTTGATCGTACTGAACATGCAGCCGATGGTTGATCCCATGTAGATGGCACCTACGGCAGTGATGGCATCATAGCCTGCTGCCAGGAACACCGGAACAAGTACCGGATAAAGTGCGATTGTCTCTTCGCAGAAACCTTCAACTGTTCCTGCCAGAGCGATCAGCGCAGTAACTGCGATCAGGATGATCTGCTCGCGGCCCTTGCAGGATTTCGCCAAAGCGCCGATTCCCGCGTTGAATGCGCCGATGTAGTTGATGACACCGATGGTACCACCGAGCATCAGGATAAAGAATATGATGTCAAAACCATCTGCGGTACCCTGTACCGGAGATGCCAGAAATTCTTTGATGCCCTGATGATGTGCTTCGACTTTCTGGTATGTGCCAGGAATCGACATTGGCTTGTAGATGTTGCCGTTTGTGAAGTTGTCGAGTCCGGCAGTGATGCCGAATTCATCCAGTGTCTCCTGGGTTGCCGGATAAGCAGTCTCTGTGCCTGTTCCGGCTTCTTCATCATAATCTGCGGAGTATACGATAAATTCGTTTGAACCTTCATCATATACCAATGTATCGTAATTGCCGGCAGGGATGATCCATGACAGGATTGCTGCCAGAAGAACTACGAGGAAGCAGATTGAGAATGAAGACAGAAAACCTCTTTTTTTCTTTTCTTTCTTCTTTAATTTGTTTACCATAAAAAATACCTCCTCTGGTGCAAATACCATAATTGCGCACGAATTATATCATACCACTGAGGAGGTGTAAAATAAATGTAAAAATTGTATTAAGAATGTATTTTGGCCTGATATTCAGTCCTTGTATTATCTGATCTGGCCGTTTCCCCATATAATGTACTTAAATGTGCAGATCTCTTCGAGTCCAAGAGGTCCGCGGGCATGCAGCTTCTGTGTTGAGATGCCCATCTCACATCCTTGTCCGAACTCGCCGCCGTCGGTGAAACGGGTCGATGCGTTGACGTATACTGCTGCAGAGTCGACAAGCGAAGTGAAGAGCCGCGCCGCGTCCTCGTTTTCCGTAATGATGCAGTCTGAATGACCGGTGGAGTGGGCGTCGATATGAGCGATGGCCTCTTCCACAGAATCTACGACTTTCACGCCCATGATGTAATTCAGAAATTCCGTATCAAAGTCATCAGGTCCGGCAGCCGTTCCATCTATGATGCCGGCAGCGGTTTCATCGAGCCTCAGTTCAACCGGTGTTTCTCCTGCCTTTGCACGGTCTGCAACCAGTCTGTTGTAGTACTTCGGTAGAAATTCCTTCGCGATATCCTTGTGCACGATGCAGACCTCCGCTGCATTGCAGACGGAAGGGCGGCTTGTCTTCGCGTTCTCAAGGATGTTGAGGGCGATTTCCTGGTCGGTGTCTTTATCGACGTAGATGTGGCAGATCCCGGTTCCGGTTTCAAGGACAGGGACCTTCGCATTGTCCACACAGGATTTGATGAGCCCTTTGCCGCCGCGCGGAATGAGCAGGTCGATGACGCCCCGCGCTTCCATGATCTCAGCGGCGGACTGGCGGGTGGTATCTTCGATCAGCTCGATGGAGTTCTCCGGAAGACCAGCCTCTGCAAGACCGCTTTTCAGTGCCTTCACGATTTCCGCTGCGGAGCGGTGCGCTTCTTTGCCGCATCTGAGCACGCAGGCGGAACCTGCTTTGATTGCCAGGGCAGCTGCATCTGAAGTGACGTTTGGTCTGCTCTCATAGATGATGGCGATGACGCCCATCGGGACGAGAACTTTGGTGATTTTGATTCCATTCGGGCGTTCGTGTTCCGACAACACTTTGCCGACAGGATCAGGCAGCGCCGCTACCTGACGGATGCCTTCAGCCATACCTTTGATTCGGTCTTCCGTGAGTGCGAGCCGATCCAGCATGACATCTGAAATGATCCCCCTCTGAGATTCCATATCTTCCGCATTCGCGGCAAGAATCGGAGCGGTGTTTCTTTCTAAAGCGTCTGCCATGCAGTTCAGCGCATGGTTTTTGGTTTCTGTACTAGCTGAAGCCAATGCGGTACGTGCGCTGCGCGCGCCTTTCATCAGTTCCTGTGTATTCATCTGATTGTTCTCCTGAATCTATCCTGTGAATCTATCTTGATTTATTTCCTTTGAATAACGTTCCGGCGCTTTTGCCTTCGACGATATCGTAGAGCTTGTATGGATCGTTGCCGTTGATGATCACCATATCACAGCCTGATTCCGTCACCATCTGCGCTGCGCCGATCTTCGTCGCCATTCCGCCGGTACCCAGGCTGGAGCCCGCGCCTCCTGCAAAGGCTTCAATTTCTTTGGTGATTTCTTCGACGGTTTCAATGAGCCGTGCGGAAGGGTCTTTATTAGGATCCGCAGTGAACAGCCCGTCGATATCCGACATGAGAATGAGAATATCCGCTCCAATCGTTTTGGCTACGATGGCGCCGAGAGTATCGTTATCACCAACGCTGTTGATCTCTGTCGTGGCGACAGTGTCATTTTCATTCACGATTGGCAGCGCACCGAATGCGAGGAGCGTCTTCATGGTGTTCTCAAAATTTGCCCGGCGCTCCGGATCCTCGATGTCCTCGCTCGTGATGAGAATCTGTCCGACAGTGTGGCTGTATTTGAGGAACAATGTGTCATATGTGTGCATGAGTTCGCACTGGCCGACAGCTGCCGCGGCCTGTTTCGCCGGGATGTCCATATGAGCCCGGTCCATGTTGAGCTTGCCGATACCCATTCCGATGGCGCCGGATGAGACGAGTATGATTTCATGGCCGGCGTTCTTCAGGTCAGCCAGGACCTTGACCAGTTCTTCTACATTTCTGATGTTCAGTCTGCCGCCCGGGTGGGCCAGAGTAGACGTTCCGATTTTTACTACGATTCTCATTTGTTTACCTTCTTATTTCAGATACTGTTTCTTTGTTCAGATTTTAGCACTGCAGGGGATATGCGTCAAAGATAATGACTTTTGTCCGTGCATAATATTATAATACTTATGGAACAGGAGGCTACAATTCCGATATGATCATCAACACCGGACAAAGAACTGACATACCTGCATTCTATTCAGAATGGTTCGCCAACCGTCTCAAAGAGGGTTATGTTTGCGTGCGTAATCCTTATAATCCTCAGCAGGTCAGCAGATACAGACTCGATCCTTCCGTTGTAGATGTGATCGGTTTCTGCACCAAAAATCCTGCTCCAATGTTCCAATACATGGATCTTCTGCAGGATTACGGTCAGTATTGGTTTGTAACCATTACATCCTATGGGAAAGATATCGAGCCGAATGTTCCCGACAAGCACAGGCTTCTTGAGGATTTCAAAAAACTGTCGAGCATAGTGGGCGCAAAGGCAATAGGCTGGCGGTATGACCCGATTCTCCTGAACGACAAATATACAAAGGAGTATCACATCAGAGCGTTTGAGAAAATGGCTTCGCAGCTGGAAGGTTATACAGATACAGTCGTCATTAGTTTTATTGATCTGTTCCAGAAAGTACGGCGTAATTTCCCTGAAGTCAAAGCAGTTGCAAAAGCAGACAGACTTTGGCTTGGTGAAAGACTGATCAACATTGCTGCTGAACATGGAATGACAGTGAAACCGTGCGGAGAAGGAGATGAGCTTGCTGTATTCGGAGCAGACTGCTCAGGATGCATGACGATCAAAACCTATGAAAAAGCAATCGGCAGAAGACTCATCGCACCTTGGAACAAACCGAACCGCAAAGAATGCGCGTGTTATCTATCGTGCGATATTGGCGCATATGACAGCTGTCGGCACTTGTGCAGATACTGCTATGCCAATAATGATGCTGCAGCGGTGGCTGTAAACTACAGAAAACATGACCCGCAATCACCGTTCCTGATTGGCAATTATGAAAGCGATGACAAAATCAATGATGTCCGGCAAGAGTCCTGGATTGATCTTCAGACAAGGTGGGAAGATCTTCAGATCTAAAAAATATCAAGGGGGTAAATGTATCCATTATTTCGTGAAATGAAACAGAATTGGATATTATTTCACCACTTTGGCGGGTATGCACTTTGCAAAGTAACCATTATTGATTCATATCCACTTTTTTTGGATACTTAAGTCAGTAGAAACCCACTTTGTTTTCTCAAAATATCCATTCCGATCAATAGTTATTTGATTATGGATACTTTTACCCTTTTAACCAGATCGTTCGTTTAAAAATAAAAAAATAATGGGCTGCGTCCTACTCTCTGTACTACGCAGCCCATTATCTGTCAACTTGTAACACCCTCATTTCTTTTACCTCCTTTTCCTGCGGCTGATCGTGCTCCGGGCTTCCACTTCCCCCGGTCGGGCTTCTCATCGAATCCTCGCTTCCGCTACGCTGTCCACATCCCGGCAAACCTTGCTAATTCTTCGATTCTTCCGTTAGTTCGGTAATTCTTACGATGTGCAAATGTGCTTCGCCAATTCTACGATTCTTTGCTAGTTCCGTACATAGGATCTTGCATCTGTGCTTCGCTAATTCTACGATTCTTGGTTAGTTCCGTACGTTAGTCGATGCATCTGTGCTTCGCTAATTCTACGATTCTTTGCTAGTTCCGTACCTTAGATCCTGCATCCTTGCTTCGCCAATTCTTCGATTCTCTGCTGGTTCCACTCGCGAGATTGTACAGTGCGCTTCGGTGCTCGGCCAATTCTTCGATTCTTTGCTGGCTATGAATTCTTTCACGGGTTTCGCTAATTCTACGATTCTTTGCTAGTTCCGCTCGCCAACCCCTGCATCCGTTGCCGCTTTTCAAAGCTGTAAGGTATTTATTTGTTGATCAGAATTCTTACATTTCTGTCTTCCTTCTGTTGACATTAAAATACATTACTACGCTAAACAAGTCAATAGGTTTGGGGCATGTCTTTTGTTGTTTTTATGTACTGAAAATACACCGGAAAACAATGCATTCGCGCGCGAAAGTGAAGAGTATGATATAATGTGTCTGCGTGTTGGAGAAGCACAAAATACAGTAAAAAGGGCAGTAATTGCAGTGAGGAGAAACGAGATGGATTTGAACCGGATGGGAGAGATACTGGATGATCTGGCGGAAGAGATTCCGGAGGAGTTCTATAGAGATTTAAGCGCGGGGATCGTCCTGACGCCGGAAATCAAGAAGAGTCCCTATGGTGATGACATGACGATCATGGGCGAGTATGTCCGCTCAAATCTGGGGCGGGGCATTAAGATATACGGCGGTTCCATCAACAGTGTTTACGGATGGATGTCGGAAGAACAGATGACCGAGCAGCTGCGGGAAGTGCTTCGGCATGAGTTCACACACCACATTGAATCCCTGGCAGGAGAGAGGGGATTGGAGATCAAGGACGAAGAACAGATCCGGGAGTATCTGGAACGCAAAAGCAAAAGAACGAAAAGATAGTAACGAAAAGATAAAAGATAATAGAAACAGAAAACAAAATGGAGCTGCGTGATGCAGCTCCATTATTTATTGCTTTTGCATTTAGAATTCGATTAGAGTTCGATCTCGTGGATCCAGCCTTCCGGTCCTTCGATTCTTCCCATCTGGATTCCGGTCAGTGTATCGTAGAGCTTCTTGAGAGTAGGTCCCATTTCGTCCATGCCGCTTGGGAAAGCGATCTCTCTGCCGTGGTCATTGATCTTACCAACTGGTGAGATAACAGCCGCCGTTCCGCAGAGCCCGCATTCTGCGAATTCAGGAACCTCTTCGAACTTCACTTCTCTTGTTTCTGTTTCCATCCCAAGGACATCGCTCGCAACGACCATCAGACTTCTTCTCGTTACAGATGGAAGAATGGAATCAGAATGTGACTTCGGTGTTACGACCTTGCCGTCTTTCGTGATGAAGATGAAGTTTGCTCCGCCTGTCTCTTCCACGCATGTTCTCGTACCTGCATCCAGATACATGTTCTCTGCAAAACCTTCTGCATGAGCGAGTTCACCAGCATAGAGGCTCATTGCATAGTTCAGACCTGCTTTGATGTTGCCTGTTCCGTGAGGAGCTGCTCTGTCAAAGTCGGATACCTTGATGACGATTGGCTTGATGCCTTCCTTGAAATAAGGACCAACCGGCATGCACATCATGCGGAATTCAAATGAAGGAGCAGGTGCAACGCCAATCATCGGTCCGCTTCCATAGATGAACGGACGGATGTACAGTGTAGCGCCGCTGCCGTATGGAGGCACCCAATCTGCATTTGCTTTTACCAGCATGTCGAGAGCCTTCATGAACATATCTTCAGGTACTGGCGGCATTGCCAGTCTTACCGCTGAGTCGATCATTCTCTGAGCGTTCAGATCAGGACGGAAGGTAACGATCTTACCGTCTTCTGTTCTGTAGGCTTTCAGCCCTTCAAAAACAGTCTGTGCATACTGCAGGACGCATGCGCACTCTGAAATGTGTACGGTAGGATCAGTAGTAAGCTCCAGCTCGCTCCACTTCCCATCTTCGTAAGATGCAGTAACACGGTAATCCGTTGGCTGATACTTGAAGCTGAGGCTGCCCCAATCAATGTTCTTAGTCATATATTTATTCTCCTTTCAGAAATTATTAACTGTTTAGTATTTTATCACAAAGAAGACTTGAGCGGAACATATTTCAGCCAAAGACTGTCCTCCGGAAGCTGATTTATTTCCGTAAGCCTGAATTGTGAAAATGCAAAGGCAGAAGCATCCTGCTTGCCGCTGTTTCCATCGGAAAGGGGACGATCGAAAAGACCTGCTGAAGCGGTGTTTCCGTCGATGGAAGCCTGCATATGGCAGATGACATATGGTCGGTTCATTTTTTCCCTCGCTGATTACAGAAGCAGTGTCTTGTCTTCGCCCATTCCCACGCAGCCGGTCAGATCGTATTTGTTGCCGGCTTCGTCGAGGAGAAATCCCTCCAGTTCGCCGAAGGTGATGTAGTAGTCGATGTTCACAACACCTGCATGCACTATCATCGGATTCAGGCTGTAGACCTTGAACTTCAGATTCACCATGCCATACTCATCTTTCACGAGCCATTCGGCGTAGTCTTTGAAGTCCGCAGTTTCCGGATTTCTGGTGAATGTTACCGGCGGGAGCAGGCTTGACGCGCCTTCCAGCCACAGAATGTTTTCATTATATTTGTCCTGATCGATCGACTGATTGCGGGTCAGGTTGAAGGCGAGGTATTTTTTCTCACCGTTGAAATCATATCTTCCCAAAGTGGTGACCCAATCGTAATGGGCATGACGTGGATAATATCCTCTGTGGTCATCGACAACGGCGACAGTATCTTCGTCGCATTCCATCTTCTCTCCGTTGAGAATCAGGAAACCTTCCGCCTTGAAGAAATCCTTCTGCGAATACAGAGGCCGCGGTTTCGTTTCTGAGAACGGAATGCTCGCGATGCTCGGATTCGACAATCTAGTCAGATGAAGATCATAGAAAATCTCCGCCTCGCCAGTATTTTCCTTCATCGCCGCGACGGCTGTTTTGTCAGCTTTCGGATCAGTAATCAGGCACTTGCCTTTGTGGGCGCCGGATAAATCTACGCGTCCTTCATTCAACGTGTTTTCATATCTCACGAAGCTGACATCTGTTTCCGCATAAGCGACTGCGCCGTTGATGAGGTTCGGCGCAATCTGGGTTTTCTTGCTTTTGAGATTCGTATCCCAGCAGTAGGTCTTGTGGGTGCGTTTGTCATAAAAGACATTCAGCGTCTTACCGAAGATGCCCATATCGCAGACTACTGCAAGCAACACGCCGTTTTTGAAGTGGACTTCCGTCGCTTCCCACAACGTCAGTTTAAGGCGGTTAAAAATGTTTGGCATTGATGTCGGCCCTTTGAGTTTCAGGAAATCCATCTTCTCAAACTCGCTTTCGAAGGTTCCGAATTCGCAGGTCCCGTCTGCCCTGCAGATGTTTTCAGGCGTTGGAACCGCCCGCCTGGTTTCATTTATATACTTGCTGTATTCCCCTCTGATCTGGTTTGACATAATCATGTTCCTCCCTTAAATGAAGTGTACTATAATTATAAACGAGATTGCATAATCAGTACAGCAGGTGTTAAACTTTCTGTATACCAAAAGGGAGGAATGAGTATGCTTACACTTGAAAGAGCGAAAGAGTTGAACGGCACGATGGTGACGGATCATGCGCTGATCATCCATGCAACAAATGTCATGGCTGCAATGGGAGCGATGGCAGAACATTTCGGAGAAGACAAGGAACACTGGCAGGCAATTGGATATCTCCACGATTACGATTATGAGAAATACCCGGAAGAGCATCTGCAGCACACAGAGAAGGAGCTGCTGGCGGAAGGCGTCGATCCGGAAGATGTACGCGCTATTATGGCCCACGGTTATGGCCTGTGTACGGATGTGAAACCTGAGTCGAATCTGGAAAAGAGTCTCTTCACGGTCGATGAACTGACGGGAATCATTCAGGCTTATGCCCGCATGCGCCCGGAAGGAATTCACAACTTCAAGATGAAGAGTCTTATGAAGAAGTACAAAGACAAGAAATTCGCGGCCGGATGCGACAGAGAAGTCATTGAACAGGGATGCGAGATGCTTGGCATGGAGGTGCGTGACGTAGCAGAGATCTGCGTACGCGGTATGGAAGAATTCGCCGCCGAGATCGAGCTGGACGGAGAGGTGCAGGATGCGTGATGTATTGATCGTCGTCGATATGCAGAACGACTTTATCGACGGCGCCCTCGGAACGAAAGAGGCAGTCGCAATTGTTCCGAAAGTCAAAGAAAAAATAGAACAGTTTGAAGGAACGGTGATTTTCACGAGAGACACCCACGGACCGGAGTATATGCAGACACAGGAGGGACGGAACCTGCCTGTTCCGCACTGCATCGAGGGAACCGATGGATGGCAAATCAGGCCGGAACTGGATGCGCTCAGAACCACAAAGCCTTTGGATAAAGTGACCTTCGGTTCATCAGAGCTTGGACCAATGCTCAAGGCAATGAACGAAGAAGAACCGATCGGAGCCATCACCCTGATTGGACTCTGTACGGATATCTGTGTCATTTCCAACGCCATGATCGTGAAGGCTTTTCTGCCGGAAGTGCCGATCATCGTCGATTCACAATGCTGCGCAGGGGTGACGCCGGAAACCCATGAAAATGCACTTGCTGCTATGCGGTGCTGTCAGATTCAGACGGTTTAGCGGCATATGCGAATCGTTCATTGACAAGAATTTTTGATATGTTATAATCGTGCTCGCGGGCTTTCAGCCTGCGAGTTTTTTACATTATATTTCTATCATTGGAGAGTGACTTAAAATGGAACAGAAAAAACCAAATGGACTAGCACTGCTGCCGATCATCATCTTCCTGATCGTCTATCTGGGCAGTGGTATCTACTATGAGTACATCAATCCGGTCGAGGGCGGAATGGGTTTCTACGTAACATCTGTAGTTGTTGCATTCATGATTGCATTGGCCGTTGCTTTTGTACAGAACAAAGAACTGCCTTTTGATGAGAAAATCACGGCATGCGCCAGAGGAATCGGCGATGACAACATTACCATTATGCTGTTCATCTTCCTTCTGGCAGGCGCTTTCTCAGGCGTTGCAAAGGCTTCCGGCGGGGCTGACAGTACGGCTTACATGCTTCTGGATGTTATCCCATCCGGATTTGCAGTACCGGGACTCTTTATCATCGCCTGCATCATCTCAATGGCCATGGGTACTTCCTGCGGAACAATCACCGTTCTTGCACCAATCGCAATGAGTGTTGCAGAGACAGCAAACCTCAGTCTGCCGCTTTGCATCGGCACCATCGTCGGCGGCGCAATGTTCGGCGACAACCTTTCCTTTATCAGTGACACGACAATCGCGGCTACAAAGACACAGGGCATCGCAATGAAAGAGAAGTTCAAGGCGAACTTCCGCATCGCACTTCCGGCAGCGATCGCTACGCTGATTCTGCTGATCATCCTGTGCATGAGAAGCAGCGGTGCAGAAATCGGTCACTTCGATTTCAACTTCCTGCAGGCACTGCCGTACTTCGCAGTTCTCATCGCAGCACTTTGCGGTATCAATGTGTTCATCGTTCTCGGCTGCGGCGCGATCCTCAGCATGATCATGGGACTGATTACCGGTTCTCTGACTATGAGCACTGCAATGTCTGCCATGGGCGAGGGAACAACCGGAATGTTCGAGACAATGATCGTTACGATTCTGGTTGCATCCATCGGCGCACTCATGAGAGAGTTCGGCGGATTTGAATTCATCCTTCAGCTGATTCAGCGCGGATTCAAGAGCCGCAGAGGAGGAGAGTTCGGCATCGGTCTTCTGGTTTCCATCATGGATATCGCAACGGCGAACAATACAGTTGCAATCGTTATGGCCGGACCTCTGGCAAAGAACGTCAGTGAGCACTTCGATGTTTCCCCGGCAAGAACCGCTTCCATACTGGACATCTTCTCCTGCATCTGGCAGGGAATCATTCCTTACGGAGCACAGTTGCTCATCGCAGCAGGCATCGCCGGAATCGGGAGCATTACGATCGTGCCGTTCCTGTTCTACCAAGGCTTCCTGCTGATCAGTGTCATCATCTCGATTATCTTCGGCATCGGAGTCAAAAGAGAAGAAGCATAAAGAAAAGGCATCATAAAGACAAAAGAAAAATGCTGTCGTGGAATGCGGCTGAACCTGTCAACTAAAAGTAGACAGCAAAAAGAAACATCAAAAGCCCCGTTCATGTTTGAACTGAATGGGGCTTTTGTATTGTAGCGCGGCTGCAG